>CAJAHH010000025.1 GCA_903939515.1 uncultured Verrucomicrobiota bacterium
AGCTTGACTAAAACTGGGGGGATGTTCCCTGTTGTGTAGCAGGTTAGGAAACCGTAGCTCTATCCATTTGAGCTATCGGGACAGACCAATGTTTACGGGGCTTTGATGCGTTTTTGGCGTTGTTGACAACTGTTTCGCCCAACAAAAATCTACCAGTGAACGCACTGCTGACGCCCGACAGGTATACTGTGCCGATGAAATCGAAGGCTGCCAAGTCCAAGGCATCCAAGAAGACCTGTCCGGTGAATCAGGTGACTGGGGGTAGGGAGCGAATTGCACCTTTTGCTTTCCAGCCTTCTGATCGTCTATTGGGGGAGCTCTTTTGAACCCTGGGACTGAGTGGTCGCGCTGTGGAGAGACCCCATGATCATCGAATCTTGGCTCCTTTCGATTGGAACAATTCCAGGCTCGGTTCGATGGAACGGTACCGCTCTGCCCAGTAATTGACGGCTTGTCCACCAACAAGCAGGAAAGGCCTTCCGTCGGAATCTCGGAGGTCAAATACCTCTGCGAACTCTTCCAGTCGGTATTTTGAGCCTAGCGCCATGAGGCCATGACTCGGACCGCCTTCTGGAGATTGGTGATGCGCCACTTGCGACCGTCACCTACCAGCGACACCCGAGTTTGTTGGGCGCGTGCCTCGGCAGGACTGCGACCAGCAATTTCCAAGGCGGCCATCCTAGCATCTCCCTCCAGCCGCTTAATCTGCTTGGCGCTTACACCCGACATGGTGAAACCGTAGCCCTCGGTTGCGAGATTCGGCAACCACCTCTTTCCACCTGTGGCTATTGCTGCTGTTGGTTCAAAATTTTTGACACCCTGTTGGATTGGCTTGGCTGCGGACGATGAGGTCGTTGACTCAAAAATGGCGACACCGGCCAGAAGAAGGAATGCCGACCAACCGCAAGGTAACCATGGAGGTCGTGCCATGTCTGCGGTAGTGATCCCCAGAACGAGGCCGCCCGATTGGCCGCCCTATTGGCGGTTTGTATTGAGCCGCGTTTCAGAGAAGTCTCTGCGCATGCGGATTATCTGGCATGTGCTGGCGGTGGTGAATGCGGCGGTGTGGTTTGGGGCGGGGCTGTTCCTGACCGTTGTGGTGGGCCCGAACTTCTTCTCGCCGGCGGTGACGGATCTCGTTGGACGGCAAAATGCGGGTCTCATCGCTCAGTCGGTGTTGGCCAAGTACTTCGTGCTGCAAGGGGTCTGTACGGTGGTGGCGTTGGCGCTGCAACTACGATCTGGCACCGGTGGTTCTGCCCTGGCGCGACGCTCACGCTGGGGATTGGCCGTGGTGTTGATGCTCGTTTGCGTGGGCGGGTTTTGGCTGCAGCCCAAATTGGTGGAGCTGAACCGGCAACGGTACGCCATCACAACGTCCGCCGAGGAACGCCCGATCTTGGCCCGGCAATTCGGGATGTGGCATGGTGTTTCGCAAATCGGCAACTTGCTGGTGCTCATCGGGGCGTTGGCGCACCTGGTAATCCTGGCTCATGGACCTCAGGCGGGGCGGTCTTGCGATTCTACCAAACCGAACCCGTGACGGGTCTTGTTGGCGGGATGCAGGGTGTCCTTGCGGTTGAATAACTCGGCTACCTGCGAGCCTCGGTGATCGTCGATTTTTCTGGGTATTCGCAGCGAGAGATTGGGCCGATTTGGAAAACCGTGCTTGAATCCCCGACGGGTCATTCGATTCTCATCCCATCTCCTATTTTCTATGAGCAAGCCCACCGTAAAGAAATCTCCCGCCAAGAAGTCCGCTAAGGCCCCGGTCGCCGCCGCTGCACCGGCTGCTCCGGTCGCTCCGGCTGCCAACAATTTTCCGAAGCTGCACAATGCGATGTGGCCTGGATTGGTGGGCAAGGGCGGGGAGGGCGCTGAGGCGTCGATCGATCTCGACAAGATGCTCGACTACACCGCCAAGGCCGAGGTCAACGGCGTGAAGTTCGATGGCGTGGACTTGTTCTTGTACAACCCGCACGTCGACATCGACATCACCGACGACGGCATCAAGAAGCTCGCCGAGAAGATTCAGTCGCGCGGGTTCGTGGTGGGCACGGTGGTAGCTCCGGTGTGGTTCGATGGTTCGGCCATGGGCGATACCACACAGCGCGCCAATTGGGTGTCCGCGGTGCGCAAGGCGTGCCGCATTGGTCAGAAGCTGCGCGACCTCGGCGTGCGCCCCTACGGTGTGGTGCGTATCGATTCGGCCGCGCCGGTGACCGCCTGGAATAAAGACCCCAAGGGCAACACGAAGCTCATCGCCAAGACCTTCCGCGAGGGCGGCAAGGTGGCCAAAGATCACGGTGAGCGTCTGGCCGCCGAGGGCGAAATTTGCTGGGGTGGTATGCAATCCTGGAAGTACATGATCCAGACGCTGGAGGAGACAGGGATGCCCAAGGTCGTGGGCTTCCAGGCCGACATGGCCCACACGCTTCTCTACACGCTGGGCTACAATGCTCCGAGCGCTCACCGGATCGTGCCGCAGAACTACCACTGGGAGCCGGAAGCCTTCCACAAGGCCATGAAGAAGATGACCGCGGCGTTGCGGCCGTGGACCATCGACTTCCACGTGGCCCAGAATGACGCGACGGTGAAGGGCTCGGGCGATCACGAGAAGACGGGCAAGCACTGCTTGGCGACCGACCCGAATGGCAAGTTGAACATCGCTCGCGATGCCGGCTACTGGATGCGCGATGACGCCAGTAAGGTGACTAAGAAGTTCCAGCACATTTGCTGGGACGGCTGCATGTTCCCGAACGATGTTATGGGCAAGCAGGAGACCTGGAACAACATCCTCTCGGCGATGATTCAGGTTCGCGAGAATCACGGCTGGCGCGCCTGAAGTGCGGCTTGATCGATAGGGGCACCGGTGATTCTGGAGGCCCCAAAACAGCAACCCCTAGGTTGGCGAGATTCGCCTCCTGGGGGTTCTTCGCGCCGCCTGCCTACCGTGGCCCGGGGGGCAGGGTTTCGTGGAGGAAGTCGGTCATCAGTTGGCGGAGGTGGACGCTGGTGTTGAGGCCTTCGCTGATGGAGTGGGATCGGTTGGGGTACGACATCATGCGGAACTGCTTGCCGTGGGTGATGAAGGCGTTCACGAGCGCTTCAGCTCCTTGATAGTGGCAGTTGTCGTCGCCGGTGCCGTGGATGAGCAGCAGCTTGCCCTGAAGTTGGTCGGCGAAGGTCAGCGGCGAGCCCTGGCGGTAGCCCTCGACATTGTCCGAGGGCAGGCCCATGTAGCGCTCCTGATAAATGGTGTCGTACAGGCGCATGTTGGGAACCGACGCGATGGATATGCCCGCGGTGTAAAGGTCGGGATGGCGGAGCAGGGCGTTGAGCGTCATCGAGCCGCCGCCGCTCCATCCCCAAATGCCGACGCGCTTGGGGTCGAGGTAGGGCCGCGTGGCCAGCACGTGCTTGAGCGCGGTCGCCTGATCTTGCGAGGCGAGGATGCCCACTTGGCGATAGATCGATTTGCGCCAGTCGTGGCCCCGGGGTGTGGCCGTGCCGCGGTTGTCGAAACTCATGACCACGTAGCCCTGCTGGGCGAGCATCCAGTGCCAGAGTTGGCCGGATCCGCCCCATTGGTCTTTCACCGTTTGCCCAGCCGGTTCGCCGTAAACATGCACGATGAGCGGGTGTTTTTTTGTACGGTCGAACTCTGGCGGCAGCACGCACCAGCCATCAATTTCAATGCCGTCTCCCACCGGAACTCGGAAGAACTCGGTGGTGGGAACCTTCAAGGTGGCCAGCTTCTCGCGGATCTTCTGGTTGTCGGCCAGCACCCGAACCGTTTTGTGGTCGGGCAGGGAAATGAGCTCGGTCTTGGGCGGCACGGTGAAGGACGACACCGTGTGGAAAGCCCACCGGCCATCGGGTGAGGCCACGTATTTATGGGTGCCCGGAGCGTTGGTGGGGGTGAGGCGTTCTGGGCTGCCTCCGCGGAAGGAACTGCGGTAAAGATACCGCTGGGTCGGGCTGTCCGGGGAGGCCATGAAGTAGAGTTCCTGCCGAGCTTCTTGAACCCGGACGAGTTCCGTCACATCGAAGGCACCGCGTGTGGCGGGTTTGAGTTTTCCGTTTTTGAGTCCGGCCCAGTAGAGGTGCTGCCAACGGTCCCGTTCACTCCAGAACAGGAAGCGGCGGCCGTCGCTGTGCCAGGTGAGGTCGTTGTGGGCTTCGACCCAGGCTTTGTCGGAGTCGACGAGCAATGGAGTGACTTCGCCCGTGGCAGATTCAGCGATGAACACGCGGTTGGTGTTCTGCAGGCGGTTCAATTGCTGCAGCAGCAGGCGACGAGTGCGGGGGATCCACTGGAGATCGTGGATGTAATGCTCGCGCGGGTCACCCGGGGTCTTCACCCAACGAATGTCGCCACCGGAGGCATCTACCACGCCGATGCGGCAGGCGGAGTTGAGTTCGCCCGTCTTGGGGTAGGGAATGCGCTGAACCTGCGGGTAAAGGCTGTCGGTGTTGTTCACCAAGGCCACTTCGCGGACGCCCTCGGTGTCCAACTGCCAGAAGGCGATGGACTTGCTATCGGGGCTCCATCGGAAGCCGTCTTGCATGGTGAACTCCTCTTCGTAGACCCAATCGAACGCGCCGTGGATGAGGTGCTCGTTGGGCGTGTCGGTGAGGGTGGTGACCTTGCGGGAGCGCAGGTCTTGGGAGTACAAGTTGCGTTCGCGGACGTAGGCCACGTGGGTGCCGTCGGGCGAGAACTTGGCGAACTGCAGGCTCGAGTCCGGGGCATTGCCACCGAGTTGGAACAGCTCATGGCTGGTGCGATCGAGCACCCAATAATCACCGCGGGCGTGGGTGCGCCACACCTTCTTGCTGTTGGTGTAAATGAGCACCTTGGAGCGATCGGTCGACCAGGCGTAGTCGTCGACCGAGAGCGGTTGAGTTTTGCCGGCCGGAATTAATTCGGAGGCGGCCAAGAGAATGTCGCGTTTGTCGGTGGCCGGGTCGTGTCGAACCAGGTCCTGACCGGGACCGCCGCTGGCCGGCTTCTCCCAGGTGACATAGCCGGAGCTGTCCTCCAACCAATGGCCGCCAAACCCTTCGCCCCCGAATTCGCCGCCCTTGAAGATTCGCTCGACCGTGAGCAGCGGGTTGGGGGCGTTGGTGCTGCCGGCCTCGGCTGCGCGGCCGATGGTGGATACGAGTGGAATCGTGCCCAGCGCGAGGAGGACGGCGAGCAGGATTCCGGGCCCAAGGGACAGGCTACGGAGCGGGCGCGATGGGCGGTTCGGCAAGGAGGGGTTCATCGGGGCGAAGGATGGGGCTCAGTGGATGTCCACGACGCGCGGCCCCAGCACATTCATACGGGGGGTGAAGCCCAGGCCGGGGCGATTCGGGGCCTCCATGTAGCCATCGACTCGTTGCGGTGCGCCTTCCGCCGTGCTGACGGTGACGTAGCTGTTGAAGTCAGTGCTGGTGAAGCGGTAGGCCTCCGGAGTGCTGTGGGCGAGATGGGCGATGGCGGCCGTAGTAATGTCGCCGCCCCAACTGTCTTCGAGGGTCATGGCGATGCCCATGCTCACGCACAGGTCGCGAGCCTGCTTGGTTTTGGTGAGGCCTCCGAGCTTGCTGATCTTGAGGTTCACCACGTCCATGGCCAGGTCGGCCTTGGCCCGCAGCAGTAGGTCGAGGCCGTCTACGTTTTCATCGAGCACGAACGGGTGATCGGTCTGCCGGCGCACGGCGAGGCACTCTTCGTAGGTGAGGCAGGGCTGCTCGATGTACACGTCGAGGTCGCGCACGGCCCGCACCACGCGGACCGCCTCATGCTGTGTCCAGCCAGTGTTGGCGTCGGCCACTAGGCGTTCGCCGCCTTTAAGAATGCTACGGACCGCGCGGATGCGGGCGATATCCACATCGGGATCGCCGCCCACCTTGAGTTGGAAGCGCGTGTAGCCCTCGGCCCGGTAGCCGGCGACCTTGGCGGCCATAATCTCCGGGTCTTCCTGCGAAATGGCCCGGTAGAGGCGCACCTTCTCGCCGTAGCGGCCACCCAAGAGAGTGCACACCGGCAGGCCGGTCGCCTTGCCCAAAATGTCCCAGCACGCGATATCGATGCCCGACTTCACATACGGGTGCCCCTTGAGTGCGGCATCCATGCGGTGGTTGAGCTTGCCGAGTTCCAGCGGGTTTTCGCCGATGAGCAACGGACCCAACTCGCGAAGACCCGCCCGCACGCCGGCCGCGTAGGCGGGCAGATAGAAGGGCCCGAGCGGGCAGACCTCGCCGTAGCCAACGAGGCCGGTATCGGTTTCAACACCCACGATGGTGCTGTCGAATACGGTGACCGATTTGCCGCCCGACCACTTGTAGGTGGTCTCGTGCAGCGGGAGATCGACCTGATGAGCGAAGATGCGCGTGATAGTCATGGGGGAAGGGGTTTAAGGAATCAGGGTTTACGGCCCCACAGGCGGACGAGCAGGGCGTCTGCGTCGGGATCGTGCTGTTGAAGTTCGGTGCGGTTGAAGGGATAGAAATCGTTGCGGGAAAAGAAGGCCTCAGTGCATTCGGCGAAATACTCCATGGGGTCGGTCATGGCGTAGGCGCGGTCCCAGTGGATTTTACCGGCGGCGTCTTTGCGTTGAACGCGCTCGTAGCGTTGGCTGGCCTTGGCGGCTTTGTAGGCGGCGGCAATTTCGGGGTTGGAGAATCCACCGGGCAGCACGCGGTCGTGATAGGCGTGGGCCAATTCATGCAGCGTGAAATTGGGCATACGCCGGGTCTCGGACTCGAAGTCTGGGATGTCGGTGAATTCAACCCCGTGGACCATGGCGGGGTCGCGGCCGTTGTCGCGCAGCCATCCCGCGCCTGGATGATACTCGGCCCGTCCGCCTTGGCCAGGGTAGGCGCGGGTGAACCAGAGGGTGATTTTGCGCAGGGGCTGGACGGCCGGCGCGGGGACGACCTGAATGATTTCGCGCAGTTGGACCGCCAGCAGTTCCAGGGCTTTGTCGGTGGCGGGGCGTTGTTCGGACCACAGTCGGGTGTCGATCCGGACGGTCCAGCCTTCGACCTCTCGGACCACCCGTTCGGGATAAGAAACCTTCGTTTTGGCGGGGGCTTCTGCCAAGAGCTGAACACCCGAAAGCAGAGACGGGGCGACCAGCAAGCCAGTGATCCATCCACGGCGTGAAAGGCTGCGGTGAGGGGGTGCGGGTGGGGTCCGGTTTGCGCTCAACACCTGAAATCGAAGCAGAGGATCGGTCCGCAGTCTTGGGAAGAATCCATTCTTTCCAAAATAGATTAGACTAGTCTCGAACTAGTCTTAGGGTTCGTTGCAATGAACAGCAGTGTGATTTCGGTGCCTTTGGCCGAGGCAAAAAGCAAATTGTCTGAGCTCATCGAGCGGGTCGGGCAGGGTGAAGAGTTCATCATCACGCGCCATGACACGGAGATGGCCCGACTTTCCCCAGTCAATCGTTCTGGTCGCGCCGAGGCGGCTGAGTCTATCGCCCGGATGCGGGCCGGCCGGGCGATGCGTTCGGCTTCAGTCGAGGAACTTCGTAATTGGCGTGGAGAGGGGCGTCGATGAACGGCGCCTTTGTGCTGGATTGCTCAGTGACGATGGCCTGGTTTTTTGACGGAGAGGCGACACCTGTGACCGATGAGATTCTCGATCACCTGAATCAATCGGGCTCAGCGATTGTCGCCGCACATTGGCCGTTGGAGGTGACCAACACCTTATTGATGGGTGAACGTCGCAAGCGCTGCACGCCCGCCGATTCGGCCCATTTCATGGGAATTTTGAGTTCTCTCGCGATCGAGGTGGATCGTGAGACCGGTTCCCGGGCGTTTTCGGAGACATTCGCGTTGTCTCGAACCCATGCTCTCACGCAGTACGACGGAGCCTATTTGGAGCTGGCGATGCGGAATAAGATCCCGCTGGCCACGCTGGATGCGGAGTTGCGCAAGGCCGCCAAGAAGATGGGTGTCGAATGTTGGCCGCAGCGAATTTGAGTTTACTGGACGTGGTTTGGACGGAGTCCTCGAAAAATTTCCCCGAGGCGTGGGGTCAGCCGCCCGGGCTTGGAGCTTGATGCGAGAGGGTGGGCCCCGTTTGCTCTCGCCAAGAATGATATCGCCCTGCGTTTCGGTGGCCATCCATCCGAGCCTGTTTCCGGATGCGGTTCACGCCCGGTTGCGTGCCTCGTTTCAGACCCGGCGCATTCATGGGGCGTTTCATTACGACACGGCCCGTCGGGCTCGTCGTTGGATGGAGGTGCATGCTGCCCATTCCCCAGCCGTCACGGCACAAGATTCCCGATCCATTTACGATCAGGCCGCCCGTGAGTCGGTGGTGGGTTTAGCGGCTGGCCCTTGGGGCTGCATCGGATTGGGTTGCGGAAGTGGTCACAAAGAGGCTCGCGTCGTCGCGGCCTTAATGGTCCGGGCCTCTTCGGTGACCTACCTGCCGCTGGATGTGAGTGTGCCGTTGGTGTTGATTTCACGGGAGGAAGCGTTGGCCCAGAGCCCGGGCCTCACGGTGCATCCAATCGCCGCCGACCTCACCGACACCGACGACCTCTCCGCTGCCATCGATCCGTTGTTACCCAGCGGAGCGCGCCGTTTCTTGACGCTCTTCGGGATGCTTCCGAACTTCGAGCCGGAGTTCATCTTCGAGCGCATGGCCTCGTGGCTGCGTCCCGGCGATCGGATACTCTTCAGCGCCAATCTGGCCCCGGGTCCTGATTTGGAAACAGGAGTCCGCACGGTTCTGCCTCAATACAACAATCCCGAGACCAAGGTCTGGCTACGGACGTTGCTCGAAGACCACGGGGTTCCGGCGGAGGCCGGTTCGGTGGAGTTTCACGTCGAGCGGGATCTAGGATTTCCGGGTTGTGCGCGCATTGCGGCCGACTGGGTCGTGTCCCGGAGTTCGGAATGGGTTCTTGATAGCGAGACCTTTTGTTTGGAACCCGGTGAACGAGTCCGCCTGTTTTTTTCCATCCGTCACACACTCAGTTCCATCGAGTTTGGATTGCGGAGCCAAGGGCTGCGTCTCGCGCAATCGTGGATCGCAGGATCGGGAGAAGAAGGCGTGTTTTTGGTCGAACGATCGAACAACGCCTGAGGGGCTTTGACTGGTGATCCATTGCGAACAAAGGATTGCCCCAGGGGCCTCTTCCCCCTGAAGGTGAGGTCGAACTGAATGAGTGACGCCGCTTTTGACAGTGTGTCCATAAATCCCTCAGCGACAGCGGTCGCCAACGGGTTGGGGGCTGATGATGATTTCTCGGTGCCGGTGCCGAGACCGAAGATCTCGGTTCTGAAACTGGTTGGCCAGGTGCTCGATCATGGCGGCCCCGGCTACCTCCAGTTCGCGATCACCAATATTTGCAATGCCGACTGCGGTTTCTGCGGTTTTGCGCGCAGTCAGTTTGACCCCAAGAAGCGCCGGTCGGTGACCTTGAAAGAGGCCAAGGACGTCATCGACATCGCCGTTCGCAACCATATTGGTTATCTGCTGTTTGTGGGTGGCGAGCCGATGGTTCACCGCGATCTCCGCGCCATGGTCCGCTATGCGGCCCGCAAGGGGATTAAGCCCATGATTTGCACCAACGGTGGATTGTGGACCGAGGAGAACATGCGGGCCTTGGCCAGCGACGGCTTGAGCAGCGTCATCATGTCGATCGACGCCCACGACATCGTGGCCCATGAGAAGAACCGCGGGCTCAAGGATGTCTGCGCGAAGATTCGTCGTGCTAACGAGTTTTTCTTGGGTCTGGGAGTTCAGACCACCGCCAGCATCACGGCCAGCAAGCTCATCGAAGATTACGACAAGCTGCCCGAATTCTTAGAATCCTTGGGTTTTGAGAGCTGCACCTTCAGCTACCCGCTCACCGATCTGAAGAGCAGTTACTTGAGTTTCAGCGAAGGGGGGCTCGTTAGCTTCACCAAAGATGAACTCTACGAGGTCTTTGAGAAGATCAAGCGGATGAAGCACCGCAGCGGCTATCCGGTGGTCAATCCGACCGAGTCGCTGGACGAGATGCAGCGTCACCTGCGCGGCGAGACCGAACAATTTGGATGCTTGGGAGGCTACAAGTACTTCTACCTCGACTGGCATCTCAACTTGTACCGCTGCCACTTCTGGGAAACCCCGATGTGCAATGTGTACGAGTGGGACGAGTCCAAACTGGTGCGTGATGGTTGCACCCGCTGCATGATCGATTGTTACCGCGATCCCAGCGTGTTGCAGTTCGTGGCAGTCAGTGCAATGGACACCTGGAAGGCTCTTAAAAAGGGGCAGTTCCTCAAGGCGGCCCGTCACGTGTTTGACCGGCGCAACCTGACTTCCATCAAGGCGGTGGCTGAAGATTTCAAGTGGGTGACCAAGGTGTAAGCCGGTCGTAGTGATCCTGAGGTCCTGAGATCGGTTCGTTCTTTATTCTAGAACTGAACCGGATCTCGGCCTAGGCCAAGGGTAACTCGGGTGGTATTGAGGATTTTCGTGATTTTTTGGTGATTTGATTGAAATCAGGCTTGTGCGGACTGGGGGCTATCGCCTATCCAATTCGCCCGCTCCGAACGGAGTCTGTGCCAGTGTAGCTCAGCGGTAGAGCAGGGGACTCATAAGCCCTTGGTCGGAAGTTCGATTCTTCCCACTGGCACCACTTTCAGCTTCAACAGGTTGCGCTTGGAAACACCCGAACCCGCAGACCGCTCGGTGAGGGTACTGGGTCTACAAGTTGCCATGTCAGGGTGCCGGGCCGATAGGGCACCGCTCAAGCCACGAAGCCCCTTGTAGTCCCCCCGACCTGGCGTTCCGCACGTTTTCCGCACTACTTCCAGTCGTTCAATGGCAGTTGAAGGCGCGCCATCACAACGGGCTCGTTCTAATCCCACCAAGAAGCCTGTGTACCTGCAGGATCAGTCTCGCAACGCGACGCTGGGTACTATAGAAACTGGTGGATTCCCATCATGACACCGAACACGCGCTCTATTTCAAAGCTCACGCGGCGTCAGTTTGCCTGGCAGGCCGCCGCCGCCGTTGCCTTGCAAGGTTTGCCTGCCTTAGGGGCAACGGTGGCTCACTCGGCTCGCCACCGCATTTTGTGCTGTGATTACGAGGGGAACAAAATCGCCATCGTCGCTGAGGACGGCAAGGTGGAGTGGGAGCACGCTGTTCAGACACCGCAAGACTGTTGGATGCGGCCCAATGGCAATGTGCTCGTCTGTTACCGCCATGGAGCAATGGAAATCACCCCTCAGCACGTGATTGCCTGGGAATACCGAGCGCCTGCCCAAGCTCAATGCCATTCGTGCCAGCCGCTCAAAAACGGGAGTGTTCTGATTGCGGAGTGTGGCATGAGTCGGATTGTTGAAGTGGGTAAAACGGGGCAAATTGTGAAGGAAATCCCGATCGCTTCCAAAGCCAAGAACATGGGGCATCAGTTCCGAGGCACCCGCCAAACCGCCGATGGTCACTATTGGGTGTGCTTGATGGATGAGCAGAAGATTGTCGAACTCTCGC
>CAJAHH010000026.1 GCA_903939515.1 uncultured Verrucomicrobiota bacterium
GGGGTCGGTTGCGCTCGGCTCGCTACGCTCGCCATTGCTCCACCTCCCCCGCAGGGGTTGGGAAGGAGCAGTCGGAGAGCTAATTACAGAAAGCTTCTTACACCGGCTTTTCGACAATGTTAAAACGCTACGATGGATTATCGGCAAGGGTGTAAAATACCTAAAAATCAAATGAACATGATGCCATCAAAGTGACCCACAGAACTGGTGTTTACCTTGGCTGAATGACGCTTAGAATTTGGGGATTGGCTATAGTTGTGTCAGCGGATCGATTCTGTCAATTCATTACTGTGATCGGAGTGATTCTTACTTCGCCTGCTTAGAAGGTTTATGGAAGCGAATGATTCGCTTAAGCGAACGTGATGAAACCGACGGCCAAGGAAGCGCCTGAAGGGAAAGATTGATGGATGGAAGATTGAAACCGGGTCGATGATGGATGGGCCTCACCCCTTGCTTCGTGGTTGGAGTGGCGAGTTCATTCATCCGAGATTTCGTCCTGAGGAGGGTTTTGTACCCCTCGATCCCTCCACAGTTTTCCGGAGGGCGTTCCCCAGATCCGTCCACGCAGAGTGCGACGGTGGGGTTCTCGATGAGGTCTATCTTTGTCAACACGATCGTATGCTCCCATGAGGCACCAAAATCATATTGATATTTTAGAGCATCCGTCGGCCGGACCAGCAGTTTATCTAAGCATCCTTTAGCCTCATCGATGGTGAGCGGGTCATACAGTTCGAAGCTGGGATCGGAAAATCTCTTGTCTTTGAAGGTGAACTGATGGAGGTGGCGCGCGGTCCAGCCCATGGAGATTTGCAAAACTGCGTGCAACCATCCGAGATGGCCGTCGGCAGGAACTACGAGGCTCCGCCACACCTGGTTTTCGGTACCATCCAATGTTACCGTTAGAAAAAGCCCTTTGTAGGATAGCTTCGGTATGAGCGGTTTCTCGTTGGAAAGAATCATACTGCGTTGCAATTGAGGCTGTGAGTTCTCACGGGTTGAGCCTCTAACGTCAAGTTAGCCTCGTCGCTCGGATGTAGCTGAGGGGTGGTCCTAGGGAATAAGGTGCCCCGTTCCGGGGCCGGAGGCCTAGCGAAAGTAACCCAGTTCCCGGAGGGAGACATGATTGTTGTTTCCAACGATTACGTGATCGAGCACCTCGATACGGAGGACTTGGCCAGAGCGGACGAGTTCGCGAGTGATTCGTAGGTCTGCTTCAGAGGGGTTGGGTTCACCCGAGGGGTGATTGTGCATGATGATGATGGAATGTGCGGAGGCGATGATCGCGGCCCGGAAGGTTTCGCGTGGATGGATGATCACCGAATCGGCGATCCCCATGGAAACGAGGACGTGACCCTTGATTTTGCGGCGGACGTTGAGGAGCAGTACCACGAAGCATTCGACCTCCGGATTGAAGTACGGATGTGAGCGGACGTGGGTGTTCCAATAGCTAGCCGCATGGGAGGAACTGGTGCATTCCAGTTGTTCAACAGGGACCGGGCATTCCCGCAGGGCGATGAGGCCCCATTCCTGAGGCTGAGCCTTGCTACGGAACCGTTTTGCGCCGGTGCGTTTGGCCTCGTCGATGGTTTGCATCATGGGGGTGGAAAGAATCGGTTCGTTCATGTGTTTCTTGCGTTTCGAAGGAGCTGGAGTGCTCTCTTCGCACCCACGGGGAGAGCACGACGGGTCCGGCAAGAAACATGGGTCCGCCGTCCCTCTGGACGGGTTTCTGGAGCAAGGGCAGGCTCTAGTGACAGGCGTGGCCTGGCGCGAGGGCTGCGCGGAGGAGGCCCGGGAGGAGGGCAGAAGGCGGAGAACGAACCGAACCTGGAGCCGCTGTGGTGAAGGAGGTAGGCCGAATGTCGCTGAAAGAGAACGGTCTGCAGCAGGAGAGGGGAGGGGAGGCTGTGCGCTGGGAGTGCCTCTTCTTGTTGGTGAAGCGAATGAAAGGTTGGTCATCCGAAAGCCCCTCCCGGCGCATGTCTTTGGCCACGCCGTGGTGGTGCCCTGGGTGAAGCGTCGAAGTAGAGAGCTGGTTCGAAATATGTAATCATGCTTTCCTGAAAGTGGGTGAAGGGTTGTTCTAGGGCACAATCCTTCAAAAGCCGTGGAAACCTTGGGGAGCCGTCCGTGGATGGAGCTGGTGTGTTTCAGACACTCAGGCTCACCGTCGGGGTGGGCTCAGAACCTTGGATGACCTGCTCTGCTAGACCCCAGAGGGCCTTGTTGAGCGTCACCTTCGAATCAATGCCCCGGAGGGCACGCACGGTACGGAGTCGACCATTTCGGTCTCTTCGTCCGTCAGAAGCCCCACCGCGAATCAGGTGTTCCTGCACGCGGTTGAGGGTGGTCCAGAGGTCGGAAGACGAATCTTCCGACCGCCGGGCCTGAAGGAGGGAGCCCGGGTTCACCGGAGCATCTTCCTCGAAACGGACTGCAAGAGCGGCCCGAGCAAAGGCGAGCTGCTCGCCCCAGCTCATCGAGCGCGTCCGGAAGTCCTGGATGCGCCGACTGACCTGCGGCATGAACTCAATCACCCGCAGGCTGGCCCGGACGACCTCGACGGGGTCGAGGCCGGAGTGCCGGAACCGCAACGCCTCGAAGCCCGCCTCGGAAACCACCAGTCCGTTGGAACAGATCCGGCGGTAGATTCCGGCATGGAGCTGATAGGCGCGGCCCGCGTCGTGGGAATTGAGGAGCACCAGCTCCAGGTTCCACTCGTCGAGGGTTTGCATCTGCTCCACCTGGCGGAACCGGAGGAGGTGCTTCTGGAAGCCCAGACGCTCGACTTTGCGGGGGCGCTGTTCTTCCACGTGTACCGGAGCCCAGTTGGCCTCGCGTAACCCTTCCACGATTTCCGCGGTGGGGACGAAGGTTTACCTGGGACTCAGACCCGGCGCGGCTCTCTGAGCAAAGACGCTCGGAGCGGCCAGTTGCAGGGTCTCGGTGCTCAAGGCGCTGGCCTTGAAGTTGATGGTGGTGCTCATGGTGGAACTCTCTCTGTTGCTGCCTGTGGCCTGCCACGGTTGCCGGGGATTGCCCCCGGATAGCCTGCGCTGATTGTTTCTCCTCCTCACCGGCGCTTTCGGCGGACCTGTGTTTCGGGAGGGGAGTTTCCGGGGCGGTGAAGGGTCAAAAAGTTACCCCACCAAAACCGCCCCTGTGAAAACCTGAAGTGGGAGCGCAGAGAGAGGGGCCTGCGCCTTGAGCAACCCCAACATCAGGATTCTACCCGGGTTCTGAAACGCTAAGCAAACAGGCTGATTGAAAGCCTAAAAGAGAGTCCGCCCACTCGTTGTCATTTTACAGGCTGACAGGCTGATTAACTATGCCAATCACCAATGGAATTCCGCTTCAGCCTCTTTGAACCAGAATCCCTTTTGCCAGCATCAACAGGAAGGCGGATTCCTTTCGAGTCCTCGCCTGGTCGAGCAAGAGGTCGATAGTTTCCCTGGCTTGTTTGTCGGGAAGATTAGCGATTGTTGCGAGTTTATCTCCCCACTTTGACTGAACGAGTTGCTCAGTGGTCTCGATGTATTCGGCGAGTTGGTCTACTTCTTGAATTGCGCCGGCGAGGTCCAAAAGAGCCTCACCGGCCGATTCAAGGACGTCTTCCATCGAGGCCTCGTCATCGGCCAAGTCGAATGCATCGCAAGCCGCGTCCAGCTTGGTGATGGCGTCCGCCAATTCCTCAAGGGCGTTCTCGAAGTCTGAGAGGCTCTCCAGAGTGGCTCCTTTTGCTACGATTGATTCGGAAAAATCCAAAGCCTTGGCGTGAATTCCCCTCAGGCTGCCAAGGGTTTCATCCGTAACGGGTGAGTTTCCCAAGCGGAAGATGTCGGAAAGGAGGGATTCAGCGACGGAGAGCATGAGTTGGAAACTACCCTGTTCCGGGGTCGGTGCATAGGGATCGAGGTTGGGCAGCACCCAATAAAAGTGGAGTCTCGTTCGAAAACCTCAGCGATTCTTGAAAGAACCGTCGACCTCCACCCGTATTGTAAGAAAAGCCCGCACTACATGGAGTCCCGATGTGTGTGCTCGATGCGTATATTTATCAAGGTTGTTTTATTGAATCGATTGAGCCTAACTATTCGCAAAACATTAATTGCCACACGTGAATCATGTGGGTGGATAA
>CAJAHH010000027.1 GCA_903939515.1 uncultured Verrucomicrobiota bacterium
ACCACTGGGGAGGGGGGGGGGGCGGGCTATGTCCGTGCCAACCTTTCAATCCGCAGTCAGAAAATCGATTAAAAATTAAAAACTATACAATAATTAATGGGCAAAAAACCAGATAAATAATGATATTATATACAAAAGTTAAATATATTGAAAAGCCTATGGAGACTCTTGACGTGGTGCCACCTATGTGATTAAATGTCCCTGCCACAGAGAACGAGGCAAAACGCCGTACTAAATAAATATTTGGAAGTTTAAAAGTGGTTTAAAAATAATGGATAATAATTATATTATTGGAAATTGGAAAAATACTGTATTAATTAAGCGCAACAACTTTCAGCATAAAAGCTTAAGTTGCTGGAGCTTGAATCCGTACGTGGGTTGTCAGCACGCTTGTCGTTTTTGCTATGTTCCAAGCGCGTCAACAATCAAGATGAAAGGACCTTTGGGCAAGTTGGGAGTAACTTGTCCAGACGCAGATTGGGGTCAATATGCCTTTTTGCGAACTTGGGATGAAGCTGCCTTCCTGAAATCACTGGTAGTCGCCGAGCGAACTCCAGTAAGTGAGTTAAATATCGACGGCAATCGAGCCGTGATGCTCTCAACAACCACTGATGCATACCAAACGCTGCGCGGTTCAAACGCCGCGGAGACCTTGGAGCTGAACAAGCGGGCGAGGGTGATGGTGCGTCGGATGCTTGAGCTAATCCGTGATCGATCCACGCTCAATGTGCGGATTCTTACAAGGAGTCCGCTAGCAAGACAGGACTTCGATCTCTACAAAACGTTCGGTGATCGGTTGTTGTTTGGTATGAGTTTACCAACTTTGAACGATCAACTGGCGAGGGTTTATGAGCCTAAGGCTCCAGCACCTACACAAAGGCTTGAAACCTTAAAGTTGGCTGCCTCGATGGGAATACCTGTCTATGTGGCCGTCGCCCCGACCTATCCAGAGCAAGGCGAAGAGGATTTGGCGAAGGTTCTTGGTGCGGTAGTAACGCTCCAACCGGTTACCGTGTTCCATGAGCCTATTCAAATCCGAGCTGAGAACGTTGGTCGCATGAAGCGCGAGGCTGAGGCTCTCGGGTTTGAGTTCATGGATCATGTCTTTACCACCAAGGAGGAGTGGGAAGGGTATGCCATCACCCAGTTGCTGACCGCGCAGACCGTGGCGAACAAGTTGGGTTTGGGGCCGGTATTCCACCCGTGGCCAGACTTTACGCTGGGAAGCAAGCGGGTTCGGTACGCTTTCGGCTCGGCGTACTCCGCTTGGATCGATGAGTGCTGGAATCGGATCAGTGCTTGGCCCTGTACCAACGAGGAAAGGAAGGTAGCGTGAAAGAGGGTATCGTGCTGCCAGATGACCTGTCTCAAGGGGTGATTCTGAAAGGGCGTAGCGGATCGACGAAAGTCGGATCAGCAGGGGCATCAATGAGGGATATCCGTCCTGCATTCATGACCGTCCCCGAAGTGGCTCGTCGCTTGCATGTCAGCGAGAAGACAGTTCGCCGGTTGGTTGATCGCCAGAAGTTTCCTAGGTGTCGCCACTTAGGAAAAGTGCTGATTCCACAGGATGCGGTTGAGAAGTGGATCGTGGAGTCAACTAAAAACTAGGTTCAGAAAAGCAGCGAGCCGTCCTCAGTGAAATTCGAGGACGGCTCTTTTGCTTGGTGGTGGGGAATCTCAGTCTTTTGGTTGTCCCGAATCGTTCCCAATTCCAAAGGAAACCTGCTGAGCCATTTTCAACGAATGGGTTTGGCGCAGGTGGGCATAGGTACTCATCAGCAACGCACCTCCATCTGAGTGGCCCAACCATTTTGAAATGGTGGGAATATCAACACCCTGCTCGATGCAGCGGGTGGCGAATAGGTCGCGCAAATCTTTGTGGGTGAGTTTTTGGATTTTGAGGTCTTTGCATGCTCTGGCGAGGGTTCCGTTAGCCTCCTTCACTTCGGCCACCAGTTTATTGGGTGATTGAGGTTTTTGGCGGACAAACTCGGCTAGAAGGAATGCTTTGAGTTCAGGAAAGAGGGGGAGCGGTCTGGGTTTCCAGTTTTTTGGTCCGTCAACCGGATCTCCTTGGATCCGAACTTGTCCGTTTTCGAAATCGACGTGGCCCCACTCGATTCTGGAAGCTTCGGACTGCCTGCATCCCGTTACAATTAAAAGGCGGATGAATCGGGTCGCGGCTTGAACCTGCGGGTAAGGGTTTTGGTCAAGATGAGATAGAAGCCGTTGGAAATCCTGATGGTTGGGCAACGGCGGTTTATTCCGCACTATTTTGAGCCGGACCAATTTTTCGGCGGGGTTTGCAGCGAGGATCCCGTCGCCCACCGCACCCTTGAGAATTTTTTTTAGGACGAGCAGCGTACTGTTGTAGGTCGCTGGCTCGACCTGTTCTTGATAGCGGATCGACCAATCCATGCAGCCTCTCGGGGTGATCCTGTTGCACTGCATCGTCTTCAGTTCTGGCCAGACCGAGTAGATCGCGCTGATTCGCTCCCCGTAGAACTCGATTGTCCTTGGTTTCCTTCCGCTGGCCTTCAGGCCGATGACGCAATTATTCGCAGATTGGTCAAATGTAAGTTTGCTGGAGACGTTAGGGTTTCGTCTTTGCGCAGCCCCGTTTTCCACCTTCAGGGCATCTGCCAGTCGCAGCTTGGCCACCGAGAACGAGGTGGTTTCGAGGGATTTCTTTTTCAGCTTCCCACCGATCCGGGCAAAAAGGTAGTATACTCCTGAGGGTTGGGCTTTGCGGAGGTTGACGACGGTGGTCGCCTGCAACTTTTGCTGAGCTTTAGCCTTCTGGGTGGTCGGTTTCACTTGCGGAGTATACAAGGGTAGTATGCAAGTGGCAAATCGGAGATCCCAAAACTGAGCGAAAAGCCCAGTAAAAACGAGTCGCGGAAGGGTGGCTGAGTGGTTGAAGGCACCTGACTCGAAATCAGACGTACTCGCAAGGGTACCGGGGGTTCAAATCCCTCCCCTTCCGCCAGCTCGTTTTCTGCCATCTTCCGGCCATCTACTCGGCACCCACTGGTGACCCAATGGCCATTCACTACTCTTCTCAATGCTGTGATATCGTTTCGGACTTTCGGCTGAACAGCATCTTCCCAAGTCTTAATCGATCACGTTGAGCACGGATTGGCCGGTGTCCCAGAGGCGGTCGATCAGTCGATGGGTGTTGGCTCCTTGGACGCGGGCCACGGCCAGGCGGCGGGTTCCGTCGGTGAAGGTGATGAGGCTGGTGAGTTCTAATTTCAATTCCTCACACAGTCGGACCCACGAACCCAGGGCGGCTGCTTGATCGGTGATATCGAAGGTGATCCGCGTGGAACCCGGTTGCCCACTGAGCAGCTTGCTGAAGACTCGAAAAATATCCGACTCGGTGATGATGCCCACCAATTTGTCTCCCTGTACGACCGGAAGCCCACCGATGTGGTGCTCCGTCATTCGTCGTGCCGCCGCTTCGATGGGTTGATCGGCCTCGATGGTGATGACGGGACTTTGCAGGACGTCGGCCACGGTGCCCAGGGAAGGGAGAGCGTCGATGCCTGCCACCGAGAACGGGTTGAGGTCAGGAGGGAAGGCTCGGACGATGTCCTGCTTGCAGACCACTCCCAAGATGGCCCGGTTCTTGACGACCACTAGGCGACGGATGTTCCGGGCATTCATTCGATGCACGGCCTCGGTGAGCGTGGTTTCCGGGGTGACGGTTTCCACACTGCGGGTCATGCACATGTCTACGATCATTAGATGAAGCCACCGTCAGGGTCCCCATCCGATAAGATGAGGCCGCGAGGTGTGTTCGCCCAAGATATCGGCAGATGAACGCCTCTGCTGAAACCTCTCGTAAGGATTTGAGCCCCACCTGCTGGGACTCTTGGGTGGCAATGGGGTGTGAGGCCGATCCCTTCTCAGTGGGCGACGAGGCGGAAAAATCGTGTGGCGTCATTGCTGGCGTTCCGAGCGATGCGGGTTTGCATCGCGCCCTCGGTTGAAAGGACCTCGGTGGGTAGCTCGGTCCAGGTACCGCCTCCCAAATCGGTGGTGGTCTGGAGGTGAATCGTGACGCCCGGTCGATCGAGTCGTAGGGCAAAGCGCAGTGTGGCGGGTTCCGTGGCGAGGCTCATCAGCAGCGGGAGGCGGGGGTCCGCGGTGAGTGGATCGCTGCCGAGGGCAAACTCCAGGAGGTTGGGTCGACCATCCCGATCCGGATCCTGGCCGGGGCTTTGTTGGTCTTTGGGGACTCCTTGCGCGGTGATCCAATCGGAGAAAGGCACACCCATGAGGGCGGTCCCTGGGGTGGGCGTTGCTCCAAGCCATGCAGACGGATCGTTGCCGTACCCACTCTCAACGGGCTTTTGCAGTGAGTGACCCAAACCCGCGACTCCAGCGGGCCAGGGTGCGTTGCGGTCGTAATTCACGCGGTCCACTCGGGCAAATTGGCGCACTCCGGCGTCGTCCAGTCCGGCGGGACGGCCAAGCTGTACAGACTCTCCTTCGTTGGCCAATCGACCGGTGGTCCATTCCAAGACACGGGTTCCAGCTGGCACGGTGAAGGCCGCGTTGAAGTGAGACAGGCTGCGCGTCAGGACTAGCCGTTCGCCTGAGGCCAGGATGAGCGGTGGGTTGGAGGGGAACTCCAGTGCGATCCCGTCGGTGATGCTCCACGGAGCGTTTCGGACGCTGTCGTAGAGCGGCACGGGAGTGGCCGTGATATTGAGAAGTTCTAGGAACTCGAGGTCGGGATCTGTTGTCGACGCATAGAAAATCTCCGAGATCACGATGGGGCCGATGCGCGGTGCGCTGTTGGCCTTGCCGGGAGTCGGGGTTTGCAAGGGGATGAAGTTCCAAGTGTCCGTGGAGGCCTTGCGGTAATTGCCCAAGGTCTCACCCGGGAGTGATGCGCCAAACTTCTCTTCAGTGCGAACGTCGGTGAGTTCGTCACCGATGGCCGAGCTCAGGTAGAGTGTCTCCCCCACATCGCTCAGGGCGAAGCCGGTGATCCGGCCAATATCTAGCGACGCCACGCCGAAATGCTGCTGTTCACTCAACACGATGCGCTCGCCGGGCTCGAGACGTGTCCCTGCGGGGATGCGGTATTTCCGCAGGTCGCTCGCGCTGTCGCTGAGAAACCACCCACTGATGTCCACGGGGCTGGAGGAGCGGTTGAAGAGTTCGATCCAATCCTGGTCGCCTTCAGAGTTGGCCAGGATTTCGTCGATCACCACTGTTGGGGTGAGGGCGTAGGGATAGTCGCTGGCTTGGTATTGGTAGCGGGCCCCAATGTCGGCGCGGGTTCCATCGGGATCGGTCGCATGGACGGGATCACCGGAATCGATGGCGGGTGAGGTGGGTTGGAGACTGAAATCCAATAAGGCCGGAGCAACGAAAAGGGGAGCCTTGAGCACATTGCTGGATCCCGGAGCGGTGATCGCAACAGTGTCTGAAAGAGAGTAGGACACCACCAGTTGGGAGAGGGCATCGACCTGTACCGGAACAATGGAACTCTTAGAGAAGAGAGAGTTGGTGACGAAGGCCGATCCGCCACCCACACCGAAGTTCTTTTCGTAAACATCCACGCCGATGTCGCAGTCGACAAAGGTGTTCTGGTCTAGGGTGACCCGCGATCCGGCATCCTTCACTCCCACGCCGAGGGCGCAGCCAACGATCAAGTTGTTCTTCATGATGACCGTGGAGCCTTGACCCACGGAGACGCCCTTGTCGGAATTGAAGTAGATGCGGTTGTTCTCGATGAGGATGTCCTGGGCCGCCTCGCCAATGTCGATGCCGTCGCAATTGGGTCCTTGAAACCGATAGATGCGGCAGTTCCGCACAACGCCTCCCACGACGCCGTCGTAGTCGATCGCATCGGTATCCGGGGCGTTGTCGCCGATGAAGTCGCTGTCCTCGATGAGCGCGGCTCCCCGTTTCACGTTGATGCAGTCGCCCGTGTAGGGGGTGTGAAGCCGGCTATGACGCAGGATGATGGATCCACCGCGGCAAAAGATCGGGCCCTCACAGCGCTCGATATCGAGGTGTTCGATGAGGAGGTTCGCATTCAATCCGGAGATCGCGGAGGGGAATGCTAGTGGGTTGGCTCCTCGCGTTGCCTGGCGGATCACGAGGTAGCGCAGCACGCTGGCCCCGTCGGGATTTTCAAAACTAAGGCCGCCCCAGCGCGCACCGTTGCGGCCGAGGAGACGCACCGGGGCCTCCGCGGTGCCCGTCACGTTCAAGGTGCCTTGGACCCGAAGGTGCCGCCCAGCGGGCATGTTGAGCGTGATTCCCGCAGGCACGTTGAGGGTGATGCCGGGCGGGATGATGAGGTCTGAATCCAGCGAGTAAGTGGCGCCGGCGATGAGGGAAGTGGTTGCCTTGAGAGTACCGCCGATCACTCGTTCTTCGGATGGGGCGAACTCGGCAGTGAGGCTGGCAGTGCCGGTCAGTACGAGCGTGATATTAGCCGTGGTGTTGGCCACGGTGTTGGCATTGCCGGTGGTGCCATTCCAGCGAACGAAGCGGAAACCTGGGGCCGCCTCGGCCTTGAGCGTGAGCGGAATTCCGGGGAAGAGTCGGTGGACTCCCGGTTCGGTGGGCACGCCCTCGACGAGGATTCGTCCGTGCTGCAGGCCGCGGACCTCCAGGGTCACTGCGACGGCGGGGGACAGGCTGAGGCGGCTTTGGATTTCGTCCAAAAATCCATCGGAGCGGGCATCGATGAACTTCTTCATGTCGGACAAGGCCGAGGCGCGTCCGGAGGCACTCATGCCGCCCAGGCTCGACCATCGGGCTGCATGGCGCGGGACCTCCGATTCCACTTCGTGGGCCATGGTGTCCAAGAGGCCTTGGACGCGCACGGGCCGGAAGGTCGCATCGGCGTGGGCCGCCATGCGTTGGGCCATGCGTTGCCGGAACTGGGTGCTGGTTTTCAGTCGCGACAGCAGTTGGTCCGAAGAAAGCATTTCGGACAGGACGTTGCCGCCCAGTTGCGAGGCGCGGAACGTCTGGTCCATGTCGGGCAGAAACCACTGCCAACGTCCGCTGGGAGTGCGCGGACGCCAGAACTCCCGGTTGTGCGCCCAACTGGTATTCTGACCCCAGGATTCGGAAGCGATGAAGTCGATGAAGCTCTCAATGTCGACCCGGGATTCGATGACTGCCCAAGCGGCCGGTTCGTTGAGGTCGTGCGATTGGGCAAACTCGAGGAGTTCTAGCCAGTGCACCGTGTCGCCCTTGTCGACTCCCAATGTGATGGCCGAGGAGGTGACGTGACCGTAGATCAGGTGGTCGATGTCGGTGGCGTTCAGCCGGTGATGCTCGAAGAACCAGGCATCATCCCACCGGGAACGGACGTCGTGAAGGCCCCAGTAGGCCCCGTTGATGAATACCACGCTGGGTCGGTAATCGGACACGCCGACCTTCATTTGGCCGCGCTGGAGAAAGGACCACAGTCCGTCCCGCAACATCTCCATGCTCCAGGCATCGCCGCCATCGCGCAGGGTCAGGGAGGTGTGGTTGGGAATGCCGGTTCCTGGGAACAAGTCGTAGGCGAGGTTGTCATCACCGTAGGCCCCGCGGATCGCGAAGTTCAGGGCGCGCTGCGCGTGGACCCAATTGTTCTCGCCGCCCATACGAAAGGCACCGTTGACCTGGAAGCCCGATGGCCCGTTCGGGGCGAAGAATTCTAACGAACCCGGGGCGTCTTTGTTTTTGTACACGTCGCGAAGTCCGCGGCTGGAGCTGCCGCCGCTCACGCTCTGCTCATGTTGGTTGTAGTAGATGCCTAGGCGGTCGCCGAAGAGCAGTTCGGGATCGGAGACCACCGAGATCATCGGCAAGGATCCGAGGGTTTCACCGATCAGGTAGGTCCGCGTGGCGATCGGACCATTGGGCCGCCCCTCTTGGAAGACCCGGGTCCGGACCACGGTGTTGGATGTCAGGGTGAAGGGTTGGGTGTAGGCCGCTGAATTTGGGGTCGGCACGGCCCCGTTGAGCGTGTAGCGCACGGTTCCGGATGGGGCGCTCAGTGTCACCGTCACCGGAGTCGCCGAAACGCCACCCTCAGGGCTGATGAGCGCGGCGATTCCTAGGGAGCGAAGGTCGGGCACCTCAGTGCCGGAATTCGGGGCGCCGGGTGTGGGGGTCGCGAACTGGACCCAGTCTCCGGCTGTATTGCGGCCTCGAGAGACGTCGGCAATCTGGATTCCGTAGGTTTGGAGATCCACGTTGGTGGAGCCAGTAAAGCTCGCCCCGGAGAGGGACAAGTCGAAGCCGAGGTCGGAACTGTTGGCCGCGCTTTGGTGCACTTCGACAGCCACCAGATTAATGCCAGCGACGAGGTGCGTGGCCGGAATGCGGTGGGTCGTGAAGGCGTTTTCGGCAGTCCCGGATATCGAGGTCGTGGTGAGAGTCTTAAAGTCTACCGCCCCGGCCGGCAGGTTCTGCCGAACGACTTCGGCTCCATTGAGGTAAATAATTGCGCCGTCATCGGCCAAGAGTTGGAGTTCGAGATCCAGGAGCCGGGTTGGGTCGGACACACTGAAGGCGTGCCGAAAGTAGGTGGTGATCGGGTGGTTGGACCCTGCGGCCGCGGCTGTTAAGAGGGTGGTTTCGTCGCCATCCCCATACCCTAATTGGCCTGCGCCGCTGGCCCAGAGAGCGTCGTTGAAGCCCGGTAAATTCCACGCGGTGCCGGCGTTGGATCCGTCGTCCAGATACTTCCAGAGCGCCGCACCGGACTGGATTAGAACGGTGTTCGTCATCCCGGTGGCGTGGGTTAAGACCACCGATTCACCCAGCGCCGACAGCGAGAAATTGGCGTGGTAGCCTTCCGTCGTAAAATCGCGCCACGGCCAATAGCCTCGAGGGTGGGTTTCGCCGGGAACGGCGTCTTCGCCGTCGGCCCAGACGATCAGGTGCCCTTTGGCGGGCAACTCGGCCGTCGTAGGAAAGGTCCAGCGGAAGGGTTTTTTCGGGTCATCGCTCAGGTACCACCCGGCCAGCGAAACGGGCGCGCTGGTAGTGTTCTCCAATTCGATCCAGTCGGGGTAATCACTGAAATCGACGATGTCGGGATGGGATTGGGTGTTGGAGGCGACGAATTCGCTGATCCGGATCTGTGCCTGAGTCGCGATGGGGAGCAAACACAGCGCGACGGCCAGCGAGAGTTTCATTTGATAAAATAAAACTAGCAGGTCCTGTACCTAAGGTCAGGCACACAGACGTTCCGGCCGTTGTTCAGTGAGCGACCTGTTTTGCTTTCAGGAGGACCTGAGGCCTCTTGCCCCAGGTCCGCCGCCTCCCTAGGCCGTGTAGCCACTGCAGCCGAGGCTCAGGGGGCCTGGGTTAGGGTCTTGCGCCGGTGTACGGCATCGCCCCCGCAGACATAGAGGTAGGCATTTCCCGGACCGGCGAAGACGCAGCTGTACACGCCCTTGTCGGGGCGGGGTTTGGCGATGACGCCTCCCAGGCGACCAATCCAGTCGAACATCTGGACGCCGGCATGCGAGGTGACATAAAGCCGGCCGAGGGCATCCACGGTCGAACCATCGCCACCGCTGTCTTTCTTGCCTGAGGCCACCACCAGGGTCATGGAGCGTTCGCCGGCGGTGAGGCTTCCATCGGCTGCGATGGCGAAGCTCCAGACATTGGTGCCGCCGTATTCCGAGACGTAGAGGAAATCGTGCTTCGGTGAAAGAGCGATGCCGTTGGGCGAGGTGATTCCGCCGGCGACGGTGCGCGGGCGCGAGAGGGACTTGGCTCCGATGGGCACGGCCTGGACCTGGCCCGCGCCCGTGTCGGTGAAGTAAATCCATCCGGCTTTGGAGACGATGAGGTCGTTGGGCTTGACCCCGGTGGCCACGTCGCGGATCGCCTGGGTGGCAGGGTCGATGCTCACGATCTTCGGGGATTCGCCCTGGGTGGCGGCATAGAGCTGGCCGTCGGGTCCGAATTTGAGGCCGCTGATCTTGGGGCCCTTCGTCAGCCACGGCTCGGCCTTGGTGGCACCGACGGCCACGCGGTAGATCATGCCTTTGGGCAAATCGGAGAAATAAAAATTACCCTGGGCATCGCCACAGGCCCCATCGGTGAAGCCAAAATTATCGCCGACCAATTCCCAGGGAGCTTCGGTGCCACCGCCGGCCAACACCTTGTTGAGGGCTTCGTCGCCGTTCCAATTATTGGTGCTGGGTGCGGGTGGGCGCATCGTGGGACGCCACAGCCACCGCAATGAGTCGGGCAAAATGACGCCGCCGTGCTTGCCGTTGTGTGCGCCGTCTCCCATCACGAACTGCGTGTCATAGCCGGCGAAGGTGAGCGCACTGGCCATGGTGCGGTTGGCCAGGGGCCAGTCACCGTGGAGGTTATTGAGGTCGTTGACGCCGTCTTGCAGGAAGACTCGCAGCGGCTTGCGCTCGGTCTTACGAATCAGGGCCGGGTAGGCGTGGCCGCCCCGGATGTTGGTGAAGCTGCCGATTTGCGAGAGCACCTTACGGAAGTGATCCGGACGTTCCCAAGCGACCGTAAACGCACAAATGGCGCCGGAACTCATGCCGGCGATGCCCCGCATTTCGGGGTCGTCGCTAATGCGAACCTTGTATTGGTTCGTGGCGAAGGGGATCAACTCGTCGATGAGGAATCGGGCGTAGTCGCTGCCGAGCGAGTCGTACTCGAAGGAGCGGTTGTTGCGGTCGCCCCATCCATTGGCCCCCGGCGCCCCAGGTCCGCGGTGCCCGGGATTGAGGAACAGGGCAATGGTGACGGGCATTTCCCCGCGGGCGATCAAGTTATCCAGCACGATGGGCACCCGCTGGGAGCCGTTTTCGCGGACGTATTCGTGTCCGTCTTGGAACACCATGAGTGCGGCGGGCTTGCTGCCGTCGTACTGGGCCGGGATGTAAATCCAGCCTTGGCGGGAGGTTCCGGGGAACACCTTCGACTCGTTGAATTCGAAGGTCTCGACCCGCCCCTTGAGGACGCCCGGGGCGCGATTCGTGGAATCGGCTCCGAGGGTATAGTTGTCCGCGGCCTGTGCGGTGATTGCGCCCAGTGACAGGAGAGCCGCTGCCAGCAAAAGGGGTTTCATTGCCAGGATCCTCCGGAACCCACCGTCACGGAGTCAAACCCGCATGTGTGATTCGGAGAGGGTTTTCAGGCGTTGGGCCGGTCGAGGGCAGCGGGCTAGAGCTCTGTGAATTAGCGTCGTCAAAGAGGGGTTGCCTCGCAGGCAATCGGATTGTCATTTTCCCCGTGACGCGCTGACCTCGGGAGAGAAGTAAGTTTGGAGTGGCCCCTTTTGTGTAAATAGGTGGGACCGACCCGAATGGCAGTTAGATAGCGACCAATGTTTTTGGGGTATTCTGAGGTGAGGTGGGTTTGCGGTAGCGGTTCTGGTGGCGGATCTCTTGGAA
>CAJAHH010000028.1 GCA_903939515.1 uncultured Verrucomicrobiota bacterium
CTGTGAAGCGCAAGGCCCGCGGGTATCGGTCGGTCGAGTACATGACCACCATGCTCTACTTCGTCGCTGGTAAACTCACCCTACCGTGCTACTGACCCACTGAAAGTAGCGAGGAACCGAAAAACATCTCCCAGCCTCTTGCCAAACGCTCCGTCAATCTTCTCAACTGCTGGCGTGACGGCAGCGACTGGAGGACGCTCCTCAACAGGACGAGGCTCAGAAACAGTGGTGACAGAAGAACTGTCCTCTACTCGGTTCGTTGCCGTGGTGCTTGAATGCTCTGCCGCTCGCTGACGCGCTTTGTCGAGCGCGCCCGACCAAGTGGCGACTCCGATGGCGAGAGCAAAAACGAAAAGGACCGGAGCACCGATGACGTTCGCTAAAAGGAGCATAATCCCGCTCGCAATGCGACGCTGCGAGATGCCAACGATACTGAGAATAAACGAAGCGAGATAGAGCGGCCCGTAAATGAACCATGTGGGGATGGGAATAAACATGATGACGCTCGCCACGCCGAAGCAAACCCAACCGCCAATCGCCGCGCCCTGCCTGATGTTGGTCTGGAGTTCTTTTGTTTCCATAGTTTGTCTGATGGGTATCGTCTGATGCGTTCAAGGATGCCCAACGCTGTTTAGGCCACCGAAACGCAGCCTAATTTTCCTGCGTTGACTTTTTTGGCAGGCTGGTTTCCAAGGTCAACCCTCGTCGAAGGGTCCGCAACAGCATTCTGTCGGCAGGCGTTGAGTCGATCGTAAACGGGGTCAGGAACCAATTTTTGGTTTTGGGTGCACCACTCCTTTCGGCCAGAACTCGGTAGAGGGCCACGCAAACTGGACGGGCCCTAGCCAAGGGATTGGTCGACAGGAACAGACACTTGCGCCCGCACCGGAGTCAAAATCGGAAATCGTTGCCTGACCCCGTTAATGACCCCGTTAACCTCAGTTCGATGGAGCGCAAAGTTAGACCGCCCGCTTGGCAATGAATCCATATTTCTGGGAAATTTTCACAATCGTCTCAGAATCAAGCACCTGATTGACGGTCGCGAAGACACCACTTTGGATCAGGTCGCCAATGATCCGAAATGGCTTTTGGTTTAGAGCCGCAGCCAACTCGGCGACCGTCATCTGCTCAGGAACAGTTATCTCGCTGGCGATCGGAAGGGGGGACGCCGACGAAGATATGCCCTGCGCGGCAGGCTCAGCTGAGGCCTTCAACTTCATTACGTCGATGAGGTCACTGCAGCCCTCAGGCAACAGGTAGCCACGCTTCAGGTATTCGTTGTCCATTTCTATGTGACGTGATTGGTGGTCTAACGTCCGCGATGACCGGTCACCACTTGCTTTTGGCATGACTCCTGCCCTCGAAGCGGAATCAGCAGGAGGCATGACAAAAGTGCCGAAGGCATGGTGATTCGGTCCATCGCCCCGTTAGCATTCTTTTTTCCAGGTCAATGCAAGTCGTCGTTGTTCCTTGGCGCAGTCGAGCAAATACAGATTGATGAGATTCTGGTATGGAATCCCCGTATCAGTAGAAAGTGCTTTAAAGTAATTGATCACATCGGGTTCGAGTCGAATGGTGACCGCCTTCTTCAAACGCTTCACATATGGATTCTGCTTTGCCGTGGAAAAATCATACTCTTTTCTCATTTTTTCTTCTCCCAGTATGGTTGCTGTTCTTTGGTTCCGGCGCGTCGTGCCGAAATTACTCTGATCGACGAACCGCTTTTGCGAAAACAGTGAACAATGACGAGGACCCGCAGTGCGGAACTGAGCCCCATGATGATGAATCTGTCTTCGGTGGTCGAATGATCAGGATCCGGTATCAACAGAGCATGCTCGTCGTAGAATACTGTTCTGGCCTCCTCGAAGGAAACGCCATGCTTCTTGGCATTCGATGCCGCCTTGCCGGAATCCCATTCGAAAGAGATCTCGTTCACACGAGAAGCAGCAATACAACATATTGCTCATCGCAGCAAGACATGTTTTCTGCTAGCGTTGTTTAGGCGACCTAAATGCAGCCTAATCTTCCCCCTGTGGACCTTCTTTGGAGTCTGTAACCCTAAGGTAAACCATCGTCAAAGGGGCCGCAACAGCGTTCTTTCGGCAGGCGTTGAGGCGGTCGGAAACGGGGTCAGGGACCGATTTTCGGTTTTGGGTGCCCCACTCCTTTCGGCCAGAACTCGGTAGAGAACCACGCAAACTGGATGGGCCTTGCCAAGGGATTGGTCGACAGTAACAGACACTTGCGCCCGCACCGGAGTCAAACACGGAAATCGTTCCGTGAATCCGTTACCCGTTACCGTGACCTCACACCGCTCAGGGTTCCTTGGCCATCGGCCCTCGGTTTGACATAAAATCACCATCATGGCATTTTACCATCATGATCAAAACGCAGGTTCAAATCCCGGATGACTTGTTCCGCCGGGCCAAAGCCGTTGCCGCCGAGCGGGAATGGTCGTTCGCCGAGGTGGTGCGCCGGGGGCTCGAATACATCACCGCAGTGAATCCATCAGGCCGCACTCCCGGCAGTGAGTGGAAACTCCCGCCGCCAGAAGACTTGGGATGCTTTCTCGCGCCCGAAGAACAGTGGACGGAACTGTCCCACGACCAGCCATGATTTCATTCGACACCAACCTGGTGATTTACGCGGCCAACGCCAGCGCACCGGAGCAACCGGCGGCGGCGGCGTTCCTTCAATCGCTGGGCACCCGGCGGGACGTGGTGGTCTGCGAACTCATGCTGGTGGAGGTCTACCTCAAGCTGCGGAATGCGCGGATCTTGAGCCAACCCCTCAACGCCGCGAGGGCTGCCGGCTACTGCGCCGCGCTGCGAGCCAATAACAACTGGGCTGTGGTCGAGTCGGCCCCGGTAATGGAATCCGTTTGGAAACTGGCCGGAACGGCGGAGTTCGCCATTCGCCGCATCGTGGATGCCCGGCTGGCGTTGACCCTGCGCCATCACGGCGTCACCGAATTCGCTACATCCAACGTGAAGGATTTCGAGGGCTTCGGCTTCACCCGAGTTTGGAATCCGTTGGTCCCGGCGTGACCCGCCCGGACTCCGACTCCGCTGCCCGCGTACCCGTCCCGGGTTCGCCCGATATGGTGCGGCGGGTTTTCAGTTGTTGAGCGAACTCCTCCGTTTTTGGGCAGACAAATCCCTAGGGGTCCTGCGTCCTCCCTGTGAACACCGATCTCGATGGCAGGCCCCGACTCAATTGAAACCCTCTATGACGCCCATGCGGGAGCGTTGTTTGCCTACGCCCTGAATCTGACTCGGTCGGAGGCCGATGCGCGGGATTTGCTGCAGGACCAGTTCCACCGCCTGACCCGCCAACCGATGCCGGCAACTGTCCGGGACGCGCGCGGGTGGCTCCTGAGGTCCATCCACCATCTGGCCATCGATCGCATCCGACGGCGGGCGACCCGAGACCGGGTGGCGGACCAATGGTCGAAGGAGCCGCTGGAACTGTTCGCGACCCACGCTGATCCCGATGAAGCCGCCTTTCGTTTGGGCCTCGCCGAGGCCCTCGGCGACCTGCCCGAGGACCAGCGCTCGGTGGTCCACCTCAAGCTGTGGGAGGGGCTGACCTTCGAGGCGATCGCCCGACTGCTCGACATCCCGCCGAACACCGCCGCCAGCCGCTACCGGTATGGAATAGACAAACTGCGCGCCCGCCTGCGTCCCCTTTACGAAGAGATCCGCTGACCCTGGAAAGGCACCCCATGAACACCCCTGACTCTCGCTCAGACTCAGACATCCCGGATGCCTGGGAAACCCGCCTCGCCCGCATCCCGTTGGCGTCGCCGCCGCCAGACCTGCGCCGCGCCTGCCTGCGTGCTGATCAGCCGCATCCGACCGCCCCCGATTGGGCAGCCTTCTGGAAGGCGCTCTGGTCGGGCCACCCTTGGGCCATCCGCGGTCTGGCGGCTACATGGACGCTCATCACCGCCCTGCACCTGACGACTCCAGAGATTTCCGTCGCTAACGCCGATTCCCACACCGTCTGGGCTGAAGAGACCTTGCAACTCGTGGCCCGACAACGCGCTGAGCTGATGGCAACGGCTCTGGATTGGGACCGTGAAAGCGCCCCGGTATCCGACGAATCGGCCCCGCCGGCAAAGGCCTCCGACCGCCCGAATACCACTCCTCCCACGGCGTTCCCGACCAATCGAATGAGCTGAGAATCCAACGGTATCCCAACGCCAAACTCCAACCTCCAAACCCCAACCTGCAAACCCTCCCATGAAACTCCTGCAATGGTGCAAACTCCTCCCGGCTGACAACCAACGGTTCGGCTACTGGAGAACCTTCCTTGCCAGCCTGACGATCGGCCCCGTGCTCTTGGTGGCCCTGGGGGCGGCGTTGGATTTCCTGGAGATCCGATCCGTTCACCTGTCGTTCCGGATCCTGCTGCTGACGCCGCTGCCCGGCCTGCTCATTCCGTGGCTCTGGAACCGCCGGGCGGTGGCGCATGGAGCCCCACCGGTGTGGATGGTGCAAGGGCGCACCTTCCAGCGCTGGGCCATCGCCATGGCCTCTCTCGTTACGGCGGTGTTCCTCGCTTTCGCCATCGAAGGAGCCCGTGCGGCGCGGGCCTGGCAGGCGGTCGAGGCTCACCTGAAGCAACGTGGCGAACCCTTGACCTACGAGGACCTGTTGGGCCTCAAAGTGCCAGATGATCAGAACTTCGCCCGTCACCCGCTTATGGACGGCCTCTTGAGCCACACCGCGACGAACGACGCCAAGGGTCGGACCGCCTACCGGTGGACCGGTCAGAGGAAGTTGGCCGAACTGCAGGATGCGTTGCGCTTTCCCTCGTCGATCCCGGACAAACCGAAGAACGGCAAACCATTGCGCCGGACCGGGCCCGACCTAGAAGTACTGGCCAGCGTGCTGAAGTCCGGTACGAACCGGGCGATGCGGACGGTGTACGATCCGGGTCAGGCCGAACCCCGCGAGACCAACGACCTCTTTCACCTGCCCATCCCGCCGGCCGTCATGCCCGCGCCCCAGGCGGTCCTGTTCGCGTTCGAAGGCCGGCGGGCGATCCTCGACCAGGTCGCCGAGGCTACCCGGCGACCGCGGGCACAGTACGACATCCGCTATGCCGACAGTTTCAATGCGCTGCTACCCCACTTGGCCATCCACAAATCCATGGCCGTGAGGCTGCGCACCCGCGCCGCCGCACGAGTGGCTGCCGGCGATACCGTCGGCGCGGCCGAGGACATCGAGACCATCCTCCGCCTGGCCGACCTGATCGGCGAAGACCCGGTGCTCATCGGCTACCTCGTCCAGGTGGCTCTCCAGACAATCGCCTACAGCGCCTTCTGGGACGGCACCTCGCAACATGCGTGGTCCGACGCCCAGTTGGCCGCGTTCCAACGGCGCTTCGAAGGCCTAAAGCAGCGGGACAGCCTCGTGAAGGCCTTCCGAGGCGAGCGAATCGGAGGCGTGATCGCCTTCGAGCTCATGCGCCAAGGAAGACTCGACCCGAATATCTTCGGAGCCATGGAAAGCGACGGGAGTGGGAACTCGTTCGGATGGGGGCTCCTTCCGAGGGCGTGGTTATTGCAGAATCAGGCATACCACTCGAGCGTGATGGTTCAAGTCGTGGACGCGCTGCAGCGCTGCGACCCGGAACGCGGCATCGCCACCAAGGGCTCAATTTGGGAAACCGAGCGGATCGACCAGACGCTCCTCGACACGGCAGGCCGACGGTTCCATCCGTACCGAATCTTCACCCACATGCTGTTGCCGGCTCTGGCCAAGGTCCACGCCAAGGCCGACCGGAGCCTCACGACCAGTCGCCTGGCCATCACAGTGGCTGGGCTGGAACGCCATCGCCTAGCGACGGGCGGCTATCCCAAGGCTCTTAGCGACCTCGCGCCAAAATGGGTGCCCACCGTACCGCTCGACCCCATGGACGGCCAACCGCTGCGCTACCGCCTCAACGCCGACGGAACGTTCACCCTGTACAGCGTCGGCACGAATCAGACAGACGACCACGGCGTCTTCGAGTCCCAGCAAAGCCAAGACCTCGACTGGGTCTGGCCCCCCAATCATCCGACCGAGGAGCGCCGCTTATTTTGAGGCGGGCCTTACTTCATTATCTAGATCGAAAACGGGGACTGCCAGTCCATGCCGGTGTTCGCTTTAGCACCTGGATGGTCAACGGGTACTGCCAGACCACACCGTTGTTCGCCTTGATCGCCGCGATGATCGGGAAGACGACCCCAAGCACGCAAAGGACAATCAGAAGCGGGCCGCCGATGATCACAAACACCAGGATGAAGCCGACCACCGAGTAGATAAGCGCGGAGATCATCCAATTGACCGCGTTTATGCCATGCACATCGAGTCCGGGTAATTCGGCCTTCTTCAATTGCCAGATCAGGATCGGAACGACCACCCCGGCAATCGGCACCAACAAACCCGCCAGGACGGACAAATGGAGGAAGAAAGCCCACTGTCGGGTTTGCTGTTCCAAGTCTGGCGCGGAGGCTGGGCCGGCTGGGGGAATCGATGCAAAGGGAGGCTCTGCTGCCTGCCCGTTCAGCAACCTTTCCTTGGCCTTGGCGAACTCTTCGTCATTGATCGTTCCTGATTGCCGAAGCTGCTCCAGTTTCTGCAATTCATCCGCGATGGACATAAGTTAATTTCCTCGATTCGTCTCCCAGCCCTCCCGACTCCTTCGCAAAAACACCGCTGGGCCAAGATTCCAGGGGTGGTTGAGTCGGCAGACGGAGAGCAATAGCTATGGTTCTAACGAAACCGGGCACGCGTTGCCATCCGAGAATCCAGGCAGGCCGCCCCTTCATGAGCCATGCCTGAGGAGTTCGGAGACGAAATTGGCCAGAAGCAGCGCCAGTAAGACGATGGTGCAAGCCTGCCAAAGCCGTTTGCCCGCGGGCTTCGGCTGGAAGTCCCACACGTCCGGCGTCAGTCCCGAATCGAACGGCATGGAATCCAAGATCTCTTGAGCCCGTTGGCGCAGAGAGCTGGGCACCAGAACCGTCCACCAAGTGCCCGGCATGACGGACGGAAACGCCGGCATGGCCATCTGAATGCCACCGGAGGATTCCTCTCGGCACTGGTACGGGATGCCTGCTTCATCCAACTCACCGCACACCCAGTCGAAGCTGAGCATCTGCCCCGTGCGCAGGATGGGAGTAAATTCGGTTCTATCGGTATTCATGGCGTCTCCTAGTCACTTTGAGGTCAATAAGGCTCTCAAAAAATTATCTAATTCTGACTATTTTTTAAATAAATATGTATTTACTCACATTTGGCAAGTGTTTTAATCAAATCGGTGACTGAGCCATTGCGACCTAGGGGCCCCACCCCGTCCCCTGGGTACTTTGGAGGCCAATGGCCCCGCCTGACGGACAACGCGATCGAACAACGCTCATCCACACCTCATCTCATCCCTGTCCAACGTTTAGTACATTGCTTCGGCGGCCCTTGGGGATCGCACAACGCGGCTGTCACGGCTGGCTCAGTTCATCCGGAAGCTCCCAGTTCTTCGCTGGCAGGCCGCTCGGAGATCGATCCCTACCCGGGAAACGGTCTGCGAACTGAACCGGCCTCGCGGTGTGCGGAAACCAGAACCGCCTGCTGGTGGAATCACCGGACCGCTTTCCCAACGACACCGGGGGCCGATCTCCGGCCATGATCCTCAAACAGCGATCCCGCCCCAGGAACCGAAGCCCACACCCCATCCACCCCCGATGAACCTCCTGCAACGCTTTCGCCTCCTCCCCTTGGAACACCGGCGGCTCGGCTTCTGGAGGAGTCTCTGCCTCAGCCTCGCAACCGGGTTGCTGCTCAACGTGGCCTGGAGCTTCTCGGGCCGAGGGAATTCCCTCCCCGAAGGAGTGTATGTCGGGCTGGAATACGCGCTCTTTCTGCCCACATGGCTGGTGCCGCTGCTCTGGAATCGCCGGGCCGTGACTCTGGGAGCCCCCGGCTTCTGGTCGGTCTGGGCACCTCGGTGGCGTCCTCTGGCCCTGGGCGCCGTGGTCGTGGCGGCACTGATCTCGCAAGGTCTGGCCCTCGAGGGCCGACGGGCGGAACAGGCCTGGCGGGAGGTCGAGGATCACCTCCGGCAGCGCGGGGAGCCACTCTCCTACCAGGAACTGATGGGGCCGCCGATCCCGGCCGAACAGAACTTCGCCGCGCACCCCTTCCTGTCCGGAATCCACGCCTACACCCAAAGCCGGGATACCCAAGGACACCCCGTGTCGCGTTGGACGGGACAACCGCGGGTCACAGAGTTAGAGAACTCGCTGGCCTTTCCGTACGAAACCGCGGAAGCCGCGGGCAGACCGTTGCGTCGAACCGGACGGGATCTTGAAGCCCTGGCCCGCCTGCTGCGGTCGAGGCCCCCTCTGACCCCGGGCACCAGCCGCAACGCGCGTGCAGACGCGGCGGGCTCCCACGATGACCTGTCGCACCTGCCGGTGCCTCCGGCCGACATGCCCGCCCCGCAGGCGGTGCTCTTCGCGTTGGAGGGGTTGCGGGATGCCCTTGAGCAGATCGCCGAGGCGGCCCGCCGTCCCCACTGTCGGCACGAACTCAACTCCGCCGACTTCCGCGACGCTTCGCTGGCTCGCGTCGCTCTGTACAAACCCATGGCCGACCGATTCCGCCTTCGGGCTATGGCCCGTTTGGCCGTGGGCGACCCGAAGGGCGCGGCCGAGGACATCGAGACGATCCTGCGACTTGGGGAGCACCTGGATGAAGATTCGGCACTAATGAGTCACCTGGTGCGCATCGTCCTGCAGGGCTTCGCCTACAACGCCTTCTGGGAAGGAACCTCGCAGCATCTCTGGTCTGATTCCCAGTTGGCCGCCTTCCAGCAACGTTTCGCGACATCGACGCTGCGGACGGGTCTGGTGGGGGCGTTCCAGGGGGAGCGTCTTTTCGGCCAATCCTGCATTGAGCGGGAGCGGCAGGGGCGGCTGGATCCAGCGACCTTGGGTACAACCGAGATTGGAAAGGGCTCCAGCGGAGGACGGATGCCCGACGCCTGGCTGCTACAGAACCAGGCCTACCACGCACGCATGCTGGACCGGGTGGTGGATTTGCTGCAGCGCTCCGATCCGAACCGATGCATCGCCGCCAAGGGTTCGATCTGGGAAACCCAGCAGATCGACCGGACGGTCTTCGACACGGAGGGCAAGCGCCTGCATCCCTATCGGATCCTCATTGACCCGATGTTGCCGGCCTTGGCCCGAATGCACACAAAGACCGACAAGTGCCTCTCGATCAGCCGCCTCGCCATCACGGTGGCCGCGCTGGAACGGTATCGCCTCGGGACCGGCGGCTATCCCAAGACCCTTGGCGACCTCGTGCCGCGATTCCTGAAAACCGTGCCGCTCGACCCCATGGACGGCCAACCGCAGCGCTACCGACTCAACACCGATGGAACGTTCACCCTGTACAGCGTCGGCCCGAACCACACCGACGACGGCGGTGTCATGTCGAAGAGCAAGGACGCCGAGCACCCCGACTGGGTCTGGCCGCCAAACCACCCCACTGATGAGCGCCGGTTGTTCTAAGCGGAACGATGCATTGGGAGGAAAGGGATGGCGTGGCGGATTCTTTCGCAAGACGAGGCGAGAGCGAGGCGCGGGCCGATGGTAGGCCCATGGTTGAGACCCGGATCGAGCGAACAACGACGCTCTTGCGGAAGAAGGTGCAGCCAGCACGACCGATCCAATGGAATCGTTCCGGCTAAGGCGGGCTCAGGGTCTCCGTGCCCTGCGTCAAGCCCCACGCACCGACAACGGGCCACGTGGTACCAGAAAACGATCGATGAGGAACACGGCGGTGGTTCCCACCGAATACGCCACAAGATCCATTGGGTTGAAGGTCGAACCCAACAGTAAATGCCCGAAGTAGTTGCCTCGAATGCCGTCCAGCCAGGGCGCGTGGTATAATTGCAGGAACTCGACCCCGAAGGACTGCCCCAGAGCCATCAGGCCCAATTTCCAGGGCACCATGGCGGGGACCACCAGCTTCCATCCCAGGTAGACAGCCACCGTCCAAAGAGCGTCCCCGGGATACTTTCCGAGGGCGTTTGGAAACAAACCGTCGTACGCCCTGGAGGCCAACCCCAACCCGATCACGACCGCCAGGGCCACCATCACTGGCAACCGCTGTTGCATGGACACTCCCAACTCGTTCCTATCGTTCACAGCGGCAGCCGGTGGCTTGAGCATCAACGCTGCGGCGTTTTGGACTTCATCTGGGTCACTTTATAGATCTGTCCCTTCTTGTCGTAGGTCGTCCATTCGCCAGTTTGTTCGCCCTTTTCAAAGTAGCCTGATCGCATCTTGGTTCCATCCAACCGGAACCATTCCCAATAGCCCACGGGAACCCCTTCCACCATCGGCCCCATGGCTTGGACGCTCCCATCTTTGTGATACTCCGTGTGTTTTTTCATCCAGGCAGTCCAATTCGTCCGGCCCCTCATCTCAGGATTCTAATTTCAACCCTGTGCCATGTATGGAGGAGCCACCTCCATCTCTGACTCAATTGAGGTCAACAACTGATCCCAAAAACCCGTGGTAATTCCAGTGAGGGCTCGTGTCAGGATTTTTCAGGCTGGAGATCATCGAAAAACCATTCAATCCGCGAACAGTTCGCACAAATCAAGACGCTCGTTTCACGATCCAAACATTCGGTACCGAACAAGGAACTCAGCGCGTTGTTCAACGATGCCTTTTTCTTATGAAAAAGGATGTTCTCGCAGTGCCTGCATTCAACAAACTTTCCAGCCACCGAGAACGTTTGCGCCTTTGGAGTGGAGACCAACGCCTTGGCGGCTTCTTTCACACGAGCAGTGATTTTCATGGGCATGGGATTTTGGGGGAAACCCTCTGATCGGCGGTAGTTGCAGTGAAGACCATCATCGGCTCACGACTTCAGTCGACTCGAAAAAACCGGGTTTCGGGAGGGTTTTTCGATGTTGGATGCATCATTTCTTTCGGCCAGAACTCGGTAGAGGGCCATGTCTGCGGTGCCGGACCGCTCGGAGATCGGTCCCTACCTCGGAGGTCATTGGGCTACACCCCAGGGTCCGTCCGCTAAGTCAGTCTCACCCGAGCACCTCCGAGTTAGGGCGATTTCTCCGAAAGCGCTCATGTGCGCCTAATGGCGAACGCTTCATCGGCCACTTCACCGCAGCCAGATTTGACCCAACTATGAAACAAGGAAACTGCGTCATCTGCTGTGCGCTCCAAAGACTAGTTGGCCCGCTTTACCGGTAGCTCAACAATTCGAACACGTTTTCCGGCCACCGTGATCAAGGCACCCTTTTTCAGCGAATCGCTGAAGGTATCCAACACGTTGATTAGGTCCCCTAGTGTAGTGTATCATATTAGTCTTTAACAATTGGTTGGCTCCGTGCCAAAGCTTCCCGGGCTCGGCGGATTTTCTCCAGGATCACTGTTCCGTCAGCCCGCCACTGGTATCGCTGCGGCTTAAGATTCCGTTCGGCGA
>CAJAHH010000029.1 GCA_903939515.1 uncultured Verrucomicrobiota bacterium
GCGACGCAGTTACCTTCAGCTACACGGTGCCATGCCAGCACCGTACTCGGTCTTTCACCGGTTAGTCGTTTCAGTTTCATGCTCACACATGCGGCGTTCCTTCAGAACGCGAGGGGGAGGTGATTGGCTCCCAGGGTTTTACCCTGGGCTGGTATGCGGTGACCCGTTGGGGTACTCAGAACGTCACCGACTCGAATACCAACTCCGCCGCGCCATCACGGTGCCGAGCATCGAGCAGTTCTGAGCGGTGGCGGGATGCAGGCGTCTGCGGCTGCACGGCGGGAATGGACCGTGGGACACGATCCTTACCGGAGAGGAATAGACCGTGGGACACGATCCCTACTGGGCAATGTTGGGGTGGTGGCCTCGTCGGGGCTTTTGGACACGCGGAGAGTGTGGAAGATCGGTGTGAGAGAAGCGAAACCGTCGTTTTCAGGGTGTTTCACCGGCTTCAACGATCGATTAGATTCGAATTTTACGTCTGCATATTCCGTATTTTACGTCTGCATATTCCTGTTTTTACGGTCTTTTATTCCGAATTTTACGTGACCCATTCCGGCAACTCGGACACATTGATTCAGTGACACCATCGCTTCCATCCTTGCCGATGTACCCACGGCACGTCGAACAGCGGCTGGCTGAGGCCCTCGCTGACACTCCTGCTGTGCTCATCGCAGGCCCACGGCAAGCAGGCAAAACCACTCTGGCGAGGCGACGGGCCGACGACGGGATGCGCTACCTGACCCTCGACGACGAGTTAACGCTGTTGTCCGCCCAAGGCGATCCGGCAGGCATGATCCGCAGTCTGGACAGGGCTGTGATCGATGAGATCCAACGCGCGCCCCAACTGCTGCTGGCCATCAAGAAGAGCATCGATGAAGACCGCCGGCCGGGACGGTTCCTTCTGACCGGTTCAGCCAATCTGATGACCTTGCCTGCGGTCGCCGACTCGTTGGCCGGGCGGATGGAGACCCTGAAGCTCTTGCCTCTTTCCCAGAGTGAATTGCATGGAAGTACAGCCAACTGGTTGGACGCGGTGTTCGACGGCGGCATTCCCCGGGTTTCCAAGGCGCTGGTGGGGCCGGCGCTGGTGGATGCGGTCTTGAAGGGCGGTTATCCGGAGGTGTTGGCGCGCGCCGATCCGAGGCGGCAGAGGGTGTGGGCTCGCCAGTACCTCGATGCGATCGTCCAGCGCGACGTGCGCGATGTGGGCGGCATCGAAAAACTCGACCTATTGCCGCGATTCTTGCGCTACCTCGCGGAGGTGGTCGGCCAACCGTGCAACTACACCCAACTGGGAGGGCAGACCGGATTGGACGGCAAGACAGCTGCAAAATACCTGGGAGTCTTCGAGCAATTGTACCTACTCCAACGGGTGGAGGTCTGGGCCAAGAACCGGCTCAAAAGGGTGAGCAAGATGCCCAAGGTCCAGTTTATTGACAGCGGCCTATTGGCCACGCTCGTTGATTTGAGCCGTGCCGAGGTGGAGCGCGATCGGAGGCGCTTCGGCGGTGTGCTCGAGGCCTTTGTCTTCAGCGAGTTGCTCAAGCACAGCACCACTTCCGACGACGATCATCGACTGCTCTACTATCGGGACCCGGATGGATTCGAGGTGGATGTGGTGATTGAGAATGCGGCCGGATACGTGGTGGGTGTCGAGGTCAAGGCATCCGCCACGGTGACCGCTCAGGATCTCCGCGGTTTGAGGAAGTTGTCAGCGGTTGCCGGAGACCGATTCAAAATGGGTGTAATCCTCTACGACGGCACCGAAACTTTGCCCCTTGGCCACGGAATCTGGGCAGCGCCAATCTCGACGCTCTGGGGAATCTGAAGCCCGCGGCAGCCAGAGAGGCGGCGGGGTCGGTCCCACCTATTTACACAAAATGTGCCACTTTTGCATATTTTTGCGCGCTGAAAGTGGAGGTACAGGGGAGTTGCTGGCGGTTGGGTGGCGAACATGCGGCGTTCCTTCAGAACGCGAGGGGGAGGTGATTTGTTCCCAGGGTTTTACCCTGGGCTGGTATGCGGTGCCC
>CAJAHH010000030.1 GCA_903939515.1 uncultured Verrucomicrobiota bacterium
ATCGAAGGGCACTTGGAGGGTATTCTGGCCCATTGGACTCAAGGTCTGACGACGGCCTTCATGGAGGGACTCAACAGCCTGTTCTCAGCCGTGAAGCGCAAGGCGCGCGGGTACCGGACGGTGGAGTACATGACCAGCATGCTCTACTTCGTCGCCGGTAAACTCACCCTACCGTGCTACTAACCCACTGAAAGTAGCGAGGAACCGAATGATTGTCGTTGACTGGTTCCGTCCGCAACGCCAAATTGGACAACCCCGAAAAATATCCGAAAGAAAATTTTCAGCGACGGACAGCATGACTAGTAAACTACCCGGTCCCGGGGTCGGTGCATAGTGGCCTAGAGCCGTCACCATCCAATCAAAAAGAGTCTACCTCAAGATTTTCCGCGATTTTTGAAAAAACCGTCGTCTGGCCTCCGTATTAAATTTGAAGCCCATAATTGGTTCTACGCACATTAGGTAATATCTGTCTTGTCTTCAGCAGTCACCAGCAGGTTCAATATTGGGCAAATTGCCATCAGATTCAAGCTCAGTAACGGTTTTGTTAGTCATAAAATGGTTCCGTTTTCCAGCGTCAGCCTGTAAATTTTAATTAATAACGCAAATATTTTAAAGTTAATCACAACCTAGTGGCTAATCGATTTAGAAAACTGAAGCTAATCCAAAAATATAAGCTCGTGTGAGCAGACTGTTGTTGTATTATTTTCTCTTTTTCGAGATCCAAAGGGCTGGCGGTTCGTTCACTAACGTTCGATTAGATAAGCATATTTTAGCAAGGTTAAAACATAATAAATCAATCAAAAATGCAAACGTTATTCAGAAGTGATATTTAATAACGGCCTGCTATTTCAGAAATATAATAAACATTAACCTAACGAAGACTCTCATTTCAGCATGCATTGACATGCACAATCACGTCTCTGCCTAGTTTGCAATTTATTCAAACGCTATTGTCACGGAGAGCACAATAGATTTCGCAAATTCCCAATTGAGCTGCCATAGAAAAATCCGCAAAGCAAATTAAATCATGCACATAATATGCTAAAATTCAGCGTCATATTAATCGTATTCGCAGGGAATATGGCCGCAGCCACACTCCTCATGCAAGGCGTCTACCAGTTCACTGAATTTAAAAGGTCATTCGGAGGTGACCATGACATCTCTACAACAGGCAATGTTACGATAGTATTTGACAACGACCGGTACCGTATTACAGCTACCCCTGATCACAGTTTGTCTGCGTCGAATGGGCAAATAAGTTTAGTGGAATCAGCGACGATATTGTCATATGATTTAACGAATATTTATCAATTAACAACCCTCGCCTATATTGAGCCAGATGGCAAACAAACTATTCCTAACTCGACCACTAAATCTGTATGTTTGGCAGGATTAATAAGTGCTGGTCCAGTACCTCAGAGGTGTGATCTTAAATTATCGCTCATCTGGCTCGCAACGGCATCTGGTCCATACCTTGTAAAAGAACAGTCCCATAGTTATCTCCCGATGTTTCTGCCACCACCGCAGGCTTTAACATCTGATTCGCGTTTAAAAGTAACCGCTGTTCGTACCCTCGACCAGACATGGCCCCATTTACCGATAACATTTTATTCAACTGATCTTTTCTGGGACAGTGATGATGCTGAGTATAGAGAAACACAAAAGACAAATTTAGTGTTATTCGCGGTGAATGACGGAGGTGTAAGAAATGTAACGGTAACTTTTCTACACGACGGAAATATTCCCCGATCTAAAATTCAAATGACTCTAACGAACAGTCTTGGGCTTGTTCACGATCCCAATATGTTTTCACCTGTATTAAATGGGGTGGCTACAATCTCGGATCAAAGACTTATGCGTGGGAAATCGACCTTGGCACTGTCGTTGATCAGCAGCAATTGGCCTAGCTTGGAAAGCACAACGCGTCGACTGAAGGAGTTGGAACGACTTCGGTCTGCTGATGGCGGTATTCCTGAGAATGTAAAACGCATTGGCATCGTTGGTATGTTTTTGCTGCTGATCGGAATTCCAATATCCATTAAGATTTGGCGACAGCAGCAACGTTGAAATAAACATTAATTACATGAGATATAAAAACATGGTTTACATGTCGCTGCTGGCAATGTCAGTTCAGTTAGCTGCTGCCCCCGGTTGTGGTTTTTGGGGTTCACCTAGCTCCGGTGGCAGTGGGGTTGTGGTTAATTTTTGTTGCTCCACTCCTTCGGGTGGGTGCAGCAAACTGGACTACACTCCGGTTGCGGGTAGGTGTGCCACTGGTTCAATATACCAAAAATGTGACGAAAGCACTTCCTTAATAAGAACCGAGACTTACTATTCTGGAACATGTCAGAACACCTCGTGTCCTCGCGGCTGTAACTACGGCAGCGGAACCTCTAGCAATGTTACAATCATCAATGGCTTTACCACATACTTAAACGGAAGTTGCACATATTTGCAATAATTAATTTTTATTTAGCGCTACATTGGCGGGAGTCTCCCACCAATGTATTCTCTCTGATGTGCAATCTTTAAACAAAACGGCTGAACGACTATCTTAGACCATTGAAATGCGACCGTTTATAAATGGCAAGTGATAATTATGACAAAAATTTTGTCTATATTTCAAGCGATGGTTCTGTTGGCGCTTGTTTTGTTAAAGCTACCGATGCTGGTGAGTGAACGCGAGTTTTTACAGGCGGCTTATCCGCTGTTGCCATTTATAACATTTAGGATGGCCTATTTGGTTGCAACCATAGTTGAGATTACAATATGTTTGACTCTAATGGTTCCTAAGCGATTTCTACTATCGCAAATAGCGATGCTTGGGTGTGGAATCGTATTTGCAGCTAATAGAGTGGCATTGCTCTCTGGCAAAGTGGAATACCCGTGCGCCTGCTTGGGGACGTTGCCTGACACGCTTGGCATGAGTGGGAAAACAGTCAACCACATCATGTGGGGTTTGATAATATGGTTTATCGTAACGAGCCTTGCTCAATTAATCTACTTACGTTTTAAGCCAAGATGTTTCCATCGAAGAAACTGACAATCCCGTTGTGGTGTCGCGTTTGCATGTGGACAGTAGCATTGCGAGCGCTCGTCGGCGTGGTTGCCCTATTAATTGTGTCGCCGAATGAATCAAAACAGACGCCTCCAGATGGAGTTTTGATTTGGCCGACATCCGACGAAATGTCAGTTTCCAGTAAAGCTGGGGCCTGGGATTCCGCGCACTATTTGCGAATTGCACACTATGGTTACGTCAAGGGCGATGCATCTTGTGCATTCTATCCGCTCTGGCCGTATTGTCTAAAGTGGGTAAATTTAGCTTTTAAATCATCAAATACATCTGCCATCTGGATCGGGATTATTATTGCCAATCTGTTAATTTTCTGTGGGTACTATTTGCTTGCGCAGATATTTCAAGGTCACGACCAGGCTAGCCCGGAGTGTTCTGCCGCTCTCGTCTTGTTTGCATCTACCCCCGGCGCTATGTTTCTGTCTGTTGGATATTCAGAAGCCTTAACCTTGTTCCTCGCCGCGGTCTTTTTTCTTAGCCTTCGGCACGAAAAATGGGCGTTCATCGCTATTGCTGGTTTTTTACTTCCGCTTTCCCGTGCCGTCGGTGTGTTCTGCTTAGCACCGCTTATTTGGCGTGCTTTTCAACGGCGCACGGATTGGCGTGCATGGGCGGCGTGCCTTGCGCCACTGACTGGCTATGCTACTTATTTCTTGCTCATGTGGCACTGGACGGGTAATCCGTTTGAAGGGTTTTCCGCGCAAAAACATTATCCGAACCATCCTTCATTGGCGAATATTATTAATCTGTCCCAGTTCTTTCAATCATTATGTAATATAGGTTCTATCTTAGGGATGCTTGATGGAGGCTTGGACCGATTGCTGTTTGTGCTGTTGATACTTACTCTACCAGCGCTATGGCGCGTCAACAAGGAATGGTTTTGGTGGACAGTGTGTGTGGGGATCATTCCAGCCATGAGCAACTGGTTCTTCTCTTACCGGCGTTTCTTGGTTATGGCATTTCCTGTTTTTTACATTTGGGGCCAGTGGCTTAGCCCGCCCGATAAACTATGGATGTTCAGGTATTACGTGATTTTATCTGCGATCGTACAGGGCTTGCTGGTCTGGCGTTATTGCAACTTCCTATGGGCCGGCTAAGGTCAATGCGGGCTTTCACGTTGTTGGAACTGCTGGTGGTCATCGCCATCATCGCAATCCTAGCCGGGCTCGTCTTGCCGGCCTTGGCCGGGGCCAAGTGGCGGGCCGCCACCACCCAGTGCGTGTCGCAAATCAGGCAGTTCGGGCTGGCCGGCACCTTATACGCCAACGACCACGCCGATTTCATGCCACCAAATCTCGACGGAGAGAACATCCCGCTCGGCGAAACCTGGGTGCAGGGTTGGCTCGGACTTCCCGGGCCCGACTGCACGAACACCCTCTTCCTGAGGCAGAGCCTCTTGGCCCCCTACGTCCAGAACACCGCCCTGTGGAAATGCCCTTCGGCCCGCGAGGTGACCCTGGGGCCGTCCCGCATGCCCCGGGTGCGCACCGTCTCGCTCAACGCCTTCATCGGCTCGAGCATCCAGACTCCGGCCGCACAGACCTACCGCCGCTTCTCCGACCTCGTCCAACTCTCGCCGACCGAGGCCCTGACCTTTCTCGAGGAACGACTCGAGACCATCAACGACGGAGCCTTCTCGCTGCAGTGGGACTTCAAGGAGTCGCAACCGTCCAGATGGAAGGTGCGCGACAAGCCCGGGCACCTTCACAACCGCTCCGGCAATCTCGCCTTCGGCGATGGCCACGTCGAAACCCACCGTTGGGGCACTTTGGGGGCTTCGTCGGTTCCCCGCGACGACTTCGCCGCCCCCAACGACCCCGATGTGCTCTGGCTGCAACGCCACGCCACCTGGCGGGAGGAGACCAAGGCAGGTCCGTAAAGAACAGCCGGAGCCTTTGGAACCGAGGTCCATCGGAACCAAGCCGCGGTCAAACCTCCAACCCACTTGTTCATGAACCCCGGCTCCCTTGCCTCGTGGAAGCGCTACCTGATCTTCTGCGGGGTCGGGTTCAGCGGTTTGCTGGTCGACCTGGGGCTCTTCCACTTGCTGCACACCAGGACCGGATGGCCACTCGAAGCCGCGAAGGTCGTGGCTGCCGAGACCGCTCTGCTCAACAACTTCCTGTGGAATGATCGCTGGACCTTCGGAAACCGGCCCAAAAATTCGGTCGCTCCCTGGCCCCGGCGACTCCTCCGATTCCACCTGATCTGCCTCTCAGGCATTGCTCTCACTCTGGTGCTGCTCGGGCTGTTGCACCGGTGGGCTGGAGTTCCCGCAGACCTGGCCAATGCGATCGCCATCGTGTCGGTCAGTGGTTGGAACTTCGTCTGGAGCCGCCGCTGGGGTTGGGCGGTTTCCAAGACGCCCGCGACACCCGCGAGCAAGCACAGCGATCCCGACTCGCGCCCTCCCGTTCCATGAATCCCCATCCCGCAGACCCGACCTCCGAAAGTCATTTCGCCACCTGGAATGCCGCGCACTACCCGCTCCTGGCCAACCAAGGCTTTCCCGAGGCAGTGGGATCGTGCGCAGTCTACCCTCTGTGGCGCCTGATCTGTATCCGTACGCCGGTCCACATGGTTCCCAAGGTGTGCTGATTACGGTCAGTCTCCGGGATGCTATCCATTTAAGGCAGCCTCGAACGACGACGGCGGCGCGGTCAGGACAAAATCAATGTCTTGGTCCGGGAGTTCTCTGAATCTGGCCTGAGTCAGAAAGAGTTCGCTCTCAAAGTTGGAGTTCATCCGCTGACGGTAGCCCGTTGGGTTGAGTCTTGCTCGGGTAAGCTGCTCTCAGACGGTCCCACCTCAACGTCGCCTGCCTCACCCTTTATGGTCGCGGTAGGGACCAAGGTTTCCCCCGGCCCCCCGCACAGATCCGAGCGGGCAGGATTACTGCACTCGGCTCCTATCTTGAGTACGAGCGTCGAACCGATCCCAAGGCCAAGGATGACAGATTCGTGCGGTTGGCAGCCATCGTTCGACATGTGGAGTCATCCGATCCCACCTCAAGCGTCTCTTCTGGCTTCGTCGCCGAAGCGATCAGAACCACAAGCGAGTCACTTCCATGCGGAATCGGCAGAGAGCGTTGATGTTGGATGGAACCCCGTAGTACCGATAGTAGCCGCGGAGGACTGTACCCAACCAAGTTCCTTGAGCGGTCAGCGGTTGATGTCGGCGGGCTTGCAGCTCCGTCTTGATCTCTCCGAGTTTGGCTCGGAACCGTTTGCTCATGGTATGTCGGACCAACAGGAAATTCCCCGTTCTCGACCGGCCGCAGATGTGCGTGAAGCCAAGGAAGTCGAAGGTTTCCGGTTTGCCCGTGCCGTCTTTTGCTCCTTTGGAAGCCGCAAAGCGACCAAAGCGCAGGAGACGGGTTTTCTCGCCGTGCAGCTACAGACCGAACTTGACCATTCGCTGGTGCAGTAGGGCCAAGAACTGCTCGGCATCATCGCGATGCTCGAAGCCCATCACGAGGTGAGTCGCGCAGGGGAGTCTCACCCCTGCGCGCTCGCAGAACTGGACGTGAACCTCTCGGTTCATCCAGCTCCCGTCAGGGAACCCGACACCGGACTCCGATTTCCCAGTGGGCCCACAGCTTGGGTTCCCGCACGGAGATTCGCCGCAGCCAATGAGTAGCACGGCGTCGATGACCTCGGAGTTTCTTGTATTTCCGACATGCCCACCGGACCAGGATCCGGTCCAAGGGCCGGAACAGCGGGTGTAGCTCGGAACGATAGTAGTGCCCATAGTACTGCACCCAGCCACGGAGGATGGGATTGAACATCCGCGCCAAGTCGCTCAGGGATTTGTCACTCCGCAAGTGGAGTTTCCATCCCCGAATCTCTTCACGGATCTTCTGGTTGGCCTTGGTGCTCACTGCGGGCAGGAAACTGATGAAGTAGGTGCCCCGGTAGTTCTTGGCCCGCCGGGGCCGGAACTCGTAGCCCAGGAAGGTAAACTTCTCGTGCTCGTAGTTCCCTCTTCGATCCTCATCCTTGCAGTAAACGATCTTGGTCTTCTGGAGATTGAGCTCCAGCCCGCATTCAGCCAGTCGTCCGATGAGGGCATCGCGCAAGCGCTCCGCTTCTTCCCGGCTCCGGCAATGCAGGATGGCATCATCCGCATACCGTTCAAACAGTATGCCGGGATGTTGCCGAACCATCCACTGATCCATGGCGTAGTGCAGAAACAAGTTCGCCAACAGAGGCGAGATGACTCCCCCCTGAGGCGTTCCTTTGTCCCGGGGCGTCTGGTGACCCTGCTCATCCTGGGCCGGCGCTTTCAGCCACCGTTCCACGTAGAGCACTACCCACGCCTCCGGGGCGTGCTTACGCACCGCCCGCATCATCAAGTCGTGAGGGATGTTGTCGAAGAAGCCCTTGATATCCAGGTCCAGCACCCAGTCATACCGCCAGCACCGTTGCCGGGCTCGCCCCACCGCCTCAGGCGCGGACTTGGTCGGCCGGTATCCGTAGCTGTCCGCATGAAAGAGCGGGTCCAGTTTGGGTTCCAACTGCCTCTTCACCACCATCTGGGCCACCCGATCCGCCACGGTCGGGATGCCTAACTTTCGTTCCCCTCCCCCGGCCTTGGGTATCTTGACCGTTCGCACCGCGGGAGGCAGGTAACTGCCTGAAGACATCCGATTCCAGAGCCGATACAAGTTGTCCTTGAGCTTTCGCTCAAAGTCCTCAATCGACTCCTCATCGATGCCGGCAGCGCCCCGGTTTGCTTTCACCCGTTTCCATGCTTCCAGCACCGCATGCTTGGAAATACAGAACGGCTTGAGTTGTGGCGGGTTCATGGGTTCCTCCCGTTGCCGGTTGACACCGCAAACCCTCCTCCCTGTCCATGGCCCCTTGGCTCCCTCTGCCTTTCGCAGACTTCTTCGCTACTACGGGCCATTCCGCCCCTTCGCACCGCATTCCTACTCCAACTCTCGCAGGGCTTCTGCTTGAGCCGCTCGGTTCGCATCGGCGCGGAAGGTTCCCACGTTCCGCTCAACCGCCGCGTGATCGGGTCATGCCACCTTAATGCCGGAGGCCGCAGGGCCCGCAACAGGCACCGTCCCTGCTCGTCCCGGGTCAACGACTCCAACCCGGTTTCGACCTCGTTCCTACGCTTTCGACACGTCATCAGTGGTTCACTTGCGTTCATCTCCCGATCACTCATCTGATCCGGTTCTTCCCGGACCTTTTCCTTCTGTGCTCACGACCGGGGCTTTTGTCCCCAGCCGCCGAAGGTGATTTGAGACCTGCTCCTGTCAGCCGGTCCCGAGGGGCCTTCTGTCCCTCATCGGTTGTGCAGTTGCGCACCAGATGAACTCATCGGCCCATCTCGTGCTCGTGGCACACAGTCGTCGGCATAACGCACGAGAAGAACCTCTCCCCGGGCATCACCCCGTGGAGAGCGCTGGGGTCTCCCAGTTCCTGCGCTGGAAGTTTCGATACGTGCTGAGGGTCTACGACCGCGCCGGTCTGTCGACAAACTCGCCTTGGCGCTTGTCGACACGTGGCCTTCCGCTTCGCTTAATACCAAATCACCATATATATCGGTAAAATTTCTTGTTTGGTGGTTTGAGATTTGGGACTCTCTGACATGGCCCGAAAGAGAAAACCCCTGGATGCGGTCGGAGAGGCACCTTTGGTGGCCCGGCTGCTCCGTTCCGAACC
>CAJAHH010000031.1 GCA_903939515.1 uncultured Verrucomicrobiota bacterium
CACCACGTAAACGGATCAGACAAGTAGTGAAACTGGAGACTTCCCTTAATGGAGATTTAGGTTAACGCATATGGGCCGAGCGCCCCAAGGTAGGGCGCAGCGCTTCAGGGGTAGGGCGATTTCTCCGAAAGCGCCACGTCCGCACACACGGACCATCGCAGAGATTGGTCCGCCGCAGACGCGGACCGCTCGGAGATCGTTCCCTACCTCGGAAGTCTTCGGACTACATCCAAGGTTCCTGCCACAAGATCAGCCTTACCCAAGCACCTCCGAGGTAGGGCGATTTCTCCGAAAGCGCCAAGTTGAGCCGGACCGCCGCAGAGATCGGTCCGCCGCAGACGCGGACCGCTCGGAAATCGTTCCCTACCTCGGAAGTCTTCGGACTACATCCAAGGTTCCTGCCACAAGATTAGCCTTACCCAAGCACCTCCGAGGTAGGGCGATTTCTCCGAAAGCGCCAAGTTGAGCCGGACCGCCGCAGAGATCGTCCCTGCTCAGGGCGCGTAGTGCGGCGGCTTCTGGTTGTGAGGCTGAGCGCGGTCCACATCTTGGCCGCGCAAGGTCTCCCCGAGGATCTCTAGCTGTTTTTGAAGTCGGGTGATCGTTCTGCTCTGGTCAATGATCACCGAGTTGAGTTCGTCGTAGTTGCGCTCGAGATGGGCGAGGGAAGCCTCGGTCTGTTCAAGTCGGGCGTTCAGTGATTCCAGATTCACAGTTCTCCTTCGCGTTCGGTGAAAAACAAGTCGTGGGCCCTGGAAAAATCGGCTTCCGGGACGAGGATCCGCACTTCGCGGTCCAAATCTTCGGGATCTAAAGGGGTGGGTTCACCCGTGATGGGCTCGACGGGTTCGATCGTAGACTCAATGCCGTGCTTCTCGAGCCACGTTTGCAAGAGCTCGCACTTAATCCAGGGTCCGGTGAAGAAGTGCCTCATGGCCATGGCGTTGCCCTGAGGCTCTCAGAGGACCCGGACGATGACCACGGTGAAGTCGTCGGTTTGCGGCTCCGGTTGCGTGAAGGCTCGGGCCTCGCTGCAAATGAGTTCTGCCAAATCGGCTGCTGGCATTCCCGGGTGGCCACGGATGAGATCCAGAACCCGCTCCACGGTGAAGAGGCTCCCGTCGGCGCGCATGGCTTCGTCGATGCCGTCGGTGAGTTGGAGCAGAGTGTCGCCCGAATTTAGAATAATTTCAGGATTCTCACCGTAGGCGATGAGGCCTTGCCGCCCGAGCGGTTTGCCGGTTCGGCGCAAGCTGGCCTTGATTTGGCCGGTCGCATCGAGGACCCAGGTCGCGGGATGGCCTGCGCTGGCGTGACGCAAGGTTCGGGTCTCGGGATGGATCGCAGCCAAGGACGCAGTCACATAATTGTCGCCGCCGAGGTCTTCGGCCAAGAGCCGGTTGGCTTGGGTCAGGATTTCGGCCGGACTGAAGACCAATCGGGCCGTCATGCGAAGACAGAATCGGGTCTCCGCCATGAGGAGAGCGGGTCCCATTCCGTGTCCGGCCACATCGGCCACCAAGATGCCCCAAGAGCCATCTGGCAAGGGCAGGTAATCGAAAGAGTCTCCGCCCGTGGCCTCGGCGGCATGGGAAACCCCGGCGATATCGAATCCCGGCACCCGGGGTGAGGATTTGGGGAAAAGGCGGGACTGGATCTCGCGAGCCGCAGCGAACTCCTGTCGCGTCTTGCGTATTTCGGCCTCGTGGCGACGGCGCTGGCTGATGTCTCGAATGAAGGCGACGAGCCATTGCTGTTGCCCCATCCGCATCTGGGTGAAGCCGATTTCGACTTCGACTTCTGAATCGTCGGAACGGCGGGCGAAGGATTCGAAGACCCTGCGGTCTTCGGCCCCGGCGGCCGTCTTCCAGGTACCCGGGGCGGTGGCCGCTGTCTGAAGAAAATCGAGGGTCTTTCCACAGATTTGTTCGGCCTCCCAGCCGAAGATCGTCGTTACGGCCGGATTGCCGAAGCGGATGGCCCCTTCCAAATCGATAAGTAGCACTCCGTCGGTTGAGTTTTCCCAGACCGATCGGTAGCGCAGCTCGCTCTCGCGGAGGGATATTTCGGCTAGCCGGCTGGCGGCCCGGACGGCGGCCTCACGCAATTCGCGCTGGATGGCGGGCACCAGGCGGCCGGGGGATCCCTTGGTCATGAAGTCGTGAGCCCCAGACTTCATGGCTTCGATAGCTACGCCTTCTTCGATACCGCCCGACACGATAATGAAGGGCATGTCCTTGCCGGACTGTTTGTAGAGAACCAAGGCCTGGGGGGCGCTGAACCCGGGCATGAAGTGGTCGCACAGAACGAGGTCCCAGTTGCCGATTTGCAATTCCTGCGCAAAGGCCTCGGCGCTGGCCACCCGCTTGGACTCCACCCGCCAGCCACCTTGACGCAGGTGATTGACCAGGATGAGCGCGTCAAACTCGGAGTCCTCAACGATGAGGGCTCGGAGTAAGGGGCGCTCAGGGTTCGGTGGATTTGGGGCCACGGTTCAAAATTGAAGTGCGACAGATCCTAAGGCCGGAAATTGGCCGTCCCGCTGTCAGTTCACAGTCGGCGGGCTCTTAAAAAGAGGTTTGTCGCCGGGTTGCTGGGCAGAGGGATTGTCACGGCCTCCGAGAGGCCCTTTCCAACCACAGCAGTGACTCCAGACAGTTGGGTCCAGGTGCCTCCGAGCGAGAGGCTCTGATCAATTTGATAGCTGACTCCCGAGGTGGCCCGTAGATGAAGATTCCAAGCGCCACCCGGTTTGCCGGAAATTTCCAGTGTGGCGACGGCCGGTGCGGGATCGGTGTCGCGGACGATGATATCAACGTCTTGGGTCACACTGGTGAAGGGGTCTTTGACGCTCACTCGTACGCGGTTGGTGCTAGGGCCCTGCTGCACTGTGGGGGTCCAAGAAAGCAGGCCATGGGTGGTGACAGTCAGGCCAGTCGGACCAGACACCAGTTGGTAGATCACCCCTTGGGCAGGCAGGTCTGAATCGGTGGCCTTGAGTTGAAACGAGAGCCGCAGGCCCTCGGTCACACGGAGTGTGCCCGCGGGGGTCCACACCGGCGGCAGATTCTGCTCTTGGACGACGATGTCGAATTCTTGGGAGGTGCCTTCGATCCCGTCATTCACATCGACCCAGACCCGGTTGGTGCTGGGTCCTTGCTCTTCAGTGGGTCGCCAGGAAACCACACCGTTGGTACTGACCGTCAGGCCTGTCGGACCGCTGATGAGGCGGTAGCTCAGGGGTTGGGGCGGAAGATCGGAATCGGTGGCCCGGAGTTGGAATGAGAGGGTGGAGCCTTCGGAGACGCGGCGATTTTGGGCCGTCGATGTCCAGACGGGAGCCTTATTGGGATTGGCCGCAGTGACCACCTGGGCAAAAAAGTTTCCTTGAGGTCCGACGTTGGGATTGGCGCTGAAGATTTGCAGGGTCCAAGAATCGAGGAGGTCTGCCTCTTCGAGCATCCAGAAGTCTGTGTAGCTCCCAATGACGGTGGAGTTTTTGCCGGGCAGCGTTGCCCCGATGGTGGGCGGGTTGGCCAAGACCAAGCCGGCTCCGTTGTTCGAATCTTGGGGGAGATTAAAAAACTCCACCGTCCAGGTGAAGCGGTCGGGGACTGTTACCTGAGGCACTGCCAGAGTGGTCATCTGGTAGCCGGGTTGGACCGGATGCAATCCGCTGTCCCAGATTTGGGTGTTGGGTTTTTGGGAAGTGGCGATGGAGGCGTTCTCTAGCGCGCCGTCGTTTTTGTAAAAACGGATCCGCCATTCACCCGGGGAAATTAAATTGGTCGGAATGCTGCCGAAATAGAGAAACGTGAACTGAGTAACAATCCGACCACCTTTCGCCAAGTTGATGTCGTCGCCGTACTGGCGACCGAACATATAATAGTTGGTGGTCATCCCGGACATGTTCTCGAAGACGATCTCCGAAGATTGGGCGGACAGGTGGGCGGGCAGGAAAAACATCAAGAAGAGCCAGACGCTTCGTGCCACTTCAGAAAAGAGTCGTGTCATCGATCGATGGAGCTCCGTTGAGGGAGCGTCTTTCTGTGGTGCCCTTTTGAAACACCAGTTTTCAGAACAGGTTGGGGAGAGTGAAGAAGACCGGACTGGTGCCTCGGCTAGGACTTGAACCTAGAACCAATTGATTAAGAGTCAACTGCTCTACCATTGAGCTACCGAGGCGCCAAAACCGGCGCGCTTTATGAGGAATGTTCAGGGTCTTGTCAACACGGCGGACGGAATTTACGAAAAGCCCGTTCGTTACGATTGCTGTTCGGAAAAATTCAAGTCCCGCTTTTTCGGGTTATTGCTTAGAGTTGGCTCCAGCAATGCTGACTGTTTCCAATGTGTCGAAGGGGTATGGCGGAAAGACCCTGTTCTCAGATTTGTCCCTGCAGTTCAACCGTCAGGACCGTTTGGGTCTGGTGGGTCCGAATGGCGCCGGCAAGTCCACGCTCTTCAAACTGATTCTCCAATTGGAGGAGCCCGATGATGGTCTGGTGACGTTCCAACGCGGGACCACCGTCGGTTTCCTGCCTCAGGAAAGCGCGCCCGTGGGCGATCAGACGGTGATGGAAATCGCCACCAGTCAGCATGCGCCCGGTTCCGAGCCGGACGATGATTACCACTCCTATGCCGACGGTCCCGCCATCGCCAAGGCCAAGCGACTGCTCAAGGGTCTGGCCTTTCGGGAAACGGACTTCGATCGGCCGGCGCGCGAGTTGTCCGGTGGCTGGGTGATGCGGGCACACCTTGCTCGGTTGTTGGTCCATGAGCCGGACATCCTGATGCTGGATGAGCCCACCAACCATCTCGATCTGGAGACCCTGATTTGGTTCCAAGGCTATCTAAAGAATTACCCGGGAGCGATCTTGGTCATCTCGCATGACCGGGAGTTCCTCAACCAGTTGGTCACCGGTATCGTCGAGATTCGTAACGAGCGACTCTACAATTACTGTGGTAACTACGACGCCTTTTTGGACGAACGCGAGGCGCAGCAGGAGCAGCAATTGGCCGCCTTCAAGAATCAGCAGCGCGAAATTGGGCGCTTGATGGATTTCGTGAATCGGTTCCGGGCCAAGAACACGACGGCGACGCGGGCTCAGGCCAAGCTCAAGCAAATCGATCGTATGGAGAAGATCAACGCGCCGGAACAGGCTGCGTCGACCGTCGATTTTGCATTCCCACAACCGGAGAAAAGCGGTCAGCGGGTAATCACCTTGAAGGGTGTCAATTTTGCCTATGGGCAGAACGTCATTTACACGGGTTTGGAGTTCGAGGCGCAGCGGGGAGACCGCACCGTGCTGGTCGGGCCCAATGGCTCGGGTAAGTCCACGCTCATCAAGCTCTTGGCGGGCAACCTGACTCCCCAGGCGGGCGATCGGGATCTGGGACTGCGGGTCAAGGTGGGATATTTCTCGCAGTACCGCACCGAAATGCTCCAGCCCGAGCGCACGGTGCTGGAGGAGGCTTCCGATACTGCGGCCCGAGTGACCGATTTGTACATCCGATCACTGCTGGGGTGTTTCCTCTTCCGGGATGACGACGTCTTCAAAAAAGTGGCCGTGCTCAGCGGTGGTGAGAAGACCCGCTTGGCTCTGGTGAAGTTGCTCCTCGATCCGCCCAACCTGCTGTTGATGGACGAGCCGACGACCCACCTCGACGTTGCCAGCATCGATGCACTTGTGGCCGCCTTGAGTGAGTTCATCGGGACCCTCGTTTTCATCAGCCATGACGTGTACTTCATTCGGGCGATCGCGACCCGCGTGCTGCACATCAGCGGTGGTGTGCTGACACCGTATGCGGGCGACTACGATTATTACCTCGAGAAGACCAAGGCCTCCTCGGCGCGTGTGGCGTTGACGTCTGCCTCCAATGGCAACGGTCTGACCAATGCCCGTCCGGCCACCAGTGGTCCGGCCGTGTCCTCAAAACCGGTGATCACGAGCTCCTCCAAGGAGCGTCGGCAGCAGGCGGCGGAGGCTCGCAAGGCCATGGGTTTCCAGAAAAAGCACGTCACCACCCTGGAAGCACGCATCGCCTCCCTGGAGGCCAAGCAAGTTCAGTTGACGGCCGAGATGGAAAAGCCCGAGACCTACACCAAGCCGGGTCGATCCATGGAGATCCAACAACAAATCCGTGCCGTGGGTCACGATTTGCACAAGGTCAGCACCGACTGGGAGGCTGCGGCCACCAAGCTCGCAGAGCTCGAGGCCGCCTCCGTGGAGTGATCCTAGTGCCGGAGGTGGCAGGATCTTTAGATCACCACCTTGAATTTTTCGCCCTTGGCGATGGACAGCGCGAAGCCGGCCATCAGCTCGGGGATAAATTCCAGGTCCTTGAGGTTCACCATCTCCACCGGTGAGTGCATGTAGCGGTTGGGCAGGCTGATGAGCCCGCTGGGGATCCCGCCGCGGGTCCAGAAGATCACATCGGTATCCGTGCCGCTGGTGGCGCTCATGGCCTCATGCTGCAACGGGATCTTCTTTTTCGCGGCGACGTCTTCGAGGCGCTGGATGACGGCCGGATGGTTGCAGCCGCCGTGTGTCAATGCGGGGCCGCTACCGAGCTTGATATCGCCATGGGCACGCTGGTCCACGGTGGGGTAGTCCGTGGCGTGGGTGACATCCACCACCAGGGCGGTCTCCGGATTGAGCGAGTAGGCAATTTGCCGGGCTCCGAGCAGGCCGACCTCTTCCTGCACGTTGGCCACGGCGCAGACTTCGACATTCAGCTTCTTAACCAGGGGTTTGAGCAACCGGAGCGTCTCGGCGACAGCGAAGGTACCGATGCGATTGTCGAAGGCGCGTGCGACAGCCAAATCGCCGCGCAGCATCTCAAAGCGGTCATTCAGCGTGATCGGGTCACCGATGCGCACCAGCTTCAGTGCGGCGTCCTTGGAGGCGACACCGATGTCGATGAAGAGTTCGTGGATCTTGGGGGCTTTGGGCTCGCTGTCGCCGCGGGTGAGGTGCGGGGCGACGTTGCCGACGACGCCAAGAACGGGACCTTGCCGGGTGTGGATGGTGACCCGCTGGGCCTTGGTGATGGCCGGGTCGATACCGCCGGTTCTGCGGACATGAATAAACCCCTCTGCGGTGATGAAGTTCACCGACATGGCGATTTCATCGGCGTGGGCGGCAAGCATGAGTCGGGGGCCGCCACCCTTGTTGAGCACCGCCACGCAGTTCCCGTAGGCATCGGAGAAGGTTTCATCGGCGTAAGTGCCGGCGTAGTCCATCCAAACGCGCAGACCGCGCGTCTCATGTCCGACGGGACTGGGGGTGTTGACGAGGGTTTCCAGGAAGGTCAGCGATTGCGAACGCATACCTCGGGAGTTTGCCTCAGGTGACAGGGGGTGCCAAGGGGGACCCGTGATCTGTCCACGGTCAGTGACTTGTCGTGTCGGGCTGCCGCCGGAAGCGATTTTCTAGGAGGAGGCGCCAAACCATCCACGCCGCCTCGATGGCGATGTCTCGTGACATCTTTGAGACACCCTGCTCCCGATCGGTAAAGATGATGGGAACCTCGGCGATCTTGAGGCCTCGACGCCAAATGCGATGGGTCAGTTCGATTTGGAAACTGTAGCCGTTGGCTGTGACCGAACTGACATCGATGGCCGCCAACGTCTCCCGTCGGAAGCATTTGAAGCCTCCGGTCGGGTCGCTGAAGGGCATGCCGGTGATCATTCGGGTGTAGAAGCCGCCCCAGAGGGAGAGCAGCAGTCGGGGCAGCGGCCAATTGATGACGCGAATGCCGCCCGAGTAGCGTGAACCCAGCACCAAATCTGCCTTCTGTTCCTGGGCCGTTTGGAGAAAGCGGGGGATGTCTGCCGGATTGTGGGAGAAGTCGGCATCCATCTCGAAGATGAACTGATAATCCCGGCTCAAGGCCCACTGAAACCCTGCCACATAGGCGCGACCCAGACCATCCTTCACCGTGCGGTGCAGCACATGAACCCAAGGGTTTTTCGAAGCCAACTCATCGGCGATCTGGCCGGTGCCGTCGGGTGAGTTGTCGTCCACCACTAGCAAATCGACCGGCACGGGCAGCGAGCCAAGTCGGCGGACCAACTCGGGCAGGTTTTCCCGCTCGTTGTAGGTCGGTACGATGATGAGCGTCTCGGCCGGCATAAGTCTTCGCAGTCAATGTAACGGTCCATGATGGCTCTGAACAAATGCGAAATTCCAAGACTTGCCTCCGGATGCTTGCATCGGAGCGTTTCTTGGGGAGCCTTTGGTCCATGAAGATTCCTCGTAGGGCATTCGTGGGCTCATCACTGGCGGCCATCGCGGGCGGTCGGCTCAATGCCGCCAATTCGAAGTCGGGTCCGAAAGTTCGTCGGGAGGCGGATGCTCGAGCCAAGCCGCCCTTGGTCATTTCAACCTGGCCCTTCGGCAAGCCTGCCAACGACCGCACTCTAGAGGTGTTTCGTTCTGGAAAATCTGGCTTGGACGCCGTGGAGCAGGGGGTGCGATTGGCTGAGGACGACCTTTCCAATTCGAGCGTGGGTCTTGGAGGGATTCCCGCGGCTCATGGTGTGGTCCAGTTGGACGCCTGCATCATGTCCGGTCCGGGACATAAGGCTGGATCGGTGGCTGCGGTCGAAGGATTCAAGCACCCGGTCTCCATCGCGCGCCGCGTCATGGAGGAAACCCGCCATGTGATGCTGGTGGGCGAGGGGGCTCAGCGGTTCGCCCGTGAGCGAAAGTTTGAGGAAGGACCCGCGGTCACGCCGGGCCAGAAGGCAGCCTGGGAAAACTGGAAGAAGGCGCAGGAGGCTGAGAAGGCCAAGATACCGAACCACGACACCATCGCTCTTCTTATGCTGAGTCCGTCGGGTGATATCTTTGGGGCGTGTTCCACCTCAGGGTGGGGTTACAAGATTCAGGGTCGGGTGGGCGATTCACCCATCATCGGTGGCGGGCTTTACGTGGACAACGCGGTGGGCGGCGCTGGCGCCACCGGCATTGGTGAGAACGTGATGCGCTATTGCGGCTCGTTCTTGGTGGTGGAGTTCATGCGCCAGGGAATGTCTCCCACGGAGGCCTGCCTCGCCACGTTGCACCGGATTGCTTCCATGGACCCCAAGGGCTACGACCTCAGCATTAACTTCATCGCCCTCGACAAGCGGGGGCGTTTCGGTGCGGCGGGTACCGGTCAGGGTTTCCAATATTCGGTGGCCTGCGACGACTACAGCAAGGTGCTGCAAAGTCCGGGTGTTACCCAGAAGCCGGTCGGGCCCCTGGGCGGCAATCGTCTTTAATCGAGCGGTGGCGGATCTGGTTGGCGGCTCGAGTGGCGGCCGGTCACTTTGAACCGGCGGGCAAAGCCACCTGACCGGGCCGGCTCAGGTAATAAAGGAGATCCCGGGTCTGCTGTTCGGTGAGGTTGGCGATGAGGCCTTCGGGCATCATTGAGATGGCCGTGGCCTCGATTTTGCGAATCTCCGAGCGGGGCAGTGTAACCAGTTCGTTGGCCGTCTGCAGGGTGATCCCACTCGCGTCCTGGGACTTGATCATGCCGGTGAGCACCCGCTCGTCCTTCGTCTCGATGGTCGAGGCCAGGTACTCGTTGGGGATCACTGCGTTGGGGTAGAGGATATTCTGGAGCAGGTAGTCGAGATCGGCGCGATTGGCCCCGGTGATGTCCGGACCAACAGCGCCACCACTGTCAAAGAGGTGGTGGCACTGGGCGCAAATTTGATTAAAGACCACGCGACCCCGGGGGCCGTCGCCGGGTTGAGATCCACCGGCCCCGTAGAGTCGTTTCACCCGTTCCACCTCGGCCTTCATGTCCGGGCTGGTTTCTTTCATCACCCCCCAGATCTGAGTCAGGTCGCTCGCCAAGGTGGGGTCTTTGAGTGAGCGCAATTGGCGAACGAGGTCTGCAGTCAAGGCGGCCTTCGGAACCGAGCCTCCACGGACGGCCTCCACCAGGGGGCGGGCGTAGGTGGATCGAGAGGCGAGCGTGTTCAGGGCGTCCCGCTGTTCGGTAGCAGTGAATTGTGAGAATCCGGCCAGGAGCACGGAGGGGGTCTTGGCATCGTCAAACCCGGCCAGGCCGCGCAGCGCGGTGGCCCGGATGCCGGGTTCGGTGGTGAGCTTTTGGAGGAGGGGCACCAGGGCTGCGTCTCGGGTTCGGAGCAGGGTCTCCAAGGCTGCGGCGCGGTCCGCGGAGGCGGCGTTGGAATCCGAGGCGATGGCGCGCAGAGAATTTAAGGCTCGGGCACTTCCGAAGACGGTCCCCAGATTTCGGGCCAATCGCTGGGTCTCCGCGTCGGGGGCTGCGGCCAGTATGGACTCCAACTCGTTCCACCCGGTTGGAGCAGTCACTCCGTTACGTCCGCGTAGGGCGGCCTCCATGCCTCGCAGCACATCCAGTCGAAGGGTGATGTCGGGCGTGGTCGCCGCCAGGGCTGTCAGGCGGTCGAGGGGCCCCTCGGCCAAGAGCACGGAAGACAACAGGCTCAAGGCCAGCGTCCAGAGGCACCCGTTCCGAAACCATTGCGTGGATTTCACGCCGGTAAGGCTACGCAGGAGCCGGAGGGCAGCAAGCTGTCGTTGACCTCAAACATCGTTTGGGGCTTTGGCGGTTGGGTGTCTTTGATCTGCCGAGGGGGAAATACTCATTGCACCTACCAACTGTGCTGTGCCTAAGTTTCGCGCCTTTCCGGGGGAAAACCCCGGGAATGGTGGGTTTCACGACGTTGGGGATATTCATGAAGCGCTGGCGCATGCAAGTCTTGTACTTAGGTCGGGTACAAGGCGTGGGTTTTCGCTATCAGACGAAACGGCAGGCGACGGGCTTCGAGGTATCAGGAACGGTGCGGAACTTGCTGGATGGACGTGTAGAATTGATCGCCGAGGGCGAGCGGTCCGAGTTGGAAGAATTTCGGAAGGCAATCCGTGAGTGCGGGTTGGGTCCGATGATTCGTAACGAGGACGTGACATGGACCGAGGCCACGGGCGGTTTCCGGGGTTTCGAGATCGTGCGGTAAACGAGAATGAGGTACGCCATTATAGCTGACATCCATGGGAACCTAGAAGGTTTCCAGCGGGTGCTTGCCGACATCCAGGAACAGAAGTGTACCCATGTCGTGTGTCTGGGCGATGTCGTCGGATATGGCGCCAACCCGAAGGAGTGTCTCGACATCGTACGCGGGATGAACATCCCCACGGTCAAGGGCAACCATGACGAATACATCGGCCTCGATGAAGACCCTGAGGGGTTCAATGACGCCGCGGCCGAGGCGGTGGCTTGGAGCCGTTCCCAATTGACGGCGGACGACCGCAAGTGGTTGAGGGAACTCAAGTATTTCCGTTTGGTGGCCAATTTTTCCATCGTCCATGCGACCTTGGATGGCCCCCAGCGATGGGGTTACGTGTTCGAGAAGCTGGAGGCGGCCGCGAGCTTCACCTACCAGAACACCCAGTTGTGCTTCTTCGGTCACACTCACGTGCCGGTGGCCTTCATTCGTGATACCGGAGTGCGCGGTGGTCAGTACTCGAAACTGAAGATCGAACCCGGTCGCAAGTATTTCATTAACGTGGGCAGCGTCGGTCAGCCGCGTGACGGCGACCCTCGTGCGGCCTACGTGGTGTACGATTTCCCGACTCAGACCGTGGAGCTGCGTCGCCTCGAATACGACATTCCAACGACCCAGAAGAAGATTTTGGACGCGGGACTCCCGCCTCGATTGGCTCACCGCTTGGCAACCGGCCGCTGAGTTTTTTTGGGCAGGTTTTGCGGGTGAGCTGTTCGATTAAAGCAGTTTGCATTCAGGTTCGCAAAGGGGTCGCGAAGGGGTCGCAAAGGGGTCACTAACGGCTCGCAAAAGGCTCCGGTGGTTTATGGTCTGGGTTCCTGTGGTCGCGTGAAGATCCTCATCCTCAAGCCAAGTTCCCTGGGAGACATCATCCACGCACTTCCCGTGCTGCGGCTCCTGCGGCTTGAGTTTCCGGAGGCCCAGATAGATTGGTGGATTCTCCGTGGGCTGATGCCTCTTCTCGAGGGCGATCCCGATTTGCGTCGTCTCGTTCCCTTCGACCGGAAAGATTGGGCCAAGCCGCGTCATTGGCCCTCGGTGTTTCGCCTGGTGCGCCAGCTCCGATCGGAGCGCTACGACTGGATCCTGGACCTCCAAGGCCTGGCCCGCTCAGCGTTGTTTGGCCGGGCGTGTGCCAGTGCTGGTGCTCGGTATGTCGGGGTGCGGGACTGGCGAGAATTAGCCCCGTTATTCCAGGGCGAATCAGTGCCTCGGCCTTCGCCACAAGCCCATGCTGTGGATTGGCAGCGGGCCTTGTTGACACATCTGGGAGTGCCTCTGCGCACCGGTTGGGAATGGATTCCTCGTCGGCAGGCGGCGGCGGAGCGCTTGAGGCAGGAGTTTGCCGAGTTAAACCAGGGTCGCTGGATCGGTCTTCAACCGGGGGCGCGCTGGGACAACAAGCGGTGGCCGGTGGCTCGGTTTGTGGAACTCATGGGTCTTTTGTCGCGATCCCACCCGGGGCATCGGATCGCTATTTTTGGAGGGCCTGACGACTTAGCCCTGGGTCGGGCTCTGGCGTCGGCCGATCCGGGGCGCTGTTTGGATTTGACGGGTCGCCTGACCTTACCAGGCATGATCGAGGCCTTGCGCTGTGTGGACCTTTTGGTGACCAACGACACGGGCCCGATGCATGTGGCCGCGGCCTTGGGCAAGCCGGTGGTGGCGGTGTTCGGTCCGACGGATCCTTCCAGGACCGGTCCCTATGGCCAGGTGGAGTTCGTCCTTCGGGCTCCGCAACCGCCGGCGTGTGCCCCCTGTTTAAAGCCCGTTTGCCGTTACTCGGAACCGCTGGCTTGCCTGAATCGGATCACAGCCGCCCAGGTGGCTGTGGCCGTGGCCGGTCGTTTGGCTGCAGAGTGAGGGATTTCCAGAACGGTCTTCGACTTAGGTTTCAGGGCCGTTGCTGAGGGATTACTCCGTCAAGGCGGCGTCCCAGTCTTTCCACACGGGTTCGTAGCCTAGGCGGCGGATCACGTCGGCCACATCGGAGGGCGAGCGGTCGTCGGCAATGTCGAACTGGCCGGTGGCGTTGGTGGCGCGTCCCTGGGTGGCTTTCCATTCGGGCGAATCGGGCGCCAGTGCTTCGATGCGTCCGCGTACTGTGTGGTGGATGGCGTCCTTGCCGGCTCCTGTATAGCCGCCGGGTTCGGTGTGGCTGCCAGCGCTGGCGTGGGTGATGCCCAAGGGCAGGAGGCCGTCGCGCAACGGGGCAGGTTCGCGGGTGGAGAGCACCAGGCCGACGTCGGGCAAAAACAGCCGCAGCGCGGTGATCACCTGGACGAGGTCGCGATCTTTAAATCCGGTGAGGGGCTGGAATTCACCGGCGCAGGGGCGAATCCGCGGGAGCGAGACAGTGACTTGTGCTTTCCAGCAGTGCTTGAGCAGCCAGGCGGCGTGGGCGGCCACGGAGATGGCTTCTTGGCGCCAGTCGGCCAGACCGTACAAGGCTCCGATGCCGAGGCGGCGGAATCCGGCCAAATAAGCCCGCTCGGGTGTGGCTAGTCGCCAGTCGAAATCGCGTTTGGGACCGAGTGTGTGCATTTGAGCGTACACGTTCCGGTCATAGGTCTCTTGGTACACGACCAATCCTTCGGCGCCGGCCTGAACCAGCGGATAGTAGTCGGCGGTCTCCATCGGCCCGACCTCCAGCGACAGAGAAGGGATAAAGGAGTGGAGGGTTCGAATACATCCGGCCATGTAACCGTTGGAGACGAACTTGGGGTGCTCTCCGGCCACTAGTAGGATATTGCGAAAGCCGTGGCCGGCCAAAGCCAGGGCTTCTCGTTTCACTTCTTGTTCGGCGAGGGTGACCCGGAGGATAGGGTTATCGCGGGAAAAGCCGCAGTAAGCGCAGTTGTTAATGCACTCGTTGCTGAGGTACAGCGGTGCGAAGAGTCGGATGGTCTTTCCGAACCGTTGGCGGGTGAGGGCTTGGGACCGTCGGCACAGTTCCTCCAATCGAGTGGCGGCCTCCGGTGAGAGCAGGGTGGCAAAATCACTGACCGACGACGGGCCGCGCCGGAGTACCGAGTCTACTTGCTCGGTATTCGACGACCGGGCCTGACTCATCAAACCCTCTAAAGGCAAGGCATCGAAGGCCTCGACGAAACTCATGTCGGGCGACCATAGCTGTGGAGTCTCCGCAGGCAAGCGGGCGCTCCGCGGGACCGGGCCTTCGCTCGCAGGGAACGTTGGGACAGGTGGGGCTTTCGCGCTGTCGCGCGGGGGGGGATTTAGGGTGTCGACGTTCCTACGCTCGCTCCGACCCGGTCCCGCTCCGCTTGACGTATTTGGTGGGGCGCTCCGCGGGACCGGGCCTGCGCTCGCAGGGAACGTTGGGACAGGAGGAGCTTTCGCGCTGTCGCGCGGGGGGGGATTTAGGGTGTCGACGTTCCTACGCTCGCTCCGGCCCGGTCCCGCGGCTGCCTTGGGGTGCATCACGGTGGATGCCATGCTTTGTCCTAACGCGCCTGCCTTGGGCTAATATTGGGTCCGGATTCCTTGAGGTCTCCTGGTCGGAGGGGAGGATTTAGAAAAGCGTCATTGGGACTCCAGTTGGCGGACTAGGGTCTCGCGGGCGGGGAGGATGCCTTTGTAGGCGGCGATGGCTTCAGGCATCGAGCGGAGTTGGGTTGCTAGTTGATCGCGGGCGCCGGGGGCCTGGAGCACGCGCTCGAGCGGGTGCACGGTGAGGTGGATGGCGAAGAGGAGGCCGCCGCTGTTCGGTAGGGCCCGGAAGGCTTGGTGCTCGAGCCGTAGCCAGGTGGTGTCGAGGGTGGCGTCTGCTGTCAGTCGGGGGAGGTTGCGATCGGGGTGGGCATTGCGTTCGCCGTGGGCGGCGAGGCCCCAATTGTCGCGTTCGAAGGTTTGTCCGGGCTGCAGCCGATCGAGAAAGGTTCGGATCCGTGCTCCCAGCGTAGCGTTCAAGGTGGGCACATCGGCGTGAATGGCATCGACGGTTTTGCCGAGCTTCTCGCGGAGGTCCCAGGCCGATGGAAAGCAGACTGCTCCGGCGACCAGTCTGAATTGGCCAGACGTATCCCGCCGCAAGAGTAGTAGGTCGGGCTCCCAATTGAGGGACAGGCTCTTGAGCAGTCCGTCGGGTCGCGGGTCTGGGTGGTGGGAGTTTTCTTTGGGAAAGGGCGCGTTGGGGAAGAGGGCCAATGCTTCGAGCAGGCTGGGGGTAGCTTCGTCGGTCCAGTCCAAGTGACGTTGGGGCTCCTGGGACAACCAGTGATGGCGATCGCGCAGGGTTTCTTGGCGCGGGTCGTCCCAACCAAACCACTCTTGACGGGGCCGCTGCATGCCGAAGCCAAAGGCAAAGTCGCCGCCAGAAAACAACCGTTCAGCCAATGTCTCGGGGAGGACCGGTTCCATGCTGCGTAGGGTGCCTCGGCAGGGCTCGGTCGCCAATGTCCGGATCGATGGTTCGTTCTTCTGGGCACCGACGGCTTTCTCGCTTAGGGAGTCGGTTATGAGGCGGAGCCGATCCATTGAAGGTCAATGATTCGCGGATCACCGCCCAGAACTCCGCCAACGGGATTGCGCTGATCCTAGAACCTTGTCACAACGCAGGGATGCCTCCTTCACCCGGTTCTGGGAAATCCCCAGCGATGCCGCAGCGATTGTCGTCGATGGATGCTTACCGCGGGTTCGTGATGCTGTTGATGGCCGGCGAAATGGTTCGCTTCGGAGCCGTGGCCGCTAACATGCCCGCCGACAGTGTGTGGCATTTTTTCGCGCACCATCAGGATCATGTGGATTGGCAGGGGTGCACGCTCCACGACCTGATCCAACCGTCCTTTTCTTTCCTGGTGGGTCTGGCCTTGCCGTGGTCCATCGCTTCGCGTCAGCAGTCGGATCAAGGCTTCCTGCGGATGTTCTTCCACACGGTGTGGCGGGCTCTGGCCTTGTCGGCGCTGGGTATCGCGCTGCGGTCGACGCATGCGTCGCAAACGAATTTCACCTTCGAGGACACGCTCACCCAAATTGGTTTGGGCTATACCTTCTTGTGGCTTCTGGCCTGGCGGAGTGTGCGGACGCAAGTAGTTGGACTGGTGGCCATTCTTCTGGGGTATTGGGCCTGGTTTGCTTTGGCTCCGCTGCCCGGTCCGGACTTCGATCCCTCGAGCGTCGGTGTCTCGGCCGATTGGATGAAGCAGCACGGCCTGAGCGGTTTTGCAGCCCACTGGAACAAGAACGCCAATCCGGCTCACCACTTTGAGGTGTGGTTCCTCAATTTGTTCCCGCGCGCTAAGACGTTCCTCTTCAATGGCGGTGGCTATTTGACGCTCAGTTTTATTCCCACGCTGGGCACGATGATTTGCGGTTTGCTGGTGGGTGGCTGGTTGCGCCGAGAGGACGTTCCGATTGGCCGGCGGTTATTCCGGATTGCCCTGGTCGGAGTGTGTGGATTGGCAGCCGGTTGGTTTCTCGATCGGGCCGGAATCGCTCCGGTGGTCAAACGCATTTGGACGCCGTCCTGGGTGCTTTTTAGCGGCGGGTGGTGCTGCCTGCTCATCACGGGCTTTTATTGGGTGGCCGATCGCCTGAAACAGTCTTGGCTGACCTTCCCGCTTCAGGTAGTAGGTATGAACTCCATCTTCATGTACGTCACCAGCCACCTCTGGGATGGCTTCTTCCGTGACAACGTGCGGACCCATCTGGGCAAGACGTTCTGGCCGGATCACTTTGGGGTGTATGCGCCGGCGGTGGAAGGGGCGGCGGTGCTCTCGATTTTCTGGGCGATGTGCTGGTGGTTGTGGAAGAAGCGTCTCTTTATCCGCATTTGACGGGTCAGTGGTTGGGCGATGGGTGTGGGTGAGTAGACAACAGGATGAAACGAGGAGAGATGAAGGCAGGATTCCAAAGGTCGGTACGATCACCGGTGCTCTACCCGGTGCGCAAACTGGGTCATGCCGTGGGATGGATCACGGCAACGGCACTGGCATCGATGTCGCTGGCAGGGTCCGTGGCCGCCGAAGCGCTCGATGCCAAGACGCGGGTGCTCTTCGAGCGTCACTGTCTCAATTGCCATTCCACAGCGAAGCACAAGGGCGACCTCGATTTGGAGCAGGTGCTTCAGCCGGGCGCGGAGTCGACCGATCCCAAGGTTTGGCAGCAAGTGCTGGAACAGGTTTCCGTCGGTGAAATGCCTCCGAAGGATCAGCCGGTGATGGACGCGAAGGCCCGGGAGCAATTGATGGCGGGAGTACGTGGGTTGCTCGATCGATGGGCCCGGAAAAATGCCGGGGACCCCGGACCGGTGGTGCTGCGGCGTTTGGCGAATGCGGAGTACACCTACACGATCCGCGATCTGACGGGCGTGGAGTCTCTCGATCCGGCTCGTGAATTCCCGGTCGATTCGGCCTCGGGCGAGGGGTTCATGAACGTGGGACAGTCGCTGGTGATGTCGCCCTCGTTGGTGACCAAATACCTGGATGCGGCCAAGGAGGTGGCGCGCCATGCCGTCCTTCTTCCCGATGGGGTTCGGTTCTCTTCGAGCACCTCACCGCGTGACTGGACCGAGGAACGCCTCGCGGCCATTCGGCAGTTCTACGGGCGCTATACCCAGAACGGCGGCGGCACTGCGGTCAACCTCCAGGGCATTCAGTTTGACACGCGTGACGGTGGTGTCTTGCCGCTGGCTCGGTATTTGAACGCCACGCTGGAACTGCGGGCGGCGGGGCGTTCTCGGAACGCGACCCACCTTGAGGCGTTGGCCCGCCTTCGAGGGCTGAATGTCCGGTATTTGAGCCTGCTGTGGGCCGAATTAAACCAGTCCGAGCCGTCTCCGCTCTTGGATGCAGTCCGGGCCCGTTGGCGCGAGGCCAAGCCGGGTGAGGGCGCTGCCGTGGCTGCAGTGGTGGAGTCGTGGCAGCGTTCGGTTTGGCGATTCACCACGGTCGGTCACATTGGTAAGCGGGATGGTCCTAGTGCCTGGCAGGTCCCGATCTCTCCTCTGGCCACTGCTCGTGAGACGCGCTTCAAGCTGCCGGCTCCGGATGCCTCTGGGGAGGTTCGTGCTTTTCTGGTGAGCTCCGATGCCGGAGATGGTTCGGCGGCGGATGTGGCGCTGTGGTCCAATCCGCGTTTGGTGGTTCCGGGCCGACCGGATGTGCCGCTGAGTCAGTTGCGTTCGGTCATTCATCGATTGGATCAAACCCGGGGTCCGCTCTTCTCTCAGGCGGCGGCGTGTCTGAATGCTGCGGCTGAGCTGACAGAAGTTCCCTCCGGTGAGGCGCTGACTGCGCTGGCCCGCTCCAATAACCTCGAACCGCAGGTGTTTGCGGCGTGGTTGGAGGCGCTAGGGATGCGTTCGGGAGGCACCCGCATCGAGGGGTTGATCACCTCCACGCTCGAGAGTGCGCAGGGGTATTCCTTCATCCAGGGTTGGACTGCTGCGGATGCCTTGAGTGTCACGGCCAACTCCTCGGATCGCGAGGTCCGGGTGCCGGGCCTGATGCGGCCCCACAGTGTCGCCGTGCATCCGTCGCCCTCGCGTCGCGTGATCGTGGGATGGCGAGGGCCTGTCGCAGGAACCTTCAAGATCGAAGGTCTGGTCCAGCATTCGCACACCGAATGCGGGAATGGCGTGAGTTGGGTGCTGGAACTCCGTCGGGGTGCCACGCGCCAGACGTTGGCCTCGGGTGTATCGCAAGGATCCAAGGAAGTGCGTTTCGGACCGCTGCCTTCGGTGACGGTGGGCGTGGGCGATGTGGTGTGCCTGTCGGTGGGGCCGCGTGACGGCAACCACTCCTGCGACCTCACCCGCGTGGACTTGCAGTTGACCGATACCTCAATTGCCGCGCAGGTCTGGAGTCTCTCCGGTGACGTTTCGCCCGCCATCTTGGCTGGCAATCCCCACGCTGATCGCTTGGGCCACCCCGCGGTCTGGCATTTCTTCAGCGAGCCAGAGGCACGCGGCGGTGCGCTGGAAACCACGATCCCTGAGGGTTCGATCTTGGCCCGTTGGCGCGCGGCCGCCTCCATCGAAGAGAAGCGCCGGTGGGCTGCCGATCTTCAGGCCTTGTTCTCTTCTGAGCCGGCGGGCTTGGGTAAGGATGCTCCCGATGCGGTGTTGCGACGCCAGTGGACCTCCCTCCAGGGACCGTTGCTCGGGGCGGTGCTCCGCGGCCTTGTGCAACAGCCAGAGCTGGCGATCTCAGCATCCGCGTCGGCACCACAAGAGGGCCCGGGGCCCGAGCCTGCCCTCTTTGGGAAGAATCCCCTTTCCGCTTCTTCTCGCGTCGCCCCACAAGATCTCTGCGTGAAGGCGCCGTCGGTGGTGGAAGTTCGCCTGCCGGCCGAATGGGCGGTCGGTGGCGAACTGGTGGCCACGGCCACGTTGGATGCTTCCGCGGGTCCTGAAGCGAGTGTCCAAATGCAACTCTTGCCGCAGCGCCCGGCCTCACTCGCGCTAGTGCCGGGAGCGGTGAGCACGAAGGGCGGAAAGGGCACTTGGTCCGATGGCGAGTTGCCCACGCAGTCGGATCTGCCGGTGCTGGTAGCGGACGGAGGGGCAGCGCGCCGTCGTTGGGATCAAGGGCTTGAGCGCTTCCGCGCACTGTTCCCGGCCGCGCTGTGCTACACCAAGATTGTACCGGTCGACGAGGTGGTTACGCTCACTCTCTACCATCGCGAAGACGATGCCCTGCGTCGCTTAATGCTCACTCCGGCGGAGACGGCCGAACTGGAGCGCCTCTGGTCGGAGTTGCACTACATTAGTCAGGATGCCTTCAAGTTGGTCGATGCCTTCGAGCAGTTGTGGCAGTTCGCCACCCAAGATGCGGATCCCAGCGCCTTTACCCCGATGGGTGAGCCCATCCGCCGCCGTGCCGACGAGTTTCGGCGTCTGCTGGTCGACACCGAACCGGCCCACTTGCAATCGATCTTCGCCTTTGCGGCTCGGGCCTATCGCCGGCCGCTGCAAGCCGGAGAGGTCGATGCATTGAAGGGTCTCTATGGACGCCTCCGCGGAGACGGTCTCACCCACGAGGAATCTGTCCGGGGTATTTTGGCTCGAGTGCTGGTGTCGCCGGCGTTCCTTTACCGAGCCGAACAACCCGGTCCTGGAGTGGCCTCCACTCGGGTGAGTGACATGGAGTTGGCGACGCGCTTGAGCTATTTCTTGTGGGCTTCAACGCCGGACGCCGAGTTGATGGCCGAGGCTGTCGCTGGGCGCCTTCATCGGCCAGAAGTCTTGCGTGCCCAGGCTCGGCGAATGCTCAAGAATCCGAAGGTGGAACGCTTGGCCACCGAGTTCGCCTTGGCTTGGCTGCATTTGTACGACTTCGAAACGTTGGACGAAAAGAGCGAGCGTCATTTCCCCGAGTTCCGCGGGCTTCGCGGCGCCATGCGTGAAGAGACGGTCCGTTTCTTCACCGACCTCTTCCAGAACAATGGCCCGGTGCTCGACATCTTGGACGCCGACCACTCCTTCTTGAACGCCGATCTGGCGGGCTTCTATGGGGTCACGTCGGTGAGCTTCACTCGATCCAACGAATGGAAACGCGTCACGGGGCTGCGCCCGATCGCGCGCGGTGGCATTCTGGGACAGGCGTCCACTTTGGCGCGTCAATCGGGCGCCTCGCGCACCAGCCCCATTCTCCGGGGTAATTGGATTAGTGAAGTGATCCTCGGCGAGAAACTGCCCAAGCCTCCGAAGGATGTTCCGCGCTTGCCCGAAGACGAGTCGCTCGAGCAACTCACCGTGCGGCAACTCACCGAGAAACACAGTTCGGATCCAAAGTGCTCGGGCTGCCACCGTCGGATCGATGCCTACGGGTTCTCGTTGGAATCGTTCGATGCGGTGGGCCGATTCCGTGAGCGGGATCTCGGCGGCCGGGCCCTCGATGTTCGGGCCAAGGTCCTCGACGGCACCGTGCTCGAAGGCGCGGCCGGGTTGCGGCGTTATTTGTCTCATCAACGTAAGGAGGCCTTCTTGCGGCAATTCAGTCGCAAGCTCCTCGGCTACTCGTTGGGTCGCGGCGTGCTGTTATCGGACGAGCCCCTGTTGAGCGATTTGCAGCGGAAACTCTCCTCCCGGGATGCCCGGGTCCAGGGGGCCGTTGAAACCATTGTCGCTAGTCCTCAATTTGTCCGAATCCGTGGGATGGACCGCAAACCCGAAGAATAACCCCAACCCTCCAGAATCGACTACCATGCCCCAACATTCACTGAATCGGCGCACGTTTCTCCGAGGCGTCGGCGTCTCCATGGCGTTGCCCTGGATGGAATCTCTGACGGTCTGGGGCGACACGCCGCCGGCAGGCCAGCGTCCGGCTAGCGAGGCACCCGTCCGCATGGCGGTGCTCTTCTCGGGCAATGGGTTTCACTCCAAGGAATGGTGGGCCCGGGGCGAGGGTGCGCAGATGGAGTTGGGCCAGGTGTTGGCCCCGCTGCAGGACTTCCGCCAGAAGACGGTATTCGTCCGAGGCCTTTACAATGCCGAGGCGCTCAAGGGAAACATCCACAGCTCGCAAACCGGCAACCTGCTTTCCGGCGCGTCGCTGGCCTCGGGTGGCGAGATTCGCTCGGGCACCAGCCTCGACCAGTTCGTGGCGCAGGCGCAGGGCCGGACCACCAAGGTGCCGAGCTTGGTCTTGGGCTGCGAGAAGTCCAACCCGTCGGTCCACAAGAACTACTCGATGCTGTACAGCTCGCACATCTCGTGGACCTCGCCGACGACTCCCACGCCGCTAGAAATTTATCCGGCGTTGGCCTTCGACCGGTTGTTCAAGGACTCCAACGAAAAGGGTGACCGCAGTGTGCTCGATGCCGTCTTGTCCGACGCGCAAAGCCTGCGCCGGCAAATTAGCATCAACGACCGCCGCAAGCTCGATGAGTACCTCGATTCGGTTCGCGACGTCGAGCAGCGCATCGACACTGCCGGCAAGAAGGGTGAACTGCAGGGCTGGCGGCCGACCTTGTCGAAGCCCAACATAGCCCGCCCGGCGGACGGCATTCCGCAGGACATCGCCGAGCACATGAAGCTCATGTGCGATATCTTGGTGCTGGGGTTCCAAACCGACACGACGCGGATCACCACGCTGAAGCTCAACAACGACCACAGTTCGCTGCGGTTTCCGAATCTTGGTGTGGACTACATGATCCACCATTTGCTCTCGCACAGCGATTCGGCCGACTGGCTCAAGGTGAACCAGTTCTTCGTGAAGCAATTGGCCTACATCGCCCGCAAACTAGACGCCATTCAGGAAGGGGAACGCACCCTGCTCGACAACACGATGCTGCTGTATTGCTCCTCGATGCTAAACGGCAACCACGATGCCAACCAATTGCCGGTGGTGTTGGTCGGCGGTGGCGGCGGTCGCATCCGAGGTGGTCGCGTTCTCGACTACAAGGAAAAGCCCAATCGCCAAATGTGCCGGTTGTTCTTGTCGATGATGGACAAGATGGACGTCCGGCCTGGCACCTTTGGCGACGCCCGACAGGCGCTCGACGAAGTATAGTTGGGCTCCGCGGGATCAGGCGCTCCGCTCGCAGGTAAGCTCGGGCAAGGATGAGCTTTCGCGCTATGCGCGAGGGGTTGTGGTGATCGCTTCCAATGCTCGCTTCGGCCCGATCCCGCTCCGCTGCGGTTTTGGGTGGGCTCCGCAGGATCAGGCGCTCCGCTCGCAGGTAAGCTCGAACAAGGAAGAGCTTTTGCGCTGTGCGCGAGGGGGTGAGGGTGATCGCTTCCAATGCTTGCTTCGGCCCGACCCCGCTACGCTGCGGTTTTGGAAGGGCTCCGCAGGATCAGTCCGCGCTCGCAGGGAACGTTGGGACAGGAGGGGCTTTCCAGCGCTATCGCGCTGGGGGGACTAGGATGTCGACGTTCCTATGCTCGCCGCGGACTGATCCCGCTCCGCTGCGGGGTCGGTCCCACCTATTTACACAAAAGGGGACACTCCTTACTATACAGCTGCCGTTGCGATGGCTCCGCAGAACCGGGCCTGCACTCGCAGGGAACGTGGGGACAGGGGGAGCTTTCGCGCTGGCGCGCGAGGGGGAATAGGGTGTTCACGTTCCAATGCTCGCTTCGGCCCGGTCCCGCTGCCGCTTGGGGTTCCCCTCCGCTGCGGGTTTTGAAGAGGGGCCCCGGTCGGCGGAAGCGGAAGTCTCGGGGTCCGTGTCTCGGGAGCAGGTCGGACGCTCCCAGGCCGGTGTTGAAACTCCCTCCGGGAATTCAGGGAAGGAGCAGTCGGCGGATGGCGTCGTAGTCGCTCACCACGGCGGTGGCGTCTTGTAGTTTTTCGGCCGGCAGGGTGTTGGTGATGCCGATGACGCGCATGCCCGCCGCGCGGGCAGCGGCGACTCCGGCGGCCGAATCTTCAATGACGACGCAGTCGGCCGGGGGCACTCCGAGTAAGCTCGCAGTGTGGAGGAAGATGTCGGGTGCTGGTTTGCCTTTGGTCACATCCTGGGCGCTGACGACTTTCTCGAAGTGCCGACGCAAATCCTGCATCCCCAAGACGGCGGCGATCACTTCGTGGTTCGATCCCGAGGCCAAAGCCACCCGGGTTTGTCGAGCGAGGTCGGACACCAGGGCAGGGATAGGCGGGAAGATGGGTTGGGCGGCTTCGAGCAAGGTCATGAAGCGACCCTGTTTCCAAGCCATCAGCTCGTCGAAGGGTTGGGGCGGTGAGTGCCGGGCGATGAAGTCCAGCCACAGCGCTTTGTCGGAACGGCCGTAATAATCAGGGAAGTGGAAGCCGTGGGTTTGTCCGTACCCCATTTCCTCGAAGACCACCTGGAAGGCTTTTTCGTGCAGCGGTTCGCTGTCCACGATCACTCCATCCATGTCGAATATCACCGCCGCGTAAGGTCGCATTGCGCTGAGATTGCGCCCGGGACACCGGCTGGGGTGCAAGTGGGAAACGAAGATCTCAGGGAATCCCCTCGGTTTGGTTTCGGGCTCTCCAAATCCTGACCATTACTGCGCGATGCAGTAGAGGGCGTTGTGGGTGCGGACGAAGATCTCGCCGCCCGAGAAGGCGGGAGTGGAGTTGGAAAGTTCGCCGAGTGGATTGGAGGCGATGAGCTCGTACTTCGGCGCGGCCTTGAGGACCAAGGTGTCGCCCGACTGATTGACGAGGTAAATTCGGTTACCGACACGGACGCCCGTGGCCCAAGTGGCGCTGGCTCCTCCGGAGGCCGGGAGACGCTCCTCGAAAACCATCTTACCGTCGGACATCCGGTAGCACTGGAAGAATCCGTCGGTGACGCTCACATAGGCGTGACCCTCATGAATAATGGGCGATCCGATGGTGTGCTTCTTCATGCGCTGCTCGTGGAAGAGCCGCTGGCCGGTCCGGTCGCCTTCGCCGCCGGGTGCAATGGCCACCATGCCGCCGAAGAATCCGCCCATGGTTAGGAGTGTGCCCTCGCCGAAGGTGGTGGAACTGTACACCAGCGGGTTGATGCCGTCGGTGGCCCAGAGTTCGTGGCCGTCGGCCGGGGCGAAGGCGCGGATCTTGTTGGCGACGGGCAGGATGAGTTCATCGCGTCCCTTGGCCCGGATGACCAGCGGGGTGCTGAAGGTGCCCAAGGCCCCGTCGTTCTTTCCGGCGAATCCATCGAAACGCTCCGCGGGATGCTGCTCTTTGAGGGCAACCTTCCACTGCTGTTTCCCGGTTTTTTTATCCAAGGCATACAATGCGGAAAATTCGCCGGGGCCGTGGTAGACAATCACTCGGTCTCCGTGAATCACCGGTGAGGAGCCTTGTCCCCATTCGTGGCGCTGCTTGCCGAGGTCGGCCTTCCAGAGGGTCTTGCCCGCGAAGTCGTAGGCCACGATGCCGGCGGAGCCGAAACTGGCGACGACCCGTTGTCCGTCGGTGACCGGTGAGGCGGCGCAGTGCGGGTTGGTCTTGTGGTGCGGGTCGGTTTCATCGAAGGCCACACTTTGTTGCCAGCGGAGTTGGCCTGTCTTCCGATCAAAGGCCATGAGTGTCCGCTGCTTGCCGTCCTGCAGGGCCTGGGTGATGAACACCGTCTTGCCCCAGACAATCGGCGACGAGTTTCCGGCCTCCGGTAGTTCGGTGCGCCACTGCACGTGTTCGGTTTTGCTCCAGTGTTCTGGAAAGCGGGTCTCGGGCGTGGTGTTGTCTTGGTTGGGTCCGCGCCAGGAGGGCCATTGGGCCGCGCACAGGGTTCCGGCAGTGGCCCCCAGGAATACGAGGCGGGCGAGAGCGACGCGCAGGGAGTTCATGGAGTGAGAGTCTCCACGACACGGCCGGCTTCGCCAAGCCGACAGACACATCGACAGAGACACCGTGGATCTCTCGGCGAAGGTAGGGAATTGAGGGAGGCGTATCTTTGGAAGAGGCGCGTTCGGAGTGCCCCGTTGGGGCACACAGCCTCGTTCGCAGACGATGACTCGCGGGAAAAGGCGCAGGGTGGGGCTGAGGGTTCTCTAGCCAGTGCGGCCAAATCGCTTTTCCAAATCCCGCCAGCCCATCTCGATCATCGTCGGGCGACCGTGCGGGCAGGTGTAGGGCATGGAGCACTTTTTGAGGTCGACGATGAGTTGATCGAGTTCTCGCCCCGAGAGCGGGTCGTTGGCCTTGACCGCATGACGACAAACCGTTTTGGCGATCACGTCCTCGCCCAACCGCATTAGGTTCACACCGGAGCCCGCGGCCTTGAGGGCGTCGATCAGGTCCAGCGTGAAGCGCTTGGGGTGGTTGGACTTCACCATGGGCGGGAGCGCGTCGAGGAGGAATGTACGATCACCGAACTCGCTCAGTCCTATGCCCATCCGGGTCAGTGTCTCGAGGTTGCCGCGCACGAATTCCGCATCGCGCACCGAGAGTTCCACGGTCTCCGGCAGGAGGAGTCGTTGGGAGGCCGCCTGATGACCGGCCTCGAGCCGCTGAAGCATTTGCTCGAAGAGAATGCGTTCGTGGGCCGCATGCTGGTCGAGCAGTACGAGCCCGCGTTCAGATTCGAGCAGCACATACAGACGGCCCACGACACCGATGATTCGCAGCGGTCGCTGGAGTAGGGCGACGGGCAGCGCACCCGCACTCGACGGGAGCGGGGCGGCAGGCAGGTTGGGATGGGTAGGGTGGGCAGGGTGGGCCGAAGAAATCAGGCTGCTCGGACTCGAGGGCGCTATTGGGCTCTCGGTCGCCGCGGCCGGTGGAGTGCCCGGGAGGGGACGATCGGCCGGCGCCGATGGTGGGATGAACGCAGATTCGGCGGATCGCTGTGCCGCGATGGAATCGGGTTCGGGCAACCCCGCGGCCGGAGCCGCATCGGTCTCTGTAGTTCGGAGTTCGAGGGCAGGCCTCGTGGTTGCGGAGACGCCCGGTGAGTTCAGCTCGGCCGGTTCCGTGCCGGAGAATCCCGGCAGCAGGGTGGATTGGGGGGTGGCCGGGGCATGCGGAGTCGAAGGGTACCGCGTGGCCTCGCCGACTAGCATCGGGAGTCGCAGATCGGGGGTGAACCTCTCGGCTTCGGGGTGTGCTTGGTGAAACTTCAGTAATGTGTCTCGGACAGCCTTGGCTACCAGACGTCGCACAGCGGCTTCTTCCCGGAACTTCACCTCGCGTTTTTGCGGGTGGACGTTGACGTCGACGGCCGCTGGATCGATCTCCAGGAACAGGCAGCAGACGGGATATCGTCCGCGCATCAAGGCTGTGTGATAGCCCTCAGCCAGGGCAAAATGGAGCCCGCGATTCTCGACGGGGCGTTGATTGACGAAGAGGTGTTGTTCGTCGCGTGAACTGCGCGAGACACCGGGCGCTCCGATAAATCCCCACAAACGGAACCGCGAGAGTTTGCCCGAATCGCGCAGCACCCAAGCGTCTTCAATTCCGGCATCAGGTGCCTCTTCGATGCCGGCCGAAAAATCGAGCGGCAACCAGGGGGTTTCAGCACCGTGCAATTGGCGCAGCCGTTCTTTGAGTGCGGTGAAGCGGTCGGCATCAGAACTCCAAGGCACCGGTGGCAATTGCCAGGCTTGCCGGCCATCGGTGACGAAACTAAAGCCGACCTGGGGCCAAGCCAGGGCCACCAGAGTGAGGTAATGTTGGATGTGGGCGCGTTCGGTTTCTTCGGCGCGGAGAAATTTCCGGCGGGCGGGCAGGTTGAAGAAAATTTGCCGCACCTCGATGGTGGTTCCGGAGGGCGATGCTGCTGCTTTGACTTCGACGATCTTGCCGCCGTTGACCACGACCTGGGTGGCCTCGCCCGAGGTGTCTTCGCGCTCGCGGGTGGTGATTACGAACCGGCTCACGCTGGCGATGCTGGGCAGGGCCTCGCCGCGGAAACCCATGGTGGCGATGGAGGCGAGGTCTTCGGCGCGGGTGATCTTGGAGGTGGCGTGGCGTTCCAGGCAGAGCAGGGCGTCGTCGCGGCTCATGCCCCGGCCGTCGTCGGTGACGCGGATGAGGCTGCGCCCGCCGGCTCCGATTTCGACGGTGATGCGGGTGGTGCCGGCATCCAATGAGTTCTCGACCAGTTCCTTGACCACGCTGGCGGGACGTTCCACCACCTCGCCGGCGGCGATTTGGTTCGCCACATGTTCTGGAAGCAGCCGAATCCGATTCACGTGGGTGAGCATGGGGCGTTCGGGCTCAGTCGTGGAGTCCAGAAAGGAGGAGATTGGCGATTACTGTGTTCGATGCTCTGGCTGAAGTTTCATTGGGTGAAGTTTGTTTCGATGGCTTGACCCGCTGTGAGGGGTTCTGTTGCTTGGGTTAATGAGTGCGTTGCGCCAATGGCTGGGTGTGGGGTTGGGGTGAGCGATCTTGAATTGGGTAATCGGCGGGCTGATCACAAACAATCCGGGCCGTGCTTGGCGGGTGCTGGCTGAGCGTCGGTGACTTGCTGGTGCGGCTCGTTAGTCTTCGGTATTTGCTGTTATCGCAGCGGTTTATCACCCGCACTGGACAACCTTGGGTGGCATCGACAAGGTTGAGATCCATGCTCGATTCGATACTTGCTCCGGGTGAGAAGATTCACGTCATTCACCGACGTCGTTTCGATCAAGAGCCACATCGTCACTTTGTCGGTGTGGTGAATGATTACCGCGAGGGGGTGCTGCGGATGACGGGTCATGTGTATGCGGTGGATACGACGACTTATCAGTTCATCCGTCGGCCAGAACAGCGGACGCGGGTGGTTTCGGTGGTGAGTGGTGAGGTGATCGTGAACGTGATTCCCGTGTCGGTGGATCTTTCAAAGATCACTTATCGGCAGGAGGGATCTGCGGTTCGTGTGAGCGACGGCAGTGACTGGCACCTAGACATTAGTGAAGTGGGTTGGCGCTGAGGGGCTCCGCCTGCGTACTTTTTGTTGGGGATGGGTCCTGCGCTCGCAGGGAACGTGGGGATAGATGGGGCTTTCGCGCTGGCGCACGAGGGGGCTTAGGTGTGTGGACGTTCCAATGCTTGCTCCGGCCCCATCCCGCTCCGCCTGCGTACTTTTTGTTGGGGATGGGTCCTGCTGCCGCCTTCTGGGGTGGCCAGGCTACCTGTTACAAAAATGTGTGAATTTCGCCCGCAAAACATCGACTTTGGTACGCGTTGGTATTCGTTCGGAATTGCGGATTTCTGATGCGGTCGTTGCGTTGAAGATTCATTCTTATCGCATTAAGCCGGAATCGGAATGACGCCTCATTACACCCTTGCTCGTTGCTCAACAGCGACGGACACGCTCTGTGGATTCGGTGCGAGCGATCGGTGATGCGCGAGAATCCGCGATCGAGAACTCATGACTTGCACGTGAACAAGAAGGCGCTTTCCGAAACCGACATCCGTTCCAAGTTCATCACTCCGGCCCTTTGCGGTCCGGAGGGAGCGGGCTGGGATCTGATGACCCAGGTTCGGGAGGAGGCCTATTTCACCAAAGGTCGAGTGATTGTCCGCGGCAAGACAGTCCAGCGCGGCGAGGCGAAGAAGGCAGATTACCTGCTTTACTACAAACCGAACCTTCCCATCGCCGTCATCGAGGCGAAGGACAACCGACATGCCGTTGGCGACGGTATCCAGCAGGCTCTCGAATACGCAGAGATTCTGGACGTTCCATTTGCCGATAGTTGCAATGGCGATGCGTTCCTAGAGCACGATCGCACGGCCGCCAGCGGCACGGTGACCCGCGAGATTCTGCTCGATCAGTTTCCGTCGCCGGCGCAGTTGTGGTCGCGTTTCTGCGCTGCCAAGGGGCTCACGTCGACGCAGGTCGCGGTCACGACTCAGGATTATTACGACGACGGTTCTCGGAAATCACCGCGCTACTACCATCTCATCGCCATCAACCGCACGGTCGAGGCCATCGCGCTCTTCGGAGGCAAACCTGCCTATCTAGCCGCCCTCCGCGATCTGGAAACGGCCCTGTATCAGGAAGCCGCCTGAACCATGGCTGAACTCGTGGAACACAGCGACTACCTCGTGTTCGTCGATGAAAGCGGCGATCATCACCTCACGCGCATCGATCCTCAGTTCCCGGTGTTCGTGCTGCTCTTTGCGATCCTCCGCAAAGACGACTACGTCGAAAAAGTCTGCCCGGCCCTCTCTCGTTTTAAATTCCAGTTCTGGGGGCACGACGAGGTGGTGTTGCACGAGCACGACATCCGCAAACCCTCCGGCGACTTTCTGTTCCTACTCCAGAAACCATTGAGGGAACGTTTTCTCGCCCAGTTGAGCGCACAGATGGAGGCCTTGCCTGCCACTGTGGTCGCCGTGGTGATCGACAAGCCGTCCTTCGCCTCCCGATATAGCGCGCCCGCCAACCCCTACGACTACGCCATGGAACTGGGACTGGAACGTACCCATCGACACTTGGCCTCCTTGGGGAAGCCTCGGCATCGGACCGCCATCATTGTCGAGAAGCGCGGTCGTCGCGAGGATGCCGACCTGGAATTGGCCTTCCGGCGCGTCTGTGATGGCGCCAACGCCTTGAACCAACGCCTCCCGTTTGATTTGGTGATGATTCCGAAATCCTCCAATTCCGCCGGCCTTCAACTCACCGACCTGATGGCTCGGCCGGTGGCACTCCATCACCTGCGACCGGATCAACCCAATCGTGCCTTCGAGATCATCCAGACCAAGTTTCGCCGCAATCCGGCGGGGCAATACGAGGGCTGGGGCTTGAAGCGACTGCCCTAAAATGCGAAGGGCCTCCGGGAAATCCCAGAAGCCCAGCGCCGACCGGAAATTTCCAGTCCAACTTAAAATTAGATTTACTCCCGCCACACTGTTCGTCAATCCGATTTGCCCCATGCCCAACGTCTCCAACCTCATCAAGACCATCCAGGATATCATGCGCAAAGATGCTGGTGTCGATGGCGATGCTTAGCGACTTGCTCAGCTCGGCTGGATGTTCTTCCTGAAAATCTTCGATGATCGTAAAAAGGGGATGGAAGTCCTGCGCGACAACTACAAATCCCCGCTTCCAAACGAACTCCGCTGATCCAACTGGGCCACCGATGAAGAAGGCATCACCGGGGACGCTCTGCTCGCCTTTGCCAACAACGACCTGCTGCCTAGGTTGAAAGTCCTCTACGGCACTGGCGACATTGTTACGCTCATCAAAGCCGCCTTCGACGAGGAAGGATTGGCGGACGGTGGTGCGGCCACCGGGTTTGAGGATGTCTTCGACGGCGATGTGCTCGCTCTGCCCGGTCTCGCTGCTGCCTTGGGGTGGCCAGGTTGGGACGCGGTCTTGGGTTTCGGCATCGAGCCGAGGGTGGGTGGACGTTCAATGCGTCCGATGAATCAACGGCATCGGCAGACTTGGGATTTGTGCCAGCGGTCTTCGTCGTCAGCACGAGGACCTTGTCGACGCGGTGACCCTCCCTAGCCAGCACCTCGAAGACGTAGTTCTGTTCCACCAAGTGCCCCCCAAGTGTTCACCTTCATGCGGGACGTGTGCGAAATACTTCAATACCAAGCCGACGAGCGTCTGATCATCGGCACTAGCACCGTCCCGGGCTCACGGACTACGGGGCGCGACTTCGGCCAGCATCGGGGCCGCATCCTTGCGGAAACTGAACCCGAGCGAGGCTTGGATGGGATATCCGCAGATGCACGAGGCACTGGCCTCCGGGATCAGGATGCCGCCTTCCGCCGGAAGGATGTTCAGCCAGCAACCCGGGCGCGTCGGTGACAGCCGGGTGAAGGATCCATCTTCGAAGCGGAAGAAGGTTGGGTTGTCCGCCCGAAAAAGCAGCCCGTCATCCGAACCGGTCATCCCGCCACAGGCGTGGCCTGGTCGCTTCAGGATCCAGTCTCCCTGGGCGCCCTTCGGAATCCATCGGGTTCCCGTGGCGAGATCGAACAGGTCGCTCTCGAAGCACACCCGCTGTCCCAGCACGACCGGCCGTTTGACCTGCTGACCATGGAAAAGGTCGTGGACCGGATTGCGCCCGGAGCTCTTCCAACGCTCGGTGCCGTCGGCCGTTTCCCAGCAACGCAGATGATAGGCAGCCTGCGGGCCGGCACTTCGCGCGCACGATAGGATCAGGCGGTCGCTCGCTACGGAAAGCCCTAGTATGTCTTCGGCTTCGGGCCATTTCAGCGGACGCTCCCAGACGCGCTTTCCTGAGGCCGCATCGATGCAGACGACAACGGCGTTCTCCAAAATTGCGGCACAGGTCAACCGACCCGTGCGGTCTGCGCGAGCCTTCGGGCCCAGCGCCTCCACCGCATAGACGCGACCCGCGGCGGCACACAGCGTGGCATTCACCCAGGCGCCTTCGGTGGGCATCCCCCATTGGACGGAGCCACCGGCCTCCTCGAGGGCGCACAGCGTGCGTGAGCAGACCAGAGGTCGGCCCGAGCGGTAATCCAGATCGACGAGATCGTACTCCTTGCGGGTGCGGGCAGCGGTCGGCCGCATCGTGCTGCCGAGGATCCGACCGCCGTCCCGGGCCACCCAACCCCAGTGATCGTCGGCGTGGATCCGGCCCGGTGCGGGCCGTCGACGCGCGACCGTGCCGCGTCGGCCCTCGATCTCCCAAAGCTCTGTGTTTACCGCGACCCAGGTACGCGATCCCGACTCGTCCAGCACCACGTATCCGGCATCGTACGGCATCGCATACCGCATCGACTCCGGAAGATCCAACTGCCAACGGACCGTTCCATTGCGGGCATCGGTTCCGATGAGTCCGTTCTCGGCGATCGTGACGATCAGGCCTCCGGAAACCAACGGAGCATGCCCGCGCGTGTGCCGGTCGGGAATCCGCTCCGGGCCATGGCCTCCGAACCATTGGAGGCGGGGGAATCCCTGGAGTGATTGTGAAGTGGCGCAGGTGTTGCCGGCATTCCCATACTGATGAGTCCACCGTCCGGTGCCCGACACGGCCTCGCCGGGCAGGATCCGCCCCTGCAGGACCACCACCCCGGAGGGTGCTGGGCAGGCGATTCGATGGGCCTCGGATGCGGAAAGCGTGGAACCCACGACGAGGTTGAACAGGTGATCGGCTACCGGGACGGGACCCGACAGGTCAAACCCCACAACCGCGGCGAGGGATCCCAGCCATCCCCGCTCGTGGAGATGGCGGCGAGCGGCGTCCACCTCGGCCGAGGGGACAGCGATCACCCATTGAAGTTCCGATCCGGCCATCAGCGCAGGGAGGACGTCGTCGGCGCCGACAGGTCCAGGGGGTTGGTAAAGTCCCCAGCCGCGTGGCGCAGGGAGTTGGCCCAGGGCGGTGCGCAGGACTTCAGCCAGAGGGGCCGCGGGCTTCGTCGGGGCGATGACTGCTGGCGCGCGCGACGGCGCGGGGGGCGACGAGGGCCCAGCCTCTCGGGGGATGAAGGTGGTGATCTGGCCTCGGGTGGTCGAGACCGCGAGGGTGCGGTCGTCGGCGGCCAGGGCGAAGACGGGGCCGTCGACCGTCAGGGTGGGACCGAGTTCGCCGGTGTCGGCCCGGAGAACTTGGACGGTGTTGCTGACGCCCAGGAACACATGGGAACCGGCAACGATCAGCGGACCCGCACCGGAGACCGCTCGTTTCCACCGGGTGGCCTGAACCAGGTCCCCTTTGCTGGTCCGGAGTCGTTCCCGGTCCACGGCGAGGATTTCGCGCTCATTGACCAGATAACTCGTGGTGGGCGTTACCGCGAGGTTTCGGCCTGGATAGGAGACGATCCTGCTGGTCCGACGGGTGCTCGTCGGCGGGTTTGCGGTCGAGCCCGATGTGATCGTACCCGTGGCTCCGGGGCCGGTGAACGTTTCGTTGTCCGAAACGACCGCCAACGTTCCGGTGCCCGAGCCCAACTCGCGTCGAAAGTCTCCGCTCTTCCGGGAGTACACACGCGGGGTCGCCCGCCCATTCGGTACGATCAGGTCGGCACCCGCGTTTACCAAATAACCCTGCGGCGAGACATTCCCCAGCAACCGACGCCAGCGGAGGGCACCATCGGTGAGGTCGAGGGCCACCAGATAGGTGCCCTCCAAGGGAAACAGGCCGGCGGTGGCGTAGACCGTGCCCTCGGCCACCAACGGCCCGGATCGGATCGGATGAGGGCTGATCAGGCGTCCATTGCCGCTGATCCAAGGCTGCGCGGGACCGATGTGCACTGCCCACAGTTGCAGCCCATCGGAAAGTCGGAGCGCGCGAATCCATCCGTCGTCGGCGCCGACGACGACCCGATCCCCGGCGACGGTCGGTGCGTATCGGATGGGTCCGCCGCAGAAGTGGTTCCAGCGGATGGCACCGGTCCGACGGTCGACGCACCGAACCTCGTCGAGGGTGGTGCCGAAGAGGATGGCATCGCCCGCAAGGATCGGATGGGGAGCGAGATCATCGGCGGCGCGGGGAACGAAGGGCTGATCGATCTTCTGCCAGAGGCTTCCGCGTGCCTCGGTGGACCAGGCCGGGGCCGGGGTTCCGGAATCGATGGACCACGCTGCGACCAGTGCGTCGGTCGGGGGCCCGGCCTCCACGAAGGCGGTTCGACCGCCATTGCTTCGGGCTGTCGATGCGCTTGCCTGCGGCGATACCGACACAAGCAATCCCCAAAGAGCCAGGATTCCAGCGATGCGTCCGAGGATCCGATGAGGTGGGGTGTGCAGCGTCACGGCAGGATCTTGAAAGAAAGGCAGCTGGTTAGGGTCTTGGATGAACGCACCGCTCGGCGATCTGGGTCTTCACACCGCCTGTGCGCCGGGTTTGCCCGATTCGACGAGGAAGGACTTCCGGATGGTGGTGTGGCCGCCGGGTTTGAGAATGTCTTCGACGGCGATGTAGTCGCTGCGCCACGACTTCGGGGTGACGGTGCAACGCACGTAGCCGCGCTCGCGGTTGAAGAAGCGGACGCAGGGGTTTATCGACTGGAGTTTTGCCGTCGCTTCGGGGTTGTCCTTGCCGTTGCCGCCGCTGGTGATGCTGCTGCCAACAAATTCGGTGGCGATGACGGGGGTCTCAGGCTTGCGGTCGTCGATGCGCAGGTCGTTGACCCAGTTGGAGTGGATGTCGCCGGTGAGGACGATGGGGTTGGGGATGCGGCGGTCGGCCCAAAAACGGGCAAGGGCCATGCGCTCGTGGGCGGCACCGGGCCACTGGTCCATGGAGTAGATGGGCTCGGGGTCCTTGGCGGTGCCGGGGAAGGCCACCAAGCCCATCATGACTTGCTGGGCGAGTACGTTCCAGTGGGCTTGCGAGGCGATGAGACTGCGGTCCATCCAGTTGCGCTGTTCGGCTCCGAGCAGGGAGTTGCGCGGGTCGAGCGCGGCGGCGTTGAGGGGCTTGTTGTTGTCGCCGTTGGGCTGGTCGGTGCGGTACTGGCGGGTGTCGAGCACGAGGAACTCGGCCAGGCGTCCAAAGCTGGCCTTGCGGTAGAGTTGGAGGTGGGGCCCTTGTGGCAGGCAAGAAGCCCTCAGTGGCATGGCTTCGTAGTAGGCCTGGTAGGCGGCGGCCCGTTGAATGAGGAAGTCGGCCGGATTGACGGTGCTGACCTCGGAAATACCGGCGGCGTAGTTGTTGTCGAACTCGTGGTCATCCCAGGTGACGAACCACGGGCAACGCCGATGCATTTCCTGGAGGTGCCGGTCGGAACGGTAGAGGGCGTGGCGGCCGCGGTAGTCTTCGAGGGTGATGATGCGGGTCTTGGTGGGCCCGGTGTGGCGGCGGACCTTTTTGTCCTTGGCGGGGCCTTCGTAAATGTAGTCGCCGAGGTGGAAGACGAGATCCGGTTCATCTTGGGCCATGCGCTCATAGGCCGTGTAGTGGCCGTCTTCGTAATGCTGGCACGAGGCGAAGGCGAAACGCAGTTCGCTCGGCAGCGACTCCGGCTCGGGCAAGGTGCGGGTGCGCCCGATGGGGCTAGTGGCCGGGCCGGCGTGGAACCGGTACCAGTAGTGACGCCCGGGTTTGAGGCCGGCGACTTCGACATGCACTGAATGGCCGAGCTGGGGCAGGGCGAGGGTGGTCCCGCGCTGGATGATCCGCGACATGGACTCGGTTTCGGAAAGTTCCCAGCGAACGGGGATGCGTTCGGTGGTCAAGCCGTAGCCGGGCTCGAGCGGCTTGGGGCAGAGGCGGGTCCAGAGCACGACGCTGTGGGCCTCCGGATCACCGCTGGCGACGCCCAGTTGGAAGGGGTCAGCTGCGAACGAGATCTTGGAGTCGGTCGTGCCCGCGGACCGGGCAGCGATCGCCGGCAACGCCGCCAGGGCCGCACCGTAGGCGACGAAGAGGCGACGGCTGAGTCCGCCCTCGTGGCAGACGGCTTGCGGGAGACGTTCGAGCAGGGACATGGCTGTGTTGCATTCGAGACCGGCCCCGCCGCGGGTCAAGGCGGTTCTGGGGTTGTCACCGAAATGTCGCCGGGTCCAGGAACCTCCGGCGTACGCGTCACCAACCCGAGAAGTGTCTGAGCAAACTCAAGCTCTGTCACACGGCATGGCGCAAGGCCTCTAACTCGCGTCGCAATGGGAGCCAATATTCCCGGTCACGCTGGCGTTCGGCGGTTTCCTCCGCGAGCAACGCCTGCTCCAAATTCATCGACTCGCCGCTGATCACTTGGGAGAGCAGTGGACGTTTGCTGGTCAGGCGTCGACAGGTCGCCGGATGACGTTGGGCCAGTTCCAAGAGCAGTTCAGAGGTGCGCAGTTCTTGGAACCAGAACCGGATTTGTGGCGGTGTGGGGTGCTTCTGGTTCTCGAAATAGTGTGCCTCGACCAGACGACGGATCATCGGCCAATCCTTGTCGCGCTGGGTTTTCTTGGCCTGGACCAGATCGGGTAGGGAGAGCAGGTCGACTTTTTCACCGCTGGTCAGCTGAAGTGTGGTCCGACGTCGCCACAGTCGGGCGAAGGGGTCCACCCCACGCATTCTGGACATTATATCCACGCGCATGTGCAAGGCGTCGGGATGTTGGCAACGGAAATGAACGGCGTGGCCGCGTCGGAGGTATTTGAGCGCGAACGGGGGAACCGCGATAGGATCGGCCTGCAATTCATCGAGCGCCTTGCGCAATCGGGCGAGGTTGGCGCTGTTCGCAAGGAGGGCGAAATCTGTATCTCGGCTAAACTCGGCCGCGCCGTAAAACACGCACGCCTGTCCGCCCATAAGCAGGGCGTGAACGCGCTGCTTGCGCATCGAAGAAAGGACTTTGAGTATCGGGTTCGGGATCAAGTGAACCTCCCAGTGCGAGATAGGTTTGCCACAACTTCTCGCTCTCCAGCCAACGTTGTGCAGGGGTCAGCCGGTACCAGTCCGCCCATTCCCCGCCAACCAGTTGTTCCGGCTGAATCACGGCTAAACAGTGCCCAGTTTCGGCCCGTCTGTAAACCTTCGAACCCCGGGGTCCGAATTGTCGGCATCGGCATCGGGGCACGAAAGGCTGTGAGCAGGGGCTGGATTTCTGCCATGTGAAACTAAAATGTTCCCGAGATGACGCACCGCCCGCTCGAAAGCCAATGGAGTCCGGACTATCGATCCTTCACCCCTCTCGGGTTGCCCGCGCTCGGTCTGGGCACTTGGAAGTTGCCCAAGCCGCAGGTGCCGGCAGTGATTCGCGAGGCGGTCGGGCTCGGGTACCGGCATTTTGATTGTGCCTGTGACTACGGCAATGAGGCCGAGGTCGGCGTCGGGTTGGCTTCGGTTGTGCAGGAAGGGCTTTGCCGCCGGGACGACCTATGGGTCACCTCCAAGCTGTGGAACACCTACCACGAACCGAAGCACGTTCGCGCGGCGTGCGAACGCTCGCTGCGAGATTTGCGCTTGGACGTGCTGGACTTGTACTTGGTGCATTTCCCCATCGCTCTGGCCTATGTGCCGTTTGGTGTGCGTTATCCGCCCGAGTGGTTTTTTGATCCGGCGGCCGACAAGCCAGCCCTGAAGCCCATCGCGGTGCCGTACGCCGACACGTGGGGCGCGATGGAGGAGTTGCAGCGGGCCGGCCTGGTAAAGCAAATCGGCGTGTGCAACCTGAACGTCTCGATGCTGCGGGAAGTGCTGAACACGGCTTCCATCCGACCGGCGGTGCATCAGTTCGAGGCGCATCCGTACCTGATCCAAGAACGTCAGGTGCGCTTCTGCCAGTCGGAGGGCATTGCAGTCACGGCCTTCTCACCGCTCGGGGCACCGTCGTACTTGCCGTTGGGGATGGCCCGCCCGGAGGAGTCAGTGCTGGTGGATCCGGTGGTCACCGGCCTCGCCGCGGCTCTGGGTCGCACTCCGGCTCAGGTGGTGCTGCGATGGGCAGTTCAGCGCGGGTGCGCGGTCATCCCGAAGGCGCAGGATTTCAATCATCTGCGCGAGAACGCCCAAGTGTTCGATTTTTCGCTGAGCGCTGGGCAGATGCAGGCCATCGATGCCCTCGACCGTTGTCGTCGATTCAACGACCCGGGACATTTCTGCGAGAAGGCCTTCAACACTTTCTTCCCGATCTTCGACTGAGCCGGAATCTCGGCCTGTGCCTCTTTGTGGCTGCGCCTGGGCTTAGAACAGGCTCGGCTGTTCCGGATACGCCTCGATGCACCGTGGGTCGTCGATGCGAGCTTGGCCGACGATGGGGTTCACCCGACAGGCAGACCAACCGGCATCCGGGCTGGGTCTCAGGAGGGTTTGGAGAAGTTCGAGCGGGGACGACGGTTCCAGCCAGAGCGCTGCGGCTTCTCGGTCGAGGCAAGCCGGCATCCGGTCGTGGATGGGCGCGACCACGGAGTTCGGGGCCGTGGTGATGACGGTGAAGGATTCAAGAGGCGTGGCTTCATTGGGCGATGACCAGGATTCCCAAAGACCGGCGAACAGCAGGAAGTCGCAGTCGGTTCGCGCGAATCTCCACGGTTGCTTGGACCGGCCGAGGACCTGCCACTCGTAAAATCCGTCGGCTATAATGAGACACCGCCGACTGCGAAAGGCGGTCCGGAAGGCAGGCTTTTCGGCCAAGGTCTCAGACCGGGCGTTGATCAGCGAAAATCCGACGGCCTCATCGCGGGACCACTCAGGAATCAGTCCCCAGCGTAACTCATCGATCACCAAACCGTGGGCGTTCCGGCGGATCACCGGAGCGCGTTGCGTGGGGGCAATATTGTAGCGGGCCTTGCCCTGTCTTCGGACGCGATGGGTTCCCACCGTGACCTCGACGGATTCCTTCGCCAAACTGTACCGACCACACATTTTTAATACCTAGGTTGGTGCCCCGAGTGGGTCAAGCCCCCCGAAAAGACGGGCAAGTCACGGACTTGTAACGTGACCGACATGGAGCGAACATAATATCCATGCCACCCTCACTTCGAGTTATGCCAAAAATACTCGTCGTCGACGATGAACCTGATGCGTTGGAAGTCCTAGGCTTCAACCTGAAGAACGCCGGATACGAGGTGACCACGGCGGATGATGGTGATGCGGCATTGAAGAAAGCGCGTCAGCAGTTGCCTGACCTCATCTTGTTGGACCTCATGTTGCCCGAGGTCGATGGCCTAGAGGTGTGTAAATTGCTGCGGCGGGACCCGGCCACCAGTGCCATTCCAATTATCATGGTCACCGCCAAGGCCGGTGAGATCGACCGTGTGGTCGGTCTTGAATTGGGTGCCGACGACTACGTCACCAAGCCCTTCAGCCCGCGGGAGCTGATTTTGCGCATTCGCAACTTGCTCAAGCGTCGCAGCGAGACCGATGAGGAGAAGCCCCAGACGATGCAGTTCGGCGATCTGCTCATCGATATCCCGCGTCACCTAGTCAGCGTTGCTGGCCAACGGGTCGACCTGACGGCCACCGAGTTCAAGCTGCTCATTGTGCTGGCTCAACGGCGCGGGCGGGTTCAAAGCCGCGAGGCGCTTTTGCGCGATGTGTGGGAATACGACAACCTCATCGACACCCGCACCGTCGATACTCACATGCGGCGCCTGCGCGAGAAGTTGGGCGAGGGCGCTCAGTACTTGGACACAGTTCGGGGTGTCGGATATCGGTTCATGGAAGCCTGATTCGCTGGAAGCTTGATCCGCGCATGTCGATTTCTCCCTTAGTGGCCGCGGTTTTGGGTGCCGGAATCTCGGCTGTCATTGCCACCCTGTTCTTGAGGGGGCGTTGGCTTCGGGAGGCCCGAGAGGCAGCCTCGTTGCGCGATCAACTCGCCCAAGAACGTTCCAGCCGCGCCGAATCGCAGGCCGCTGAAAATGCCCGCCAACAGGCGCTTTTCGAGAACATGCTCGAAGGAGTTCTGCTGCTGGATGCCTCCGGAAGGGTCCAATTCACTAACACCGCGTGCCGCCGTTTTTTTGATCTCGAGGCCGATGTCCGTGGTCGCACTCTTCTCGAGGCCTTCCGCTGCAATGACTTGTCGGCGGTGGCGGCTGAGGCGGGTAAGGCAGGTCGGGTCAATGGCAAGGAATTGGAGTTGGAGGGAGGATCGGAAGCCCGTTTGCTTCAGGTCAACGCGGTCGCTCTTGTTGGGCCTGAGGGGCGTACAGATGGGGTCTTGATGGTGCTGCACGATGCGACGCGCCTCCGCCAATTGGAGCGCACCCGCCGCGAATTCGTGGCCAATGTCAGCCACGAGCTGCGCACGCCCCTCTCGCTCATCAAGGGATCGGTAGAGACGTTGCTGGATGGCGCGGTTTCGCAACCAGCCATCGCTTCCAAGTTCCTCGACATCATCGATCGCCATTGTGACCGGTTGACCTACCTGATCGAGGATCTCCTGACATTGTCCCGATTGGAGTCCGGTCAGTTAGCCATTAATTACGACACCGTCCCACTGCGCGGACATGTGACGGAGGTCTTTCACGATTTCCACCGCAAGGCCGAGGACCGCGGTGTTCAGCTCATCAATGATGTGCCCCTCGGATTGCACGCACGGGCCGACTCCGATCGCCTCGATCAAGTGCTCTCAAACCTCATCGACAACGCCATCAAATACGGTCGCCCCGGAGGCACCGTGCGCATCGAGGGACGCGAGATCCCGGGGAGCGATTTGATCGAAATGGCCGTGGCGGACGACGGTCCGGGCATCCCCACCGAAGCGGCCGAGCGGGTCTTTGAACGGTTCTACCGGGTGGATACGGCTCGCTCTCGCGAACAGGGAGGCACGGGCTTGGGTCTAAGCATCGTCAAGCACATCATTCAGGCCCATGGCGGCGAGGTGCGTCTCGAGACTGCCCCAGCCAAGGGAGCCGCCTTCCGCTTCACCCTTCCCGCCGTGCCGCCTCCGGTGGCGGGTAAATGATCGGGCACGCGCCTTCGTTCCACCATCCGTTGCCTCGGTGTTCTGCGTGACTCCGTGCTGCTTCCCGGGTAGGCCTTGTCCCGATATGTCCGATTTGCCCACCGAGTCGTCACAGCCCCTGGTGTTCGATTGCCATTTGGACCTCTCCATGAATGCCATGGAGTGGAACCGGGACCTCACGCGATCGCTGGAACACATCCGTCGCCGCGAGCAACACCTGCGGGACCAGCCCGATCGAGGCAACGGGATCGTGTGCTTTCCGGAGATGCGCCGGGGCAACCTGGGGCTTTGTGTCGCCACCCAAATCGCTCGATCGGTGAACCGGTTCAGTCGCATGCCGGGTTGGAGCAGCGCCTCGCAAGCATGGGCCCAGACCCAAGGCCAATTGGCGTGGTACCGTGAGATGGAGGCAGCAGGCGAACTGCGCTTCATTACTGACCGGGCCGGCCTAGAGGCCCACCTGGCCGATTGGCAACGCCCCTCGACTGAGCGGAAGCCTATCGGATACATCCTCAGTCTGGAGGGAGCCGATTCACTCCACACACCCGCCCATTTGGAACGGGCCTACGCCTACGGTCTGCGAGCGGTGGGTCTGACCCATTATGGCCCCGGTCTCTGCGGTGCTGGCACCGATGATGAGGGTCCCTTGAGTGCTCACGGGCGTGAACTCTTGGCCGAGGTGGAGCGTCTGGGGTTAATCCTCGATGTCACCCATCTGAGTGATGAGTCCTTCCGGGATGCCTTGGATCGGTTTTCCGGGCCCGTCTGGGCCAGCCATTCCAACTGCCGCGCCCTGGCCGATTGGAATCGCCAGTTCACCGACGACCAAATTCGCGAACTCATTCGTCGCGATGCAGTCATCGGTGTGGCGGTCGATGCGATCATGATGGTCCACGGCTGGCATCACCACCGTTCTAAGCCCGCGGATTTTGATCTCAGCCTCGAGCACCTGGCTAACCACATCGACCACATTTGCCAACTGGCCGGGAACATTCGTCATGTGGGCATCGGCACCGATGCCGACGGCGGGTTCGGCACCGAGCAAATGCCTGCCGACCTGGGGTCCATCGCCGACATTCAGAAACTGGGACCCATCTTGGCGCGCCGCGGCTATTCAAAGTCGGACATCGACGGTATCTTCCACGGCAACTTCTTGGCCCTGCTCCGTCGGGTTTGGAAATAGCCCGTTCAGAGTCGGCGCTCTGCAAACTCCGACCTCGCAGCGGGCGGCATCGGGCAGCAGCGGGATTGGGCCGCAGTGAGCATCGGAACGTCAGCCTCCCAGCCCCCCTCGCGCGTCAGTGCGAAAGCGACTCCTGCCCCCACGTTCCCTGCGGGCGCAGGACCGATCCCGCGGAGCCCTCCCCGAGGCACCAACCCCGGGCGCAAGCCTCAGAAAGTCTCCTGCAGGTAATATGTTGTAGTGTCCCCTTTTGTGTAAATAGGTGGGACCGACCCCAAGGCGACCGACCCCCAGGCGATTCGAGCGGAGCGGTGTCGGGCCGTAGCGAGCCTTGGAGGCGAACACCCTCACCCCTCGCGCAAAGCGCGAAAGATCATCCTCCCCAGAGCCTACTCAGCGAGCGGAGGCCCGATACCGCGGAGCCATCGCAACGACAGAAGCAGAGTAGAGAGTGTCCCTTTTTGTGTAAATAGTTGGGACCGACCCCTTTTGAGTTTATCTCGGCGTTGAGTTTCTGGGCGCAAACCGGCTCACTTGTCTCTTCAATGATCCTGCCGCGCATTTCTATCCAGCGTCCCATCCTCGCTTGGATGATGAATCTCGTGCTGGTGCTCTTTGGGTTGATTGGTTTGTCCCGTCTTCCCGTCCGCGAGTTGCCAGACATTGATCCGCCCATCGTTTCTGTGACGACGATCTTCCCCGGCGCCAATGCGCAGGTGGTTGAGACCGAGGTGACCGAGCGTCTTGAGGAGGCCATCAATAATATCGAGGGCATCAAGACCTTGCGCAGTGAAAGTAGGGAGAGTGTCAGTAGTATTTCAGTGGAGTTCGATCTTTCCCGGGATATCGACACCTCAGCTCAGGATGTCCGGGACCGGGTCTCCCGCGTGCGCGGCGCGCTGCCCCGAGACATCCGCGAGCCCATCATTTCCAAGCAGGATTCCGATGCGCAGCCGATCCTTTGGATCGCTCTGAATAGCGAGCGGTATTCCCCGCTAGAGATGACCACGCTCGCGGAAAAGCAAATCAAGCCCCGCTTCCAAGGGGTCAGCGGCGTGTCCTCCATTACCATCGGTGGTGAGAAACGCTATGCGATGCGCCTGTGGCTTGATTCGGCGCGGATGGCTGCTCGGCGCGTTACGGTCCTCGATGTTCAGCAGGCGCTCCGGCAGCAAAGCATCGAATTGCCCAGCGGACGCGTGGAGAACCTAGACCGGGAAATGACCATTCAGACCCGCGGCGAGATGAAGTCGGTCGATGAGTTCAACAACCTCGTGCTGCGGGCCGAAGGAGCCAACTTAGTGCGGCTCAAGGATGTGGGTCGGGCAGAGGACGGCGTTTCGGATTACCGCACCATCGCCCGCGCCTCCGGCAAACCCTGCGTTTTCTTGGGCGTCGTCAAGCAGGCCAAGGCCAACACGGTGAATGTGGCTCAATCCATCCGCGCGGAAATGGAGGCGATCCAACCCACCCTGCCTGACGGGGTGCAGATGACGGTGAGTTATGACTCGAGCATTTACGTCGAAAAAGCCATCAGCGAGGTGTGGGACACGCTGGCCATCGCCTTCGGTCTGGTAGTGCTCATCATCTTCGTTTTTCTCCGCGATTTGCGGGCAACGTTCATCCCGATTGTGGCCATCCCGGTGTCTATCATTGGTACCTTTGCGGTGCTCCACATCATGGGATATTCGGTGAACATCCTCACCATGCTCGCGCTGGTGCTGGTCATCGGCATCGTGGTGGACGACGCCATCGTGGTGCTGGAAGCCATTTACCGGCACATCGAAGAGGGCATGAAACCCATGGCGGCAGCCTTCAAGGCCATGGACGAGATTAGCTTTGCTGTCATCGCTATCACCCTGTCGCTGGTGGCGGTTTTTACACCGCTGGCCTTCCAGAAAAGCACCACGGGCCGTCTCTTCGTGGAGTTCGCCGTGGCTGTCTCGGTTTCGGTGATCATCTCGGCGTTTGTCGCGCTCACCTTGTCGCCGGCCATCGCTGCTCGGGTGCTTAAGCCCATCCACGGCAAGAAGGCCACCGGGCTTTTCGCAGTGTTTGAGGCGATCCTCGATGCGGTGACTCGCGGCTACCTAAGTTCCCTGCGCTGGGCCCTGCGTCACCGCTTCCTGTCGGTGCTGGTGACCTTGGGAACCGTGGCCTTGATGATCTTTGCTTATCGAGGCTTGGATAAAGACTTTCTGCCGCAGGAGGACAAGAGCCGGATGTTTGCGGTCGTCCTCACTCCGAACGGTTCCACGAGCGAGTTTACCGACCGGCAGCTCCGCAAGGCCGAGGCCATCATTGCCAGCGTCCCGGAGGTGAAAAGTTACGGCGCCATTGTGGCCCCGGGCTTCAGTGGTCCCGGTCAGGCGTCGTTCGGAATTGTTTTTGTGAGCTTCCAAGATCGTTCACTACGGAAACGCTCGACCCAGGAAATCGTCAACGGACCGGGAGGCATAGCACAGCGGTTCTTTGCCGAGGTCGAAGGGGGCTTCGCTATTGCCAACCTGCCCAAGGCTATCGAGGTGGGCTTTAACAACTCGCCGTTCGAACTGGTAATCCAGAACCAGGACCTCGACACGCTCAATCAGACGGCGCAGGCGCTCTCGGCTCGTATTAGTGGACTGACCAACGCTGCGGGCCAACCTCTGCTCAAGAACATCCGGGTTAGCTATGAGGTGGACAAGCCCGAGCTGCGCCTCTCGGTGGATCGCAGTCGAGCCGCTGCGCTGGGGGTGAGCATCGAAGACATTTCTCGGACGCTTCAGATCCTCTTCGGTGGCCTGGATTTGAGTCGTATGAAGGTGGATGGCAAGGAGTACGAAGTCATCGCCCAGTTGGAGCGAGCCTCCCGACTCACACCGCAGGAGTTGGACACAGTGTATGTCCGCAATCAGCGCGGGGAGCTCATTCAGCTCAACGCCCTAGTAACTCGAACGTCCGGCGCGGCCCCCAATTCCATCAGCCACTACGGTCGACTCCGCAGCGCCAGCATCACGGCCTCTCCGGGCGGTACTCCCATTGGTGTGGTGGTGGAGCAAGTTCAGCCGCTCTTGAAAGATCTGCCGGCGGGCACCCTGCAAGCGTGGGAAGGGGAAGCGAAGAACCTGGCGGACAGCACCGGTGAGATTTGGTTCGTGCTCGGTCTGGCCGCGATCATCGTCTACATGACCTTGGCTGCGCAGTTCGAGAGTCTGATCCATCCCTTCACGGTCATGCTGGCGTTGCCGCTGGCCGCGGTGGGCGCCTTCGGGTTGCTGTGGGTGCTGGCCTTCCTGGGCAAGACCGGGGTGATCCCAGTGATCCCCTCCATGAACATCAACTTGTTCAGCCAAATCGGCCTAGTGCTCCTCATCGGGCTGGTGACCAAGAATTCGATCTTGTTGGTCGAATACGCCAATCAGCGCGCCCAACAGGGCATTGACCCAGTTTCGGCGATGATGGAAGCCGGCAAGGTTCGGCTTCGGCCCATTCTCATGACGGCCTTTTCCACGGTGGCGGGCATTATGCCCATTGCCATTGGTTTTGGCGCGGGTGCCGAGAGTCGTCGTCCGATGGGCGTCGCGGTCGTGGGAGGCATGCTCACCAGCACCTTCCTGACTCTGTATGTGATTCCGGTCGTCTACGTGCTGCTGGATCGCTGGTTTCCAACGCGGCCAATGCATTCCTCCGAACTCCTGCCGGAAGCCCCGACCCCGCAACCCGCCGTCGCCCACTGACCTCATGACCATCGACTCCGCCAAAGGCCGTTCCGTTTCCGTCCGTTACGGCGGTTTCGCTCGCTGGGTAACTCTGGCGCTAGTGCTCCTCGCTTTGGGGTGCCGTGCGCCGCAGCCGCCAAAGCCGGTAGTTCTGTCATCGGTTTTTCGCAGTGAGAAGCTCTCGGCCATCGACGGGGCCATCGTGCAATCCATCGCCTCGAACCGTTGCCCGGGCGGAGTCTTTTGGTTGGAGAGAAATGGGACGGTGTATTCGAAGGCCTATGGGCACCGTTCGGTGGATCCATCGCTGGAGCCGGCCAGCCTGGACACGATTTATGATGCCGCCTCGCTGACCAAGGTGCTGGCCACGACGCCAGCGTTGGCCTGGCTGATCGAGCGCGGGCGCATCGACCCAGAGAAGCCCCTGGCCCATTACCTCCCGGCCTTCGCCGCCCACGGCAAGGAGGCCATTACGGTGCGGCAAGTACTGACGCACGCTTCGGGATTGCGCCCCGGTTTGGGTGGCGGCGCTTGGAGCGGTTCCGACAAGGCACTGGAACTGGCCTGCGACGAGAAGCCAACGCACCCACCCGACACCCGGTTTGTTTATTCCGACATTAATTTCATTCTCTTGGGTCATCTCGTGGAGAAGGTTTCGGGCCAGACCTTGGATGCCTTTTGCGAAGCCCACGTGTATCGACCTCTGAAGATGCGAGACACGGCTTACCGTCCCCTGCTTCACGGTCTGGCAGTCGACCGCATTGCCCCGACGGAGCGGCGCGCCGATGGCACGTGTTTCCGCGGCGAGGTGCACGACCCGACGGCCCGAAAAATGGGCGGCGTGGCCGGACACGCGGGCTTATTCACGACCGCCGCCGACGTGGCCCGCTTCTGCCGCATGATGGATGCTGGCGGAACCCTGGAAGGGGTTCGGGTGTTCCGTCCGGAGACGGTGGCCCGCATGATCTCGGTGCAAACACCGCCGAATCTCCCGAAACGGGGTCTGGGCTGGGACATTGATTCGCCTTATGCCGGACCGCGCGGATCCCTCTTTCCGGTCGGATCGTTCGGCCATTCCGGATGGACCGGCACCTCCCTGTGGCAAGATCCCGGCAGCCACACCTGGGTCATTTTCCTGAGCAACCGCAATCACCCCACCGAAGAGGGCAACATCCTGGCCCTCCGCCGCCAACTCGGCACCTTGGCAGCCGAGTCGTTGGTGGGAGTGGAGTTTGGCTCTGTCCGATAGGATGGGTCGGCCGATCGGCAACTCCACCCTTGACCCTGCGAGGATTGCGGAGCCGGATATTTGAAACCCCTGATTTTGCCATGACACTCGGACTCCACCCGTCCCGGATTCGCCGGGGCTTCACCCTAATCGAACTGCTGGTGGTCATCGCCATCATCGCCATTCTGGCTGGAATGCTCTTGCCGGCCTTGGCGAAGGCGAAGGCGAAGGCCAATTCGATTAAGTGCATCAACAACGTCAAGTCGATGACGTTGTCGACCTTCATGTACTTGTCCGATCATGGCAAACCGGTGCCCTACAATGGGGCTGCGACCGCCAGCATGGACAATGCGTTGTGGGTGACCGTGCTGGCCACCAACTATGGCGGCATTAATGCGGCCCGCATTTGTCCGTCGGCTCCGTCGGCGGCCGTTAAGTCCAAGCGTCGGCATCCCAACAGTGGTTCCTTGAACCAGACCTGGTTGTGGACCGGATCCAAGGGCATCGACTACGAGGCGAGCTACACCTTCAATGGGTGGTTTTACGGCGATGATGATCCGTATTTTAGCTCTCCTGATCAGCGAGTGAAGAAGTACCGCAATGAGACCGATTGCCCGACACCGTCCAACACGCCGGTGATCGCTGATAGCAACTGGATCGATACCTGGCCCCAAGCCTCCGATCCACCGGCGCGAAACCTTTTCACCGGCGACGACTTCGCTGGAGCCATGGTGCGCTTGACGCTGCCACGCCATGGGAGTGCCGTCTGGGGGCGCAACCAGATCTTCAACCCGAAGGACACGTTGCCGGGCGCCATTAATTCGGGCTTTGTCGATGGGCACGCCGAATTAGTCCGGCTCGAGCGCCTGTGGAGTTTGGATTGGCACAAGGGATGGGTCACCCCGACCAAGCGTCCGGGCAAGTGAGCCGAAGCCGGAGCCCGCAGCCGATGTCACCAGTTCGTAGATTGTGCTCCGCGAGCCGCCTGGGGCACGGTCTTGGGATGAAGTTCTCGGTCCTTGTGTGCGGGGTTCTCGGCCTGCTGTTGGCTGGTCACTCCTTTGCGGCGGAGGTGCGGCCTCTGACCCAAGCTCATTCCCACAACGACTACGAGCAGAAGCGCCCGTTGCTGGAGGCACTCGATCACGGGTTTTGCAGCGTCGAGGCCGACGTGTATTTGGTGGAAGGCCAATTGTGGGTGGCCCATGACCGCAAAGACCTGAAGCCCGACCGCACGCTGAAGTCCCTGTATTTGGAACCGCTGGCCGAGCGCGTCCGCAATCGGGTGGGGATCTTCGCCGACCCCAAGGCGCGACTCATGTTGCTGGTGGATGTCAAAGGGCAGGGACCTCAGGTGTACGAGCGCCTTAAGACGGAGTTGGCACCGTATGCGTCCATGCTCACCCGCTTCCGCGATTCGGGCGTCGTGACCGGTGCGGTCACGGTGGTGCTTAGTGGCGATCGCGCTTGGGACCTGGCCCGCGCCGACCGCGACCGATGGTGCGCCCTCGACGGCCGCATGAGTGACCTCACCAATACTGCGCCGGTTGGTGTCACTGGGTCCTCGACGCCCCCCGCTTCTCTAGTTCCGTTGGTGAGCGAAAGTTGGCGAACCCTCTTTCGCTGGGACGGTGACGGCGAGATGTCGGCGTCCGACAAGGCCCGCTTGAAGGGGTTGGTGAGTCAGGCCCATGCGCAAGGTCGGAAGATCCGCTTCTGGGCCCTGCCCGATCGTCCTGAAGCGTGGACGCTGTGTCGCGACGCAGGCGTGGACTTGATCAACACCGACAAAATTCCCGCATTGTCGGCGTTCTTGCGGGGACAGCCATTGCCTCCGGGAAAACCGCCCATCGCGGACGAAAACTAATTTCGCTGGGGGCCGGCGCTGTACTGGCTAACGTTGGCCGACGTTGGCGACGGGTGTCTCCACCGGGCCTACTTCAGTGATTCCGCCTCGGCGCGGGCCCAGCGGTCGGCTTCGAGGATTTGTTCCAAAGTCGGTTGCTCAATAACTCGGTGCGCGTCCATCACGCGCGTCACCAGTTGGGCAATCCCAGTGAAGCCGAGTTGGCGGGCGCAAAAACGTTCCACGGCCACTTCGTTGGCCGCATTGAGCACCGCCGGCAGTGTGCCGCCGATTTCACCGGCGCGTCGGGCCAATCCCAGGGCGGGGAATCGGTCCGTATCCGGTTCTTCGAAGGTGAGTTGGCCGATCTTGGCGAAGTTCGTCTGGACGCGGTCGCTGCGGAGGCGCTCGGGGTACAACAGCGCGTACTGAATGGGCAGGCACATGTCCGGCGTGGACAACTGGGCGATGATCGATCCGTCGACGTACTCCACCATAGAATGCACCACGCTTTGCGGGTGTACGACCACTTGGACGCGGGGCATTTCGATGTCGAAGAGCCAGCGCGCCTCGATCATTTCCAGGCCTTTGTTGAAGAGCGTGGCCGAATCGATGGTGATCTTGCGACCCATGACCCACGACGGATGCTTGAGGGCCTGTTCGACGGTGACGGCCTGCAGTGCTTCCTTCGGCCATTTCGTTGCATCGCGGAACGGGCCGCCCGAGGCGGTGAGCCACAAGTTTCGCACCGACGAGGCGGGCTTGCCGTCTAAGCACTGGAAGATGGCCGAATGCTCGCTGTCCACCGCCAAAACCTGAACCCCGTGGGCCTTGGCCTCACGCATGACGATTTCGCCAGCCATCACTAGGATTTCCTTGGAGGCGACCGCGATGTCCTTACCGGCTCGAATGGCGGCCAATGCGGGCTCTAGGCCGGCCGTGCCCACGATGGCGATGAGGACGATGTCTGCCTCGGGCAACGTGGCCAGGCGGATGAGGGCATCCGGGCCTGTGAGCACTTCGGTGGTGTTGCCCAGTGCCGTCCGGACCCCCTCGGCTTTGCTGGCGTCATGGATCGAGGCCACCCGTGGGCGGTGCTTGAGGCACTGTTCTATCAGGAGATCGGCATTGCCACCGGCAGCCAGTCCGACCAACAGGAGTCGGTCCGGCTGGTCTTCCACCACCTTGAGGGTGCTGGTGCCAATCGAACCGGTGCAGCCAAGCAGGACGACGCGCTTCATGTGTCCGTCGAGTCTGGGGGTGGATCGACTCCAGCGGCAAGAGCCCGCGCTTCGACTTAGGAATCACTGAAACCTTGGACTGGCCTTGCTGGTCATCGCGAGGGTAAGTTGTTTTCTTAAATCGCTGAAGAAATGTCTGGCTGACGCGTCTTTAAGCGCATTCCTAGTGCGACAACGCCTCCAACTACTGTCCTCGACAATGGAAACGAAGAAGATCTGGTCCCGTGCCGTCCGCTCCGCCGGTAGCTTTTTGGCCGCCCTCGTGCTGAGTTCGTCCGCTGCGCAGGCGGCTCCTGAATTGAAGGCCGTCTCCCTAGACGACTGCCTCAAACTGGCCCTGCAGAAGAACTTGGACATCCGGATTGCGTACTTCAATCCACGCCAGTCATTGAGCCAGTACCGTCAGGCTTTTGCTGGCTACGATCCCTCCATCGGCATGTCTGCGCGCCAGAATTTCCGGACCAGCGCGGGCGTGGGCAACCCCGGCGACTTTATTCCGCCCGGCGGCGAATCCTGGGCTGAGAACTACTCGGTGGGGCTTCAGGGCTTGGCCCCCACGGAGACCGGTTTGCGCTACTCGCTGCAGAGCGGAATGACCCGCAACAACAACGTCTTCTTTGCCACCCCCAATCGTCCGGAAATCAATTCCGGCTTTTTCTATAGCCCGTTTGTCAGCCTCGACCTGACGCAGCCGTTGTTGCGCGATTTTTGGATCGATTCCACTCGCATGATGGTGCAGGTGAATAAAATCGGCATCGGACGCTCCGAGCAGGGGGCCCGCCGTCAGGTGATCACCGTGGTCGCTCAGGTGGCTCTGGCTTATCACGACTTGATTGCCGCCCGCGAAAATGTGCGGGTGCAGCGCAAGGCCGTTGAAACAGCCGAACGGCGTCTGGCCGAGCAAAAGAAGCGAGTCGAAGTCGGCGCTCTGGCTCCGCTCGATGAGAAACAATCCGAGGCCGAAGTCTATCGCGCCAAGGCGGACCTGCTCCAAAGCGAGGCGCGCCTGGGCGATGCCTCCACCAATCTCCGGAATTTGATCAACGACGACCTGGGCAGCTGGGACAACGTGTTGCTCAATCCCACCTTGATGCTGACCGCCGAACCGGTGGCCTTCGACAAGAAGGACAGCTGGCACAAGGCCTTAACTCAGTCGCCCGACATAGTGGATGCCCGGTTGCAACTCGACTCGCAGAAGGTTCGACTGAAGTTCACCAAGAACCAGCTCTTCCCGCAGCTCGATTTGCTCGGCGGCTACGGCGTCATCGGAGCCGAACCCTCTTTTGGCATGGCCCTGCAGGATATCGAAGACCGGAAGTTGCCCAATCACTTCGCGGGGATGCGCCTAAACTTCCCGCTCAACAATCGCAACGCCCGCGAGACACATAAGCAGAACAAGCTGGAGCAGGAGCGGTTGCTGCTCAGTTACAAGCGCATCGAGCAAAACCTCATGCGTGATATCGATATTTCCATTCGCTCGGCCAAGACCGCCTTCGAGCGCGTCAATGCGGCCCGCAAGCAGCATGAATTTGCCGCCCAGGCTCTGGATGCTGAAGAGAAGAAGCTCGCCAATGGCAAGAGCACGGCCTTTCAGGTGCTGCAAATTCAGCGCGATCTGACCAGTTCCGAGGCCAGCGAGATCAGTGCACTCTCCGACTACAACAAGGAGTTGTACCGACTGTCCCAAGCGGAGGGCGATATCCTCAACAAACTCGGCATTGTCTTGGACATCCGCTGATCGGAGCCAAGGCTGCAACCACGGAAATTGGAGCCCACTCAGGGATGGCTCCTCAGGATTTGAAACCATGAAACACTTCCTTCAAATCGGGTTCGTGATGGCCAGCTTGATCATTGCGAGCAGGGGGCTTCAGGCGCAGGGGGCCAAACCCCTGTTCGAAGAGAAGTTTTCGTCGGCCAAAGTCGGCGAGGCGCCCGAATCTTTCATGGTTTTAGACGGGCAGTTCGCGGTCCGTGACGAGGAGGGAAACCGATTTCTGGAGTTGCCTGGGGCTCCGCTGGAGTCCTTCGGGGTGCTCTTTGGTCCTAATGAATCCGATGGGGTCGAGGTGACCGCACGCATTCTGGGCACCAAGAGCGGGCGTAAGTTTCCCACCTTCGCCGTCGGGCTCAATGGTGTCGGCGGTTACAAGGTGCGCGTGGCGCCGGCCAAGAACGCCCTCGAGTTAGTAAAGGGTGACGACATTAAAGCCTCGGTTCCGTTGAAGTGGACCAGTGGTCAGTGGACTCAATTTCGCTTGAGCGTTCGTAAATCGGGCATCGGCGTCCGCATTGTCGCTAAAGTCTGGCAGGGCGATGAAGAGCCGAAGGAAGCTCAGTTGCAGCACGACGAATCCGAGAAGCTTCCGCCGGGCAAAGCAGGTGTCTGGGGCATGCCCTTCTCTGGAACCCCGATCCGTTTCGACGACTTGCGCATCACGGCCGCACCCTGACTGGCTGCCGATGTAGCGCGTCGTTGTGATGCGTTAGACCGAGGCCCGATGGGGCCAGTGAGCCTGCAGATTTGTGAGGCTTGCGCGAAAATGTTTCAGAAACTGAGGCATTCGAGCATTGCTGGATTTCTCCAATCCGCCGAAAAAAGGGCATGGAGTTTTCCGTTTCATCGCCCCTGTCCCGTCTCGCTTGGGGCTGCCTCGGTGCCGCACTGCTGGCCGGAGTCTCCTTAGATTCTACGGCTGCGCCGCCGCTCTCCAATCGCGAGACCGTGGGTCACAAGGAGGGCGGCCGCTCGATCACTCCGGTCAACCAGACCCTCACTCCCCTGGGTCGGCAGATCGAATTAACCGGTTTGCGCCCCCAAGCTCTAGCGCTGTCCCCCGATGGGTCCCGATTGCTGGTCTCGGGCAAGACCAGCCAGTTGTTGGTGCTCAGCCCGGTGACCGGCGAAATCCTTCAGCGCGTGGCCCTGCCTTCCGAGCAGGTCAATGAACCCCAGCCCGCGGTGCCGTCTCCCAACATTCTCAAGCCGGACGCCAAAGGTCAGGTGAGCTACACGGGTCTGATTTATTCACCCGATGGAAAGCGGGTCTTCCTGAGCAACGTCAATGGTAGCCTGAAGGTGTTCCGTGTGGATCCCGATGGTTCCATCATCGCTTCGCACTCGCTGCCGCTGCCTGCCGCTGGAGCGCCGCGTCGGAAGGAAGAAATTCCGTCGGGCCTGGCCATGAGTGCCGATGGCCGCCGTCTCTATGTCTGTGCCAACTTGTCGAACCGACTCCTGGAACTGGACGCGGACACGGGCAAGGTCCTTCGCGAGTTTCGTGTCGGTGTGGCTCCGTACGAGGTGGTGCTCGTGGGCGACGCGGCCTATGTCAGCAACTGGGGTGGTCGTCGCCCAGGTCCGGACGACCTGACGGGGCCAGCCGGCCGCGGCACCACCGTTCGCGTGGATCCGGTGCGTCACATCGCCAGTGAAGGCTCGGTTTCCATCGTCGACCTGAAGGCCCCAACCGAATCCGTCCCGCTGGAATTGATCACCGGGCTGCATGCCTCAGCCCTGGCGGTGTCACCGGATCGCCGCCATGTCGTCTGCGCCAATGCCGGTTCCGACACGCTCAGCGTCATCGATACTCGGACTCGCACGGTGGTGGAAACCATTTGGGCCAAGACCAATCCAGCGGACCTCTTCGGAGCTTCGCCCAACGCCCTGGCCTTCGCTCCCGATGGAAAGACCCTCTACGTGGCCAATGGATCCCAGAATGCCATCGCGGTCGTGCGATTTGATCCCGGTGATCGGGAATCCCGGTTGGCGGGTTTGATTCCCGTGGGCTGGTATCCGGGGGCCTTGGTACACGACACCGCGCGCAAGCAGCTCCTGGTGGCCAACGTGAAGGGGATGCCCTCGAAGATGAAGAAGGCCGATACCGCTGCGGACGGATTCAATTCACACCAATACAACGGAACCCTCTCCATGGTCCCGCTGCCGACCCGGCGTCATCTGGGCAAGCTCTCGGAGACGGTGTCCCGCAACGTGCGTCGTGAGGCGATTGTGGCCTCCCGGTTGCCGCCACGGTCCGGGGTGAAGCCACGGCCCATTCCCGAGCGCATCGGCGAGTCCAGCGTCTTCAAGCACGTGATTTACGTCATCAAGGAGAACCGGACCTACGATCAAGTCTTAGGAGACGATCCCCGGGGCAATGGCCGCGCCGACTTGTGCATCTTCGGTGAAAAGATCACCCCCAACTTGCACAAGATTTCCCGCGAGTTTGCCTTGTTGGACAACACCTACTGCGCTGGAATCCTGAGCGCCGACGGACATCAGTGGTCCACCACGGCCTTCGCCACCGATTACATGGAAAAGTCCTTCGCCGGATTCCCGCGCAGCTACCCGGACGGCATGGGGGAAGATGAGGATGATGCCCTGGCGTATTCTCCGGCGGGCTTCATCTGGGACAATGCCCTTAAGCACGGCAAGACCTTGCGCAATTACGGCGAGTTCGCCGCCCCCACCGTCCGCTGGCGCGATCCCAAGAAGAAAGGTTCCATCCCCTATCTGCCGTGCTACCGGACTTGGAAGGGCGAATCCGACGAGGTGATTTTCTCCAGTCGGGCAATGGTGCCGACCCTCATTCCGCACACCCCGACAAACTATGTCGGCTGGGACATGTCGGTGCCCGACCAGTACCGGGCCGATCACTTCATTCGCGAACTCAAGGCCTTCGAAGCCAGCGGTGCACTGCCGAACCTCATTCTCATTTGCCTGCCCAATGACCACACCAGTGGCACCTCCGCAGGCCAACCCACGCCGGCCTCCTGCGTCGCCGACAATGACTTGGCCTTCGGTCGCATCGTTGAAGCGGTCAGTCACAGTCAGTTCTGGAAGGAGACCCTTATCTTGGCCATCGAAGACGACCCCCAAGCCGGTTGGGACCATGTCAGCGGCTACCGGACCACGGCGTTTTGCGTCAGCCCCTATACCCGGCGCGGTGCAGTGGTCTCGACCCAGTACAACACCACCAGCCTCATCCGCACCATGGAGCAGGTGCTGGGCATGAAGCCCATGAACCAGTTCGACGCCAGCGCCACGCCGATGTTCGACTGCTTCCAGGACACGCCCGATTTCACCCCGTACACCGCGGTGCCCAACACCGTGCCGCTCGACCAGATGAATCCGCCCGCCAAGGCCCTCTTGAATCCCATCTTGCGGCGCGATGCTGAGGTCTCGGCACGCCTCAATTTCCGCGAGGTGGACAAGGCCCCGGAAGACGTCTTGAACCGCATCTTGTGGAATGCCCTAGCCGGCACGGATCGTCCCTACCCAGAATGGGCCACCACCCCGGATGCTGACGACGACGACGATTAGCCCCATGCTGCCCGTCCAATGAGCGACGAGGCGTTTCGTCCCCCGGGGGATTGTCCGGTCTGTGGCGAGTTTGTTCCGCGCAAGGCCGTGGCCTGCGCTGGGTGCGGCGCCTCGCGGGATTCCGGTTGGAACGAAGAAGCCAGCGTCTCGGGCCTCGACCTGCCCAACGACGAGGAGTTCGACTACGACGACTTTGTCGCCCGTGAGTTTGGTCAGGGGCGCCCCAAGAAACCTGATCGCCGACGGTTCTGGACTGTCGTCGGGTTGGTGCTCATCGCGGCCATGGCGGCTTCGTTATTAGCGATTTTTCGGTGGCACTGAGTGCCCGATAACGCCGCGGGAAACTGGTAAAAACCTTCATCCATGCCCCCGTTGACAAAATGAGCCCAGGTTTCGACCAAGGGAGACCGGGCAGATCTGGGACCACGGGGGCACCCTCTCCTCAGCCATGAATTGTTGCCATCGAACCCGGTCCAGTCTTGGAGAGAACTGCTGGTGCAAGTTTTTGCGGCTTGGGTGTTTGTGGCTGCTGCTAGCTCCGGCGGTGTTCGGGGATTTTCAGGGGTCGACCCACTTGGTGGAGTTGGAGACCGACGCGCTGAAGTATTCCAAGGAAGCGACCACGGGTCCCATGGCCCAGTTGATCCGAAAAATTGAGTCCGGAACGGTGCGCCTGGAGTGGCACGCCAAGTGGGGTTGGTTGCCCGCTTTCCAGAAGGCCTTGGGTGTGGACCCGTCGTCTCAAACATTGGTCTTCTCCAAGACGTCGCTGCAGCGCGAGCACATTCATCCGGGCAACCCGCGGGCCATTTTCTTTAGTGATGATGTCTACTTGGGCTATATCCCCGGTTCGCCATTGGTGGAGGTTTCCGAGGTGGATCCGCGCCTCGGTGCCGTTTTTTATGCGGTGGAGCAGAAGCCGACCGAGAAGCCGGTCATTCAGCGAATCGACAATTGCCTGGAGTGCCATGCCTCGTCTCGGACCATGGGGGTTCCAGGGCACTTGTTCCGATCGGTGGAGACGGACCGTCTGGGGATCATGGACTTATCAACCGGGATCGAGCCAGTGGATCACCGCACGCCCTTGTCGGATCGATGGGGTGGCTGGTATGTGACCGGGACGCATGGCGCAGCCCAGCACCGGGGCAATCGGATGGGGGATGATTTTGTTCAGGCCAAGACCACTCCTGCATTGGGTGGCAACAAGACCCGGCTCGACGAGTATTTCGATCCCTCAAAGTACCCCTCGGCTGGCAGCGACATCGCAGCCTTGATGGTGCTCGGTCATCAGGTGCACCTGCACAATTTCATCACCCGCGTTCACTACATGGCTGTCCAGCACTTGGCAGCCTATGGACATGTGGACTACCTCAAGTCGCCGGTCGAAGGCCTGGTGAAGCAATTGTTCATGGCCGAGGAGGTTTCCCTCGAGTATCGGGTCCGCGGCAATCCCGAGTTTGTCCGGGTCTTTGAGAAGGTGGGTCCGCGGGACCACACAGGGCGTTCTCTTCGCCAATTGGACATGCAGACGCGTCTCTTCAAATACCCCTGCAGCTTCCTCATCCACTCCGAGGCCTTCCGCCGGTTGCCAGATCCGCTCAAGCAGAAGATCTACCGTCGCATGGCCGAGGTGTTGAGCGGGGGCGATGCTTCGGAAGCCTTCCGTGGGTGGTCCGCCGAAGACCGCGTGGCCGTCCGAGAAATACTCACCGAAACCTTGGAGGATCTCCCGCCCGACTGGAAGAGCCTGACTCGGCCCTCGCGCTGATCGATGTTAGTGAGTCTGGCCGAGCCAAGCCCAGACGTCCGCGGGTTCGTGGTAGTCAGGGATGGCATAGTCGGCACCGGCCTCGGCAAGGCGCAGGAGTTTAGATTCATCCCAACGGCCCGAGTGCCAGTGTTCTTCGTCTGCGGCCACCGCGATGGCCCGACCTCCGATCGCCTTGGTTTCGGAGATTTCCACCGCACCATCCCCGAAGGAGACCAGCGAACGGAGCGGATCCAAGCCATGGGCTTCGACAATGCTCCGGAGGGCGTTCCGCTTGTGGAAGGAGGTATCGGTCAGGCCGGTGGGTCCGTGGATGCGTTGATCGAAAAAGTCGCGGACTCCCAGGCAATCCACCTCGGCAGACACGGCCGGCCGTGGTGTTCCGCTGACAATATGCAGCGTGGCACCGGCCTGACGGAAGTGCTCTAGGAGGGCGCGCGCGCCGCGCACCATGTAATGGTCGGCCGTGTGGGTTCCATCGCGGATCGAATCCATGCGCTGGCGAATTAATAGACCGAGCCGTCCCTGAAAATCCTCCTGATAACGTTCGGTATGCCAGGGGGTGCCGCCACGTTCGGTAACCAGGGCTCCGAGGCGTTCCATCTGATGGATGCTGGGTCGGCCATTGAGCGCCCAAATTTCCTGGTGAGCGATGGCCGAACGGCTGTCCACCGATTCGTCCGGGGCAGGGGGCAGGTGCTCCAGCCATTGCTGCAGCATTACTTCACCCCAACCGGCGCGAATGAACGACAGGGTTCCGTCCCAGTCGAAGACAATATGCAGGGAGTTCATGTTAGAGGGTTACAGGCAACCCGGTGCGGATTGATTCGGCTTCGGCCTCGCAGACGGCGACGGCGGCTGCGCCGTCGTCGGCGGTGACCACCGTCGGTGCCTTGCCGGCGCGGATGGAGTCCACGAAGTGTTGGATTTGACCCGCGTAGCCGTTGGGTCCGTCGAGCTTCAAGGTCTCCGCGGGCTGGCCTTCCACAAAGCGGCGGAGGGCCTCGGTGCCGCGAGACGAGTCGTAGTCGAGGGTGGCCTTCTCGAGCACCACGGTGTAGGCCATGCAAAACCCGAAACCCGGGGTCATGGCCCAACTGCCCTCGGCGCTCACCACCGCACCGCTGGCGGTGTCATACTGGGAGACGACATGGTCGATGCCTCCGCTGACCTTGGTATGGCCTCGCGAAAAGACTCTGGACGGGTGCCCGAAGCAGTGCCGAATGAAGTCCACGTCGTGGATATGCAAGTCGAGCAAGGCCCCGCCGGAGTCGTCTGCATTCAAGAAGTGCCCGTGTCCCCAGCCCGGTGCCTGGGCCACTCGGCGGAACCGGGCGCTCAGCACTCGGCCGTATTGCCCGCCCACGATGGCGTCGTGGGCGGCCTGCCATTCTGGCCAGAAGCGCAGGCACATCGCCGGCATGAGGAAGACACCGCGGGCGGCGGCTTCGCGGGCCGCGTCGGCCAAACGCCGGCCTTCCTCGGCCGTGCGGGTCATGGGCTTTTCCACCAGCACGTGCTTGCCGGCCTTCAGCGCGGCGATAGCCAGTTCAATATGGGTCTTGGTCGGCGTGGTGATGTCCACGATGTGAATCGCCGGGTCTGCCAGGAATTCGGAGACATCCCGGTAGGCGCGCACCTGTGTCATGTCCAACCGTACCCCGTTGGGGTCGCCCACGTTGCCGCCGACTCGAGTGAGGTCGCCATCTAGGTTGCGTCCGCTGGGGTTGCAAATGGCACCCACCGAGGTACCGGGCACATGGGCCAGCGCCTGAATGTGGGTCGCGGCCATGAATCCCAGCCCCAGGAATCCGAATTGCAGTGTCATTGGCTCTAGGCAATCACGGGCCGCAGTCGAAGACAATCGGGGAGGGAACTCGGTATGAACCTCTTCTCGTCCGCAGTTTGCGCTTCCGGTCCGACGCTGGGCGGGGTGCAATGGCCGTGATTCCCCGGATGAGCATCGTCAATACCATGTTGGGTGTCGTCGGCGCAGCGCTGGCGGTGGTGGGCCTTTGGGCGGCCGCCCCGGAGCCGGCGGCAAAACCGTCTGTTGATCCGGCGTCGCACTGGGCGTTCCAGCCAGTACGCAATCCAGCGCCCCCCTCGGTCGCGGATGTGGCCTGGTGTCGATCCCCATTGGACCGATTCATCTTGGCTGGACTCGAGCGTCAGGGGCGCAAACCCGCGCCGGAGGCCGACCGCCGAACGTGGCTTCGTCGAGTGACCTTGGATCTCACAGGCCTGGCCCCTTCCCAGGAGGAGATCGAAGCCTTCGAGCACGACGATTCACCGCAGGCGACGGAAGCGGTGATCGATCGACTCCTGGCCTCGCCCCGCTACGGGGAGCGATGGGGACGGCATTGGCTGGATGTCGTCCGGTACGCCGACACCGCGGGCGAGACCGCTGACTATCCGGTGCCGGTGGCCTGGCGCTATCGGAACTACGTCATCGATGCCTTCAATGCCGACAAACCCTACTTTGAGTTTGTTGAGGAGCAGATCGCCGGTGACTTATTGGCCCGGCAAGGATCCCGGGACTGGTATGCCGAACGCGTGGCGGCCACCGGATTCCTGGCCATTTCTCGGCGGTTCGGCTTCGACTCGGAGAATTACCACCACCTGACCCTCCAAGACACCATCGACACGATGGGTCAGACCTTTTTGGGTCTGACGCTGGGTTGTGCCCGATGCCACAACCACAAGTTCGATCCGGTGCCGTTGACCGATTATTATGCGTTGTACGGCGTGTTTGAGAGCACTCGATTCGCTTTCCCAGGGTCGGAACAGAAGCAGCGTTCGCGGGCCATGGTGCCGCTGATCCCGCCTGAGGAGTCCTTGCCACGTTGGCAAGACTACGAAAACCGGGTGGCTTCTCTCACACGAACGGTCCAGCGAGCGGGGTTGCCGGTGCCTTCGGCGTTGCTCCGATCGATCGACGACCTGGATGGCGATTTTGAACTGCAAGCTCCGGCTTCGGGCGGCAGCAAGGGGGTGCTCGTGCCGCCTTGGGTGTATGATGGACCCATTGCTGTCACCACCGAGGCACAAAGCCCCTTCAAACACCGTTACCCGGGCGGCCGCGTCGGGGCGTCCATTCCTGCCGGGCCCCAGCCGTGGCATCTAGGCCAAGCCCTGCACCGGTTAGGGCGATCGGTTCGCGATGCCCACCGCCTCTCGATCAATCTCGATTTGAAAACCGTGCCCGATCCGACGGTGGGCTCGGGTTCACACCGCTTCTGGGTGGGACGTGACGGCGGCAAACCCGCTCTGGAAGTGCTCATCTCCGCTCAGAGCCTGTCTCTTCGCACCGATTCAGGGGTTCAGGTGCCTCTGGGACCGATCGCCCCGGGGTCGTGGGTGAATTTGCAACTCGACCTCGATCGGAAGGCCCGCACGGTTTCGGTTCGCCTGGGGACGCCCGGATCCATTCGGTCGGTGGGTCCGCAACGGTTGGCCCGCGACTGGGATGGGGTCATCGACTTCATGGGCCTAGATTCCGATGCCGCCGAAGCGGGCACTGGTACGGGACCGGCCGTCGCCGCTGCTGCGCGTCCTGGGCTTTATTTGGATAATTTGGCGATCCAGCCTGAGCGGTTTGCCACGGTGTCCACCGAGGGGGGTGCGGCACCCCATGCGTCGCCGTTGGAACAATCGCTTTTAGAACGCGACGCTCTGGAGCGGGAGTTGGCCTCCTTGCGCGGCATTGATGGCGGCTTCGAAGGCCAGAAGGCTGGATCCCCACCCGCCAAACCGTGGCGTCCCGGGCCCAATAGCCGCGTTCGGATCCGAACTGAGTCCCAGAGTCCCGTTGCGGGGTTGCTGCCCCGGGGAAGTCTAGGCATTCACATGCCGGGCGGTCCGGCCTACGACGGCTTTGGTCAGAGCCTTTCCCCGGCCTGGAAGCGCGATCAAACATCGCGACTCCACGCGGCTTTTGATTTCCGGTGCGGTGAGGTTCCGGCCGGTGGCGGCGGAGAACCTGAGGGCACTTGGCGATTCTACCTCGGTCACGGCGCGGGCACCTCGGCGGCGGTGGAGCTCTTCTGGTCCGGCTCGGAACTCTTTCGTATCGATGGAGACCGCAAGGAACTCGTCGCACCGCTGCGTCGCGGCCAATGGTATCAGGTGGGATTGGTCCTCGACTTGAAGGGCCGCCGCTACGAGGCGACGTTGCGAGGGAACGGAGCCGGGCAAGCCAGCGCTCCGGTGGTCTTTTCGGGCGCGCTTTACTCGGGTTGGGATGGCGCCATCGACGATGTCTTCATCGACAGTTATGGGCATCGACCCGGTCCGAAGCCGGCGCTGGATGCTGATAATTTCGCCGTGCAAGAAGCCCCGCTATCGACCGGTGCTACTGCGGTGACGATCGCCGAAAATTCAGGAGCCATCGAACGCCGTGGCCAGCGGTTGGCCGAGATCGAGGCCCGTTTAAAAACCCTTCAGGCAGCAGCCGAGGCGGCGGCTCGTGAATTAGAAACGCTCTTGGTGGAAGGTCCTTTTCCGTTGGCCTATGGCGTGTCCGAAGGCACTCCTCGGGATGCCGTGGTTCAGGTTCGGGGCGAGCCCGACCAACCCGGCCAGCGGGTGCGGCGTGGAGCCCTGTCCGCACTCGGCTTGAAAACTATGGCCCCGGCTGTGGCCACGAGCGGACGACTGGAACTGGCTCGTTGGTTGACTGACCCGGCCAATCCGCTGCCGGCGCGAGTGATGGTTAATCGGATTTGGCAGCAACACATGGGTCGCGGCCTGGTGACCTCGGCCAACGATTTCGGCCTCCGGGGACAGGCTCCGAGCCATCCGGAGTTGTTGGATTATTTGGCCTCGGAATTCCGTCGTTCGGGCGGGTCGATCAAGGCCTTGCATCGACTCATCCTGGCGAGTGCTGTGTATCGGCAGCGCAGCGAACCGGAGCCGCTGATGGCAGAAGGTTCTCCGGTGCGCTCCGTGGCCGATGCCTCGTCCTGCCCGGTCGACGACCCCGCTTCGGCCGGTGCACTCGCTGGGGTTCGCGGCGGTTCCGCTGCAGGGGACTCCGGGGACGGGTTTTCGCCATTCCCGCGCCGCCGCCTGGGTGCCGAAGAAACCCGGGACGCCATTCTGGAAGCCTGTGGTGATTTGGATTTGTCGGTCGGTGAAGGGCATCCATTTCCGTCGCCCACCCGATGGGGGTATACCCAGCACGGCCCGTATGCGGCATCGTACGATCACCACCGCCGCAGCGTCTACCTCATGACCCAGCGCATCCAGCGGCATCCGTTTTTGGCGCTCTTTGACGGGGCCGATCCCAACGCCAGCACCGCGATCCGCCGCACCACGACCGTGCCTTCGCAGGCACTGTTTTTTCTTAACGACCCGATGGTGCATCGAGAGGCCGAGAACCTCGCCCGTTTAGCCCGGACTCACGAAACTGCGGAGTCGGCCCAGGCGGCCTGGGTATTTCGGCGAATTCTCCGCCGTTCTCCGGAAGCCGCTGAAAGGGCTGACCTCGCCGGATTTTTGGCCCAATACCGGAACGCTCTCAAATCACCGGCCTCGCCAGACGCCAGTGCCCAAGCCTTGTCTGCGTGGATCCGGGTCCTTCTCGGAAGCAATGAGTTCCTGACCGTGGATTAGCCCGAGGCCCTGTCCCCCTGATTTGCCAATGAACCCTCACGCAGCCTTTGATCCCCGCCGTCGCGGCTTTTTGCGCTCCATGGTCGGTGGCTCCCTGATGTTCCCGGGCATTGTCGGAGACCTTCTGGCTCGAGAGGCGGGTCTTGGGAGTGCCAGCTCCGATCCGCTCATTCCCCGCGCGCCGCATTTCACCCCCAAGGCCAAGCGGGTGATCTTTCTCTACATGAGCGGCGGGGTTTCCCATGTCGATTCGTGGGATCCCAAGCCCCGGTTGTTCGCCGATGCCGGCAAGACGGTCACCGTGGATGAGTTTCAAGGGCGCAAAGGCAACTTCACCATGTACGCCAAGCGGCCTCAGTGGGATTTCGCCCGACATGGCCGCTGCGGCACCGAAGTGAGCGGTCTTTTTCCCCACATGGCCGGCTGTGTGGATGATTTGTGCGTGATCCGGTCGATGACCTCCGACCACACCAACCACTACGAGGCCACCCTGGGCATCCACACCGGTTCGTTTACTTTTGCCCGCCCCAGCATCGGATCTTGGGTCAGCTATGGCTTGGGCACCGAGAACAGCAACTTGCCGTCCTTCGTGGTCATCGCGCCCAAGAGCCCGTATGCCGGAGGGCAAGTCTGGGCGAGTGATTTCTTGCCCGGGGCTCATCAGGGAACTTGGGTGGTGCCGGGTCAGGAGCCGGTGGCCAATTTGCGCAGGCGGTCCCCGTCCGAAGAACTTCAGGCCCTGGAGATGGCGGCCATGAGCCGCATGAATCTCCGACATAGTGCGGCTCGCTCCGCCGATCCCCTTCTGGCGGCCCGGATGAAGTCCTTCGAGACGGCCTTCGGCATGCAAATGGAGTTGCCTGAACTCTTCGATTTGTCCCGCGAAAGCAACGCCACCCACGCTCTGTATGGCCTCGAACGGGGGAGCACCCGGGGTTTCGGTTGGCAGTGTCTGGTCGCCCGCAGACTGGCCGAACGCGGTGTGCGGTTTATCGAATTAATTGATTCCGGTTCCTCCGACAACTGGGATGCCCACGGTGACATGACTCTCCATAGCCCCTTGGCGGCCAATGTCGATCGACCCATAGCCGGGTTGCTCAACGACCTGCGTCAGCGCGGCATGCTCGAAGACACTCTAGTGGTCTGGACGAGCGAATTTGGCCGGACCCCCTTCAACGCCACGGCCGATCACCGGGGGCGCGAGCACCACCATTGGGTGTTTTCGTCGTGGATGGCCGGGGCTGGCGTGAAGGCCGGGACGGTTTATGGAGCCTCGGATGATCTGGGCATTCGGGTGGCCACCAACCGCGTCCATGTCCATGACTTCCACGCCACAATTCTCCATCTTCTAGGGTTCGACCATGAGCGGTTGACCCATCATCACAACGGTCGGGATTATCGCCTGACCGATGTGGCAGGCGAGGTGGTCAAGGGTGTTTTGGCGTGAGGATGGACCCAGCGAAGACGACGGTTAAGACGACGGTTGGAGCCGGGTGAGAAATTTTGACGATTTACGCTCCCTTTAGGCCTCCGCGTTTGACATTGTTATCAGCCCTTCCTTAACTCACCCGCACTTCTTCCCGAGGCCGTCGCTCTCCTGAGCGTGGCTAACGGAAAATCCAGAGGACACCGTGGCTGCCAAAGACGATTTTCTGCTCGAAACCATGCTCGACATGGGTCTCACGACCCATGAAGCCGTCGAAGAGGTGCGTCCCGAGGCGGAGTCCTCTGGCGAAGGCGTTGTGGACACCTTGGTCAAGACCGGACGGCTGGAGCCGTCGCTGGTCGTTATGGCCAAATCGACCTACTTCGGTGTCGAGATGATCACCCTGTCGGAGATTCGTCTGACCGATGAGGTGATCAACGCCGTGCCCCGGCACGTGGCCCGCAAGTACAATGCGGTGCCCGTCGCTGAGCAAGACGGCACCGTGGTGGTGGCCCTCTCTGATCCGTCAGACATCGAAGCCATCGACGGACTTCAGGTCTCCCTGGGTAAGACCCTCGAGTACCGCGTGACCAGCGAGGCAGACCTCACGGCCGCTCTCGACAAGTACTACGGCAGCAGCAGTTCCGGTGGACGCGGCGATTCCGACATCGCCCGGATGATTCAAGACATCACCGAGGGTGAGGTCGAGGTCAGTGCGCTGAGCGGCGATGTGAAGGCCGATAGCGAGGCCCTCGACGCAGACGCACCCATCATCCGATTGGTCAACCAGATCATCATCGACGCCTTCAAGCTCCGGGCTTCGGATATTCATCTCGAGCCCATGGGCAAGCGTTTTCGTCTGCGCTACCGCATCGACGGCATGATGACCGAGATGAAAGATATCCCGAAGCGGCTGCAGGCCCCGGTGATCGCCCGTCTCAAGATTTCTGCGGCAATGAATATCGCTGAGAAGCGTATTCCTCAAGACGGCCGTATCCAGACCAACGTGGGCGGCAAGGTGATCGACCTTCGCGTTAGCGTCATTCCCTGTTCCCATGGCGAATCCATCGTCATGCGTATTTTGGACAAGTCCGGCCTCCGGCTGGGCTTGGCCGAATTGGGGTTCATGGCCGACGATCAGGCCAATTTCGAGCGGATGATCGCCTTGCCCGACGGCATCCTCTTGGTCACTGGCCCGACAGGTTCTGGTAAGACGACTACGCTTTACAGCTGTCTCCACTATATTAACCGCCCGGACCGCAAGATCATCACCGTCGAAGACCCGGTCGAGTACATGCTCGCGGGCATTAACCAGGTTCAGGTCCACGAGCACATTGGTTTCACGTTCGCCTCGGCGCTGCGATCCATGCTCCGCCAGTCGCCCAACGTCATCATGTTGGGAGAAATCCGCGATATGGAGACCGCGACCATCGCCATCAATGCGTCACTGACCGGTCATTTGGTTTTTTCTACGCTGCACACCAACGATGCGCCCTCGGCGGTGGCCCGTCTCATCGACATTGGCGTGAAACCCTTCTTGGTTGCGTCGTCCGCACGCTGCCTGATGGCCCAGCGTCTGGTCCGCAAGGTTTGCAAGAAGTGCGCCGCGCCGCACACCCTGACCGAGCAAGAGATCGCTGGCTTGGGCTTCACCCCGGAGCAGGCCGCCGCGGCCACCGCCCGCAAGGGCAAGGGCTGCCCCGAGTGCAATAAGACGGGTTGCAAGGGGCGTTTCGGCCTCTTCGAGATCTTCAACATCAACGACGAGGCCAGAAAGCTCATCTACGACAAGGTTCCTTCCAACGTGCTTCGCAACCGCGCCCGCGAAATGGGCATGCGCACCCTCCGTGAAGACGGCATGCGCAAGGTCTTGGCGGGCGTCACCACGGTGGATGAGGTCGTCCGGGCAACCGTATCGGAACACTGATGCGACTGACCAAAACCATGACTGGCCCTGCATTTGCTCTATTGTTTAAGGCGGCCCCGGCCCTGATGGGTCTTTTTCGCCCCCACCGATCTTAAGAAACTTTCCGAACCGACCCATGTCCTACCAGATGTCCGATCTGTTGCAGTTGATGGTCTCCGAAGGCGGAGCCGACTTGCACATCCGGGTGAACATTCCCCCCGTCATCCGCATCCACGGCATTCTTCAGCGCGTGGATGGTCCGCCGCTGCGCCCGGAGGACACCGAGGAGTTGATGCGTTCCATCACCTCCGAAGATCATATTCAGCAAATCCGTGAAAAGGGCGGTGCCGACTTCGGGTTCGCCTTCGGTGAGTTGGCTCGCTTCCGTGTCAGCGCCTTCAAGGAAAAGGGCAACTTCGCCTTGGTGCTTCGGCAAATTCCTTCAAAGCTCCTGACCATGGAGCAAATCGGTATCCCGGCCACGGTTCGGACTCTGATTAATAAGCCCCGCGGTTTGGTTTTGGTGGTGGGTCCCACCGGTTCGGGCAAGACGACCACGCTGGCCTCGCTCCTCAACATCCTCAACGAGGAGAAGGACGAAGCGCACATCATCACCATCGAGGACCCCATTGAGTACTACCACAAGCACAAGAAGGCGGTGGTGACTCAGCGGGAGGTCAATGTCGATGTGCCCTCCTTCGCCGAGGCCCTGCGTCGCGCGTTGCGTCAAGATCCCGACATTATTTTGGTGGGTGAGCTTCGCGACTTGGAAACCATGGAAGCGGCCATCACGGCGGCCGAAACGGGTCACTTGGTCTTCGGAACCTTGCACACCACGGGGGCAGCCAAGACCATCGACCGTATCGTCAACGCCTTTCCCCAGAGCCAGCAAGAGACCATTCGCATCCAGCTCTCCACAGTGCTTCAGGGGGTGATTTCCCAGTTGTTGGTGGCTCGCGTTGACAAACCTGGCCGGGTCGCGGTGTTCGAGATCATGATTAACACCCCTTCGGTGGCGGCGCTCATTCGTGACAACAAGACCTTCCGTATCCAGTCCGACATCCAGACCGGTTCAAAGTACGGCATGGTCACCCTGGATAGCTTCCTTTTGGACAAGTGGGAGGCAGGTATGATTTCCGAAGAGGATGTTGTCACCAAGTCGATGGACCCCTTGACCATTAGTCTGAAGTTGGACGAACTCCGCGCCGCCAAGGCCGAGAAGACCCAAAGCCAGACCCGTAAGTAACCCCTCACCGACCCCTCACCCGCCATGGCCGAAGCAATCTCCCATCCACTCATCGCGCTCATCCGAGAGCGCGGGCTCTTGGACGCCCTGCAAATCGAGGAGATCGGTCAGGAGGTGCAGCGCAGCGGCAAGTCGGTGATCCAGATCCTTCAGGATTACGGGTTGCTCGACCTCGATTCCATTCTCCAGATCATGGCCGATCATCTGGGGACCATGGTGGTCACCCTGGAGCCGGACACCATTCCTCCGGAAGCCATCGCGGCGGTGCCTAACGAGACGGCTCGGATGTATCAGGTGGTCCCGATGGCCCTTTACGGGGACACCCTGCAAATTGCCTTGGCCGACCCGCTCAATCCCCAGACGATGGACGAGTTGGGCTTCTCCCTGAAGTACACCCTGCAAGTGGTCGTGGCCAATCCGGTCGAGGTAGCGGCCTGCATTGAGAAGTTTTATCCGGCACAGGCTGATCTTGGTTATACTTCCCTGCTCAAGGAACTGTGGGTGGACGTCGAGGCGACCAAGGAGGAGGAAGGCCCCAAGGGGTTGTCTATTTCCTTGGACGACGCGGTCAACGACGTCCCCGTAGTGAAGTTCGTCAACCTGGTCCTGATGCAGGCTGTGCAAGACCGGGCCTCGGACATCCACTTCGAACCCTTCGAAGAAGAGTTCAAGATCCGCTACCGTGTCGATGGTGCCCTCTACGAAATGGCGCCGCCACCGAAGCATTTGGCCACGCCCGTGACCTCGCGTCTGAAGATCATGGCCAACCTCAACATCTCCGAGCGACGGCTCCCGCAGGACGGGCGCATTAGCACGGTGATTTCAGGCAAACAGGTCGATCTTCGTCTCTCCACGCTGCCGACCGCCTTCGGTGAGTCGGTAGTGCTCCGCGTTCTGGATCGAGGGGCCGTGCAATTGGACCTCAAGACGTTGGGTCTGCCCAAAGATGGTTACGACTTCATCGTCGAGACCATCAACCAGCCCAACGGCATCTTCACGGTCACCGGGCCCACGGGCTGCGGCAAAACCACGACCCTTTATTCCTGCCTGCGGCATATCAACCAGATCGACACCAAGCTCCTCACGATCGAAGACCCGGTGGAGTTCGACATCGAGGGGATCATGCAGGTGCAGGTCAATGAATCGGCCGGCATGACCTTCGGAAAGGCCCTCCGCGCCTTCCTGCGTCAGGATCCCGATATCATCATGCTCGGGGAAATCCGCGACTTGGAGACCGCGCAGATCGCCGTTCAAGCGTCGCTGACTGGTCACTTGGTGCTGTCCACGCTGCACACCAACGACGCCTCGGGCGCCGTCACCCGTATGGTGGATATGGGTGTAGAGCCCTTCCTGATTTCTTCCACGCTGCTGGCGGTTCTGGCTCAGCGTCTGGTCCGCCGCATTTGCACGAGCTGCCGCACACCGTTCGAGCCGAGCGAGTCGCAGTTGCAGAACATGAGTTTGTCGGCCCACGACATCGGCGACAAGGTGTTCTACTACGGCCGCGGTTGTCCCAATTGCAACGACACTGGCTACAAGGGGCGTAAGGGCATTTACGAGTTGCTGGCCGTCTCTGATGCGATTCGCAACCTCATCAACGACCGTGCACCCACCGTTGTCGTCCGCCAGAAAGCCATCGAACTAGGCATGGTAACCTTGCGCGAAGACGGCCTCCGCGGTATCTACGCCGGTGAGACCACCGTCGAAGAAGTGCTGAAGTACACCTGATATTCTGTCTGGATACTCCGACGAAACTGATTTCACGAGGATACCGATATGGCCAAATTCAACTACGTTGCCATGGACAGCACTGGCAAGGAGACCAAAGGAGTCCTCGAGATGGGCAGCCAGACCGAGGCGCTGAATCGGCTTAAGGAAATGGGCTTGCTGCCAACCAAGGTCACCGAGGCGGCGGCGCCAAAGTCCGAGAGCAAGGGAGCCAAAGGTTCGTCTTCTGCCGCCGGTGGCAAGGGTCAGAAAAAGGGCGCGGGCCAAATCAATCTCAAGATCCCTGGGTTCGGCGGCAAGGTGAAGCCCAAGGTGCTTTGTACCTTCACGCGTCAGTTGGCCACCCTGGTGGAGGCCGGTCTGCCGCTACTTCGCGGTCTGCGTGTGCTGGAGAAGCAGGAACGCAACCCGATCCTCAAGAAAATCTTGGGCGATCTCTCCGTCTCCATCGAAGGCGGTTCCACCTTCTCTGAAGGTCTGGCCCAGCACCCCAAGGTCTTCAATCGTCTCTTCGTCAACATGGTGAAAGCCGGCGAACTGGGCGGTGTGCTCGAGGTAGTCCTCAAGCGTCTGGCCGAGTTCATGGAAAAGGCCGAGAAGATCAAGGGCAAGGTCGTCGCGGCCATGTTCTATCCCATATCGGTCATGGTTGTGGCCGTGGGTATTGTAGCGCTGCTCATGATCGTGGTGGTGCCCAAGTTCAAGTTGATCTTCGCAGACTTGCTCGGCGGCGACGCCGGCATGCCCGAATTCACACTGTTCGTTCTGAAGATCTCCGAGACCCTCAGGGACAACACGGTCATCTTCCCTGACTGGTTCTTTGGAGGCATGCCCTTCCCGGGTCAGGTGGTCTGGGGTATCGCGATCTCCGTCACCACCTTCAAGTTCCTCATCAAGACCAAGAAGGGCATGTGGTACTTCGACAAGTTCAAGCTCAACATGCCCGCACTCGGTCCGGTCATCAGCAAGGTGTCCATCGCCCGCTTCACCCGAACCTTGGGTACCCTGGTCCAGTCGGGTGTGCCCATCCTTCAGGCTCTCAACATTGTTCGCGAGACGGCGGGCAACGTGGTGGTAGCCAAGGCCGTGCTCGACATTCATGAGTCGGTCAAAGAGGGCGAAACCATCACCGCGCCCTTGGAAAAATCGGGAGTATTCCCGCCGATGGTGGTTTCCATGGTAGATGTCGGTGAGCAAACCGGCGCTCTGCCGGAAATGCTCCTGAAGATCTCCGACAACTACGACGAAGAGGTGGATAACGCGGTCACGGCCATGACGTCCCTCCTCGAGCCGATTATGATCGTCTTTTTGGCGGTGGTCGTCGGTTCCATCGTTATCGCGATGTTCCTGCCGCTCATCAAACTGATGGAAACCCTTGGCGGCGACGCCGGCGGTGGCGAATAAGCATCACCCCTCGAGGGTTCTCGGTAAGGCTGATAATTTTTTGACCGGATTCTCGGAGCTTCCTTGACCGGTCTCGTGTGCGGGTGTAAATACAAAGTAGTTACATTGAATGCGCATTGGCCATACTCGGATGGACTGAATGGACTGAATGGAGTTCGACTGGAACAATCTGCCGTTCGAACCCGACGGCTCGATTTCAATGACCGGAATCGAGGAGTCGTTCGAAGATCCGTTTGCCATTCGCCTGTTGCCCGACTCGTCGCGCTTCGGTGTTCAGGCTCGTTTCTTCAATTTGGGCAAATCGGCTGCGGGGCAGGGGCTCTTCAGCGTGTATCGAACCAATGGCAAGGTGATTCGGGTGATTCTTTCCCGACCCTTCAGCGAGGCCGAGTCTTACTTTTATCAACGGCGGATGACTCAATCGCTTTCGACTTAGGTCCCTGCCATGAACCTTCAAACTATCCAGTCTTGGGACGATGTCCCGCTCTTCGACAGCGAGCAGGCCGAGGCCGATTTTTGGGCGGAGAACCAGGTCGATGCCCGGTTGATGGATGTTTCAGCCACCGCCAGTTCCGAGCAGTCCGAATCGATCACCATCACCCTGCGGATGGATCCCCGGATGCTCAGTCGGATCAAGCGTTTGGCCCGATTCCGGTTCCTCAATTACCAGAGCATGATCAAACAATGGTTGAGCGAGCGCATGGAAAAGGAATTGAAGGACCGCTAATCCTTCGGGAAAGTCCGTCCTCCCGTGTGAACCCATGAGATCTCGCAGTCCATCCTCTTCCTGCCCTCCGGCCCTTCACCGGAAGGTGGCTGCGTTCACCTTGCTCGAACTGCTGGTGGTGATGTCCATCATCGGCATTCTGGCGGGCATGGTCGTGGGTTTGGCGCCGGCGGCTGCGGCCAAGATGAAAGAAGCTCGGGTACGCGCCGAACTCCAACAATTGGTAACGCTGATCGAGGCCTACAAATCCCGCTTCGGAGTTTATCCGCCCGATGGCGTCCGAAGGGTTTCGATCGCGGGCCAGGGTTTTCAGACCTTGTCCAATCCCGCCTTGAGTCCCCTCTTCTACGAATTGTCCGGCGTGTACCTGACCAACGCCAACAGCGTTGATGGTTACTTCATCCCGCGTGCCGATGCCGACGACGGCGACGGCATCCGTTCGGGCGAGTTGCAAACGTGGTTTGGTCGTGAGGGCATTCTCAACGCCAAGCCCTATGAGTTGCGCAACCGGTTGTTCGTCTCCGATTTCAAGGAAGGTCAATATGCCGAGGTTTTCCGCAACCGCTCCGATGCCGGGTACGCCGACATCGAGGTGCTCGCCGTGGGTTTCTCCTCCGATGCCTCCGGAAAGCGGCAAAACGGTCTGGCTTGGCCCAACAACCGAACCGACCACCCCGTGCCCTCCAACAAGGGGCTCAACCCGTGGCGGTACGTCTCGACCAACCCGACCAATAATTCGGGCGGTTTCGATTTGTGGGCCGAAATCCCCGTCGGCCGTGAACGAGTGAGGATCATCGGCAACTGGAAGGAATCCAACTAGTGGCCTCCCTATCCTCGTTCCCCCAACACCGCCTTCCCGAAAACTCCCTTTTTAGCAGCGCCAGAGAACCTATGAAGACTCGAACGACCGTCCAACGCCGGAGCGCCTTCACGCTCATCGAACTCCTCGTCGTCATTGCCATCATCGGCATCCTTGCGGCCATGTTGCTGCCGGCCATTGCCTCGGCGACAGCCAAGGCCAAGTCGGCCAAGGCCAAGGTCGAGGTCACGGGCATTGTCGGGGCGATCAACTCCTACCAGGCCGACTACTCCCGCCTGCCCGCCACCAAGCGGACCCGCGATGCCCACGGGCTGCCCACCCGTCCAGCGACCGCGCCCGACTGGATCTTCGGCAATGCCAACACGCCCGATGCCAAGGGCGTTCTGCCCACTCAGACGGTGGCGACCAAGATCGGCTATCAGCAGGTGCGCGACCTAGGCAGCAGTGGCCGCGACGCCAACAATTCTGAGGTCATCTCTATTCTCACCGCACAAATCGTTCCCGATGTGCAGGGCGAAATGGCCGATGCCGTCAACCTCAACAACAACCAGAATCCCAAGCGCACGGTGTATCTGGCTACCAAGGCCGTCGGTCGCAATCAGCCCAACGGCGTCGACGACCTGGGCGTGTACCGCGACCCGTGGGGGCATCCCTACATTTTCATCCTGGACCTCGACTATGACAGCCGCGTGCTGAGCCCGTTCCCGCTGGTGGCCACGGGCCGTCCGGCTCAGGCTCGCTACATTCCGGGCAATGCGCTGGTGATGTCGCTGGGACCGGACGGCAAGGCCGACTTCAACGCCGACCAAGATCACCCGAACAATCGCGACAACATTTACAGTTGGAAGTAAGCGGGATCCCTGACCCTCGCCCACGGCGACCCCACCCCCATGAAGCTCCAAGGACCCACCGGTTGCAGAATACCACTGGCCCCACGCCAGCGGTTTGCCGCCTTTACCCTCCTCGAGCTGCTGGTGGTGGTGGCGATCATCGGCCTCCTGGCGGGCGTTACTGTACCGGCGATTCGTGGCATGGTGCAGGGCAAGACTTTGTCGAGTGGGCACCGACAACTCACCGACGACCTGAACCGTGCCCGACAAGAGGCACTGCGTTTGCGAACCACCGTCTATGTGGTTTTTGCCCCGACCAATGTGTGGCAAACGCGGATGGCACTCGATGCCCAGATTGAGTCGATGATTGTGGAGCGTCAGTTGGCCCCGCAGCGCTTCCGCGAGCAGGCCTTGCGCAGCTTCACCAATATCGCTCTTGGCGTGTTTCACTCTTACGCGTTGTTGGTCGAGCGCGAGATCGGTGCCCAACCCGGCCGCAGCCACACCCGCTACCTCGGGCCTGGTTGGCAGATCTTGCCCGATGGCGTCATTCTTTCGCCCAAGCTCTTCCTCCCGGTGCCTTTGGCTCCCACCGACCGGCGGGATCTAGTCCTCCATGAATTGCCCCAACGGCCGTTCCGGTTTCCGCTGGCCGAGTTCCCTGGCGACACCTTGCCGGCCATCCCCATGCGCTTCGTTGCTTTTGGCCCCGACGGCCGTTTAGCGCTGGCAGAGATGAATAGCCATTGGGCCCTCAATGGTCGGCCCGAGCTGCAATTACCGCCCTTGTCCGAGCTCGCCCTAGGTGTGGGGCAGGGCAGTGTCTTTATCTCGCGGGACGCCGCCGGTCGAATCGACCCCACGGTCATGCCCGATGCCATCGAGACCCCACGCGACAATGCCACCAACAACCGGGTGATCGTCTCTAGCCTCACTGGCCGCTCCCGGATCCTCAAACCCGTCCTCCGCTGATGAGAATCCCCGGCCAACCTGTTGCGTCTGTCTCGTGGAATCCCTTGCGGCTGCGCTTGCGCGGTCAGCCCTCCCGGTCCCTGCGCACCACGGCGGCCTTCACCATGATTGAGATCGCCCTGTGCATCGCCGTGGTGGCGATCGCCATGGTGGCCATCATCGGTGTGCTTCCGGCGGGGCTCAATGTTCAGAAGCAGAACCGCGAAGAGTCGCTGCTGACCCAAGATGCCGAACTCCTGCTCAACGTCTTGCGTGGCGGGCAAACTCGGCTGCAAGACCTGCTGAACTATGCCGATCGCGTCACCCTCGTCCGCCAGTATCGAGACCGGGCACCGGCACGGACCAACCATTTTCATGGGCCGCTCGTTCAGGGCACTCCGGCTGGTTCTGATCCGCTGGTCGATGCCTTTCAAGTGTTGGGCCTTATTAGTCGACCCAAGTACACCCAAGAGGCTTCGTCGGTCAGTCGGGGCAATCCTGTGGCGGTCACCAACATCGTCCGCCTGGAGATGCGCTCCATGAGCGGTTCGATGGCCGACCACCCCATCATCCGAAAGAGCGAGCGCCGGACGCTGCCCAATGACAAGCGCATCGACTTCGCCTTCCGCTACCTAGTTACCTTCGAGACGGTGACTCGACAGTCCGTGTTGGTGCCGGGAGCCACTCAGTTGCCCACCGACGCCATGGCCGGCAGCGTCTCCGAGGTTCGCATGATTTTGGAGTGGCCTCTGCAACGCACCGGCACCGATCCCAACCAGTACCGCTTGGGATTCAACCGCCGGGAGTTTCGCACCGAGGTGCTGGGCCAACCGACGCGCTTGCGCGGCAATGTCCCTCAAGATCTCAGCTACTTCGGAGACATCGCCTATCCCTTCAATCCGGTTCCGGAGACTCCGGGGCCTAACGTGATTCACTTCTACCGGTTCCTGCCGGGTGCCCTGTGATCCTATGAACCTTTCCCTTGTTCAAACGGGCACTGTGATGCGCTCCGACTTCCGGCAACCGCGGCGTCGCACCGGAGCCTTCTCCCTGCTGGAGTTGATGATCGCCGTGGGCTTGCTCACGCTCATTATTGCCGCGCTCTATGCGATGTTCGATCAGACCCAGAAGGCCTTCCGGCAGAGCTTGAACCAGGCCGACTTGTCCGAGGGTGGTCGCTCGGCCCTCGACCTCATGGTGCGCACTATTGAGCGGGCCGCCTCCCCTCAAGTGGAGGACGCGCTGCACCTGGTGGTGCGCCCCGCCAACGCCACCGGCTACGAACTGGTGTTCGCCGGAGATGCCACCCAGGCCAATCGCACGCAACCGCTGCGCTTCGACGAACTGTTTTTCACTTATCCGGCCAGTGCAGGACGTTGGCATGTGGGCGGTCTCTTCATTGGCACTCTCGATGCAGGTCCCGTGGTCTCCACGCCGGTGCCTGGCCTGGGTTCGCTCTACCTCTACGACGAGGCGCTGCCCAACTCCAACCTCGTCCAAGTGCTCGACGGCCGAGGTAGCCTCGGGGCCCGTGTGCGAGATCTGGCCTCACCGGCCACCGTTCCGCCTTATCGACTCACCGGCACTGCGGCGCTGCGGACCAACCTCATCACCGATCGCCTGCGGGTTCCGACGTATCCCGCCGGCGAGACCCGCGAAGCCCGTCGCGATGCGGTCAAACTGCTGGAAGGGGTTCTTCAGTGCCGCATTACTGCCTTTGATGCCGATGGCCGGCCCTTTGATGCCAATCATCCGGTGCTTTACGATGTGAATTTCCCACGGGTCGGTGTGAACACCAACGTGCCGCGCCACTACCCGGTCACCCCGGTCGCTTGGCGAAATCAAGTGGGTAATGTCTCACGCCCACTGCCCATCGAGGTGATTAACGTCAACTCGGACACCGCTCAGGTGAGCACCTTCTTCCGCGGACCCAATCTTCCGGCCTCCATCGAGATTGAAATCACCTTGCTTGATGGCAAGCAGTTGGATCAGTTCCGCTCCCTGCCGGACAATGTTCAAGCCCGCAACCGGTGGCTGGCGAACAACGCCGGCGCCCTCCAGACCCTCCGCCAGAGGGTCGTCCTCCGCACCGCGCCCCAATGAAACGCCTTTCCCCCCAATCCAGCCGGCGCGGTGTGGCGCTGGTCATCACCCTGATCATGCTGTCGGTGGTGACCATCACCGCCGTCGCCTTCCTGATGGTGGCCCGCCGCGAGCGATCCGCCGTGGCCGCGGCCGGTGAGCAGGCCGATGTGCGCATCGCCGCCGATGCCGCGCTGAACCGCGCCCGCGCCCGGATCTTGGCTCAGATCGCTTCGTCAGGAATGCGGGAGTCGCCCACGCTGTTCGTTTCCACGAATTTCATTGCTCCGTTTTATACTCGGGGCCTCACCGCCGCCGGCCAGGGGTTGCCGTTGGGCGCTGCACTGTCCAACCAATGGTACTCGGCACTGGCCAATGTTTCTTACTTGTACCAGGGCCGCCCGTTCGACCTGAACAACACGGCCGAGATCCTCGAATACCGGCGAATGCTGGCCAATTTGTATTACGACCCGCGAGTCCCGGTGGTCGCTCGCATTGGACGCATGGACACTCGGGTGGATTCTTTCGAAGACCGCTTTTACCTCGACCTCAATCGCAACGGGCGCTTCGAAACCAATGGTTATATCCTTCAGCGTGATGTCGCCGGCCGGGCCATAGGTACCAACCGGGTTTGGCACGTGGGTGATCCCGAGTGGATCGGTGTGTTGGCCGATCCCGACCGCCCGCACTCGGGCAACAATCGCTTCTTGTACCGCATTGCCTACCTGGTGGTTCCGGCCGATCAGACGGTCGACCTCAACTATGCCCATAATCAGGCCCGCAATCCGGATGCCACCTCCAGTCAGTTCTTCCGAAACCAGGGCGTAGCGCCTTGGGAACTCAACATGGCCGGCCTGTTCCGGGACCTGAACACCAACCTTTGGCAGACATACGCGTACTCCACCAACGCGGCGAACACCGGCCTGACCTTCGAGCATGCCCTCAACCTCTGGACTCATCGCCGAGTGGCGACCGTGTCCGGCCGAGCCACTGCCCAAGACATTCTTACCGAAGACTCCCGCCCCCAGTTGGGGGCCGCCGGAGACACCGCCGCGGCCTCGCGGGTGCTGCCGCTCAACGGCGTGGATGACCTCTCCGATGGTCCACTCATCCAGAGCTTGGCCCAGGTACGAAATCCCCGCCTGCTCAATGACGGCGACAACGTCACTCGGCGTTGGTCTGGCGGTGATGTCGCCAATCCCTACCTGACACCCTTCTCGCTGCTGAGTGATACGACGCTGCTCCCGTTGGGGGCCAACCGAGTCATTTGGACCAATCTCGATACCCGTCGCACTGCGTTTGCCGGCCAATTGGTTTCGACCGTCCAAGCCTCCAATTCCACCTACAACGCCTACACCTTTTACCGACTGCTCGGGTCGGTGGGCACCGACAGTTCCGATGGTCGCATTGAGATCGGTGTCGATCTGGCCAATCGCTACTACCGTCGGTCCAAGCTGAACCTGAATTATCAGGTGCTGGATGCGGAGGGGACCCAATCTTACAGCGCCAATGTGGTCACCACCAATGGAGCATCCGGTAAGGATGCCCGTGCCACGGCATTGGTGCCCTGGACCGCCCGCACGTGGGTCTCGCTGGCGGGTGATCGTCTGCTGCGCAAGGAGTTTTCCAACGGCCTGCCCGAGTTGGGCAATTTCAACTTCTACGATCCAGCCAAACCCAGCTCCAAGCTGGCCGTGCCTAAGGCGAAGGAGGAGGTCGCTCACGGAGTCGCCATCGCCGGAAGCTACTGGGTAACTAACGCCGTGGGTTCCCGCGCGCAAAACAGAGTGGTCTCCAAGACCAACCACACCTGGTCGGCCAAGCTCCACCGGCTGCTTCAGTTGGCCGCCAACATTCATGAGGTGCGAACCAACATCGTGGGCGGGCTCAATTCGGAACCCTTCCCCCCGCATGTCTTCCGTCCGACCTTCTACCGCGAAGATCAAGACGACCCGCGCAACCCGGGCAAGAAGCTGTCTGTCGTCCGCTTGGCCGGGCTGGAAGAAGTAACCAATGCATTCACCCAGGTGCTGAACACCGCCTGGACCAACTGGATGGATTTCGAGAATCCCATCGACGTGGCCAACTTGAGCACCGATCCGTCGTTGCCCACCCGGACCAACGTCTTCGGCATTCCGTATCTCGTCGGCACCAAGCAGAACCAGACGGGCACCAATGCCCTGGGCTTGCCGAAGTTCAACGAAGCCTTCTGGCAAACCCGTGTGCGCACGGGTCGACGTCTGCTCCTCGAGCGCCAGCCCAATGGAGCCGTGCGCCCCACCAACGAGACGTCTTTGAGCGCCCTCGGTGTGGTGAAGTACGGTCAGTACACCTTCCAGGTCGTCAATACCGCGGCGGCGGAGGGTTGGAACTCCTACTTGCAGGCCTTCCCAGCCAATCGCCCGTTGCGACTCATCGCTACCAACTGGACCGAGGTGTGCCTCTACGACGCCAGCCTGGCCACCGTCGCTCAGCCCTTGGGTCAACCGCTCTTCATTCCCCAACCGCTCAATCCGAACCTGCCGCTGACCGTCCAGAACCCCATGGTGTACAACCGGACCAACTACTCACTGCAGGTAGGTAACGTTGTACGCATTGGTTCTGCCAGCGCCAAGTCTCGTTGGCTGGGAAGGGAATACATCCCAGCACTCAATACCAATACCAGCTTCGGCTTGGTGTATAATCCCGTGCTCGGCCGGGTCTTTCCGATCACCGAGACCAACAATCTCCTAGCCATGTTCCCCATGCCGGGGACTCGCCCCGACCGTTTGGTCCCAAAGTTGAACATAGCCGTCACCAATCGGTTGGTCTTCGCAATCGTGGACGACAGTTTCGTCCCAGCGCGGTTGCTCGACTTCGTGAATCTTAAGAGTGGGGTCCTCGAGAGCAATCTGCTGGAAAATCTCAAGTACACGGCCGATGGAACACTGCCGGGGAATGCAGGCGATTCTGGTATCGATCAGGGTTTCGACAACACCGGTGGCAATCTGGGAGCTGGGGGCTCAGGGCTAGGTTCGATTACAGGGCCAATGCTTTGGCAATCATCCATCACCCAAAATGGTTTAATTCCATCTGGCTTTGAGGAGCAATTCAGAGCTTCCAAGAATCCCGATTTACTAAAATATGGATTGTGGAATACAAACGGTTTACCAGGCCAATTATCAGTGGATTCTCGATTGGAAGCTGCGTATGGATTGCAGGCTTTTCTGTATGGCATAAACACTGTGCCGAGAAGCGCTCAGGTGGTTGCGAGACGAGAATTAGATCGCTTATTGGCATCTGCAGGAAATATTAATGGCAATCGTATTCAAGTTGGTTTTAATCCAGTGAGTGATGTTTTTATTACTGAGCGACTTGTTGCAAATGATCCATTTGTTCACTACACAAAAGAAGATCTAGGGATAGGTTGTTTGGTGAACGCAATGCATAGCATATATCCCGGGTCTTGGAGGTTTTTAAAAGAGACTCCTGCAACTCTGGGAATGTCCATTGCAAACGGGAGTGCGGTTCAGGCTGATTTAATAAATACAAATCTAGTTGCGAACTATATTGGAATAAAGCAATATGGAGCTTATGCCCCATGGGGTGTTACTGCGAATCTTGGAATAGGTGATTCTACGGCAATCGTAAAGTTCGACATGGCCTACAAAGATCCGCTTGTCGCTGATAGTACTTCGTGGTCTTTCCCTACCTCTACGAATGCTTTTGCATCAATCGGACAACTCGGAAGAATTCATCGTGGAACGCCTTGGCAGACAGTATACCTGAAAAGTTCAGTAGCCAATTTGGAGCCGACTCAAGACCTTCAAATACCATCATGGCCTAAGTGGTCGGGCAGCTACGGCACGCATCCCACCAATGACTGGGCGTTGCTCGATACGTTCTCCACGGCACTCACCGAGAATGCTGGGCGTGGCCAGATCGGCGTCAATCAGACCAACTTGTCGGCCTGGTCGGCGATCTTGTCGGGGGTTCCAGCCCTGCGCCGGCTCAATAATGACGGCAACAACTTGGTGGCCACCGTGCTGGATCCGGCCGGAGGCAATGGTGCCTCGCCCCTTCAGAAGATTGTCGCGGGTTATAGCACCAACGGCCCCAACGGCCTGTTCCGCCGCGGCATCGCATCGGGCTTCGTCCACACCAATGGTTGGCCGGGGGATTCGCTGGTCACCGTCACCGGACCTGACGGCAAGCCGCTCACCCTCCCCAAGGCACGCCGCGCACTGCCGCGGTTCCGGTCGGTTGGAGAAATTTGCTCGGTTGAGACGCTTTCGGTGGGTTCGCCGTTGTTGGAGAACGTGGAGTACGACGAGGCCAACCCGGGCCGCTTCCGACCCGTGGCCGACGAAGTCGTCGAGCGCATCCCGCAGCAAATCCTCTCGCTGCTCAAGGCCGAGGAGCCGCGGTATATCATTTACGCGTGGGCTCAGACCTTGAAGCCAGCTCCGGGAGCGGTGGTTACCGCACCGGGTCCGTTCTTCGGCCTGTCCACCAATTACGTTGTCACCGGCGAGTTCGCCACCAAGACCGTCTTGCGATTCGAGGGAGCCCTCTCCACGAACGCCCCGGTCACCCAAACCCTGCGCTCGGTGGTGGAAGACCACCGCGTGCTGACCACGGACTGAACGCCGTTATCCCGTTTTCGTCATGCGCCCGTTTCGAAGCCTGATTATTGCCATCGCCTTGGCGGTGGGTTCCCTGGGGCTGTACCGCTGGGTACAGCCACCCGCCGTGGACCCCGCTTCCTCGGCCTCCGGGCTCACCGCGCCGCCCGCCGGCCCTGCCGTGGCCTCGGCCTTCGGTCGCTCATTGGCCGTCTCGGCCCATGTGGCCGCCAAGCGCCTGCGGGTTCGCCCGCTCACGGCTGGCCAGCTCCCAGCACCGCAGGATTCTGAATTTCCTTGGCGCTCCAGCAACACCACGAAGACGGTGGATCAGTTGAGGAACGATCCGCGCGCCTTGGTGCTGCGCAATGCCCTGATAGATACTCGCACGGGCGAACCGCTGCCGTTGCCCGAGTCGCTGGTGGCGGGCCCAGAACCGGGTTTCCACATTGTTCAATTCGCTCAGGAGCCCGATGCGGGGTCCCGTCGTCGATTGGAAGAGCAGCAGTTGCACGTCGTCTCGTACCTGCCGGTCAATGCCTTCCTGGTGAAGGGTTCCGATGAGTCGGTCGAGCGCTTGGCCCTCGACGCCGACATCGCTTCGGTCTCGCCCTGGCATCCCGCCTTCAAACTCGAACCAGAACTGCTCACTCAAGTTATCGACGGTCGGCCGCTGGAGGCGGGTGATCGCCTCATGCTCTCCCTGACCGATCCCGATGCCTTTCCGCGTTTGGAGTCGCTCGGGGTTCGTGAGGTCACTCGTCAGCGCAGCCCGTTCGGCACGCTGGTCACGGTGGATGTGCCGCCCGACGCGCTCCTCGCGCTGGCTCAATCGCCCGAGGTGCATTTGATCGAAAAGGCCCACCGCCGCGAACTGCTCAATGATCGCTCGGCCTACCTGCTCGGGAGCGCCACGGATATTACCAACACGGCGTCCTACCGGGGTCTCACTGGCAGCAACGTGGTGATTAATGTCAATGACTCGGGTATCGACTGGACTCACCCCGACCTCACCACCAACCGCGTCTTCACGGTCGGATCCCAGACCAACCTCCTGACCGACCGCGACGGCCACGGGACCCACGTGGCCGGGACCATCGCCGGCAGCGGGGTTCGTTCGCGCGAGATCCAGGGGCCCGCCCAGGGTTCGGTGACCAATGCTCAGTTCCGTGGTCATGCCCCCAACGCCAAGCTCTTCATCCTGCCCATCGACCTCCAGACCGGCCCGACCATCTCGGATGCCTTCTTGCAGGAGCAGGCCGCCATGACCAATGCCCTCATCTCCAACAACAGTTGGGGCTATCGGGGCGCTTACGAGTACAACTCTATTTCGGCCAGTTACGATGCTGCCTCGCGGGATGCCTTGCCCGAAACCTCGGGTGAGCAACCGGTGCTCTTCGTCTTCGCCGCCGGCAACTCCGGACAAGGCGGCAACAATGGTGTCGGCGGTTTGCGCGGGTCGGTGACCGCACCGGGCAACGCTAAGAACGTGATCACCGTGGGTGCGCTCGAAACCAAGCGCAACCTCACCAACGCGGTGGTGACCGACGATGAAGGCCATGTGATCTGGGCGGGCGGGAAGCAATTTCGTGAACCGAGCACCAATGCCGAATTGACCACCAACCTGGTGCTCCGCGCCAGCACCGACACCGACACCGAAGTGGCCAATTTCTCTAGCCGCGGCAATGTGGGCATTGGCATCGAAGGCAGTTACGGCCGCTTCAAGCCCGACGTGGTTGCGCCTGGTTCTCAAATTCTCTCAGCGCGCTCGGCCCAGTGGAAACTCGAAGACGAATACGACACCAATTCGGTGCAGTACTCCCTGTTCGACGACCTCAACCGCCCGGTGGCCCCGTGGTACCGATTTTTGTCCGGCACCAGTATGGCCGCACCGGCCGTGTCGGGCCTGTTGGCTCAAATCCAGGAGTTCTGGCATCGCCCCGGTATCAAATTGCCGAGGTACATTGAGGCAGCGGCCTACAAGGCGTTGTTAATTAACAGCGCTCGTCCCTCGTCCGATATTTACGCACCCAACTTCCGCTCGGTGATGAACTACGCAGGGTGGGGGCAGCCCAGTTTGCCGCGCGCCCTCGACAGCGGGGTGCGCCTGAGCCGCGCCGACGGGGCGATCGTGGAGTTGGCGGGTTTCGCTGGTGAACTCACCACCGGGGCCAGTCAATCACTGCGATTGAAGCTCACCACCAACGAGGTGTCCGCCACGGGTGCGTTTCACTTCACGCTGGTGTGGACCGATCCTCCAGGCAATCCGGCTGCCGGTCTTAAGTTGGTCAATGATTTAGACCTCATCGTGTCCAACACCGTGACGGGTGAGGTGTTCGTCGGTAACGACATGGCACGCACCGGATATACTGCCGGTCGACCGGGCACCAATGCCTTCGAGGTGGTGGAGGTAGGTGTGACCAATTCGATCTTCGATTCGGTCAATAATGTGGAGCGCGTGGTGCTCGAACCCCCGCTGGCCAGCGAGTACATCATCCAGGTGGTGGCGCGTCGGGTGAACGTCAACGCTCTGGCCTCTCGCGAAGTTCAGAATCTCCAGAACCGCACCAACATCGTTCAGGACTTCGTGGTGGCCCTCTCGTCGGACGCGGCCACGGGCAACGACATCGTGGCCACAGCCGAGTACGTCAGCGGGTCGTCGGGTGGTTTTGGGCCCATCCAACCGCCCGCGGTTTCTGTGGTGGCCACCAATGGCATTCCAGTTTCGGCTTCCCGGGTCGGGGCACAGTCTCCCTTGGTCGGTGGTGCGGTGGGGCAAGCCGCTCAATGGCATTTCTTCGTCTTCACTAACCTCTTCAATCCCGAGGCGGCGGCGGTCACCGGATTGACCAACGGCCAGTACGTTGAGTTTGTCATTTCCTCGGCCGCCAACCTGGCCCGTCCGCGCGGACCCGGGGCCTCAGGAAACCGCCTGCGTGACCGTGTTCTGGGACCGGACTTGGATTTGTACATGTCTACGGATCCAGGCCTGACCAACCTCCAGGCCTCAGCACTGGCCTCGGCGTATCGTTCCACCCAGCAGGGGTTCGAGGAGCGCATTGAGATCACCAACGCCCCGGCCACGGGCGAGGTGTATTACATCGGCGTGAAGGCCGAAGATCAGCAGGGCGGTGAATTTGAATTGGTGATTCGCAGCAGCGATCAGCCCTTCCACGTCCAGGGAGCCAATGGCTACAGCCTGCTCATGACCCCCATTGGCGGCGGGCGCTCCATTCCCGACGGCAGCCCGGATGCGCCGGGCGTGGTCCGCTATTTCGGCACGGGTCCCTCCGGGATTACTCGCAACGTGACCTTCATTCAGTCCCTCGGGCACGACAACTTCTTCGACCTCCAAGGCACCCTCCTCCACGCAGGGTACGGAGTGACCATTAACAATCGCCGGTCGATTCGTGATTACGGTACAGGATTGACCCAGGCATCCGGTCCGGTCATGGGACTTTACGACGACATCCCAGGCTTGCGCTTCCCTGGCGGTCAGCCGTCCGACGGTCCCAGTACCACCCTCCTCGACTTCGCAGGTTTGGGCAGCATGGGTTCGTGGAATTACCTCCTGCAGGATGACGTTTTGGGCAATTCTGGTACTCTCAACTCGGTACAGCTTCAGGTGCAGCCGCAGGTGCTGCCGGCCTTCGAAGAGCGTGTCTTCGAGAACGTCTGTGTCCCGCCGCGGGGCTACGATTTCCGTCTGCGCATCGTGCCTCCGGATGCCAGTCGACTCATTATTGAGGTGACCAACATGGTCCCCGCCAACCTCCCGCTGGAGGTGTACATTCGCCGCGAAGCGTTCCCCGACCCCGACAATTTGGAGGCCAACGACCGCGTGGCGACGTTGCTCGGGCCCGGCATCATAAGCATTTCCGTGCGGGACGTTCCCGCCCTCCAGGCTGGCACCTACTTCGTGCTTTTCCACAACCCGTCCGGGGTGGAGCTCTGCTTTGATGTCGCCATCTACGGTGAGCGCAATTTGTCCTCGAAGTTTACCCGTACCATTGAAGGGGGGTCGGCTTCCTTAGCTGATGTCGCCCGGACGGTGACTTCGGTTCAGGTCGATGATGCGCGGCCGGTTTCCGATGTGCAGGTGGGTGTCCGGGTCGAACACGCCCGCGTCTCCGATCTGGCCCTGCGTTTGGTGACTCCCGGCGGCGCAAGCGCGTTGCTCTTCGAGAACCGCGGACTCACCACCACCAACGGCTTGGGTGGCGTTCTCGTCACTAGCAACTACCAGCACGTGGCCTTGTCGCTCGATCGTGCCGGAGGGGTGGCTCGCATTTACTTCAATGGTGAGGTGGTGGCCGAACAGTTGGTCCGGCTTTCGGCCAGCAATTCTCCGACCTCGTTCCACCTCGGCTCTTTGGGTTCGGCCAACCTACCGGGTAGCCCCATTCAATTGGACGACTTCGGACTCTGGCGTCGCTCCATCCGCGAGACCGAGATCCGCAAAATCTATGAAGAGGGATCCTTCGGTCGTGCCAAGGCAACCAATTTGGCCAGTGCTGGGTTGGCGGCGCTCTGGCCCATGGACCGCTTCGGTTTGGATACCATCGCCGGTCAGACCATTAGCAGCGTGGGCGCCACCGTGGCGGGTCAGATGAATTTTGGTATGCGCCAGCCAGGCACCGGCACCGGAGCCATCTCCACCGACTCCCGCATTCGGGAAATCGGCAATCTTCCGGGGATTACTCTGGAAGGATGGATCAAACCGGTCTCCGGCAACGAACGTCTGGTGGTTGGCGGGTGGTACGATGCGGCCAAAAAGCGCACTGGGCCGGTCTTATTGATCGGTCAATCGGCTCCCTGGGGCAATGGTCCGGGATCGCTGAGTGCCGTCTTCCAAGATGAGGCGGGCAACCCAGTGATGTTGAGTACCCGTGCGGGCGTGTTCCCGGCCGGAGGGGTCATTACCAATCGGGCGTTTGCGATTTTCGGCGACAGCACCAACGGGGTCTACACGCCGATCAAGTTTGCTCAGCCTCCGTACTTGAGTCGGATTGTGCCGCAGGTGCTGTACTCCAATGATTGGGAGACGGTCACCTCCGGGGATTTCGCATCGGGAACCAACAGCCTTGAAGGATGGATCGTGATGACCAATCGGGTTTCGATCTTGGTCGGTGGCAGAGAAGGCCAGGTGCTCGACCTCCGCAATGCGGCGGTGGAACGTCAGTTCGACCTCAACATCGGTCAGGCTTATCGATTGGCCTTCACCAGTCGAAAATCTCCCGCTGCAAAGACCGCGGTGAATGCCCAAGTCTGGGTCGATGGCGGATTCAATTTGCGGGTGGACAGCACGCCGGACTGGGTCACCAACACGACTTCCTTTGTCGCAAAGTCCTCACGCACCGCCGTTGGCTTCGTGGCAACCTCGCCCCCAAATTCCGCCACCAACTTCCCGTCGGGTCTGGAGATTGGGCAAGTTTGGCTCGATCAGGATGGCGCTCCGCTGGTCTATCAACCGGAAGAACCGCTGCGCCCACTCATGGGTCAGCCCGGCACCGGGTTGTGGGAACTGCAGACGACCGATGCTCGAGGTGGTGAAGCGGGCCTCCTGCTGGACTGGCAGTTGCGCTTCACCTTCATGCCCACCAATCCGCCGACCTTCCTGCTGACCAATGGCATAGCCTTCACCACCAACATCGTGGGCGAGGACATTCGCTACTTTCTGGTGGATGTTCCGCTGGAGGCCGAACGGGCCACCAACACGTTGATCAATCTTTCAGGCGGTCTGCTCTCGATGCTCTACAGCGCCTCTGGTTTGCCAGATCCCACGGAGTCCGACACGGTGACGGTGGTTTCCGGCCTGCCGGCAGGTCGCTTCTCTGCGAGCACTCTCGACATTAATCTTCCGCCGTTGCTTCCGCGTGGGCAGCGCTATTATTTGGCGGTGCGGGGCGCTGGTGGAACCTCCTCCAATGAGTTTTCCATCCAAGCGGACTTCGGTGTCCGTATCACCCCGCTGACCAACCGCGTCGCCATTCGGGTCACCAATACCGCTCCCATTTTGCAGGAGTATTATTCCTATCAAGTGCCCGCCAGCAACGTCTTGGGGGTTACCTTCACGGTGTCGGGCGCGACGGGAGATGTGGATTTGTACGCCATTCGGGCTCCCAAGCTGCCGGGTGTTGGCCAGTATGACTACGCTTCCGCCACGCCGGGGACCACCAACGAGACTCTGGTTATTCACTTGGACAGCCAACCGGTGCCCTTGGCTCCGGGTCTGTGGTATTTGTCGGTGACCAACACCACGGGCATTCCTGGGACCTCCTATACTATCTCCGCCATCGAGCAGCGTGGCCGCATCCAAGAGTTGAAGCCGGGTCAATCCATCACAGCCAGCCATCCGGGGACCGACGAGGACTTCTATTACGTCACCCTGCCGACAGACGTATCCGCATTGCGGGTGCGGACCCGTGGGGCCACCGAGGACCTGGTCTTGAGTTCGCGCAGCCGATTGCCCGTGCCGACGGCCACCAACTTTGAGTACCAAAGTAACAAGGCCAATTCCGGGGACGAGGACCTCTTGATGACGACCAATTCGACGCCGGTGGCTTTGGCGGGCGGGCGTTGGTATTTCGCGGTCACCAGCGTGGATGGTTTGCCCACTCCCTACACCATCTCGGCCGAACTCCGACTTCGGGATGCGGTCTTCCAGACGCTCACCAATGAGATTTGGTTCGAGGCCGTGGCCACCAACGGGCCGGTCGATTTGGAATTCATTTACCGGAACCCGGGCGATGTCTCCGCGATCACCTTTGAACTCGATCAGCTGACCGGAGAGGCCGATATGACCGTGAGCCCGGATGAGCCGCTGCCCTTGTCCCCGGTCTCCTTTGCGAATACTCAGCCCGGCACGCTGTCGGAGCGGGTGACGGTCTTGGCTGGACGTGATTTGCCCTCGTTGGGCCGCGACTGGTACTTGCGAGTCCGCCTGCCGTCGACCGGAGTCCGTTTCCGCATTCGCGCCAGCCTGAACCGTCCGCCGGTTTGGACTCCCGTAGCAACCCGCCGGGTCACTGAAGGGTTGCGCCTCACCTTCAACCTCAAGGCGACCGATCCAGATCCTATCCCCCAGCCCATCACCTACGGTCTGGTGGAGGGTCCGGTGGGGCTCACCGTGAGCACCAATGGTGTGGTGACTTGGATTCCTTCTGAGGCTCAGGGACCTAGCACCAATCTCGTACTGGTTTTTGCGAGCGACGGGGCGATATCGTCCACCCTTCAGTTCGTGATCATCGTGGCGGAGCGCAATCAGCCGCCAGTCTGGATCAACCCCGGCACCCGCCGTGTCATCGAGGGGTTGCAGTTGACCTACGCATTGAAAGCCAGTGACGCCGACCTGCCGGTTCAGACGTTGAGCTACACGTTGGTCAGCGGTCCGGAGGGGCTCACTGTGAACACCAACGGTGTGATGAATTGGCAACCGACCGAGGCGCAGGGACCGAGCACGAACCGGGTGAGCGTGAGCGTGAGCGACGGTGTGGTGTCCGTGCCGCAGGAATTCGACGTGGTCGTTTTGGAGTCCAACCGACTGCCGGTGTGGGTGACGTTCGTTACGACGCGGCGCGTGGCCGAGGGATCGCCTCTGACCTTCACTGTGCAGGCCACAGACAGCGACCTTCCGGCACAGAGGTTGATCTATCGTCTAGTCAATGGTCCTACAGGACTCGTGGTAACGACCAACGGAGTGGTGTCTTGGACGCCGACCGAAGCCCAGGGCCCGAGCACCAATCGGGTTCGAATCGGGGTGACCGATGGCGTGGCCAATATTTCTCAGGAGTTCGACATTATCGTGGTTGAGCGCAATCAGCCGCCGGTGTGGACCAACCCCGGCACCCGACGGATCACCGAAGGGTTGCAATTGACCTACGCATTGAACGCCAGCGATGCCGATTTGCCCGTTCAGACGCTGAAGTTCACTTTGGTCAGCGGTCCGGAGGGGCTCACTGTGAACACCAACGGTGTGATGAGTTGGCAACCGACCGAGGCGCAGGGACCGAGCACGAACCGGGTGACCGTGAGCGTGAGCGACGGTGTGGTGTCCGTGCCGCAGGAATTCGACGTGGTGGCCTTGGAGTCCAACCGACTGCCGGTGTGGGTGACGTTCATCACGACGCGGCGTGTGAGCGAGGGATCGCCTCTGAACTTTACTGTGCAGGCCACGGACAGTGACCTTCCGGCACAGAAGTTGATCTATCGTCTGATCAATGGTCCTACAGGACTCGTGGTAACGACCAACGGAGTGGTGTCTTGGACGCCGACCGAAGCCCAGGGACCGAGCACCAATCGGGTTCGAATCGGGGTGACCGATGGCGCGGCCAATATTTCTCAAGAGTTCGACATCATCGTGGTTGAGCGCAACCAGCCGCCGGAGTGGACCAACCCCAGCACCCGCCGAGTCACCGAGGGGTTGCAGTTGACCTTCACCTTGAAGGCCACCGACCCCGATCTGCCGGTTCAGACCTTGAGATACACTCTGGAGCAGGGGCCGACCGGTCTGAAGGTGGCCACCAATGGTGTGCTTTCGTGGAAACCGACCGAGGCGCAGGGTCCGAGCACGAACCGCGTGACCGTCCGTGTGAGCGACGGAGTTGTCTCGGTGACCCAAGACTTCAATATCGTGGTGATCGATTCTCCGGCCGGCGCGGCCAAGCTGACGTTGGTTCAGTCTTCTGGGGGTGATTTCGAGCTGCACTTCGTAGGGCCCTTTGGTGCCCAGTACATTCTCGAACAAAGCGTTTCCGCCAATGGGCCGTGGTTGCCAGTGCCCACTGTGCAGAAGCCGCTCACCACCACAGGTGCGACCACCGTTCTGAAGGTTGCGCTGCCGGCGACGGCGAGCACGAGCTTCTACCGATTCGTTAAACCGTAGGCCTTCGAGGGACGCTGGGTGGGTGCTCCGCGGGAGCGGTCCTGCGCTCGCAGGAAGGCTCGGGGGAGGAAGGGGTTTTCGCGCTGTGCGCGAGGGGCTTTGGTGATCGCCTTCAATGCTCGCTCCGGACCGCTCCCGCTCCGCTTGGCGTATTTGGGGTGCTCCGCGGGAGCGGTCCTGCGCTCGCAGGGGGTGTTCAGCGCTTGCCGCGCAGCTTGCCCAAGGCCTTGGGTTTCAGGATGCCGTGGGGAGTAATAATCCCGGTGATCAACTCTGGGGGCGTCACGTCGAAGCCGGGGTTGCGGGCCGTGCTGGTGGGGTTGGCAATCCGCACATAGGCCCGTTTGCCAGGCTTACCGCCCTTACCAGGAAGCACTCCCCATGCTCCCAGCACTTCATCGCCCGATCGGTCTTCGATGGGGATCTCGAGCCCAGAACCCAGTTCCCAGTCGATGGTGGAGAGCGGGATGGCCACGTAGAAGGGAATGCCATGGCGGTGCGCCAATACGGCCTTGGTGTAGGTGCCGATCTTGTTGGCGACCTCACCGGTCTTCCCCAACACCCGGTCGCTGCCCACGATCACCAGGTCGATCTCGCCCCGGCTCATGAGAAATCCGGCGGCCGAGTCAGCGATGATCTGGTGGCTGATGCCCTGCTGAGCAAGTTCCCATGCGGTGAGCGAGGCACCCTGGCACCGGGGGCGGGTCTCGTCGCAGTAGACATGAAACTTTCGGCCAGCAGCCTGGGCCGCATACATCGGGGCTGTGGCCGTGCCGATATCGACGAAGGCCAACCATCCGGCGTTGCAGTGAGTTAACACCCTCATGCCCTCCCGGATGAGAGAAGCTCCGTGTTCGCCCAATGCGCGGCAATGCTCGACGTCTTCCTCTGCAAATCGGGAGGCTGCGGCAAATGCGATGTCTTGGCGCTCAGAGACCGTTTCGCCGATGGACATCTCCTCACGGATGGCATTCATGGCATTGACCGGATCCACAGCCGTGGGTCGCGCGTCTTTGAGTGTTTGGTACACCGTCTCGATATGCGCCTCGAAACGGTCCATTCGCTGGCCCCGAAAGGCTCGAGCACCTTGAGCGAGTCCGTAGGCGGCCGTCGCTCCGATGGCTCCGGCACCCCGAACTACCATGGTGGTGATGGCTTCGGCGGTTTCCCGGTAGTCGCGGGTCTTCACCAACCGGAAGTCATGGGGTAGCAGGCGCTGCTCGATGAGCACTACGGCATTGGCCAATGCGTCGAAGGAGACCGTGCGGTGGTGCTGGCGCCGGCCGCGAAGCGTGACGTTCATTTCCCGAAGGCTACGTGAGGAGAAGGAGTCCCCCAAGCCCGGAGGAGTTCGGCTCGGCCTGTGAGCACAACTGCACTCAGGCCGTCCGTGGGAGCGTTGCCTGCGGTTTGCAGGCAACGCCCCAGAAAAAACCTTCGCCGAAGCGAAGGTGAAAAACTGCTCAGGCTACTTTGGCTTTGACGCGTTTGCCGGCGAATTCTGCACGCTTGAGGCGTGAAACGAAGGAGGCAGCCCGGTCGCCCGGGACATCCACAAAGCTGTGCCGCTCGCGGATATCGATGCGGCCCAATGAGGTGGCCGGCTCACCAGTGGTCCCCAAGATGAAATCGCGCAGGGCTTCGACGGTGGTTCCATTTTCCTCACCGGTGCTGATCCACAGGCGGGTGGCGCCCACCGTCGCTTCGACGACCGGAGACTTGGAGTCGACTGCCTCAGCCTCATTGGGACGCGGAATGCTCGGTGCCGGGGGTGCTTTCGGTGTCTTAGGCAGCGGAGGCGTCACGGCCATTGCGTCGGTTGGGGACGCAGTGTCTGAAGTCGGAGCGGGGGCCGTGGGTGCCAAGGCCGCCGGCTTCGGTGTCCGGGGTTTCGGGGAAGCCGGCGCCGCGATGGGAATGACCGCACTGGTCTTCGGGACCGCGGGCGGAACGAAGGGAACCGGCACGGGCGCCGTGGTCTTGAGGGCACGGGGCAACTCGTGTTTGGCACGGTCGACCCGCACGGGCTCCACCGCACGGGGTTCGAACTTGCGGGGAAGATTAGCCTCGAAGCTTGCTGTATGAGTTGCCTTGGGAGCCAACGCTGGTGCCCTGGCCGGGGCACTGGGTAGGGCGGGGCGGGGGCTGGCTGGCGCGACCGCGGCCGGCGGGACAACCGCTGCTGGGGACGCCGCAGTCGGAGGTGCTCCTGCTAATGTCTTTGGAGCCTTGGCTGGCTTGGCTGCCTTGGAGGACTCGTCGCTGGGCTTGCTGATGAGTCGGTGGATGGCGGCACTGGTGACATCCAAAGAATCGAAACCTTCCTCCAGCAGCGCCTCGATCACGTGATCATAATGGCGGAAATCACCCGCCTGCAGCGTTTCGCGGAGACTCTTGAGGAACTGATCGCGACGAGCGTCCTCGATTTCGTTCGTGCTGGGGATTTCACCGCGGCGTATGCGCTGGCGGGTGAAGCGCTCGATGTCTCGAATGACGAACACCTCTCGGCCACTGGCGAAGGAAATACCAATTCCGCTGCGTCCGGCGCGTCCTGTGCGCCCGATGCGGTGAACGTAGTCTTCCGCGTCGTAGGGGAGATCGAAATTGAACACCACCTGGATGTCGTCGACATCAATACCGCGGGCCGCCACATCGGTGGCTACCAAGAAGCGCAGGCCACCTGAGCGAAACTTGCTCATGACCCGGTCGCGGGATGCTTGGGGCATACCGCCGTGGATGCAGTCGGCGGTGTAGCCCGCGCCCATAAGTTGCTCGGTCAGCTCATTCACCACCCGCTGGGTATTGGCGAAGACGATGGCCAGCGTCACGTCGTGCAAGTCGATGAGCCGGGTCAGGGCCTCAAACTTCCAGCGGCGATCGACTTCGAAATACACCTGCTCGACGGTCGGCACGGTGAGAGCTTTGGTCTCGATGCGGACCCGCACCGGTTGGCGGGTGTAGCGAGCAATGAGTTCTTCGATGGGCCGCGGCACGGTCGCCGAGAACATCACCGTCTGCCGTTCCGGGGGGGTCGACGAGAGGATCTTCTCGATATCGTCGCGGAAGCCCATGTTCAGCATCTCATCAGCCTCGTCGAGGATGACGGTCTTAATACCGCCGAGTTGCAGGGTCTTGCGGTCGATGTGGTCGATGACGCGACCCGGAGTGCCGATGATGACATTGGCCCCGGCGCGCAGTCCGGAGAACTGCCGTTCGTAGCTCTGGCCGCCGTAGATGGGCAGGGGTTTCACGCCCCGCTTGAAGAACGCCAATTTGTGCACCTCTTCGCTGACCTGGATGGCCAATTCGCGGGTGGGGCAGAGGATTAGCACCTGAGGACCGGTCGCCTTCGGGTCCATCCGTTCGATGGCTGGGATCGCAAAGGCCGCGGTCTTCCCTGAACCCGTCTGGGATTGCCCGACGATGTCCTTGCCCGTCATCAGCACCGGGATGGCCTCGGCCTGGATGGGGGATGCCTGTTCGAATCCCAGCCGTTGGACGGCCTTGAGAATCTCTTCAGACAGACCGAGTTCAGAAAACAGTTTCGTACTCATTCGCAGGGACAGAGTCTAGCAGACTCGGTCCGCTCACCGCGAAGCTTTTCGTACGGTCACCGCAACGCTAAACATTTTACCAGGGGGTCGGTCCCACCTATTTACACAAAAGGTGCCAGTCTAAACTGCTTCTAACAGGCGAGTGCTGGAGGCCCGGTGCCCTCACCGGGCGTTTGTGGGTGTCTTAAAACCAATAAGAGTACCCCATGGAAAGGCTTTCCAGACGACGGTCCGGGCGGTTCTGTGGCAGGGCGCGCGTTGGAGTGCGTGCTTCGTGAATCGGGTCAGAGTCGGGGCGAGGGCGGCAAAATGGGCGCTGCAGCAGGGAACACTCCGCGGGTCTGTACTTTCCGCCGCCAGACGCGCCCGTCGGCCAACAAGTACAACTGGTTGCGGGTGGGTCCGCCAAAGGTCAGACCTTCAATCTTCAAAATCCGCTGGGGAGGAGCGATGATTCCGTTGACCCGTCCGGCTTGGTCGAAAACTTGGATGCCCATCGGGGTGGCGGCGTAGAGTCGCCCCGCGGTGTCGACGCACAGGCCACCCACGCCAGCGCCGTCGGCGTCGTCGGGCAGGTGGAGGTGGAAGTAGGGTTGCTCAAGGCTGGGAATTCCGTCGTGGCCTACCTGGAAACTCGTGATGAGTTGACGGCGGCGGTCGGCGACGTAGAGCAGGGTTTGGTCGGGGGACAGGCAGAGGGCCGTCGGCATCTCGAGCCCGGTGAGGGTGTGGTGTTGAAGGCGACCGGAGGGAGGTTGGTGAGACACTTTGCGCTTTGCGGAGTCGAGGCGGTAGGCGTGTCCATCCTGTCGAGTCACGGAGGCGGCGGTGAGGGTCGAGAACCGGGGCTTCAGCCTCCGCGTTTCGGCTCCACTCAAGACAACGCCGTGGGAGTCTTCCAGTCGCTGGAGTCCTTGTGATGTTTCAGCGATGACGACCCCGTTCTCGTCGGCCCAGAGTTGACGGATGAGACCGGTAGCGACCGGAGACCACTCTTCGCCTGCGCTCAGGACTTCCCGGGTCAGCGGTTGTCTCGAGGTCCGGCCCGCGTTCACCGGCGTAGGGTAGTCTTTCCAAAGCCAGCGGAGCGCGTCCGGGAAGACGCTTCCGGCCTGTTTGCTGTCGTGGCCTCCGGTGCCCCAGGCCTTCTCAAGTTCGTAGCCGGAGAACTCGAGGGCGCTGTGCATGTCGAGGTTGGCGATCCACCAGTTGCCACCATAAATGTTCTGATCATTAGAGCCGTCCTGCAGGAAGACGCGCAGAGGCTTGGGCTCGGTTTTGCGAATGAGGATGGGATAGGCGTTGCCACCTCGCAGTCCGACGTAGGTGCCGATGGTGCTGAAGACCCGCCGAAACAGGTCGGGGCGTTCCCAGGCGACGGTGAAGGCGGCAATGGCTCCACTGGAGGCGCCGGCAATGGCGCGACCATTGGGGTCGTCGGTGAAGTGGATCGACTTGCGGACTTCTGGCAGGAATTCCTCGGCAAGGAAGCGCGCGTAGCGATCGCCGAGGCCGTCGTATTCGTAGCTGCGATTGTAGCGAGGCAGGGCGTTGGTTCCCTGTGCGGAGGGCAAGACTCCGGGGTTAATAAATACTCCGACGGTCACCGGCATCTCGCCGCGGGCGATGAGGTTGTCGAAGACGATGGGGGCTCGAAAGGAGCCATTGGTGGACACGTAGCCACCGCCGTCCTGGAAGAGCATCAAGCAGGGCGGTTTCGTAGGCGAATACTGCCGGGGCACATAAACCCAGTAGTCTCGATGCGTGCCGGGGAGGAGACTGGTGGTGGTTGTTGTGAAGGTGTGTTTGGTCACCGTGCCGTGGGGCACCGAGGGGTTGAATTGCGAGTCCGGACCCAACGGATATTCTTCGGCCTGAGTCCACACAGCGGCAGAAATCATCGCAGGGACACAGAAGGCCAGCCAGCGGCCTAACCAAGAACGGGAGATCATGGGGTAGAGCCTGTCGGAGATTTTCCATCAAGGCGAGGCGTGAGGTGTCGTGTTTAGCACGATTCCCCTGCGGAAATTGAGATCACCGTATGCGCCTTCGTTCCGAACCGTGGGGAGGTGTTGACTGCCGACGTCCCGCGTTTAACGGAATGCGTACAAATGGGACGCAGTTCGCACGAGCAACTGGTTGCCGACGGGGACTGGTGAGGCGTGGATAAATTCACCCAGGTCGTTGGAGGCGACAACCTGGAACTCGGCGCTGTCACGGAGGACTGTGATGACGCCGCGCTGGGAGGCGAAATAAAGATGCCCTCCAGCATGGATCGGACTGGCGTAGTAGTCGCCGCCGCCCCCGAGCCGTTCCTCTTGGTAATGGGGGCGTCCGGTGCGGGCGTCGAGGCAGGTGACAAAGCCGCCGTTTTTGATGAGGTGGACCCGCTGCTCATGGATGAGCGGGGATGCGACATAGGGAAGGCCACGCTTGAAACGCCAGCGGACACCGGTCTCTCGGAGGGTTCCGTCGGTGTCGGGTTCAACGGCAAAAGCCTGATTCTCGACCCGGGCGAAAATGGCCGCCATCGATTCCCACTCACTTCGGTCCACGAACCCGTCGCGATTGCCGTCGAGATGTTTTCGGCGCTCCTGAGCGGCACCGGCCGGCAACTCGGCCAGCGACAATCGACCGTCCGCGTCTCGGTCGGCGGTCTTGAGCACGTCATCAAACGCGGGGAGTTCGATGCGGTCGGCGCCTCGATCGCCCCCGGTGGTCCAACTGGCAACGACCAGTCGGTCGCCTTCGAAAACGGGTGAAGTGCAGGTGATGCGAGCAAGCCCGGGAATGCGCCAGCGCTCCGCACCGGTGGCGGGGTCGAGTCCGGTCAGAAAAATGGTTCCCGGGACCACCAAATCCTTGCGTCCTTGATGGGGCCACAGCACCGGAGTACCGAAGCCTCGTCGCATATCCGGTCGTTCCAAGCGCCACGCCAGAGAGCCGTCTTCCGTCTTCAGGGCAATCAAGTACGAGTGACTGTCTTGGTCGATGAGTTGGATGAGCAGTCCGCCGGCGAGAACAGGAGATGAACTGGCTCCGTACTCCGTTTCGGTAATGGGCAGTGGATGACGCCATAGTTCGCGTCCATCGAGGGTGAAAGCCACCATGCCCATGGATCCGAAGTGGACGAACACGCGGTGTCTGTCGGAGACCGGAGTGGCAGAGGCGGGGCTGCCCACGGTGCGGTGGACCTCTTCGGTGCGTGGGACATCCATGTCCCGTTGCCAGCGGGTTTGACCGGTCGCCAAGTCCAGGCAAAGGAGTGAGAGGCGACGATTGCTCGCAGCGGTCAGGAAGACGGAGTTTCCGACGACGATGGGAGATGAATTGCCCGCAGGACAGTCGATCCGCCAAGCGACATGGGCGGTGGGTGAGAACTGGATGGGCGGACGGGCGTCAGCAGAGGCAATCCCGAGACCACCAGGTCCACGGAAACAAGGCCAGTCGGCGGCGTGCAAATGCAATCCAACCGAAAGGGTCAGCAGGCAGCTCCGGATAAGCCCAATTGGCAAAGACAGGAAGGACATGGTGCAGAGGGGAAAAGAGGGGATTTCAGTCCGAAGATTGGACCCTTCAGATGCTGAAATCCAACCAAGACCGCAAAGACTCCGACTCTCACCCGCTTGTGAGGGATTTGCTGTCGACACCCCGCATTCCCCAGAAGCCTGTCCCCAGCGAAAAGGCTCGGTTCTTAATTGAGCTCAATCCGCCGTCGGAGCTGGTTTTTTGACTGGGGTTGGGTGGCAGGGCTGGGTGTAAAAACCGTCGGGCACGCTGTGCGTGATACACGGGGATAAATCACCCTGACTGCTGGTTCCGATCTTCTGCTGCTGGCTGTGAATTTCAGGCAGAACAAGGAGCGCGAATCTTCAGCGGAGGTGGATTCATGGGATCAACGGATCGTTCCCCGAATTCGAGGCCTTCGCCAAGAAACGAGGGTGAGCCAGAGAATGACGGCCGCCGTTGCGGCAGTGCAGGCGGGAGCCAACCCGGCGTCGGGCGGAATGGAACCACCCGATGCCCGGTTGAAGCGGAGAGTGCCCGCCAAGGTTGCTTCGGGACCCGGAAACGGCGCGGTGGCAGTCTCGTGGCCATCCCGATCGATGATTTGGGAAACTCCAGAGCTGGCCACGCGGAAGATCGGCACGCGGTACTCCGCGGCCCGGATCACCGCCATGCGGGCATTGAGTTGGTGTTCGTAGGCGCCCCATTGCTCGACATCCATGGTGGGGATCAGGAGGGCGACGGCACCCTGTCGGATGAGGCCGTCCATCACCTGCCGGTAGCTGGCGTCGTAGCAAATGGCGATGCCGAGTTTGCCCCACGGCGAATCCCAGACCCTTTGCGATGGGGCCGGTTCGCCATCGGCAAAGAACTGAATGGGCCGTGACTTGACCTGCTGGAAAACCACTTCGCCGTTGGTGCTGATGACAAAGGCCGTATTGTAGAAACGTTCTTTTGGCGCGTTGGACTGGAACCACGGCAACTCGCTGGCGGAAAGGGGCGTGGCCATTGCGGTTCCATTTGTGCCAGCTATCGCCGGTGTCGTGGCGGCCGGCGCCATGGTTTCGGGAGCCAGGGCCTCGATGGGTTGCTTGCCTCCTACCACCAGCCATTTGCGGTTTTTCCGACACCAGTTCTTGAGCGCCTTGGTCGGCGGGCCTTCCAGAGAGTACTCACTGAGCAGGATCAACTCGGCTTCCGGGTGAGACCGAGTGAGTAAGTCGAGGCCTTTGAGGAGGTCCGGAAGCGCTGGGAACTCCAGTTGGATCCCGGCGACGTGGAGTGTTTGGGTGGCTTTATCCTCCCTCGACGTCGGTAACAGAGTGACTAGGGCAAACACGGCACAGGCACTTGAAATGCCGAGCCAAGCCTTTCGCCGTGAGGCGCGATTCGTTGCCGAGAGCAGCATCGCGCCTTGACCGGCGGCGTAGGCCAACCCGAAGCCCAGTCCATAGATTCCTAGTCGTTGCAAGATTTGCGGAGCCAGTTCCGGCGGCCAGCATTCGCCAGCCGTGAACCAGGCGAAGCGGAGCCACCACACCTCGCTGCGCAAGTATTCGATACCGCACCAAAGCACGGGCAAGAGCAGGCTGGCCACTCGGCTACCCCACCGAACCTCGACCCGGTTCAAAACCAGGAGAAAAGCGGCGTGGAACAAGGACAGGATGAGCCAAAGCGGGATGGCGGCGGCTTTGAAGATATCCCAGAGGAAGCGCGTTTGCGGGACATACACGCCCAGCCCGATCACCAGCCCGACGTAGAACGCGTGTCGGGGTGTGGGTAATTTCCTCAGTTCGAACAGGCATCCGAGATATCCCAAGACCAACCACCCAAAAGCAGGGAAATTGAAGGCACTGTGAAACGTCGCCAGAGCCCCCAGGGCCAGCAGGGTTGCCGGGATCGCTGTCAGAGTCGGCGGGCGGATCATCGTGTCGGGGTGATAGTTGAGGGATCTGGCGGCAACCTAGGTCGCACCGGCGAGCACAAGCAAGGCAACGCGTCGTCGCAGCAGACAAGTCGCTCCCTCAGTCCGGTTGGCAACCGGGCAAGAACCCTCACCGGAACGATTTGGTCGTGTGAGCCAGAGGAAACAGGGGACTCTGAAGAGGATTTCTTCGCTCAAGGGCGTTTTTCAGGGTTGGCATCTGGTGAGGCGAGTCCAGCATCCATTGCAATCCATGAACGCTCGCACTCTCAGGCCGCTGGCCCGCTGGGTCCTTTTCGCTGCGTTGGCCTGTGGTTCGCAGGTCGTTGAGGCGGCGCCGGTTTCGGCCACGGCGGGTCCGGTCCAGTTCAATCGCGACATTCGGCCGATCCTCTCCGAGCACTGTTTTTCGTGCCACGGTCCGGATGTTCAGAAGATGAAAGGGGGGCTGCGTTTGGATCGCCGCGAGGAGGCACTCAAGCCAGCCAAGTCAGGCAAGAAAGCGATCCTGCCGCGCGATGCCGCAGGGAGTGAATTGGTGCACCGTCTCCTGAGTGATGACATCGAAGAATTGATGCCGCCGCCCGAGGCGCACAAGCCGCTCAAGCCGGAACAAAAGGCATTGCTCCAGCGGTGGATCGCCGAGGGAGCCGAGTATCAGGGACATTGGGCCTATCAACCCATCGTTCGCCCGGCCGTTTTGGCGGGCTCGGAGGGGGAGGGTGGTATCGATCGGTTGGTTCGAGCCCGTTTGGAGACGTTGAACCTCAAGCCCGCGCCAGAGGCCGATCGCCGTACGCTGGCCCGACGGTTGAGCTTGGATCTCACCGGCTTGCCGCCGACCCCAGAGTGGGTGGACGCCTTCGAGGCCGACTCCGCCCCCGGTGCCTATGAGCGGTGGGTGGATCGCCTGATGTCCACGCCTCAATACGGGGAACGCATGGCCAATGGTTGGCTCGATCTCGTGCGCTTCGCCGACACCGTCGGCTACCATTCCGACAATCCGCGGAACATCTGGCCCTACCGCGATTACGTCATTCGCTCGTTCAACAACAACAAGCCCTTCGACCAGTTTACACGGGAACAACTGGCCGGCGATTTGTTGCCGAACGCCTCGATGGAGGCCCGGGTGGCTTCGGGCTTCAACCGACTCTTGCTCACCACCGAGGAGGGCGGAGCGCAGGAGAAGGATTACGAGTCGCGCTACCTCACCGATCGGGTTCGTGCTGTCGGAACGGTTTGGATGGGGCAAACCATCGGGTGTGCCCAGTGCCATGATCACAAGTTTGATCCTATTACGGCCCGTGATTTCTACTCGATGGGTGCCTTCTTCGCCGATGTGAAGGAGGCCATCATCGGCCGGCGCGAAGACGGTATGCTCGTGCCCACCGAACCCCAGGCCCGCGAACTGGCCCGATGGACGGCCGAGGCTCAGCGCCTCAAGGAGCGCTTCGAAGGCCCTCATCCGGAGTTGGAGGGGGCCTTTGGACGCTGGCGGCAGGAACGACTAGAAGCCCTGCGTTCGGACTCGCTGTGGACCGCGGCCGCTCCCACTTCAGCTGATTCAACTGGGGGTGCGACGGTGACGATTCGCGACGACCGTTCGGTGCTCATCGGAGGCAAGAGCCTCGACACCGACAGCACGGTGGTTCGATTTACCTCACTGCCGGAGCGGGTGGTCGGTGTGCGCGTGGAAGTGTTGCCCGACAAATCCCTGCCTTCTCAAGGACCGGGCCGCGCCGGTAATGGAAATTTCGTGCTGACGGAGGTCGTGGCCCGGGTGGTTCGTGAGGGTGCTCCGGTTCGTGAAGTTGCCTTTGATTCGGTGTGGGCCAGCCACGAGCAAACGGTGTCGGCTGATAAAAATCCCTATGGCAAATGGTCGGCGGCCTCGGTCATCGACCAAGACGCCCGCGGCACCTTCGCTGGTTGGGCTATCTTGCCCGAGGCGGGCAAGCCCGCGCAGTTGCGCTTGCGCCTGAAGGAGCCCCTCAGCCTGGCCTCCGGAGAGCGCTTAGAGATCGAGTTGCAACAGAAGCATGGACATGGAAACCACACGCTGGGGTGTTTTCGTATCGGGATGGCCACCGATGCAGCGGCGGTCGTGCCGCCCACGGTTCCATTGCCCAACGCAGATTTGGCGGAGCGTTTGAAGGTGGATCCGGCCGCTCGGACGCCCGAGCAGTCGGCCAAGTTGTGGTTCGAGTTCAAGTCGGTCGCCCCGGAATTGGCAGACCTCCGCACGCAGCGGGCCGCCGCCGACAAGGCCCGTGCCGACTTCGAGGGCACCCTTCCGCGCACGCTCATCACCGAGCGCTCTGAAAAGCCCCGGACCGTCCGGGTGCTGCCCCGTGGCAATTGGCTGATCGAAACGGGCGAGATCATGGAACCGGCCATCCCGTCCCACTTCCGGCCAACCGCCCAGGCGGCCTCCGATCGGCGACTGAACCGCTTGGACTTGGCCAACTGGTTGGTGTCGCCCGAGAACCCGCTGACTGCGCGGGTGGTGGTCAATCGCTACTGGCGTCAATTCTTCGGCACCGGCCTTTCCAAGGTGATCGACGATTTTGGCGCCCAGGGCGAACCGCCGCGGTATCCGGAATTGCTCGATTGGCTGGCCGCGGAGTTCCGCGAGAGCGGTTGGGATGTGAAAAACCTCGTCCGCCTGATGGTCACCAGCCGGACCTATCGGCAGTCCTCCAGCGCTCCGCGTGAGTTCCTGGCTCGTGATCCCGACAACCGAGATTTGGCCCGTCAGGGACGCTGGCGCATCGAGGCAGAACAAGTCCGGGACTCGGCGCTGCAGGTCTCCGGCCTGTTGGTGCCTCGAATCGGTGGTCCGAGCGTTCGGCCTTACCAGCCCGACGGATACTGGGAGAACCTCAACTTTCCGCAGCGTGGCTACGACGCCAGCTCGGGTGGCGATCAGTATCGGCGCGGCCTCTATACCTGGTGGCAGCGTTCCTATGTGCACCCGAGCATGTTGGCCTTCGACGCCGCCACTCGCGAGGAGTGCGCCGCGGAGCGCAACCGCTCCAACATTCCCCAGCAAGCTCTGGTGCTCTTAAATGACCCGAGTTATGTCGAGGCGGCCCGAAGCTTCGCTGCTCGGATTCTCCGGGAAAGCTCTGGCGACGACGCGGCACGACTCACCTGGGCCTGGCGTCAGGCGCTCTCCCGCGCTCCACAAGACTCGGAGGTAGCCGCGCTGCGTCACCTGCTCGAATCCCAGCGGACTGCCTTCGCCAAGGACCCGGAGGCGGCTTCGAAATTCACCCGGACCGGCAAGGCTCCGACGCCGGCCGGCTTGGATCCCGTTCAATGGGCAGCCTGGACCGATGTGGCCCGTGCCCTCCTCAACCTTCACGAGACCATCACCCGTTCCTGACCATGAGCCCATCCACGGAGATTCGTCAGTTTCTTCAGCAGCAACAAACCCGACGTTTGTTTTTGGGTCGCGCGTCTCAAGGCCTGGGTGCCTTGGCGCTGGGTTCCATTCTCCAACCGCGGATCCTTGAGGCGGCCAGCGCGGCCCGAACAGTGAGTGGCGCGGTGGCTCCATTGCACTTTCCAGCGAAGGCACGGCGGGTGATTTGGCTGAGTATGGCTGGTGGTCCGTCGCATCTGGAAACCTTCGATCCCAAGCCCAAGCTGGCGGAGATGCACGGCAAGCCGATGCCCGAGTCGTTCACCAAGGGTAAGCAAATCGCCCAGCTCCAGGGACAGAAGTTGGTTTGCTACGGACCGCAGTTGCCCTTCAAGCGTTTCGGGAAAGCCGGTGTCGAATTGTGTGAACTCTTCACCCAATTAGGCTCGGTGTCCGATGAGATTTGCTGGGTGCGTTCCATGACGAGCGAGGCCATCAATCACGATCCGGCCCACATGTTCATGAACACGGGCTCGCAAATTGCGGGTCGCCCGAGCATGGGTTCGTGGGTGACCTATGGGTTGGGTTCCGAGGCGGAGAACTTGCCCGGTTTCGTGGTGCTGACCTCTCTTGGGCGCGGCGGCCAGAATCAGCCGATCGCGGCCCGTCAATGGGCGCCCGGCATGTTGCCGAGTCGGTTTCAGGGAGTGCACTTGCGAGGCAAGGGCGATCCGGTGATGTACCTGGGAACCCCGCCGGGAGTGACCCGCGAAGGGCAGCACGAAGTGGTGCGGACGATCAACGATCTCAACCGGCAGCACGACGCCGTGGTGGATGACCCTGAGATCTCGACGCGCATCGCCCAGTACGAAATGGCCTTCCAAATGCAGTCGAGCGTGCCGGAGCTGATGGACACGGTGAGCGAGCCGGCTTCCATTCAGTCGCTCTATGGTTGCAAGCCTGGGGATGGTTCCTTTGCCTCGAACTGTCTTCTGGCCCGCCGCTTGGCCGAGCGAGGCGTGCGCTTCATCCAGCTGTATCACAAGGACTGGGACCATCACGGCGAGGTGAAGCAGGGGGTCGAGTTCAAGGCCGCGGAGATCGATCGGGCGTGTATGGCGCTCATCACCGACCTGAAGCAGCGCGACATGCTCAAAGACACGTTGATCGTGTGGGCCGGTGAGTTTGGCCGTACCCCGATGAGCCAGGGCGGCAGCGGGCGCGACCACCACAATGCCGGGTTCACCATCTGGATGTGCGGCGGCGGGATCCGGCCTGGGATGATTTACGGGGCGACCGATGAGCTGGGGTATTCGGCGGTCGAGTCACCGGTAGACGTGCACGACATTCACGCGACGCTGTTGCGGCAGTTGGGCATCGACCACACCCGATTGTCGGTGAAGTTCCAGGGCTTGGATGTGCGACTGACCGGTATCGCGGGTCGCGTCATCCAGGATATTATCTGACTGTGGGGGTGGTCTTGATCGTTGTCGCGAAGAGTCGGGTTCCGGTGGCGACGTAGAGGGTGCCGTTGGCGGCCACGGCGGTGGCGCTGATGGGCGAACCCAGGGCCACGTGACCGAGGAGCAGTTTTTCGCGGCTCAGGGCGAAAGTCCAGAATCCGCCGCGCCGGGTGCCGATGTAGACTTTGCCGTCGGCCACCAGTGCTGAAGCCCAGACTTCGCCGTCTAGTTCGTGGGTCCATACGCCTTTCCCAGTGGCTGCATCAATGCAGTGGAGGGTGCGCATGGAGTCGGCGCAAAAGAGCAGTCCGTTGGCGATGGCCGGGGTGCTCATGGTGTGGCGACCCAGCGGGTACGACCACAAGGTGTTGGAGGCGCTGACGTCGCCCTGTCCGGTGGTGCGTATGCAGCGAACCGAGGCTTCGTTCTTGCCCCAGAACCAATCGCCGCCACCGGCGACATACATCCGGTCTCCGAGAGCGACGGGCATTCCGTAGATATTGCTGGGACCTTCGCGTCGGTTGTTGAGAAAGCTGCCGACGTTGGTCTTGGGTCCGCTGGGATCGAAGTCAAAGCGCCAAGGGTTGGTCAGGATGGACGGTTCGGACGAGGGGTTTCCTGGGTGGTAGGGATCGAAGCCGTAGACAACGCCGTCGCCACCGGCGAAGAGGATACGTGGCTGGCCGTTGACGGTGGTGAGGGAGGGGGAGGACCAGGTGCAATGGAAGATGCGCGGGGCGATGCCGAGGCCGTCCTGGGCGACCCAGCGGCCGGTGCGTTTGTCGAGCACCACGAGGCTAGGGGCCTTGGGTGTACGGATGACGCGGTGGGTGTTGTCTACGCCGGTGCTGGTGTTGATGTACAGGTAGTCGCCATGGATGAGGATGGAGCTGTGGGCTCCGTCATGGGACCAGATGCCGGCCTCTCGGGTGAGGTCGAAGGACCAGAGGATGTCGGCGTCCGGCACGGCCGCGGGGACGGGGACTGGCAGGGCGTTGGTGCCGCGAAGGTTGAGGTAGGCGGCTTCGTTCTGAAATGGGCCTTGGTTGCCGTTGGCTTGTCCGCGGATGTCCAGGCATTGGACGACGCCGCGATTGTCGACGAGGTAGACGCGGTCGCCTTCGACGGTGACGGGCGAGGCCATGCCGGTCTTGGGCCAGTCGTGGTAGATATCCTCTTCGCGCTTGGGGACGGCCAGTTGCCATTCGAGAGCTCCGGTGGCTTCGGAGAGGCAGAGCATGATGCCGCGATCGCCTTTGCGTCGGGCATCCCGTGGCAGCTCGTTATTGGTGCCAATGAAGATGCGTCCATGGGCGATCACGGGGGTGGAGTGAGATTCAGTTCCAGAGGCACCCAGGGGAACGCTCCACCGGATGTGGGTTCCGTTGGTCGGATTGAATGTGGCCGGGAGGTTGACCTCGGGTGAGGTCATGTTCCGTGACCAGGCTTCGCCGAACTGCGGGCGATCGGCGGCCTGGAGAGACATCAGGGCCGCAAGGCTGGCGAATGCGTGGGCACGGGTGAACATGGGTGTGAACTTAGGGCAGGGTGCCCGTCGACGAAACACCTATCGGTTGGCTGCGGGGTCGGTCCCACCTATTTACACAAAAGGGGCCACTCTTGCTTATTTTTTGTGATGGTCGCTGGCCCCAAATCCGAAGGGCTTGGGAAACCACAGATCCGCTCGAGCAACCTGCGAAGAACTGAGGCCCGCTTGTCAACGTCGTACGCGGAGACGGGGTATGGCCGCCGGAACTAGGCGGACTCCTCAACGGCCACGCTGACGGAATGGGGCAGAGCTCGATAGAAGCGTGTTCGGTTCGGGCAATGATGGGCACCGGGTCGATATCGATCCCTGGTAAGTCGATGCCGGTATGCCCCGGGAGCTCACCCCACCCGGTGGTAAACCTCTTCGACCCAGCCGCGGCGCACCCAGCATAATTCTCGTGAGATCCTTACCAATCCAGCGGTCGTGGACGCCAACTCCGGTACCCACGGGGGAGCCTTGCCCTGCATCGGGCTGAAGGCTTCCTGGTTGATGCTGAAGAGAAGCCCTCCGGGCTGTAGGCGCTCGGCCGCCAGCCTGAGGTAGTCGCGGACGATCTCGACGGGCATTTCCGGGAAACTGTCCTGATTGAAGATCGCGTCGAATCGCTGTTCGCAAAACTGCTCATGGGAATGGACCGGCATGATCCAAGTGCGCCGTCCTTTGAAGCTTCCTTCACGCCGAAAGTCGGAGTAGAGGCCAACCTGGTCACGGCCCAGAGCGTTGCCGAGGAACCATCCCTGGTAGACGTTGGTCAGGGCGAGGTCGAGGATCACGTATCGCGAGGGAGACCTTAGTTTTTGTAACCAATGGCATGCTCCCCCAAACCCCGCCCCGATCTCCATGATGTCGGGTGATTCCGGAGCCGAATGCCGTTGAAGATGCCCATGGAGTCGATGGGCTGCATACAGGTGCCCCGGCGTTTGCATGTCCAGAAGGCGGCCCCCCACCTCGATGCCGTAGGCTCCAGCGATCCGTGGGAAGTCGATCCGGAGACCCAGCTTGCGCTCAACGGCGGTCAGCAGGGCCTCGGGTCCGTCCCGAAGAGCATGGCCGATCTCACCCTGTTCCGGACATTCTGTGCGCACCACACCCAGCGACTCGGCCAATCCCGCCAACTGAGACAGGATGAGATAGGATGCGAACCGTGAACCCTGAGCGATTCCAAGATCGCCGTAGCCTATCCCCCACAACGTGGGCGAAGGAAACATCCTCTCTAGGAACGCGAGAAGGGCTTCTGGATCGCGGTTGCGGAGGGCTTTAAGGACCGCAGGCGCATTGCGGTCGATGATCGTGGACCAGAGGGGACTGTAATTGCGGTTCGAAGGATCCAATCCTTGGCCCGCGTAAAAGGACTCCACCAGATCTTCGGCGAGGGCCCGTCGTGCTGCCGGGTCGAGTCCCTCTGAGGAATCTGGCACCGTCAGTGGCAGATTGGGTACCGAAGATCCGCCCCAGAACCACTCGGGCCTGTTGAACAGGTCACGATTGGACAGCCGATGAATCCGGTTTCCGTACAGGCATCGGAGTAGTGCGCGATGGAAAAGGAACGCGGCATTGTTGCGGCTGAGCTGCCGCAGGAGGAGCACAAGTGAGGGCATACGCATCGACCGCGAGTTTATCAATCGCGCCTGAGCCTGCCGCCGATCGCGGGCCCAGGGGCTCAGGACCCACGGAGAAGAGGAGGTTCTCGGGGCCCGGTTGGACCGTCAAACTGGATTTGCCGGGATTCCAGGCACTCAAGCGCTCCCCAACGGTCTTCTACGAGATTTCAGGAGATTTCAGGGACAGTCTCCGAAGGGTGGTTTTGGCGCGTTCTTGGGTGGGGGCTCCGCGGGATCGGTCCTGCGCGCGCAGGGAAGCTCTGGGGAGGATGAGCTATCGCGCTGTGCGCGAGGGGAGGGTATAATCGCTTCCAATGCTTGCTCCGGCCCGCTCCCGCTGCCGCTTCGAAGTTGTGGGTTGGTTCGGAGATTTCAGGGACAGGCTGCAGGGGAGGTTTTAGGGACAGGCTCCGAAGTGAGTGCGGGTGGAGGGTTGGAGTAGATTTCTTCGATGCCCTGTAAGAATTCGGTCGAGGCCTACGAATCCTCTTCTGAATATGAAACCGATAGACTTCGTTGGTGCCTGGCAATTCACCCTCAAGCACTTCCTGCAATCCTTCCTCGAGGTAGCCTTCCCAGTGATCGCGGCGGTGATCGATTGGAAGGTTCCTCCCGTGTCGCTCGACAAGGAATTGCTGGAAATCTTGCCTGACGCACAACCGGATCCCGAGCGCTTCGACAAGTTGATCCGGTTTCGTCTGATCAGTGGGTTAGATGCATGTCTGTGGATCCACTTCGAGTTCAGTAATCAACCAGATCCGGACCTGGAAGATCGTCTCAACGATCGTTGCCAACGCTTCTTCGACCGTTTCGGGGTGGGGGTGACGCATGTGACCGTCTTGGCCGGCGAGGAATGAGGGTTAGTGGCGTGCCCGTCACCGCACTGAGGTGCGCCACGACAAGATGGGTTACGACAGGGAGTGAACGACTGGGCCCGATGACTGGATCATTGTCGGTCGGATTTTTCGGCTGAAAACGTTTCGGTCACGGCCGTGCCGAGATCGTCGGTGCGGGTCTGTGGGGCCTCGTCGATGTCCGGACGTTCAGGTGCTCCCCAACGGTCTGCTGGGCTTTTAGCCGCTGGTGGAGTAGCCTTCTCGGATGATTCGTTTCGGCTCGTTGGAGCTGAAGTCCAACCTGTTTCTGTCGCCGCTGGCGGGCTACACGAACTTGCCGTTCCGTCTGGTGGCGCGGGAGATTGGCGGGCTCGATTTGGCGACGACCGATCTGGTTAACGCGCGGTCGCTCATCGAGGAAAATCCCAAGGCCTTCAAGCTCATTGAAACCAATGAGAACGATCGGCCTCTGGCGGTGCAGTTGTTCGGTTCCGTGCCCGAGGAGATGCGCGATGCGGCGGTGATGCTGCAGGAGCGCGGGGTGAGTGCCATCGACATCAACATGGGATGCCCGGTACGCAAGGTGTGTCGGGTGGGTGGCGGTTCGGCGATGATGGTGGAGCACGAACGGACGCAGCATCTGGTGCGGACGATGGTGGATGCGTTGCGTATCCCGGTGACGGCCAAGATGCGCTTGGGTTGGGATGACGACAATTTGACGGCGCCCGACCTGGTCCGCGCGCTGGAGGATGCCGGTATCGCCGGGGTATTTATTCATGGGCGGACCCGGGAGCAGGGGTTCTCGGGCTCGGTGAATCTTGCGGGCATTCGCAAGGTGGTGGAGGCGGCGCGGACGATCCCGGTGATTGGCAATGGCGACGTGACGACGCCCGAGGCGGCAGTGCACATGAAGTCTGAGACGGGGTGTGCAGGGGTGAGCGTGGGGCGTGGGGCTTTTTATGATCCTTGGATCTTCGTGCGGACGCGGGCGCTGATGCAAACGGGGGTGCTGCCGCCAGAACCTGGCATCGAGGACCGGGTTCGGGTCATGTCTCGGCACCTCGACCTGATGGTGGAGGTCTTCGGGGAGCGGCATGGCTGCGTGATGTTTCGCAAGATCGGCCCGTGGTATGCCAAGCGCTTTGGTCCGGCCAACGAGTTCAGCAAGAAGATCGTGCGGATGGAGTCCCGGGCCCAATACCTCGAGATCGTGGACAGCTACTTGCGCTGGCGTCGGCAGTTCTGCGACGAGTCGGGCCACCTGCTGCCGCGCTACCAGTTGGCACCGATGGTGGCCAGTTTCATGCGTGACGATGGAAACTCCGATGAACCCGCAAGCATTCGGCGCGAGGCCATCCCAGTGCCCAAGGGGCCGGTCGAGGTCTGGTGACGGAGGCGTGGCCGAGGGACTGTAGACCGGGCTTGCGGAGCGTGGTTCGAAGGGTGCGGTGGGTCCAAAACCGGTATGAGACCGACGCCCTACCGTTCGGAAACCTCACGAGACCGACGGGGTCTTGATATCCGCGATTTCGGTGATATCCCGGGGAAGGGTCTTGTTTAAGCGCGCTTCTCGGCGACCACCCAGGCGTTGAAGAGCCCGTATTTCAGGGGGGAAGCATTGAGGAGCAAGTTGATCCAGCCGGGCACGGTGCGGTCGGTGCAGGCCACCTCGACGAGGCGGGCTCCGTTGCGCTCGAGGAAGAATCCCATGTCGAGGGCGTTGGTGCAGACGATGGCGTCGTCGTCCGGGGTGAACGGTTCCTTGATGATGGGGGACATCCGCTCGAAGCGGACTTGATCGGGCGTCTGCCGCATGGCTTTCCGCCGCTCCAGCAGGCCTTGGAGGTTGTGCCACTTGTTGCCGAGGCCCCGCATGCGCGGATGGTAATCGCGCCAACCGAGGAATCGCAGAAAGTTGGGACTGCTCAACACGATGCGTCCGCCCGGAGCGCACACTCGGACCGCTTCGGCGATGAAGGCCTCCGGATCCTGCACATGCTCCACCACGTTCAGCGCACCGACTCGCTGGAAATGACCGTCGGGGTAGGGGAGTTGGTTGCCATCATACAGCAGGCACCGGTCGGTGAAGGCTCGGGTGCGCTCGATGTTCGGCCCGGACACATCCACACCGTGCGCTTCAAAGCCCTCGCGCGTCAGTTGGGCCACGACTTGGCCTACGCCGCATCCGATGTCGAGCACTCGGGCACCCGGTGTCCTCGGGCGAAGAGCTCCCGTGAACTTGGCGTAGAAGGCTGCGTCCCAGTTGGCCAGGATGTCGGCATAGGCCAGGTCATTGCGGACGTGGTCGAGATGGCTGGGCGTGGAGGCCATGGTCAGTCAGCGCTGGAGGGCTTGGGTGCCAAGATGAGGATGCCCACCAGGAGGAGGCCTGTTGCGACGGCCGCGAGGCTGACCCACAAGGTCTGGTGAGGCGGATCAAAGCGGTATTCGACGGTGTGTTCGCCGGCGGCCACCGAAACGCCCCGCATGAGAAAGTTGGCCCGCAGCAGTGGTGTGGATTGGCCGTCGACTGTCACTTTCCAGTCGGGGTGCCAGCGGTCATTGAGCAGCAGAATGCCGGGCGCGGTGGAGCGGGTCTTTACTGTGATGTGTTTGGGTGCGTATTGGGTGATGGAGGCTTCGGATGTGGCGGACGTGGGTGAGGGTGTGGTCCCTGCGATCTTCTCTGAAAGGAGGACTTGTCGGGCCGGGTCCCAGTCGGGCGCGCGAAGCTGCTGGAGGGTTTGCGCGTCGCTGAGGCCGGTCTGCCAGTCGGTGTAGAACTTCGCACGAGGTAGCGTGCCGGTGAATTCCAACACCGCGAAGGGTCCCGTTTCGGAGGCGGTGGCCGTGAGCAATTGCACCATGTCGGCGGTGGCAGTTGAAGCGTTGGGGGGCGTGACTCCCGGCTTGAGCCCGAGACCGAAGGGCATCTTCAGGCGGATGCGTTTCTGGACGGGATCCACCATACCGTTGAGCTGGTCGACCACCTCCTTAGATCCCAGAATGTACCGGGTGTTAGTGAGCTGCCACAGGCGGCCGACCAAGGGTAGATTACTTTGATTCTCGAGCAGGCCCAGTGCGGCAAAATAGGCGGTCTCCAGCTCGGGCACACGGGGCATCTGGGAGATGTCCAGAGACTGGATATTAAAATACTGGAACTGGTTCTCGAGCCATTCTTTCTGCAGGTAGGTCCAGGAGAGGGTCGATTCACCCCCGACGAGCGGTCCCTGGCGGTGCGGATCGAGGAAGGCGGTCACGCGCTGTTCCCAGGGTTTGTCTTTTAGCAAGTCCAACACCGGGTTGGACTGATAGCGGGTCACCCAATCGTAGTACTTCACCCAGGGCGTATTGGCCCGGTACAGATCCACCACCAGCACGGTTCCCAACAGCATCCAGCCAATCCGGGCCCGGGTGCCGTTGAAGAATCCGGTGATCATTCCTCCAACCAGTGCCAGGGAGATCGCGAAAAAGCCGAGAGCCTTCCATGCTTCGCCGATGGAAAATTCGGCGGTGGCCGGAGGCCCCATCTGGAACTCGATGCCACGCAGATGTGATTTTAGTTCAGCGGCACCTCCCGCGTAATTGAGGGCTCCCACCGCTGCGATCGCAAAGCACGCCACGGCACCGAAGACCCAATTGACCTCGCCCGGGGCGGCCGTCTTTCTCCAGGTGGCGAATTGATCCTTCCAGCCGCCCAGGCGTTCCTTGCCCGAGGCCAGAGATCCCCGCGCGATGGCTTCCAGTCCGTAGGCGAAGAGCACCCACAATGCGAGGTGCATCACATGCAGGAACTTGGAAGGAATGCGGATGGTTGAAAGGTAAGGGATGGCGAAAAAGATCCGGTAGAACGGAGCGAAGTGCCCCCAGGACAGCGCCAGCGAACCGGTTGCCACGGCGGTCCAGAACCACACCATCCGGCGCTCTTGTTCTGAGTATGGAGACTGTTTTTTGCGCAGTGAGGTCGCCGCGGCGTAGCTCGCCACGAGCACCACCAGAATACCGGCATACTCACCGGCCCCGCTCCATCGACCCTTGGACGTTCCGTCAAAGCCCACCGCGCCCCAGTAGGCGCCGCCGTCCGGGCTGTCCATGCGGTAACCGAAAAGTCCCGGCACGATGATGCGCAGTGACTCCACTGGCGGCAGGCTAATCGCCGTGGCGAACTGCCACCGCTGCGCCTCGCTCTCTCGCGTCTGGGACATGCCCGAAACGGCGACGATTTGAGTGCTGACCAGCGCGTGGATGGCGTGGGCCGCGATCCATCCGGCGAAGACGACCACTGCCGTGAGACGCATCGCGGCGTTCCAGAGCTTCCGTGGGGTCTCGATGGATTCCGTCCAGCACTGCCAGACCAGGAAGGCGGCCACGTAAAGGCTGAGGATGGCACCGATGTCGCCGCCCTCGCTGACGTTCAGACCGGTCGCGAGGCCTGCTGCAGCGATCGAGAGCCAGCGTCGCCAACCGGTATCCCGCCCAGCCAGGCCCGCCAGAGCCAGCAGGGTGAAGCCGAGTGAGAACGCCTTGGCTGGCAACCCCCAACAGGCGTAGGACACCGGATTGGAGGCCAGTGCGGCAGCGATGCCCGAAAGGATGGCGACCTCGGAGCGGAATCCGAGGCGTCGGACAAAAAACCAACAACTAAGGCCCAGGAAGACTAGCGACAGCGGCACGTAGAACTTGGCCACGAAGAGCGGGCTGTTCACGATGGTCCCCAGTATCTGGGTCAGATTGGGGGTCGCTCCGATCGTGACCGATCCAACCCAGTTGAGATCTTGCCAGAATCCAAAGAAACCATCCGGAAGCCTGCCTGCGTCGGAGTGTAGAACTCCAAGTGGTGCATCATTGGAGAAAAGCACGAATTCAGGGCGTAGGCTCTTCCAGAAAATAGTGCCCACGGCCAGCATCAGGATGGCCCAGGCCCACAGTAGCGGCCGGAAACGGCCGACGCCCTTTAAGGGTTCGGATAGAGGCGAGAAGGAGGTCGTTTTCATCGGTTTGGGGAGTCGTTCCGGGTCGCGGGATGGGAGCCGAAGAGTCGGTCTCTGAAAAAGACGGCGATGCGTCCCAGCCACCAGTGCCAGGGACGTATCAGGCCCCAGGCCATGTCTCCGATGGCCTTGGCGTAGACGGTGTCAACGGGGTAGGCCATTTGCTGCTTCACGACGGATCGTGCCGCGAAGAGGCATTGGATGCGTTGGCTCCAGGCCCACCGACTCAGGGTGCCGACCGGTGCCCACCGGGCGATTTGCTTCATGGCCCTCAGTTCGTCGGCCACCCAGCTTTCCAGTCTCCGTGAATTCGCCGTGGTGGCGCTGCCGCCGTGGTGGCGGATCTGGCAGAGGATTTCCGTCCGCTCCCGCAGCGCCGAGGAATGACGGGCCCAGTCGGCGTAGAAGACGCAGTCGCCCACCTGGGGGTAGTCCAGTGGGAAACGGCACGGAGCCGTTTTCCGGCCGGTCTTGAGCAGGACCGAGCCGCAGAAGATGGTCTGCAATTGGCCTTGTTGCTTCACGAAGTCGACCAAGCGAATCGGCCGGGCCTCCGGTGGCAGAGGCTGCGGTTGGCCCGCCAGCAACGTCCCCGAGGCGTCGATCTTTTCGGTCAGTGACCAAGCCATGGCCGGTGCGGTCGAATCGTCCAGTGTGGGCGCAAGCCTTTCCAAGAAGCCCGGCAGAACCAGGTCGTCGGCCAAAAGGATGTGCAGGATGTCGGTTTCAACCGCGAGGTCGAGGCAGCGGTTCAGGTTGCCGAAGAGCCCCTGATTCCGTTCATTGCGCCGGAGTTCGCCCTGCAGGCGGGGATGCTCGGCGAAGAAGGCCTGGACCAGTTCCGGGGTGCCGTCGGTAGAGACGTCATCGATCACCACTACCCGATCGGGCGGTGTGGTCTGGGCAGCCAAAGAGTCCAACGTGGCCCGCAGGTAGCGGGCACCGTTATAGACCGGGATGACAGTGAGAATTTCGGACACCTTAAGAGAGGGGACCACAAGCCGCTATTCCGTGAAAGCCCCCATGTCGGCCCACGATGGACTGGGTATCCGAGATTTGGAGAGGGTTGGTCAATTTGCGGTCAGCGGGGTTGATGGAAATCGAGGGGTGTACCATTTTCGGAGCTCCTCGAGTTGGCTCTTCAGGGAAGGGCAAATGACATCGGGCGTCAGGGTTCGTATCACCGGCTGTGCTGCTGCCTCGGGGTGGATCTCGATGGGCCAATCCCAGGTGTCTCCGATGAGCCTCAGGACCTCGGCCTTGTGGATCGGCGGCCAGATGCCGGGCTGACAGACCGGTTCTGGGGATCGAGCTTCTAGAAGTCCTTGGCAGACCATGGCCCACTGGAGCGTGGTGATTCCATTCCAGGCGTGGTTGACGAAGCCTCGAACAGGCCCGCGCTGGGTGAGGAACCAGCCCATGAGACTTCTCGGGGCGGCAGCCCGGAGTTCGGGGCCCAGGATCGAGCATCGGATGACGAGCCCTCCGGCCGACCGCACCCGAAGTTCGGCTTCCCACTTGGATTGGCCATAGTCGTCGGTGGCATCCGCGAGTTCCCTAGTCTGCCGGGCCGGCAAATCGGATCGGAAGATCCCGTCGGTGCTGGCCTGAATGAACCGAGCGCTACTTCCTTGCAGGCATTCCAGGGACAATTCCACCAGGCGGATGTGGGTGTCGATGAGTGCCTGGGGTGGCGATCCAGCCCGAATCCCGATGCAATTAATTACCGTCTCGGGATGCGTGATTCGGAGCGATTCGATGAATCTGGCCGGCGAATCTGGATCGAAACGAGGTTCCGGGGTTTGGACCGAATGCCCCGCCTCGGTTAAGAAGCGGGCGACGACATGGCCCAGCATGCCAGAGGCACCGAGTACAGTGACTCGCATTAAGCCTCCCCGAAGGCGGTCAACCATTCCCAAGAGTGACCGGGATATTTACGAACGATGTCGTCCCGATGATTCCAGGCGGTGACCAGGCAGGCGACCGGCGGGTGCTGGATCATCTCGGCCGGAGCCACGATGGGTGTCTCGGTCTGGGGAATGAATTTTCCGCACCGCAGCGGCGACTCATCAACGATGTAATTAAAGCGCAGGTGCCGAAGTTGGTTCAGGTAGACATTGGCGCGACCGGCGGCTCCGTAGGCGGCAATGGGACGGCCTTCCTGGAGAAGGCGCTCGAGCCTCCGTGCTGCGGGGGTCTCAGCACGGCGGTCATAGGCGCGTTGGATGTCATCCAGACCGAACTCCGACTCCAATGCCTGGCTTGAAATTCCGGTCGCCGAGGGGTCCCGGCGGAAGCGCACTCGCAGCAATCCTCCATGCAGCGGGGTTCTGAGGGTGGCCTCATGGGTGAAGCCCAATCGGCAGACGCAGCGGATCAAGGCTGATTCGCTCCATTCAACCTTGTGTTCGTGATAAATGGTGTCCCATTGCCCGCCGCTCAGAGTCGCAGCGAGGTCGTGGACTTCGACCCAGAAATGTCCGCCCGGTTTGAGAGCTAAGGCAGCCCCGGCGAAGACTTCCCGAAGGTCCGTAATGTGTGCGAGGCAGTTGGATCCGGAGAGCACATCCACCGATGCTTCCAGTCCGTGTTCCCGGACCACCTCCGGCGTGAACGGGCGATTGACCAGACGCCACGAAGCGGCGGCACCCGCGCGTCTCGACACGTCGCTCGGGTCCACACCGATCCGCCGCCAACCCGGGGGGAGTTGATTGAGCAGAACCCCGTCATTGCACCCGATCTCCAGATAGGTCAGGGCCGACTCCTTGCCGTAAAATGCCGCAAGAATATCGGAGAAACCAATGAAGTGTCGAACCAAGCCCGGGACCGTCGATGAGGCGTAGTTGTATTCCTCGTACAGTTGGGACCCGGAGATGTCCTCAGCCACTTGGACGGCTCCGCAACAGGAGCATCGCATCCAGGTCAGCGGGAACAGAGGTGCCGTGCGAGCCGATTCAGCGGACCGGCAGAACATTCCGGCCAAAGGCATCGGCTCCATGTGCAGCACGGGGACCAGTCCTGAGGATGGGGCGTGGCAACCTCGGCACTGTTGGATCGTAGGGGACGACATTCGGGAGAAATTCAGGGGTGGTCGATCAACGGGGGAGTTCGGCTCGGTCATCCAATCAAACTCTCAGGTGTATTCTTCAACGACCCCGGCGGCATCGAGCAGCGGAGTTATCTCGTCGAAGGTCTTTAGCCTGCGGGTGTTTTCCGAGCTGTATTCTGAACCCAATGCCTGAGGGGTTAGTTCTTCGGGTAGGCGGTATTCTGGGTGAATGGTGAAGTAGGTTTCACTCTCGCTCACCCGTTGAAGCTCATACTCATTGACTAAGATTTCGTGAATCTTCTCGCCGGGTCGAATACCCACTTCTTGGATGGGGTGATTCGTTCCTTGGGGGCTGTATTTCCGACGCATGGCTTCGGCCAGGGTTTGAACCGTGCAGGCGGGTGCCTTCCGAACAAAGATTTCTCCGCCTTGTGCCATTGTCATCGCATGGAAGACGAGGTCCACAGATTGGTCCAAGGTCATGAGGAACCGAGTCATGTGCGGCACTGTGAGCGTCAGTGGAACGTTTTCTTGGATTTGCCGAAGAAACAAAGGAATCACCGATCCCCTGCTGCCCATGACATTTCCGTAGCGAACGCAGCAGAATGTGGTGGATCCACCGAACTGATTTTGGCTACAGACCAGTTTTTCCATCATGGCTTTGCTGGTGCCCATGGCGTTGACGGGTTTGACGGCCTTGTCGGTGCTTAGGGCCACGACGGTCTTTACTCCAGCGGCACGGGCCGTTGAGCAAATGTTCTGGGTGCCTAGAATGTTGGTCTTGATCGCTTCGAGGGGGTAACTCTCGCACGAGGGCACCTGCTTCAGGGCGGCCGCATGGAAGACGTATTGAACTCCACTCATGGCCTCGTCCAACCGACCGGCATCACGGACATCGCCGATGATGTAGCGGAATTGGGGCCAACGGCGCTGCATCTCCCATTGCTTCTTCTCGTCGCGGCTGAAGATGCGGATCTCCGCCGGGTTCAGGTCGAGAAGATGACGCGCGACGCGGTTACCGAAGGAACCGGTGCCCCCGGTGATCAGGATGGTCGCGCCGGAAAGAGATCGCATGGGCGCTTTCTACCGAAGAGCTGTTTCCAAGGGCAGAGATTTGTTGTCGTACAACCTCAGTCCAATGCCCCCAACGACAATCTCGACGTTGTGACGGTTTCCCTTCAAACTTCTCAAACATGATGACCCAGTGGATTGCTGACTACCTGGAAGCCCAGAAGCGGGCTGTCGATTCTGTGAAGCCTGCCGAGATCGCCGCCCTGGTAGAAACCCTTCGCGTGGCGTGGTCGCAAGACCAACAAATTTTCGCTATAGGCAACGGCGGCAGCGCGGCCAACGCCAGTCACTTCGCGGTCGATTTGGGCAAGGGATCTAGCGACACGCTGCCGCGCCGTTTCCGGGTGCTCTCGCTCACAGACAACGTTGCCTGGATGACGGCCCTCGGGAACGACTACTCCTACGACGAAATTTTCTCGCGGCAGTTGGCCAATTACGCCCGCAAAGGCGACGTCCTTATCACGGCTAGTGTCAGCGGCAATTCCCCCAACCTGGTAAAGGCCTTCGAGTGGGCTAAGTCCCACGGGGTCAAGACCATCGCGCTGGTGGGCGCTAAGCGGGGTCGCCTGGCCGAGTTGGCCGATCAGGTGGTGGTCATCGATGACACTCACTACGGCCGCGTGGAGGATGTCCAAATGCACATCCTGCACATCTTGTGCTACGCGTTCATGGAGAAGACGGAGCTCCTTCAGGGCTAATCGAGGGTCGATCCAGCCCTTCAAAGCTCAGTTCTAAAAAAGTTTCCGCAGGTTCAACGGAGGTTTCATTGATGAGACGGAGGATGAGACAAATACTGGGAGTTCTGCTCGGTGGCTGGCTGCTGCTGGTCGCGAGGGAAGCTGCCGTTCAGGCGGGCACGCTGGTGCAGTTTCGCACTGCCCTAGGCGATGTGGTGGTCGAGTTGTTCGACCAAGAGAAACCCCTCACCACCGCCAACTTCCTCAAGTACGTCCGGTCCGGACGTTACACCAACATGATCTCCCACCGGATCGTGCCCAATTTCGTGATCCAGGGCGGTGGGTTCCGGGTGGCCAATCGGGGGACGGTGAGCAATTCGGTGGAATCGGTTTTGGAGTTCGCCAACGTCTCCAACGAATTCGACATCGGCCCGCGCTACCGGAACCTCTACGGCACCTTGTCGATGGCGAAAAAGGGGGCGGGCACCAATAGGTTGGCGACGGTGCGATGGACCAATGCGGCCGTGGCCTTCACCCAGTTTGCCGGTCTGAAGACCAACGTCATTACCTACACCAATGCTTTCCCTGAGATCTCGACCTTCGAGGTGTACACCGAACGGGTTGTGGCCACCAATGGTTCTGGTGCGACTCAGATTTGGACCGTTTCCAAAGATGGGGTGATCTACACCGGAGGTCCCCACTCGGCATCGAGCCAGTGGTTCCTGAGCTTCGGGGACAACTCGGCCAACTTGGACAACCAGAATGGCGGTTTCACGGTGTTTGGTCGGGTGGTGAGCGCTACCAATGTTTTCAACCGCCTGAACACCTTCCAGCCCGTCTGGCGTGCGACCAACGTGGTTTATTCAGCCGGTGGCGCTTTTAATGAACTTCCGTTGCTGAGCTACTTTGATCCCTTAAGCCTGGCTCAGCTCTACGCGGGACTGCTCTATGTGGACATCACTGAGTTGCCTCCGCTGGCTCCGCCCACCCCGGACCCCCGGTTGCCCGGTGTCCAACTGAGCGGAGCCTTTCCCATGGCACACACAGTGGAAGTGTCTTCGACGCTCCAGGGTCCTTGGCTAACCTTGAGCAACTTCGTTGGGCGCTCTGCTGCAGCTCCGGTGCCCGATCCTGATGGCAATGGGCCGCTGCGGCTTTATCGCCTCAAGGTACCCTTCTCATTGCCGCGCCCGGAGTGAGTCGTGTCGCCCGGACGGTGCAGTCCGGGGATTGGATGGGTTTAAGACAGCGAAATCACCGCTTCGACGCAACGACCACACAAGGTCGGGTGAGTGGGGTTCTCGCCGACGTTGAGTTCCCAGTGCCAGCAGCGTTCGCACTTCTTGCGGCCCACTTCGCCGGCGACTTGCACTGTGATTTGGCGCTCGGCCGCTTCCGTTACGGTCACCGCTGAGCAGTTGCACAGTTCCCGCAGTTCAGCTTCGTGCGACGCTACCAACGCGCGGTCCGCAGCCGGCAAGGCGAAGTGCAACACGGCGTCCAGGCTCTTACCGATGAGTTTTGCCTGACGTGCCTTTTCCAACTCGGGCAGCGCTTGCTCCCTCAATGAGAACAGGGCGGCCCAAGCGGGTTCGGTCGGCACGGCGCCGGTGCTCGGATTCCAGAGGCTCAGGTGCACCGACTTCGTGGCCACTCCCGGAATTTGCTCCCAGGCCTCGTCGGCCGTGAAGGCCAGAATCGGAGCCAGGGCTTGTGTGAGCCGGGTCAGGATGCGGTGCAGGGCGGTTTGAGTGCTGCGGCGGCGGTCTGAGCCCGCGGGATCGGTGTAGAGCCGGTCCTTCACCACATCATGGTACATCGCGCTGAGCTGCACCGCGCAGAACTGCGAGATCAACTGGTACACGACATGGAATTCATAGGTGTCGTAGGCCTTCGCCACCGCGGCTTCCAGCGTGGCGAACTCGCCCAAGATCCAGCGGTCGAGTCCGCTGAGTTGGTCATCGGCCACGGCCTGGGTTGCCGGATTGAAGTCGTACAAGTTGGAGAGCTGGTAGCGCAGGGTATTGCGGATGAGGCGGTAGGTTTCACCCACCTTCTTGAGCCGCTCCTCGCTGACCACGATGTCGCTGCGGTAGTCTTGCGAGGCGACCCACAGGCGCACGACATCGCAACCGTAGTCCTTAATGTAGCGATCGGCCGTCTGCGGCTTTTGGTAACCGCCCTGACCTTGCTTGGACTTGGAGATTTTCTCGCGGTCCTCATCGACCATGAAGCCGTGGGTCAACACCGTCTTGAACGGGGCCGAACCGTTGCCCGCCAGCGATAGTAGCAAGGACGACTGGAACCAGCCCCGGTGCTGATCGCTGCCTTCCAAATAAACATCGGCCTGCCAACCGCCCTCCGAACCGCGGAGCTCGGGTCGGCGCATGAGCACGGCGCGACTAGAGGAACCGGAGTCAATCCACACATCGAGCGTGTCCTGGCTTTTGCGCGCGGCTTCCGGGCCCGACCAATCGGCCGGCCGGCATCCGGCCCACAGGGCCTCCACCGGCGTTGCGAACCAGACATTCGAGCCTTCGCGCTCGATCCAGTCGGCGGCCTTGCGGACGATCCGCGCGTCGAGAATGGGTTCGCCTGCCGCATCGTAGAAGGCCGGGATGGGCACACCCCAGGTGCGCTGACGCGAGATGCACCAGTCGGGCCGAGACTGCACGGCTCCCTGGATGCGGTTCTTGCCCCAGTCGGGAATCCAGTTCACCGAATCAATGGCGGCCAACGCTTGTTGCCGGAAGGGTAAGGCCCCGGGAGCGCCACCGGTGTGGTCCACGCGAATGAACCACTGGTCGACGGCCCGGAAAATGATCGGGGACTTGGAGCGCCAGCAATGGGGATAGCTGTGAGAATAATCTTCTCGGCGCATCAGCGCTTCCTTCTCGGTCAAGAGAGCCAACACGGCCTCGTTGGCCTCCGACTTACCAGCCTTGGCCAGAGTGGATTTGCCCACCAGTGACTCCGGCAATTGCTGCTCCCGCGGCAGATCGGCGGTGGGGGTCAGACGGCCTTCGTCGTCCACTGGGCAATAAATCGCCAGACCGACGCTCAAGCCCAGATGGTAATCATCCATGCCGTGACCCGGGGCGATGTGCACGAAGCCCGTGCCGGTGGAGTCATCGACGAAGTCGGCCGGGAACAACCGTCCGGTGCGCTCGCAGAACGGATGCTCATACTGAAGCGAAGCCAACTCTTCGGCCTGAGCGGTGCGGATGATTTGATAGCCTTCCCAGCCGCACTTCTCGCTGAGGCTAGTGAGCAGGGAGTTGGCCACCAAGTAGGTGTTTCCCTCGGCGAACACGTACGAGTAGAAGAACTTCGGATTGAAGGCCACGGCCAGGTTGGCGGGCAGGGTCCAGGGCGTGGTGGTCCAAACCACCACGTAGGTGTTGGGTTCACCCGCCAGACGGAGTCGAACGAACACGCTCTGGCTGATGTGGTCGGCGTATTCCACCTCGGCCTCCGCCAAGGCGGTTCGGAAAGGAACGCTCCAGTACACGGGTTTTTTGCCCCGGTACACGAAGCCCTTCTCGACGAGGTCGGCAAATTGCCGCAGTTCATCGGCCTCATACTGCGGGGCGAGGGTCAGGTACGGGTTGTTCCAGTCACCTAGAACACCGAGGCGCTGAAATTGCTGGCGTTGCAAGTCGATGTACTTGCGGGCGTAGGCGTCGCAGGCCGTTCGGATTGTGGCGGCATCGGCATCGGACTTGCCTTGGGCGCGCAGTTCCTGGGTCACCTTGGACTCGATGGGCAGGCCATGGCAGTCCCAGCCGGGAACGTAGGGCGTTTGGAAGCCGCGCAGGGACTTCGACTTGAGGATCAGATCCTTGAGAATCTTGTTCAACGCTGTGCCAATGTGCACATCGCCGTTGGCAAAGGGCGGGCCGTCGTGCAAAACGAACCGCGGCGACTCCGCCCGGGTTGCCATTAGCTGCCCATAAAGGTCTGAGCTGTACCACTGGGCCAGCCGTTGCGGTTCCCGCTGAACCAGGTTTGCCTGCATCGGAAACTCCGTGCGGGGCAGATTGAGGGAATTCTTGTAGTCCATCGCGGTTCCGTTCAAAGGCATCCAGTCTATCGACTCGCCAAATCTCGGGCAAAGGGGAATCCAGCAATCTGGTGGCCTCCGCGCACAAATCAGCGGAGCGATCGGGCAGTTTTAACGGTGGGAACAGTTTTCGTGATGTCTTAACCACAGTATTCGGTTCCATGATGCTATTGAGGGAATCCATCCACGTGCTTGCCTTGTGGAAGAGGGCAGTGCTCTTATCGGCCCGGTGCTGACCGCCATTGTGGGTTTTCCATTCCCCCAAGGCCGTCTGAGCCCCTTGTATTGAATAGGGGTGCTCTGGCGGAGTTGGAGGGGAGGAAGCCGTGGGTCCACTCGAAGAATACTCGAGGTAGGCCCGTAGAAAACAGCGGAGGTTGGTGCAGAAATTAATCCAATGGGCGGAAGGAATCGGCCGAATGAATCGGTTCGGATCCATAGAAGCCCAAAGAAAGCGGCCCGATGTCGGACATTTTCCCGAGGTGGACCAACAAAATACCGTTGATGGTCGGTGTGGCAGCGGCCGTGGTGCTGCCAACCGTGATCGCCGGGATCACCTATTACTTCACCCCGAAGTACACTCGCGTGGGTTACCAGCCCAAGCAGCCCGTGGCGTTCTCTCACGCCATCCACTCCGATCAGCTGGGGATCGACTGCCGCTATTGCCATAGCGATGTCGACAAGTCGTGGTTCTCCAACATCCCAGCCTCGGAGACCTGCATGCGCTGCCACTCCATTGTGGCTAAAGACTCCCCGAAGTTGAGTTTGGTTCGTGAGTCGTACTCCAGTGGCAAGCCCATTCCCTGGGTTCAGATCCACAAGACTCCCGATTACGTTTATTTTAACCACTCCGTTCACGTGAACCGCGGTATTTCCTGTGTGAAATGCCACGGTGAGATTCAGAAAATGGACGAAGTGTACCATGCCAAGCCCTTGTCGATGGGCTTCTGTCTGGAGTGCCATCGGGAGCCCGAGAAGCACATCCGGCCCAATGATCTTGTGACCAAGCTCGATTGGAACGGTGAATTCGACGGCAAGAAAGCCGTTCACGACTGGAAGGTCCAACCTGGCCAGAGCTGTTCCACCTGCCACCGCTGATGAAGACGATTCCCCCGATTTGCAACGAACCGGAGTCCGGTCCGAAGTACTGGCGTTCCCTAGAGCAGCTGGCTGACCAACCCGATTTCCGTCAGTGGATGGAGCGCGAGTTTCCAGCCGGTGCCAGCATCGCCCCGGATGGTGAAACCCGTCGCGACTGGATGAAGCTCATGTCTGCGAGCTTCCTCTTGGCCGGTCTGGGTGGCATGGGCACCGGGTGCCGTCGCCCCGAGGAGGAGTTGACGCCCTTTGCCAAGCAGCCCGAGGGCTACGTTTACGGAAAGGCTCAGTATTTCGCGACATCCATGCCTTTGCGGGGCAGCGCGGTCGCCCTGACGGTCAAGTCGAGCGACGGTCGCCCGACCAAGATCGAGGGCAATGCGCTGTTGCCTGGTGCCAATGGAGGCACCGATACCTTTGCTCAGGCGGCGATCCTGAATTTGTACGATCCCGATCGTGCCCACCGGCACACCCGGGGCGGCAACGACTGCAAGATCGAGGCCGTGCGTGATGCGTTGTCCGAAGTGGCGAAGGCGGCGGTCGCCAAACACGGTGAAGGTCTGGCGTTCTTGGTCGAGCGTTCTTCCTCCCCGTCCCGTGCCCGTCTGCAGAAGCTCATTTCCGAGAAATACCCGAAATCGGCGTGGCACGCTTACGAGCCGGTTGATTTCAGCGGGACGGACGCCGCCTACTCTCAGGCCTGCGGCACACCGGTCCATGCTCTGGTTCACCTCGAAAAGGCGCGCCGGATCTTGTCGCTCGATTGTGACTTTATTGGTTCCGAACAAGATGCCCATCGCAGCATCCGCGGCTTCGCCCTGGGGCGGAAATCCGCCGATGACGGAATGAACCGGCTCTACGTGGTGGAGTCGATGATGTCCCTGACCGGTGGCAATGCTGACCATCGCCTTCGGGTCAAGCCGAGTGAGGTTCTGAAGGTGGCGGCTGCGGTGGCTGCCGAGCTCGGAGTCGCTGGAGTGGCATCCCCTTCGGGCGCGTTTTCGGCCTGGGCCGCAGCGGTGGCCAAGGATTTGAAGGAAGCGGGCAAGGCCGCGGTCGCGGTGGCCGGTTATTCCCAGCCTCCTGCGGTGCATGCGTTGGCAGCGGCTATCAACTCGGTGTTGGGTGCGGTGGGGTCCACGGTGACCTTGGTGCAACCGACCGAATCCGTTGCTCTGGGTATCCAAGAACTCACGGCCTCCCTGAGCGCAGGCAAGGTGTCTACCTTGGTCATTCTGGGTGGCAATCCCGCCTACAACGCGCCGGCCGATCTCCAGTTTGAGACGGTGGCCAAAAAAGCAGGCACGGTGATTCGCCTCGGTTACTACGAGGACGAGACGGCCGCCTTGGCGACCTGGCATCTGGCCGGAACCCACTTCCTCGAGTCTTGGGGCGATGCCCGCACGGCCGACGGCACTGTGGTCCCGGTTCAACCGTTGGTTGAACCGCTCTTTGGCGGCCTGACCGAGCTCGAAGTGCTGGCGCGTCTCTTAGGTGAGTCCAAAGTTTCGCCCTATGACATCGTCCGCGAAACCCTGAAGGGTTTGGGCGCGACCGATGACGCCGCTTGGAAGCGTTTCTTGCACGACGGTTTCCTGACGGACAGCGCCTCTGCGGCCGTGTCCGCGTCAGTGAATGCCTCGGCCGCCGCATCGGCTTTGGCGGCACATAAGCCCGTTTCTGGTGACATCGAAGTGGTGCTCCATCGCGATGGCTCGGTCGATGATGGCCGCTTTGCCAACAACGGCTGGCTCCAAGAGATGCCGGACTCCATCACCAAGGTCACTTGGGACAACGTGGTCATGATGTCCCAGAAGACCGCAAAGTCTCTGGGGTTGCCCACCAAACGTTCCGGCAAAATCCCTGACGACTTGAGCCCAGCCGAGGCGGCCGACGCCAAGGATGGTCAATACGATCAACCCGTGGTGAAGATCACCGTGGGTGGCCGCAGCGTCGAAGGTCCGGTCTGGATTCAGCCAGGGTTGGCAGATGGAACCGTCGCGCTGGCACTGGGTTACGGACGCCGAATCGTGGGTCGCGTGGGTCGTGGAGTGGGCTTCGATGCCTACAGCCTCTTCCAGTCGACCTCCCGCCATATCACGGCCGGCAAGGTGGAGAAGGTTTTCCGCAAGCATCGCTTGGCGGTGACCCAAGAACACGGCCTCATGGAAGGTCGTCCGGTCATTCGCGAGGCGCACCTCGAGGAGTTCAAGGCGCATCCCAAGTTCGCCCAGAACATGGATCTCGAGGCGCATTTCCCGGGTTACGTTCCCTACAAGGGAGAGACCGATGGACGCAACGCCGAGAAGCGTCCCCAAAACATTTACGAGCATCCCTACGATCAGAACCCGGAGACGGCTTCGAAGGTTCATCAGTGGGGCATGGTCATCGACTTGCAAACGTGCGTGGGCTGTTCTGCCTGCGTGGTGGCCTGTCAGAGCGAAAACAACATCCCCATTGTCGGTAAAGATCAGGTGGCCCGTGGCCGCGAGATGCACTGGATGCGCATCGATCGCTACTACAGTCACAATCCGGAGGTCGATGTGAACGCGGAGTTGGCCGCGGAGGATCCGCAAATGGCGATCCAACCGATGTTCTGCCAGCACTGCGAAGCAGCCCCCTGCGAGAGCGTCTGCCCGGTGAACGCGACTGTTCACGACGAAGAGGGCATTAATGGAATGGCCTACAACCGCTGCATTGGAACGCGGTACTGCGCCAACAATTGCCCGTATAAGGTCCGTCGCTTCAACTGGTTCGACTTCAACAAGCGCGAAAGCGACTACGGTGCGGCTCAAGACCAGCACCTGGTCAACACGGGCAACCTCTACAAGGGGCCGCTCGGGGTGAACCGCAATACGGAACCGGAGTGGGAGATTATTAAGCTGGTCAAGAATCCGGATGTCACTGTCCGTATGCGCGGCGTTATGGAGAAGTGCACGCTGTGCGTGCAGCGCATCCAGCAAGGCAAAATTGCCCAGAAGGTCAAGGCGGGTAACAGCGGTGACGTGGCTGTGCGAGATGGCGCCATTAGGACCGCCTGCCAACAAGCTTGCCCCGCGGACGCCATCGTCTTCGGCAACATGCTCGATGCCCAGAGCGAGGTCGTGAAAGCCAAGGCCAATCCCCGGAACTATTCGGTCCTCGGCTTCTTGGATACCCGTCCTCGAGTCACTTACCTGGCTCGCGTTCGTAATCCGAACCCGGTGGTCCTTGACCTCGAGAAGCGCAAGACGCCCGACAGTCAGCGCGACTACGAGCGTTTCCGTCACGAGTCCCCATTTCAAGAACACTCACATGGTCACGATGCCTCGCATCAATCCGCGACTCAGGCGGGGAAAGGAGCGGTCTAATGGCTAGCCCTGGAAAATCTGTCGCCGTCAAGGCACCTGAACCGCCGGCCGAACTGGTCCGCGAGTCTTTGGTTCTCAATAACCGATCTCTCGGTTGGATTACCAATGCCATCGCGGGCGTTTGCGAAAAGCCCATGCCGATTTGGTGGTGGCCTGCCTTCATCGTCTCGGTGGGTGGGATGCTCACCATGTTCTCCCTCATCGCCTACTTGGTCTCGACCGGTGTGGGTGTGTGGGGTCTGAATCATCCGGCCGCCTGGGCCTGGGACATCACCAACTTCGTGTTCTGGATCGGCATCGGCCACGCCGGAACTTTGATTTCAGCGGTGCTCTTCTTGCTCCGACAGAAATGGCGCACCTCGGTCAATCGAGCTGCAGAGGCCATGACCATCTTCGCGGTGGCTTGCGCCGGCATCTTCCCGGTTTTCCATACCGGTCGCGTGTGGTTCGCTTTGTTGCCGGGTTACTTACTCCCGGCTCCCAATGCCAACGCGATCTGGCCTCAGTTCCGCTCCCCGTTGCTGTGGGACGTGTTCGCGGTGTCCACTTACGGTACGGTTTCGCTGTTGTTCTGGTATGTGGGTCTTATCCCTGACTTGGCCACCTTGCGTGATCGTTCTAAAGGGGTGATGCGCCGTTTCTTCTACGGACTGTTCTCGCTCGGTTGGACCGGTTCCAACCGCCATTGGAGCAATTATGAGAAGGCCTACCTCCTCTTGGCTGGTCTGAGCACGCCGTTGGTGTTGTCGGTGCACTCTATTGTGTCGTTCGACTTCGCCGTCTCCGTCGTTCCTGGATGGCACACCACTATCTTCCCCCCGTACTTCGTGGCTGGGGCGATTTTCTCGGGCTTCGGCATGGTGCTCACCTTGCTGATCCCGCTGCGGTCCCTCTTCAAGCTCGAAGACATCGTGACCCTTCGCCACGTAGACCTCATGTGCAAGGTGCTCTTGGCCACCGGATCCATCGTTGGATACGCCTACGGCATGGAGTTCTTCATCGCCTGGTATGGCGGTAGCCCTTACGAGCTTTACGCCTTCAAGAACCGCGCTTTTGGTCCTTACTGGTGGAGTTATTGGGCCATGATCTCGTGCAACGTAATCAGCCCGCACTTCTTCTGGTTTAAGAAACTTCGCACCAGCGTGGTTTTCGTTTGGATCGTCTCCATCTTCGTGAACATCGGCATGTGGTTTGAGCGTTTCGTGATCATCGTGACCTCGCTCCACCGGGATTATCTCCCCTCGAGCTGGGGTTACTTCACCCCGAGTTGGGTCGACATAATGACCTTCGTCGGCAGCTTCGGTCTCTTCATGACGCTGTTCTTGTTGTTCATTCGCTTCCTGCCGGTCATCGCGATCAGCGAAGTCAAAGGCGTGACGCCTCAGGCGGATCCCCACCATCCGCTCGGTGGCGCCAAGGGACACCACTAATTCAAAGACCCCTGTCCATGAATTCCAATCGTTCCAAGCCGCACGGTCTTTTGGCCGAGTTCCACACGGCTGCGGATATTTTCGAAGCGGCGATGCGTTGCCGTGATGCCGGATTCACCAAGTGGGATGTTTACACCCCATTTCCGATCCACGGCATGGATGAAGCCATGGGGCTTCGCAAGTCGCCCGTGGGGTGGTTCACCTTCTGCGGTGGTTTCACCGGGTTCTTTACCGGGATGACCATGATCTGGTACATGAACAAGTTCGACTACCCCTTGGTGGTCGGCGGCAAGCCCCTCTTCACGCCGTTGTACGCGTTCCCGGTCAGTTACGAGATGACCATTCTGTTGAGTGCCTTCGGGACGCTCTTCGGCATGTTCTTCCTGAACCAATTGCCCAAGTTCTACAATCCGCTCTTTAAGAACGAACGGTTCAAAAAATCAACGGATGATCGGTTCTTCCTCTGCATCGAGGCAACCGACCCGAAGTTTGGAACGGACGTGACCCGCACCTTCCTGACCGAAAAATGTCACGCTGCGGTCGTTGAACTTGTGGAGGACTGAATGCGCACCTTCCTGAAATACTTTTTCACCGCCTATGTTCTGGCGGTGGCCCTCGTGGTCGGAATCGCTGGTTTCCGCGGTTCCAAGAGCACCAAACCCCCGTTGGAGGTTTTCCCCGACATGGATCGACAGCCCAAGCTGCGTCCACAAACCACCACTAAGTTTGCCGCCTGGTCTGACGGACAAACCTCGCGTCCCCATCCGGCTGGCACCGTGTCTCGTGAGTCGAACTGGGAAGAGAATGCCTTCAACACCGGTCGTCAGGCGGGCACGGTGGTCGAAGTAATGCCCCTCGAGGTGACTGCTGCGGTGCTCAAGCGGGGGCAGGAGCGCTATTCGATCTACTGCCAACCCTGTCACGGAGTTCTTGGTGATGGTAAGGGGATCACCAGCAAGTACGGAATGGGCAACACGGCCAGCTTGCATCAAGAGCGTCTAATCAAGACTCCGGACGGAGATATCTTCAACACCATCGGCAACGGCAAGAACACGATGATGGGATACGCCTCGGTGATTCCTGTCGCCGATCGGTGGGCCGTGGTGGCCTATGTGCGGACGCTGCAACTGAGCCGCCTCGCCTCAGAATCTGAAATCCCGGCAGCAATCCTGCCCACCATCAAGTAAGGATCCATGAACGCATTTTCACGACAAACCAAGTCTTGGATGGCTCTGGGTGGGGTGGTGGCCGTTGTTGCCATTGCCTTGTTCGGTACCCTGTCCACCTTGGGCGCTGATGCCGGTTCTGCCGCCCACTCAGTTCAAGAGGTGGCCCACGGAGCGGCTAGCCACAGTGCGACCGACCACGGTCATGCCGACCATGGGCACGCCGCTGTCTCCGTCTTTTCCCTCAAGCAGATCGCTCATAGCTACCTCACGGCCTACATGTTTTGCCTGAGCCTGTGTGTGGGTTCTCTGTTCCTCACCCTGGCGCACCATTTGTTTGATGCCGGTTGGTCGGCCTCCATTCGTCGGGTGACCGAGACGGTCGCCAGCTTACTCTTTCCCTGGATGCTCATCCTAGCCTTGCCGATCATCGGCTTTGCTTGGACGGGCAACCTCCATGCGTGGTTCAAGATTAACCCAGCGGACGATCACGCGCTCGATGTTAAGAAGGTGCTCTTCAACCCCATGGCGTTCACCGTCCTGGTGCCAGCCCTCATTACGTTGCTCGGTCTCTTGGCTCGCCAGATCCGGGCGTGGTCGATCGCCCAAGATAAAGACGGTGCGGCCCATTGGACGAGCAAGTCCCGGAAGCTGTCCGCCGCCGGTATCTTCCTCTTCGCCTTCGGGGTGACACTGCTGTGCTTCCTCTTGATGAAGTCCTTGCAGCATCAGTTCTTCAGCACGATGTACGGCGTGTACTACTTCGCGGGCAGTGTCTGGACCACGCTCATCACTTTGTATTTGTTGACGATGTGGTTGGCTCAGCCGGGCCGCCCTCTTGAAAAAGTGTATTTCAAGCGCCAGCAGCAAGATTTGGCAGTGCTGTTCTTTGCCTTCACCGTTTTCTACGCCTACATCCACTTCTCTCAGTACTTCCTCATTTGGAATGCCGCCCTTCCTGAAGAAACCTTCTGGTACGTTCGCCGCGAGGTGGGCTCCTGGAAGTGGGTCGGAATGATCATCCTCTTCGGCCACTTCTTCGTGCCGTTCCTGCTGCTGCTCAATCAAGACATTAAGCGCAACTTGGCGGTGATGGTTCCCGTCGGCGCCTGGGCCTGGCTCATGCAGTACATTGACATGACTTACAATGTCATGCCGGTCCTTCATCCGGAGGGGCTGCACCTGACCTTATGGGATCCGATCTTCTGGATTGGTATGTCGGTCGCGTTGGGTCGGCTCTTCTGGTTCGAATATCGGAAGAATCCCCCGTATCCGCTCAAGGATCCGCGGCTCCTGGAAGCCATCGTTCACCATGAGGTGCCGGCTCCCGGCGCGTCTGCCGCCCACTAGAGAACCCCACTAGAGAACCAGAATCTTCCTGACATGAGTTCCTCGAATTGCTGTTCCCCAACGTCCAAGACGATTCTCGCCTATCTCGTAGGCGGGGTGGGTTCTTTCTTGATCATTGGTGCGCTGGCTTGGTTGGTGGTACGAGAGCCCGTCTCCGCCATTGATGCCGAGCGGGTCGCCCAGCGAGTCAAGTTCCGCACTGAGGTAGAAGCTTCTAGTTCACCCAAGGTCACAGGTTATGCCTTGGATACGGATGCCTTGGCCAAGGGCAACAAGGTCTATCACGTTCCGATCACTCGGGCTTTGGAGATCGCTGCCCAAGATTTCAAGGATCCCGCCGCCGGCCGCGCCAAGCTACTTCAGCGTCTGGAAGACAAGTCCAAGCAGCAGTCCTTTGAGTGAACCCATGTCGGTGATCGCATTCATCCTGTTAGGAAGCGTCGTGCTGCTGCCTGCGGCCGCCTTGATGGCGCTGCGGTGGGCGGCCTCGTCGGGTCAGTTCCGTTGCCCGGACAAAGCGGCTCTGTTGCCGTTTGATGAAGTGGAGCCTGTGGGGTTGGAAACCGACCGCATTTTGGGAGGAAACCGTCGTTGAGCATGATCAAACAGTCGCAAACGTTGCGGGCTTTATTGCCGGGTGATGCCCTCACCGGTGGCGGTACCGATGTCGGTAACAAGGCAGCGCTGTCTGAGATTGACGCCTCCTGCCGAGTGCCGGTGCTCTTCTTTTTCCTCAGCGGTTTGGCCTGGCTTCTGGCTGGCACCGTTTTGGCATTGGTGGCGAGTATCAAGCTCCACACCCCGGGTTTCTTGGCGAGCTGGGAATGGCTCACTTTTTCCAATGTCCGCACGGCTCACCTCAACACGGTCATCTACGGGTTCGCCTCGCAAATTTCTGTGGGTGTGACCATCTGGTTGATGTGCCGCCTGTGCCGCATTCCGCTGGTGGCTCCCGGTTTGATCACCGTCGCCAACTTGTTCTACAATATTGGTGTCACCGTGGGCGTGGGCGGAATCCTGATCGGTGATTCCACGGCCATCGAGTGGTTGGAGATGCCGCGCTATGCGACTCCGATTCTTTTCATCAGCTACGCTCTGATCGCGGTTTGGACGATTGTGACCTTCCGCCTGCGGGCTGAGCGTCACCTGTACGTTTCCCAGTGGTACCTTCTGGCCGCGGTCCTCTGGTTTCCGTGGTTGTACGGAACCGCGCAGGTCATGTTGCTCATCGAACCGGTGCGGGGAGTGGTTCAGGCGTCGGTGAACTGGTGGTTCGCGCACAATGTGCTCGGACTGTGGTTCACGCCCATTGGTCTGGCCTCCATCTACTACTTTATTCCGAAGGTGATCGGTCGTCCGATTCACAGTTATTATCTCAGTGTCTTGGGTTTCTGGTCCTTGGCTCTGTTCTACAACTGGAATGGCATGCACCACCTGGTGGGAGGTCCACTGCCCTCCTGGATGATTACCGTGAGCATCGTCGCCTCGGTCATGATGCTCATTCCCGTCATCACGGTGGCCATCAACCACCATTTCACGATGCTCGGCCACTTCGGGAAGCTGAAGTACAGCCCCACGTTGCGTTTCATGGTGTTCGGAGCAGTTTCTTACACTCTAGCGAGCCTTCAAGGTGTGGCCAGCGCGCTTCGTAGTGTCAGCGAAGTGACCCACTTCACCCACCACACCATTGCTCATGCCCATCTGGGTATGTATGCCTTCTTCACCATGGTGATGTTCGGAGCGATGTACTACATCCTGCCGCGCATCACTCAGCGGGAATGGCCTTCTAATGGACTCATATCGCTGCACTTCTGGGGCGTTGCCTTGGGAATAGCGCTGTATGTGGTTCCGATGAGCATCATGGGTTTCATTCAGGGAACGATGCTCAACGATGCCGCCGTCCGTTTTCTCGATGTTGTCCAGTTTACCCTGCCGTGGCTGAAGTTGCGGACCCTCGCGGGTCTGTTGTTGGCCGCCGGCCATGGGGCCTTTGTCATTAACGTCGGTTGGCTGCTTGTGCGGATGTTTGAACCCTACCGCAAGCCGGTGGTGCGCATCTTGACCGGTGAGGCTGAAACGGTGGCCGCCGCCAAACTACCATGAGTTACGGACCGCTACTTTTCTTGGGAATCCTCTTCACCTTAGCGACGAGCTGGGTGGGATTAGTTCTCCTTCCGCACCGTCAAATGGGGGCGTTAGGACAGCATACCGACACCAACACGGCGGCCGTTTACCCGGCGGCCCGTGCGGGTGAGGCTCAACAAGGCGCTGAACACTACCGCTCTCTAGGCTGTGTTTACTGCCACACGCAGCAAGTGCGTCCCGAAGGCTATGGCTCGGACATCGAGCGCGGATGGGGTCGTCGTCGGACGGTGAGTCGCGACTACATCCAAGACAAGACCGTGATGCTCGGGACCATGCGCACCGGCCCTGACTTGACCAATATCGGGGAGCGTCAGGCCGATGCCGCCTGGCATTATCGCCATCTTTATAATCCGCAAATTACCAGCCCTGGCAGCATCATGCCCCCGCATGGTTTCCTCTTTGACATCCGCGCCATCGGGCAGGCCGGTCGTTCGACCAATGCGTTGGTTCTGGAAGGTACGTTTGCGCCGCCTGCAGGTCAGGAAGTGATTCCGACGCGCCGGGCCGAGCAGTTGGTCGCCTATTTGCGCAGTTTGAAATCCTCTGGAGACCTGCCCGAAGCGCCGGTCAAGAAGGAGGAGGCCAAGTGAAAAATTCCCAGGAAACTCCCAACGCCTCCTCTTCCGGGTTAGATCGCGGTGAAAACCACGACGTGACCGAGTTGCACGCCGCCGTTCTGCGTGAGAAGCCCGACCCGATCGAAGGATTTGAGCCGGTGAACTTGTGGGTGGTTGCCGGAATTGCCGGACTCCTGTTCTGGGGTGGCGCGTATCTCACCCAGTACAGCGGCCGCTTCGAGGCCATGGAGTTCTCGGAGTTCCCGCACGGCATGCCGGCTCCTGTGGCCGCCGTGGCCGCCGATCCTTTGGCTGCGGTGAAGCGGGACGGCATGATTGCCTACAATGCGGTTTGCGCGTTGTGCCATGGCGAAGACGGCGCAGGCAAAGCAGGAGTAGCTCCTCTGCTGGCCGGCTCGGATTGGGTCAATGCCGATGGTCCGAATCGCCTTCTGCGTATTGTTCGTCACGGACTCAAGGGCACGGTGAAGGTCAACAAGGACGTCACTTGGAACCCGGCCAATGATGCCGGCATCGTCATGGGCTCCCAGTGGGAGGCCATTGGCGGAACCAACGAGAAGTTGGCGGCGGTCCTGACCTATGTACGATCCTCGTGGGGCAACACCGGTGCGGCTGTGACGCCTCAAATGGTGGCCGACGGGTTGGCGGCGGTGAAAGACCGTTCGGCCGAGGCCAACTGGACCCAGGAAGAATTATTACAGGTGCCTGCAGGCGGGTCAGGAGCTCCGGCCGCTGCTGCCGCCACCCCCGATCAGCTCAAGGCGCAACTGCAGGCCCTTCCGGCTGATCAGCGGCAGGCCATTCTCAAGGAGTTGTCCAAGTGAGTGGGCGGGGGGCTGAACCGTTCGACGGTTCCACCTCCCGGTTGCTTCGACGGTGGCTTCAGCCTTCGAGCGGTTTTGATGTTCGCGGAGGTGGGATTCTTGGACCAAGTTCAAGACTGGGTTGGGGATTACTGACAAGTGCTCGAAATAATTTCTTTGGCCTATGAATGGGTGGAAGATCTTCAGTCGGCAATGGGTTCTCGTTGGACTCTTGGGGCTCTTAGGAGGCCTGGGTGTTGGTTGTGAGACCTACGGCAAGGCCGACTGGAAGTCCCGGGTGGGCCAGTACTCGTGGGATCAGGCGATCGAAGAATTGGGTCCGCCCGAATCCGAGGCCAAAACTTCTGATGGATCTCGCGTGGCCAGTTGGGTGGTCTCTCGCTCCCGGACGTACAGCACCGCCGTTCGTGGACCCATGTTCTGGAGTTGGAGTGGTCAAGATGTCACCACCACGGCCGAATCGCACTTGCTGCTCACCTTCAATGCACAAGGCCAACTCAAGGCCTGGAAACGAATCTACAAATGAAACGCCTTCGTAATGATGCCGCCTCCGAGGTAGACCTCGGATGGATGGGGGCCCTCAACCGGGCCATCCGCTGGTGTCTGTTCATCGGTATCATCGGATTTATCGTCGCCCAGTACTTGCCGCTCATCCGAAAGAATCAGGCCTTGCGCGAAAATGTTGCGCGCTGGGAGACCCAGCAGGCCCGGATGACAGCGCAGGCCAACGATACAGCCGCACGCTTGCAAAGCCTTCGCGAAGATCCCCGCGCTGTGGAGCGCGCCGCGCGCGAGCGTCTGCAATTGGCCCGCACCAATGAGAGCGTGATTAATTTTGTGACGCCGAATTCTTTGAGCCGCTGACCCCGAAATTCCCCATGAGACCGAATCTGTCTAGGATCCAACCCCGTTGGGTGGGCCTGATCGTAAGTTTGTCGCTCGGCACCACCGCGCTCTTTGCCGACTCAGTGCTGCCGGTGTTCGATGCTCTTTGTGCGGCGCCCAAGCTCCAGATGTCGCTCACGGGGGATGCCGATTCGGTGGGCGTTCTGGAGGGAACCGAAGACCTGAATGGTGGTGAATGGCGTCCCTTGCTGCAGTTGGGAGCGATTTCCGGTCACCACGAATGGATGGATCCCGAGAACCGGGCCCAGGCGCGGCGTTTCTACCGACTGAACCGGTCTCCGCGACCGCCGTTGCTGCCCCTGCCCAATTTCCGCCTGAATGATCATCAAGGGTTCTCTCATGAATTGTTCCGCGAAGGGGATGCCCGCGCCGTGGTCCTGGTCTTCACCGATGCCCAGAACCTTGGTTCGCACTGGAAGCAACTGAAGCCCCTCGTCGAGGCGAATTCTGCGGCCGGCGTGCAATTCTGGATGGTGGATCCGATGGATGATCGCTCGGCGATGGCCGCGGCCGCCACCAAGGCCGGTGTGACCATTCCGGTGCTCCAAGACTCCGCGCAACTGGTGGCTCGCTCCTATGGAGTGTCGGCGTCCGGCGAGGCTGTGGTGTTAGAATCCGAATCCCTGACCACGGTGTACCGTGGCGCCATCGAAGATGCGGTCGAAGTGGCCACGGGGACTCCGGTTCGCCAAGCCTATTTGGCCGATGCACTCACCCGATTCACAGCGGGTTCTCGTCCGACGGTCGAATACGCCCGCCCGCAGGGTCAGCCCTGGCGGCATCAAGACTCCGGAGTGGCTTCGTATCGCAACGAGATCGCGCCGTTGCTCCAGGCCAAGTGCGTGACCTGCCATCGCCCGGGCGAGATCGGATCTTGGGGCATCACTAGCCATGCGGCCGTCCGTGCCAAGTCCGCGGCGATCCGCGCCAATGTCCTCGAAGGATTAATGCCGCCCTGGCACGCCGATCCAGCACACGGAAAGTTCGAGAACGATTTTTCACTGACCCCACAGCAGCAAGCTCGGCTGGTGGCTTGGTTAGATGCGGGTGCACCGCGCGAGGCTGGAGTGGATCCTCTGGAGACCGTGCCTCCTGCGGCCGGTTTGTGGCCCATGGGCAAGCCGGATGTCGTCCTCAAGATCGCCACGCGGCAAATCCAGGCCACGGGACAGATGCCCTACGCCTACGTGACGGTCAACAATCCCCTCAAGACCAACGCCTGGCTGCGGGCGGCGGTCATCCGACCCGGTAACCGCGCCGTTGTGCACCATGCGCTCATCTTCTACATCAAGGCGGGTTCCCCTTTGCAAATGGCGGCAGATTTTCTAGCCATCCAGGGTGGGTTGAATGGGTATTATGCCGGTTATGTGCCCGGCATGGACCAGCGCGAATATCCGGCCGGGACCGCCAAATACCTGCCGGCCGGTGGTGCTTTAGTTTTCCAGATGCATTACACGCCCAATGGAAAGGCCACCACCGACGCCACCGAGATGGGGCTCTACTTGAGTCCGACTCCGCCGGCGATGGAACTGAAGACCGGGGCGGCCAGTTCGACAGCCATCGACATCCCCGCTGGGGCACGCAATCACCGCATGGTGGCCGAGCGTTCCTTTGACAAAGCCGTCGATGTGCACGAGTTGAGCCCCCACATGCATTTCCGCGGAGACTCCATGCACTTTGAGGCGTTCTTGCCCGATGGATCGTCGCAGGTCTTGCTCAATGTTCCTAAGTACGACTTCAACTGGCAGGCCTTGTACCGGTTGTCGCAGCCGGTCCGCCTTCCGGCCGGCAGTCGCATTCGAATCTCGGGTGGGTTCGATAATTCCCGCTGGAACCCTTTCAATCCAGACGCCAAGTCTCGGGTTCGATTCGGTGAACAGACCGACGACGAAATGTTCATCGGCTACATCAACTATTCTGAGGTGCCGTAGTTCCGGTTCACTCCTGTAACTGCGGGTGTTGCCGTTCACAGTGGATGGGGCGTCGGCCGTGTTTCGATGTGGATGTAACTACGGGGCCCGACTGGGCCACGGGAGTGAGTGTCCGGCGACGCGAAGGACGCGAAGGACGCGAAGGACGCGAAGGACGCGAAGGACGCGAAGGACGCGATTGGGCGGCGGCGGCGGTTTCGGGATCGGAAGTAGAGAGCGGGATCCGAAGGTTACATAAAACGAGCCAGCTCAGCCCGGCTCGTGGGCCCGGACCGCCGGGCCCGGAGGAGCGCTGCTCCAAAAGCAACCCCCAGGGTGGCCGCCAGGCAGAGCCCGGCCAGCATCACAGTGAGTCGCCAGTCACCGCCCCAGTAACGCAGGCCCCAGAGGGAAAGGGCGGCCGCCAATCCCGCCGAAAGTGCGGCGCGGGACCATGAGGCTCGCAGCATCGTCCAGAGAGGCCGGCCGCTGGCCTTGGCGAATGCGGCGTGCAGCGGCAGCAGCGTGCTGCCAGACGAGCCCGCGATGAAGGCGAGGAGGATGCCTGTCGGCCCTAGCCACAATCCCAGAGGCACGCTGAAGGTCAGGCAGCACACCAGCTCACGTCGCATGAGTCGGGCCAGTAGATCCATGTGGCCGTGGCCGAACATCCAATAGCCCGGCTGCGAGGCGATGCCTGTGATCAGGTAGCGCAGGGCGAAGAGCGCAGTGAGCAACGTGCCACCGGAAAAATCCTCAGCCTTGTAGTGGGCGATGAAGGCCGGAATGCAAACGGCCGAAACAGCCATGGCCCCGCCCCAAAGCCAGCCGTTGAAGCGCAGGACTCCTTCGGCAATGACCTCGGCCTTGTTGGTCTTGGCCGCGAGGATGGGCCAGACAGCCTCGTCTGCCGATTGCAGGAGCAGTCGCAATTTGCTGAAGAGGTTGGCCACCAACAAGTACTGGCCGACGAGCTTTCCCTGACACAACCAGGCCACCAGCATCGCATCAAAGGTGTAGACCAGCAGTGTCCAGAATTGGAAGCGCATCAGGCCTGAGGAATCGGGCCAGAGTTCCTTGAGTCGGGCCGAATCTTCCGCGCTCCAAGAGAAGTCCAGCAGGCGGAGTCCGGGTGCTGCGGCGCGGATCACGGGGGTGGCCAGGGCGATGGCTGCAAGGCTCGGCAGGCTCTGGGAGAGCACGAAGGACCAGACGCCCAGGCCGACCCGGAAACCCATCCACAATATGCCAATCGACGCCCAGGCCATGAAGAGTTGCAGCATGAACATCCGGCGCTGTTGGCCTAGCCCCGTGAGCAATTGCAAGAAGGCCGACCCCAGAGCCACCGCGCCGCTGACCGCGCCCAGCAGGGGATAGAAGGCCCAAGGGAGGTGGAGCGATCGGGCGTTGGGCGTGAGCGAATAAGCGCTGAGGATGACCGTTCCTAGCACCAAAATAGCAGCGCAGAACCACGAATAGAGGCGTTGGCCGAACTGCAGCATTCGCAAGGTTTCCTCATCGCGTGCGCGGCCTAGGATCCGGCGGTTGAGGGTGTTGCGAAATCCGCCATCTAAGGCCGGCAGGCTTCCTAGAACCAAGAGTGCGGCGCTGACGAGGCCGAAGAGTTCCACCGAATCGAAGACCCGGATGGTCAGGAGCGACACCAGCGCCCACGAGAGGTAGGCCACCGCGCGCCAGAAAACCGTTTGGACAAAGAGGGAACCCAACACTGGAGTGGACCTTATCAGTGGCGATTCCCGGCAGCCATTATTGTCTTCCATGGTGGTGGGAGTGTGACGGAGTCCCGTGCGTTCAATGACTGTCCTGGGCCGGGCCTGTGGATGGGCAATGGAGAACCCGGTCGCACCGTGTGAGGCCCTGTCGGTGAGGGGAGTGGGTTCGGTTGGACCGATGTTTGGACCGGTGTTGGGCTCGTGTTGGGCTCGTGTTGTCCTTGCCTCGTGCCGAGCGCTCCGGTAGTGCCGTTGGCTCATGACTGTCGATGCCTCGACTCCGGTTTCTTCTCAGCGTGGGCGCATCCTGGTCATTCGCGGTGGGGCCGTGGGCGACTTCATTGTCACATTGCCTGTGTTGGCTGCACTGCGGAATCAGTTCCCCCAGACCCGACTAGAGGTGTTGGCCTATCCGCAGGTGGCCACACTGGCCGTGCGGGCCGGTTTGGCCGACGCGGCGCACGCCATCGAGTCGCGGCCGCTGGCCGGATTCTTTGCCCGCAATGGAGTGCTCGACCCGATCGAGTCGGAACGGTTTGCCCGTTGCGATGTGATCTTCAGTTATCTTTACGATCCGGATGAACTCTTTCGTGGCAACCTCGCCCGCGTGACCTCCGCTCAGGTCATTCAAGGCCCGCACCGGCCGGTGGAATCCACTGGGGTCCCCGCCACGGTTCAACTGCTCCAACCTTTGGAACGTCTGGCGATCTTTGAGGCCGATCCGGTGCCGCGCCTTCGTTGGGCCGGGATGGGTCCCAGAGCTGAAGGGTGGATCGCTCTTCACCCCGGTAGCGGCAGCGCCCGCAAGAATTGGCCTTTGGAGCGCTGGAAGGAACTAGTAAGCCGTTGCGTGGCTCAGACGAATTTGAGCTGGGTGCTCATCGGCGGCGAGGCCGAGTCCGAAGCCCTCGATTGCCTCGAGCGGTTAATTCCGGCGACGCGACGCCAGGTGCTTCGAGGGCGACCTTTGGAATCGGTGGCCGAACAGCTTTCCCGCTGCCAAGGGTTTTTGGGGCATGATTCCGGGATCACCCACCTTGCGGCAGCCGTGGGGATTCCGTGCCTAGCCTTGTGGGGTGGATCCAATGAGTTGGTTTGGAGGCCTGGCGGTCCAGCGGTTCAGACTGTGTCGCATCCTGGTGGGTTGGCCGATCTCGGACTCGAGGCCGTTTGGAATTCCTTTACGGCTCAGTTTTACCCCACCGTGACTCTGTCAGGACGCGATCCCCAGTAGGGAGGTCGTCTCGGTCTTTCGTCGAGAGCGGTGGCCTTGAGTTCAAGAGTTTCATTGATGTGGCGTCCGTTGAGAGGCGTTGCCGCGCGCTCCTTGCCAGCCTCGAGTCTGAACGCGCTGTGGTAAAAATTAGAAAAACCGGTTGCAGATCTGCCTGAAAACAGGCTTGGTTCACGGCTCCGGTCGCTAGGCCCAAGCCTCGACTGGTGGTCCGAGGTGCCTAGGTGCCTCGGCTGTGAGCCTGAATGCGGATGACTTTGCAAAGAGTTTCCGCCAGGTCCGGGAAGGAGCTGAATTTTGAAGTGAGCGAAGTTAAACTGAAGAAGGGCGAACCCGTGGATCGCGCGCTGCGCCGCCTGAAGAAGAAGGTGGACCGCGAGAACACTCTCCGTGACGTGCGCATGAAGCGTCATTATGAGAAGCCCAGCGAAACCAAGCGTCGTAAGATGAAGGTTTCCAAGTTCTCTGCGATGCTGTCCGCCCGGTATGCCGACCAGTGATGGTCGGTAGCGAGGCGCAACCGCTGTAAGGCGGTTTGCTTTCGACAGGGCCGGATGCTTTCCTTCGGGAACGCATTCGGCCTTTTTGTTTCCCAGACAGGAGTTTAGAACCCTGAGTCTAAAACTCTGAGTTTAAAACCCTGAGTCTAGAACCCTGAGTTTAGAGCCGAAGGACCTTACATCATGTATTCCCTATCCACCTGCTGGAACTCGAGCCGCCACCAAGACGGAGGCGACATGCTGCGCGAGATCCGGGACCTGGGCTTCGAATATGCCGAGTTGAGTCACGGCATCCGTGTCAGCCTGGTGCCCGGCATCATCGACGCCGTGGAAGCCGGGGTGATCAAGATCAGCACCCTGCACAATTTCTGCCCGTTGCCGATGGGCGTGAGCCACGCCGCACCGAACCTCTTTAAGTTCTCGGCCTCGGAGAAGCGTGAGCGCGATCTGGCCTGGAAGCACTCGATCAAGACCATCGAGACAGCCGAGCGCCTGAAAGCTCAGTTGATCGTGCTGCACTCCGGGGCCGTTGATCTCTCTGGCTTCTTTGGAGATGCCCATTATCAGGACAAGCTCGAAGCCCTCGCCGCCGCTGGAAAGCGGGACTCGCCGAAGTACATCAAACTCATGGCTGAGGTGGAGCAACGCCGCGAGGCCCGCAAGGAGCAACCCATGGAGTTGGCCATCGACATGATTCGTCGATTGGCGGAGGTGGCCGGCGAGAAAAACCTTCTCTTGGGTATCGAGAATCGGGAATCCGTCGAAGAAATCCCCTTCGACCACGACATGCTCTTCTTCCTCGATCAGTTGCCAGACAACGTCCGCTACTGGCATGACTGCGGCCACGCCCAGATCAAGCATCAGATGGGTTTCATCGACCACCGCATGCACTTGGAGAGTTTGTCCGAGCGCTTGGGTGGGCTGCATATCCATGACGTGGTGCTCACCCCCGATGGAGCCCACGATCACGCCCCGCCCGGTGCGGGTGTTATTGATTATGTCGCTCTCAAGCCATTCGTGGGCCCGCAGCACATCAAGGTTATTGAATTGAACCCCGGTGTGGCTCCCGAAGATGTGACCAAGGGGTATGCGCACATTCGGTCCGTCTGGGGGCCGGAGTAGTCCGAATGGATCCTCGGCCCGACAGCTCCTCCCGAAGAACACTCGGGCAACTGGTCCGCTTAGCGGTCTGTGGACTGCTGTTGGCGGTCATCTTCCACGCGATCTTCTGCAACCAGGCTCAGATCGACCTTTTGGCACAGGGGAAGCCCAAAGCCTGGAATGCCATGGGGCGTTGGGAGCAGCGTCAATACGCGTGGACCCATAGCCCTGCGAAGCTTCTAGAGATGGCCCGGCGGTTGGATCCCGGGAGCCTGGGGCTGGCCTTTGGCCTCTGCGGTGCTCTCATTTTTCTGGGAGGGCTTCGTTGGCGCGAAGCTCTTCGGGTCCAGGGTCTGGAGTTGCCCCTGGCCGAGGTAACGCGGCTTTCCTTCGTGGCGCACTTCTTCAATGCCTTCTTGTTGGGGTCCACCGGAGGTGACGTTTGGAAGGCCTATGCGGCCGCCCGGAGTACCCACCACAAGAAGGCGGAAGCGGCGCTCACGGTGTTCGTGGACCGCTTGATCGGCATCCTATCGCTGCTGGTGTTTGCGGTGATCTTTGCCATTCCCAACTGGCCGCTCTTTGTGCGCTTTCGTCGCTACGATGCGGTGGGTTTGGCGATCTTTGGCATGATGGTCGTGGCGCTGGTTTGCGCTGGTGCCGGTTTCTTCACAGACATCCTTTCTGAGGAGGGGCGCCTGAGCCGATGGATGGGGCGTTTCCCGCAAATGAAGGGTCCCTTGAGGGCACTGGCTTCATGCCGGCTGTTTGGGCGCAATCCTGGGTTCCTTTGGCGCAGCGCCCTGTTGTCCATCGCCATTAACCTAGCCATCGTGGGCACGTTTGCGGCGCTGGCTTCTGGGTTGGGATTGCAAATCCCCCGATGGAACTTGTGGTTTGTGGTGCCGGCGGTGGTGTGCCTGGCCGCGTTGCCGATCACCCCCAGTGGCCTAGGCGTCCGCGAGAACCTCTTCTACGTCCTGCTTGCCGTGGACTTCCCCGGTTTTGGAGTTACCCCGGCCGAGGCGCTGTCGCTCTCGTTGCTGGGCTACACGTTGAACCTAGCTTGGAGCGCCATCGGCGGCCTCGTGTACCTGACGGTCCGCAAATACATCCCGCCAGAGTCCTAGCCAGATTCGGAGTCGTGGCTTGCCGGATTGGCATGCGCGTCCAGACTGTCGTCATGCGTTTCACTGTGGTGATGGGGGTTTCGGCGTTGGCCTGGATGGCCGCGGGCTGTGGCAAGGATGAGATTCGGGTCTACCAGGCCCCTCAAGATGCCCCGCCGGTGGCTGCGGCCAATCCCCAGGGTAAAACCACCCAAAACTCGCCCGCTTCTGAGATTCCAGGATCAGCGGCCTCGGGATCCTCTTCCTCGGTTGGGTCAGAAAGCAGTGCCTCCGAACGGCCCGCGGTTCCCTGGACCGTACCGGCCGGTTGGGAAGAGAAGCCTGCCTCAGGCATGCGCGTGGCCAGCTATGGTGTGAAACGCACCGACGGCCGTTCGGTGGATATTTCCGTGGTGGCCATGGGCGGCGGTGCCGGAGGTGAATTGGAAAACGTAAACCGCTGGCGCGACCAAATCGGGCTGGAGCCGGCAACCGAGGCCGACTTGGCGGGTCTTCGCTCTATTATTCCAGCGGGCAATCGCCAGGTGGTGATGTACGAACTGGACGGCAAGAAGGCGGTTCTGGATGGCAAGTATGCGGCCCGGACGCTGGCAGCCATCATGCCGGCCGGCGAGATGACCGTGTTCTTCAAAATCACGGGTGAGAGTGCGCTGGTGGCCGAGCAGAAGCCGCAGTTCTTGGCTTGGTTGAAGTCTGTCGATACCGGGGGTGGTGGGGGTGAGTCGGCTCCGGAGGCCTCGGCCTCGTCGTCGGCCCCGGCCCCCGCATCGGCCCCGGCCGTGTCCGGCGGTTCCGAGCGGGCGAGCGGTGGTGGCGCTGATGGACTCCCGAATTGGCAGGTGCCCGCCGGCTGGAAAGCCGCCGGCCCGAAGCCGATGCGATTGGCCTCCTTCGATATCCCCGATGCCGCCGGCAATGGCGATGTGTCTATTAGCAAACTGTCCGGGAATGGCGGCGGGCTCTTGGCTAATGTGAACCGCTGGCGCGGCCAAGTGGGATTGGCTCCGTTGGAAGCCGGGGCATTGGCGGCGAACTCCAAGACAGTGGCCACGGCCGGGGGCGACAGCGGCACCTGGGTGGAGTTGGTGGGGACCGAGAAGACGATCTTGGGGGCCATTGTGGCTCGCGGAGAGGTTTCGTGGTTTTTCAAGCTGACGGCTCCGGCGGCCGTTGCCGCCAAAAACCGAGACGCTTTCGAGCAATTTGTCCGTTCGATCCGCTTCTGAATGAGGGGCCGCGACCGGGGTTGAAAAATCCCGAGCGCTTTCCGTCAAATTGATGCAATTTATCGCGACCAGCTGTCGTCCGATTTTCGCCCATGATTTCCAAGTTGTTCCAGTTCCTGTCGTCCCTGCGCCTCACGGTGGTGCTGCTGGGATTGGGTGTGGCCGTGGTGTTCTTCGGGACGTTGGGTCAGACCAGTGATGGTCTCTACGTCGCCCAAGAGCGGTACTTCCGCAGTTGGTTCGCTTATTGGACCCCGCATGGTGCGGCCTTTCCGGTAGTGCCGCTGCCTGGTGGATACCTGTTGGGAACGATGCTGGTCATCAACCTGCTCGTGGCCCATTTCACCCGCTTTAAATGGACGTGGTCTAAGAGCGGTATCTTTCTGACGCACATCGGCATCATCCTGCTGCTGTTGGGACAATTGGCCACCGACATGCTGGCCCGCGAGAGCATCATGAGCTTCCGCGAGGGCGATACTCGAAACTACTCCGAGTCGTCGATGGACTTCGAACTGGTCTTCCTGCGCAGTGCCGGCAGCAACACTCTCGACCAAGTGGTGTCTATCCCGGCCTCGCGTTTGAAGCCGGGGGCCGAGTTGCGCCAGGAGTTGCTGCCCTTCGCCATCCGGGTGAAAGAGGCCTATGAAAACGCACGGATCCGTCTGCGTGCTCCGGTCATGGATTCCAACCGCCCGCCCGCGGCGACCCAAGGCGTGGGCGCCCGGATCGTCATCGATGAGCAACCGCCGACGCGCACCATGGATGCTCGCAATGTGCCGGCGGCGGTGATCGAGCTTTCGGGGCCGTCGAGCCTGGGGACCTGGGCTCTCTCCGGTGAATTGAAGTCTCAGACCGTGACCGTCGAGGGAACGGAGTGGCGCCTCGAGTACCGCCCGGTGCGCGATTACAAACCCTTCGCCCTGACCTTGCTCAAGACCACCCACGAGACTTACCCAGGCACCGACATCCCTAAGAATTTCCAGAGCCGGGTGCGGTTGCGAAACACCGAGTCGCACGAAGACCGGGAGGTGGACATTTACATGAATTCACCGTTGCGGTACGGCGGCTACACCTTCTTCCAGTATCAAATGGGTAAGGAGCAATTGGCTGACGGAGGCCGCGGTACCAGTGCGTTGCAGGTGGTCCGCAACCCGTCCTGGGTCACGCCGTATCTCGGGTGCATTCTTGTCGGAGTGGGCCTGTTGGTTCAGTTCCTCATGCACCTCACCAAGTTCATCGCCCGCCGCAAGCCCCGGGCCGCCTGAAGCTTCACCTGCTAGAACTTGCCTCGTCCCAACGCGCTCCGCCTGAAACATGAAACAACGCCTTCCCCTAATTATCACGGCGCTCTTCGCATTCTGGATTCTGGGTGCGCTGAGGCCACAGCGTGACCCCGAGTACGCCTTCGGGGCTTTCGGCCGCCTGCCCGTGGTCTTCAATGGCCGCCTGCAGCCCGTGGATTCGTTGGCGCGCAATTCGCTGACGCGCATCCGCGAAAAGGACACCGCCAACCTCGAACCGGCCAAGGCATGGTACGAGCGGCCCAAGATCATTTCGGCGACCGAATGGTTGCTGACGCTCATGACCCGGCCTGAGGTCGCGGACGGCTGGAAGGTTTTCCGCGTGGATCACCCGGAGCTCAAGGCGATGCTCAAGTTGCCGGAGCCCAACCCAGCGGCCGGCGAAGACGGCAAGCACTACTCGTGGAACCAGTTCGGCGAGACGGGCCTCAAGCAAATCGAAGAGAGCTCCCGGAACATTCAGGAGAACAAGAAGGATTCGTCACTCCGCAACGCCTTCGACAACGCCACCCTTGGGTTGTACGAGGCCATGACCCTGTACCTGCGACTGAAGAATACGGTGCACCCGCAGGACACGGTCCGCTTCGCGGCGGAAATTGCCGACTACCAGAAGACCATCCCGGCCGGCGTGAAGGCCTTCCAGCAGCGCATGACCGGTTCTGGCACGTTCGATACCAATGCACTGACCGAGGTGTTCGGACATGCCGAGCGGTATTTCGTGACGCTGCGCGGCGAGCCGCCATTGCTCATCCCGCCCGCCTCCGGTGGAGACGCCACGTTCGCATGGCAGCGCATGGGCGAGGCCTTGCTAGATCCGAGCTTCGGAGCACCGCTGCTCAAGCACTTGATGCGCGTGCCCAAGGCCGAACTTTCGCCCGAAGCCGCGGCCGAAGGCATCCGCTTGGTGGGCACCCGGCCGCTGTCGCCGGCGGTGGGGCATTGGGCGGCGATGGCTGACGCCTTTCGTGAGAGCCAGGTTGCGGGCTTCAACACCGCGGTGGCCGGGTACCAGACCTACTTGGAGTCGCTACGCCTGGGCAAGGCCTTGAACAAGACGGCTCGCGAACAGCTCTACAATAGCTTCGCGCCGTTCTCGAAAACCGCCTCGTTGTACATCGTGGCCTTCCTCTTCAGCTGTGGGTTCTGGTTCAACTTCGCCGAGTGGAGCCGCAAGACGTCCCTGCATCTGGTGCAATTGGCCTTTGTGGTCCACACGCTGGGGCTCATCGCTCGGATGTGGCTCGAGGGTCGGCCGCCGGTGACCAATCTTTACAGCTCGGCCATTTTCATCGGATGGGGCGCGGTCGGCCTCGGGCTGATCCTCGAATCGTTCTGGAAAAACGCCATCGGGCTGGCGGTAGCGACGGTCATTGGTTTTTCCACCCAAGTCGTGGCTCACAATCTCGCCCTCGGAGGCGACACCATGGTGATGCTCCAGGCGGTGCTCGATACCAACTTCTGGCTCGCCACCCACGTGGTCATCGTGACGCTGGGCTACGCTGCCACTTATGTCGCAGGCTTCCTGGCCATTTTGTATGTGGTGCTCGGATTCTTTACGAAGGTGATGACCGGCGACATGGGTAAGAGCCTGTCGCGCATGGTGTATGGCATTCTGTGCTTCGCCACGCTGTTCAGCTTCGTGGGCACCGTGTTGGGCGGTATTTGGGCCGACCAATCGTGGGGGCGATTCTGGGGCTGGGATCCCAAAGAGAACGGGGCCCTCATCATCGTGCTGTGGAATGCGCTCATCTTGCACGCCCGTTGGGGTGGCATGGTCCGGGAGCGCGGCATCATGAACCTCGCCATCTTCGGGAACATCGTCACCAGTTGGTCGTGGTTTGGTACCAACTTGCTGGGCGTTGGGCTTCACAGCTACGGCTTTATGAGCGGGGCCTTTACGGCGCTGATGGTGTTTGTGGGCAGCCAATGCGTGCTCATCGCGCTGGGGCTCATTCCGCAGGCGAAGTGGCGGAGTTTCTCGGCCGCCACGGGCGGCGCAGCGAAGGCTCCGGCGGCGTCGGCGGCCTGAGTCGTGGAACCGCATCGAGAGCATGGGCAACGCGATGACTGTCACCGAGACCTTGAAACACCTGGGAATCGTGGTGCCGCCAGCCCCGGGCGCGGTGGCCGCCTACGAGCCGTGGGTGCGCACGGGCAATTTGGTGTTCACTTCGGGGCAGTTGCCCTGGCGCGACGGCGTGATGGCGTACGCGGGTCGGTTGGGAGCCGAACTCACGGTCGAGCAAGGATACCAAGCGGCCCGACAGTGCGCGCTCAACGCCTTGGCCCAGCTCCAGGCGGCCGCTGGTGGCGATATCAACCGGGTCCGTCGTTTGGTGCGCGTGGAAGGCTATGTCCATTGCGCCGCGGGATTCCGTGGGCATCCGCAAGTGCTCAATGGGGCCTCCGACCTCTTCAATGCGGTCTTCGGTGCCCGCGGAGCCCATGCCCGGTTGGCCATCGGAGTCTCCGACATGCCGTTGGATGCCGCCGTTCAGATCACCGTCACGGCCGAGGTCGACGAGCCCTCCCGGTAGAGGTGCCTTCGGCGGGGAAGGGGCTGCCGCGGTTCGCGATGGTCCGCGATGGTCCGCAGCGAATGGTCGCCGGTTCCATCATCGGGCCCGCGAGGGATCGAGGGATTTAGCCGCAACGATTCAATCGACTTGAGCCTGATACTTTACCCTCTTCCGCAAGAGCTGTGTTGTTGGCTCGTTACGGGCCTTAAGTACTAGCCTCACCATGGCCCGCGCCTCACTCTCGCCTCGTCTTACGAAAGAATCCCTCACGCCATCACTGTCCTCCCAACTGAATCGTTCCAGCTTAGGGCTGCAAGCGGGCCTGCTTCAATTCCACCAAACCGTCCTCCATCCCGGTGCAACGCACCTCGAAGGTCACGGTTTGGCCGGCTTCGAGGAGTTGCCACTTCGAGCGGTTGTTCTCGGCGATCAACGTTCGCCCGTCGCGGCGGGTGTGGAAGGCGGGGATCTTGTCGTCGATGCGCCACTCACAGACCGGCCGCACGGCGGGGTCCGGTGTTTCCAGGAACACCCGGACATTGCGGCTGACGATGCCTCGCTCCATGCGTTCCACCACGCCCGTGATGCGAAATGAGCGTTTTTGATAGCGCGTATTGGCCGCCGGGAGATCGGAGCGGTAGTGGTTCACCAGTTCCCAGATGCTGATGTCTTGGGCGGCGTTCACCGGAGGGAGTTGGGAGGCTGGAGCTGGAGGCACGAGGCCCGCCCACCGTGCGGTTTGAAGCGCTTCAGCCGCGGGCTTGGCGGCGGGCAAGAGCAGAGGAAGCGTCATCGGTTGGGCTTGGGTCGTGGCGGAGTTTGATGTCGGACTCACCGCGCTGGAGGGGAGAAAAGCGGCCCCTCGCAGGCGGGAATTCTCGAGCGTCAGGCGTTTCAAGGCGGCCTCGGTGTCGAACCCCAATCGTCGTCGTAGCGGTTCGGAAACCTCGAAGAAGAACACCGTGGTTCGGCCTCCGGAGTGCTGGAGCTCCAAGCGATCATCATCCAGACGCCGCACCGTCGCCTCGCGGAAGGTTCGGCCATCGAGGGTGACGATTTCTTCGGCCACCAACGCCGGCATCAGGGCGGTCCACAAGATCAACAGGGCACGGGCACGTTGCATGGGTTCAAGGCAATCGAAGCCCGTGCTCGCCGTCAATTGGTAGCCAAAGGACGTGGCCTCCAGGGGGGCTTCTTTAGGGATCAGGGCTTTACTCGCAAGGGCTGTGTCGAGGCTTGCTCGCCAGGCTGGTAGTAGCGCTTTGCTTGGGCTTGGTCGGTGGTGCAAATGAAGCGTTTTTGAGGTTAGCCTAGTTTGTAACAGGGGCCTTAAAACGATTTCTTCAGGTATGATATTAGAGCAATTTTGCGATAAATGCTTGTTTGCATGGCAGTTCTAAATATGACAGATGACGCCGGTGAGTTATTTCTCGGCCGAATTGTCGGCGCTGATCGATCGGGATTTTAGTGGGAGTCAACTAAAATTTGGCCGTACTGTCGGGATCGATCAGAGTATGGTCAGTCGGCAATGTGCCGGCTTGTCGATGCCTGATCGAGCCACAGTGGATCGCTTTGAGAAGACGCTCTCCCAGACTCAGGCCATTCCATTGGTGGTTGCCTATCTTCAAGATCATTGCCCTTTGCCGCTGCGTCCCCAAGTGGTGATCCGAGCCAAGCTGCCATCGGGCAAGGCGCAAGCCAGGGAAAACATGAAGATAGATTTGGCGAGATTTCCCACGCATCAGAGCGCCTTGATTCAAGGGATTGTGAATATAGTGACCACGGACGCTCGAGCGGCTGAATTAATCGATAGTTTGATCAAATTTTGCGATACCAACGGGCTGCCAAAGCAAAATTCGCAGTAAATCAGTATATTGTTTAGTATTTATTGTAAATCAGGGTGGCGAACACTTGTTTAAAAAACAAACTGTTTACCCCACGCTTCGCAGCGCCAGTGGTCGGTTTCTCAAACACTAAATTAAAAGTGCGCCGTCAACTTGCAGAAGTTGAGATGTGTGGAATGCTTAAAAAACGTTTGGGTTCACTAGTAAAAATTTGAAATTTACTGGAGAGGTCAGCGCCGCGCTGTCATGCCGAATCTCTCTTGGAATTTTAGTCGATCTCCCTCTGGAGGGCTTTCTTGGTTAGAGTATTTGCAGGATCCTGTTCGGTCTCGGGTCGCAATCGATGAGCCGGCTGCTGTCGCTCAGGCACTGCTCGATCGATTACCGCCATCCACCCTGCGGCTGATCGGATCCCCGGAATCGTTGACGGCACTCTTCGGATGCCTGGTGCACCCAACCAACAGTTTGTTGGATCCCAGCGGAATGCGCCTGTCAGCGGCCTTTACCTGGAGCCGTGGGGAAGTGCTGGCTTCCATGGGGGGCATGCTAGTGCCAGTGGACGAATTGATGGCGCAAGCGCGTTCACCGGTCGAGTCCGTGGTGGTTCAGTTGTTTCAGGTCGCCCGAGAGTCCTTCTTGGAGTTGTGTTTTACAGAAAGCCTCGAGGCTTTGAATTGTGCCTTGGACACCGGACCCAGCCTGAACGTGTCCGGAAAACTCGTTTGGCGGATCCACTTGCTCCGCGCACTGGTGCTGCTGGGGTCCGTTGACAATACGAATCCCCGTCTCATCAATCCGGCCCAGGCCGAGCAGTCGTTCCTCATGGCGGCGCGCTATGCTCGCAGCGAATACCGTTTGGATGCGGCCCGCGCGCTCTTGGGAGCCGGGTGGGCGGCGTATGTTCAGGACAACGGCCAACCCAATTACCGGATGCGGGAAGCGATGACCTACACCGACGAGGCCCAAGATCTGGATGACGAACTCGTCGAGGCCCAATTTCAATCGGCCAAATTCCGCATGGCCCGGGGTGAGACCAATCCGGCCTTACACAGTCTCCGGTGGTTGCCCGTCACGGAACGGGTGGTGTTGCTCAAGGCGGCGGCGGATGAGGATTTTAAACGACACGCCGAAAAACTGGAGGCCTTTCTCAGTGCCTTGCGTGAAGAGCAATTGACTAAGATCCAATCGGAGGTCGTCCCGGTCGCTTCCCGTATTCGGCAGTGGATGGGCCACTGTCCTAAATTGGCTGAGACTCCGGCCGCTCAACGCCTCGTGAATATGGCGGAAGGTGCGCCAGACCGTGGGTTGCTGGACGTGCATGGGTACTTTGGATTTGGTTACCAGGAAGACTATTCGGAGCTACAAAAATCTTTTTTCGAGGCGCGGCGGACGGTGATCTTGGAGGGGATTCAGCCGGGAGATTCGGTCGATGAAGCCGGTGGTCTGGCGACGCATTCTGGCGAGTCAGGAGTGTTGGCGGAGTCGCTGCAGCCGAGCAGCCAGATCCGGGGTCGTCATTCCAGGGGGCACCCCGCCGACCAGGAGACTGAATACCAGTTCTTGAACGGTCTGGGCGAGGTGATCACCACCTATCGGGGAACCCCAGGTTCGCGAAAACAATTCCAGCTACCACCCGGGACGGATGCCACGACCTGGGCCGCTCGCTGGATCCCGCCGGGGCGATTCTCCATGGGCAGCCCGATCCACGAGCCGGGCCGCGAGCTGGATGAGGTGCTTCATAGTGTCACCTTGCCTGACGGGTTTTTCTTTTCAGAAACTCCGTGCACCCAAGGTCAGTGGTCTTTGCTCATGCCTCATAACCCGAGCAAGTTTCGGGGGGCTCATCTGCCGGTGGAGCAGGTCAGTTGGGACGACGCTCGGGAGTTCGCGCGCAAGTTGACGGAGTTCCACCATAAGATGGGGCATATTTCTGCTGGTTGGCGCTGGGACCTGCCCACGGAGGCTCAATGGGAATACGCCTGTCGCGTGCGCAAATCCGGAGAGTTCTACGGACCGATCGATTCGGTGGCCTGGTATCAACTCAATTCCCAGAAGCGGACCCATCCCGTGGGCACTCGACAGCCCAACGCCTGGGGGCTTCTGGACATGCACGGCAATGTGAGTAAGTGGTGCCTCGACTGGTACCGCCAGTATCCCTTCGAAGCGGTGACTCATCCGATGGGCCCCGCCTTCGGCACGTTTCGGGTCTATCGGGGCGGCGGTTGGAGCGATGGCGCTCGTTGCTGCCGATCGGCCTATCGGGGTCGCAGTGTCCCGGATTTCCGCAGCAGCAATATTGGTTTCAGTCTTGCTCTGTCGGGGCCCCTCAGCGGGGCGGTGGCGGCGCCCACTCATTAAGTTGGCGTTGGTGGGTACCGGCGCCCTCCGTGGTCGTCGGGTCGTCGGATTCCTTGGATGAGTGGGAATGGATCGCCTCGAGCCGTTCTAGCACCTCCCCGATAAAATAGAGCGAGCCGGTCACGGCGACGAAGGGTTCGCGAGCGACCGCCCGAAGTGCTTCCTCGACGCTGGCGCAAGTCCGGACGGCTCTTCCGCAATGGGCCTCCTGAAGCGCCTGGCGGAGTTCTTCGGGCTGGACTGTGCGGGGGCTCGAGACCGGGGCGACGACCAATCGGGAGGCGGCCGGAGCCAAATGGGTGGCCATTTCTTGCCACGCCTTGTCGCGCAGCATGCCCACCACCATCACGGGGTGCCGCTGGGGGAAGTGTTCGCTCAGAGCCCGACGAAAAGCGGCCACGCCGTCCGCATTGTGCGCCCCATCGAGCAGCCAGGTTTGTTCGCCGCGTTGGAAGACTTGCATGCGACCCGCCCAGTGAGTGTTGGCTAGGCCGTGAGCCAGGTGCTCGTCGGAAACCGGGAGGAAGGCCCTGAGCAGGCGGACGGTGACCACAGCGAGGGTGGCATTCACGCGCTGATGGGGGCCGAGCAGGGACACCGGCCAGGTCATCCGACCGACGGCCGCCGCGTCTACCACCACGCAATGGGCGTCGAGTTCTCGGGCCCGGTATTGGATGACAGCCAGGGCGTCGGCTCGATCCACCGAGGTGACGATGGGGATGCCCGGTTTGATAATGCCGGCTTTCTCGGCGGCGATCTCACCCACCGTGCCGCCCAGCACCTGCATGTGGTCTAATCCGATAGCTGTGATGACCGAGGCGAGCGGGGTGACAATATTGGTCGCATCGAGCCGCCCGCCTAGTCCGGTTTCCCAGAGGACTAGGTCGACGGCTGCCTCGGCGAAGGCCATGAGGGCCACGACCGTGGTGAATTCGAAGAAGGTGGGAGTCAGGTCGGCCGGCATCCGCTGCCGCAGTTCGGAGACCAGACGGGCGAGTGTTTCGTCAGGCAACGGGCATCGGCCCACCTGGATGCGTTCACCGAAGCGCACGAGGTGAGGCGAGGTGTAGAGGCCCGTGCGGAACCCGGCCGCCCGATACATGCTTTCGAGGAAGGCACAGGTCGAGCCCTTCCCGTTGGTTCCGGCGACGTGGATGAAGCGGAGACGGTCTTGCGGATTGCCCACCGCCGCGGCCAGTCGCCGGGTCGAATCCAATCCGGGTTGGAACCCGAACTGGCTCAACTGGTGCAGGTATGCGAGGGCCTCGACCGGGGTCACTGGAAGTAGCGGTTACAAGTCGACCCAGGATCCGGTGGCGGCTGAATGCAGTGCCGCGTCCATGACCGCCTGGGTTTGGGCGCCATCATGGAAGGTCACCGTGCAGGGGCGCTGTTCTCGAATGGCGTGAATGAATTCCACGGCCTGGTCGTAGCGGAAGGACACCAGCGGATCGCCCACTTGAGGATCACGTGGGGAACCGGGCCAGACCCAGAATTCGCGGGGCACGAATAGGGGAGCCATTCCAGGTCCGCCGAGCTTGCCGAATTGCAGCTCATTCCACTTGCCGGTGGTGAACTCAAAACTGGCCTCGCTGCCGTTGATCTCTACGTAGTCGAGGCTGCGCCAGCTCTCATTGCGGCCGCTGGCCAGCTTCGAGCTTTCCAGCACACCGGTGGCGCCATTGTGGAAGTCGGCCAAGATGCCCACCCAGTCATCGGTGTCGTTGGGCTTGCCGTCGCGAATCGGGGTCAGGTTCTTGACGTGGGCCACCATGCGCTTCATGGGGCCGATCAGGTGATGGGCGAAATTGATGCGGTGGCTGAGCATGTCGCCCAACTCTCCGGTGCCGGCGAGTTTCTTGACCATGCGCCAACCCAGGTTGCGGGTGCCCCAGTCTTGCAGTCGGCAGGAGCGATAATGGCGAGGCTCGCCCAGATCCCCTTGGTCGATGAGGTGGCGCAAGTAGCGCATGGCCGGCACGAAGCGGTAGGTGAAGGCCGTCATGTGGCGCAAGCCCGCCGCATCGGCAGCCCGGGCCATGGTGCGGGCTTCTTCGGCCGCCATGGCAATGGGCTTCTCGCAAAGGATGTGCTTGCCGGCCGCGATGGCCGCCATGGCGATGGGGAAGTGCAGAAGATTGGGGGTGGCGATGATGATCGCGTGCACGTCCTCCCGGGCCAGTAACTGGTTGTAGTCGGTGGTGGTGACGGTGCAACCGGTGGCCGCGCTGGCCCGTTGCAGGGTGCCTGGGTCACTGTCGCACAGGGCAGCGACGCGGACGTCGGGGCAGAGGGCCAGGCCGGGCAGGTGGTTCTGCAGCGTGATCCCGCCGCAGCCGATGATTCCGATTCCAAGGGTGCTCATGTACGTGGTGGCCCACGTTACCCAGGGATTCTCCGGAACCCAACCCTGAGATTTATGAGAGACCGACCGGTGCGTTGAACCGCGGGCTTGGCTCGGTGTAGGTGCGGCGACTATGTTCTTCGCACAGTCCCGTTCCTAGAAGGCATGAATCCCTGGCCCGTGCTCCACCGTGCTTCCGTCCTGAATCCGTGGGGCGTTTGGGTCGTTTGGCTGATTTTCGGCTGGGTGACTGCAGCGCTCGCTGCGGAGGAACCATTGCGTCGGGTGGGTTTCTTGCGCCTCGAAGCCACCCGGACGGGTGTTTCTTTCTCTAACACCGTTCCCGCTGCACGACACCTCACCAACCAACTCCTGCTCGACGGGTCTGGGGTCACGTTGGCCGACGTGGATGGGGACGGACTGTTGGATGTGTTGTTCGGGGCCGCCGGTGGCCGTTCCTCGCTGTGGCGCAACCGGGGCGACTGGCACTTTGAGGACATCACCGAGAAGGCGTTTCCGCAGCGGATAGAATCTCTGGGCGGCGATGTGACAGGCGTGGCGGCCGCCGATCTCAACGGAGACGGTCGGCCTGATTTGGTGGTGAACACCCATGCCGACGGGGTGCGCATCCTGATTAATGACGGGCAGGGATCTTTTCGAGTGCGCCCCTTCCCGCAGGTGTCCGCTCGCGGGGGGCATTCGCTGGCGTTGGCCGACGTGGATGGCGATGGGTGGATTGACGTGTATGTCTGCAACTACCGCCAAAAGGCCCTGATGGACATGCCCAATGCGCGGGCCACATTCCGGCGCGAGGGGGAACGGACGGTGGTGGCCACCATCGATGGCCGCCCCACCTCAAACCCCGACCTGGCCAACCGCTTCGAGGTCAACGCCTCGGGTGGCATCGAAGAACTCGGTGAACCCGATGTCCTTTACCGGAATGACCGGGGCAACGGATGGGTGGCGGTGCCTTGGACCGAGGGGGCCTTTTTGGACGCGGCGGGCAAACCCCTCCCGCATCCGCCGTTTGAATGGGGGTTGGCGGCGCAATTTTGTGATCTCAATGGCGATGGGAAACCCGACTTGTATGTCTGCAATGATTTCCAGTCGCCCGATCGGATTTGGCTCAACGAGGGCGGTGGCGGCCACGTGCGTTTTCGGGCCGCGCCGCCGGCGATGGTGCGGCATACGAGTCTGTTTTCCATGGGGGTCGATTTCGCCGACCTCAACCAAGATGGGCGCTGGGACTTCACTGTGCTCGACATGCTCAGCCCCGACCCGGTGCGGCGGTTGACCTTGCTCGACGGGTCTCCCACGGTGGCCATCGACCCGGCCGATCCGCTGGCGCAAACCCAGCACGACGCCAACACCCTATTTTTGCAGCGACCGGACGGTTCCTTTGCAGAGATGGCTGCCTTTGCGGGCATCTCCGCGACGGACTGGTCGTGGACCCCCGCGTTCCTCGATGTGGACTTGGATGGTTTCCCCGACTTGCTGGTGACCACCGGTCAAGAACGCGGTTCGCGAGACCTCGATATTGCGGAGCAACTGAAGGCCTACCGGCGGACCGGGCTACGGACCGATGCCCAATTGTTCCGGGAGCGTCAGCGGTTCCCGAGGTTGCCGGTGCCCTTGCGGGCTTTTCGCAATCGCGGCGCTTTCGGCATGGATCGCCTGCCGGTGATGGAGGATTTGAGTGCTGCCTGGGGGTTTGATTTCAATGGGGTGAGCCACGGCATGGCCTTGGGCGACCTCGACAACGACGGCGATTTGGACGTGGTAGTGAATCACTTCAATGCGCCGGCCGGGATGTATCGCAACGAGGCCCAGGGCGGGAGGGTGTCGGTGCTCTTGCAGGGACAGGCTCCCAACACTCAGGCCCTCGGGGCGGTGCTCCGCTTCGCTTGGAGCGGTGGATCCAACGCGGTGCCCGTGCAAATGGCGCAAGTCACGGCTGGGGGGCGGTATCTCTCGGGGGACGCCCCGGGCAAGACGTTCGCAGCGCCGGGCACGGGCACGGGTCGCCTAGAGGTGCGCTGGCCTTCCGGTCGGGTCACGGTGCAGGAGGGGGTTTCTTCCGGCGGTCCGACTCTTCGGATTCAAGAGCCAGCCTCGCCTTCAACTGCACCAACCCCGTCCACACCCTCGCCCGTTCCAGAGCCAACGCGGCTGGGGAAGTCGGAGATCCCGAAGTCTGCCACTCGGTGGCGCTTCGAGGCCCGGCCCTTGGCGGAGCGTTCTCCGGCGTCTGTTGGCAGTGCGAGCGCGGAGACGTTTGCCCAACAGCCCTCGCTCCCGCGGCGTTGGCGGCGATTGGGTCCGGCCTTGGCGGTGGATCGCGGTGAGGCTTCTCAACGGGGGCTTTGGGTCGGGGGATCCGGTGCTCACGGACTGCAATACCGGGTGCCGTCGACCGAGGCCCCCGTTCGCGAGGTGGGACCTGCCTCTGCGGAGGTGTCGCTGGCGTCGGGAGTGGATGGCGTTCTGGTGGTCACTTTCTCGGGTAAGATTTCAGGCAGTTCTGTGAGCGGCTCTGCGACCGGCTCAACGAGCCGCGTGGATTGGGTCTCTAAAGCCGACGGTCAGCGTCAAATCGTGGCCACGGGAAACGTTTCGGTGGCTGCGGTTTCTGGCCAATCACACGGAATGCCCTCCGAGATCTTTCTCGGTGGTGCTGCGTTGCCGGGGCAATTTCCTAGCGCGGCCCCCAGTCAATGGTATCGCCGCGTGGGCGACGGATACCGTTCGGTCTTGGCGGCCCCGTTGGGCTTGGTGTCGGGCGCGCGGTTTATCAACGGGCCGTCGGGTCTTGCGATCGAGTTGGTGTGCGTGTCCGACTGGGGGTCTCCACGGATGTTCCGTCGTCGCGGAGACACCTGGGAGGCGATGGATCCGATTGTGTCTGCGCCGGGCGAAGCCGCCGTGCCGCTGAGCCAATGGACAGGCCAATGGCAGTGTCTGGAGCTTTGTGACGTGGACGGCGATGGACGGGAGGATTTGATCCTCGGGAATTGGGGGCTCAATGGGTGGCAGTCTTTGATGACGGGGCCTCCGCGTTCGCCGGCCGGTCCGGTCCGAGAGGTGCATCTCTTCCATGGTGACTGGAACCAGGATGGGACCACCGGATGCCTGGAGGCCTACACGGCTCCGGACGGACGCATCCTCCCCATGCGAGGGTTGCAGGAAATCGGGCCATTGTTTCCCGCCATCGCCGCCCGCTTCACCACCCATCGGGCCTACGCACTGGCCACCGTGGATGCCCTTCTTGAGGGTCTGCCCTCGGCCAAGGTTTCAGCGCGCTGGTTGACCTCGCTCGTGCTGCTGCGTCGCGGTGAGGGGTTCGAGGCGCGTCCGTTGCCCGATGCCGCTCAATTGGGCCCCATCCGGGCCGTGGCCGCGGGTGATTTCAATGGCGACGGCCGGCGCGACCTCTTCGTGGCCATGGGTTTTGCAGGTCACGGCTTTCGTGGGCCGAGGGACGATGCTGGTGAGGCCGTGTTCTTAATGGGGCGAGGCGATGGGACGTGGGACTCGGTGCCTTCCGGATCGCTGGGATTCCGCCTGTTGGGAGAACCGCGCGATGTGGTGGCCGAAGATTGGAACGGCGATGGCGTCAGTGATTTGGTGGTCAGCGAGGCCGACGGCAGTCTCCACTGGATTCAGAGTCGCAAGGGGCCGTGAAGGCGCATCGAAGACGGAGAGAGCGAGAGCCCATTTCGACCGCGCTGAGTTGAATTTTGAACTCCCTCTGGCTCAACCGACCGGGCCGAGCCATTGGCCGCGCCAAGCCGTGATCGCGTGCCCTAGCAGGCGAACTCGATCGCCCCGGAGCTCAACCCCCACGGTGCCGCCTCGGGCGCTGGCCTGAAAACCGCTCAGGGTGGTGAATCCCAGCCGATCCGCCCAATGGCAGGCCAGGGTGCAATGGGCGGAGCCAGTGACAGGGTCTTCGTCGATCCCCAAGGCCGGCGCGAAGAAGCGGCTGACAAAATCGGCGTCATCACGGTCGGAGCGGGCCGTGACAATGATCCCACGCACGGGGAATGCGGCCAGTGCGCTGAAGTCGGGTTTCAGGCAGCGAACCACTTCGGCCGAGGCCACTTCGACTAAGAGATCTTCCCGACTGCGGCCCGTCCAGACAGCGGGAACTCCCAGAGCCTCCTCCAGCCCGGAAGGAACGGGTATTGCCCGAGCGGGTTGGGCTGGGAAATCCATGGCGATGCGGGCGTTGCCGGATAGACCGTCTTCCCGGCAGCACTGGAGTGGGCCGCTTCGGGTTTCAAAACAGAGGGCCTGTGAGGCGGGCGCATCTCCCGCTTCCCACAAGGCGTGCGCCGTGGCGAGGGTGGCGTGGCCGCACAAGTCCACTTCGGCCTTGGGCGTGAACCAGCGGAGCCGCCAACGGCCGGGCCCTAAGGGTATCGCAAAGGCTGTCTCGGACAGGTTCAGTTCGGTGGCCACTGATTGCATCCAGGACGAGGTGGCCTCAAGGCCGGGCAGGCACACGGCCGCCGGATTGCCTCGAAAGGCTTCCTGAGTGAATGCGTCCACGACGCACAGGGGCAGGGGCATGGGCCGAACTGGTGTGACGGGCACTCCGGACTTCAGGGAACGGGCAGTTCGTCGAAGAGGCGCTGGACGATGTCTTCCGGGGTCTTTTCTTCGGCTTCGGCTTCGTAGGTCAGCGTGATCCGGTGACGCAGCACATCCATGCCGATGCTCTTCACGTCTTGCGGCGTCACATAGCCGCGGCCACGGAGGAAGGCGTGAGCCTTGGCGGCCAATGTCAGCGCAATGGTGGCCCGGGGGCTGGCGCCCATTTGGATGAGGTCTTTGAACTTGAGTTTGTAGGCCTCGGGATCGCGGGTCGCGCAAACCACATCCACGATGTAGTCCTTCACTTTATCGTCGATGTAGAGCTCGTTGATGACCTGCCGGGCTTTGAGAAGGGTCTCGGGCTGGACCACGGGTTCTACGGTGGGATGCCCCGAGGTGCGCGCCATGAGATCAAGGATCATGCGCTCCTCCTCACGGGAGGGATAGCCGACCTTCAGCTTGAGCATGAAGCGGTCGACTTGCGCTTCGGGCAGCGCGTAAGTGCCTTCTTGTTCGATGGGATTCTGAGTGGCTAGCACCAAGAACGGGTCGGGCAGTTTGTATGTTTGGTCACCGATGGTGACCTGGCGTTCTTGCATGGCCTCCAGCAGGGCTGACTGCACCTTGGCCGGTGCGCGATTAATTTCGTCGGCGAGGACCAGGTTGGCGAAGACCGGACCTTTGCGCGTGGTGAAGCCTCCAGCCGGGTTGTAAATTTGGGTGCCGACCACGTCTGCTGGCAGCATGTCCGGCGTGAACTGAAGCCGTGAAAACTTCACGTGCATGGCCGTGGCCAGCGTCTTGACCGAGAGGGTCTTGGCCAGACCCGGCACGCCTTCGAGGAGGACATGGCCGTTGGCCAAGAGTCCGATGACCAGGCGCTCAACGAGGTACTTCTGGCCGACGACACAGCGGTTGATCTCCGTCATCAAGGTCGGCAGGAAGGCACTGGCCTCCTGCACAGCAGCATTCAAGGCGGGCACTCCAGAATTCATTGCAGGGATGGATGGCACAATTCTCGGTCCAGGGGCAAGCCGCACTGCACGACGAATGCGCTTCGGAGGCCGCCACCGGAGGACTTACTTCCGAGGATTTCTGCGAAAACCCGTTTTTTAGTCTGCAACACAGGTTCGGGTTGAGCCCTGGGAGTTGGAGGTAAATTCTGTCGGAGAGGTCACCGTTCCGCATCGAAGAGCTCCCCGGCCGTGCAGTTCAGGGCCGATTGAATTCGAGCCAAGGTGGTCAGCAGGATGTTGATTTGGCCCGCCTCGATCTTTTGCACGGTCCTTGGGTTGAGGTCCGCCGCCTCCGCCAACTGTTCCTGAGTCAGACCTTGGGCACGACGCAGAGAGCGAACGCGCTTTCCAAATTCAACAGTGGAAATTCCCATGTATGTGATACGAGCATTAAATTGATCGAATTATTTATGCTTGTTTAGCATTAAATTGAATTGGAGATATATGAGCACTGAAAGGTTTAAAACAACACGCCCCAACAGGGCGTATTTATAATTGTGTGAACCGGAGGGGCGCAGTAATTGAAAGAAGCGGATCAGGCGTGTAACGAGCTGGGTGGACGCATGTTTTTAAGAGAGTTGGCTAAAAAACTCAGTTTCACCCATTGGGTCGAGTACGCCCCGGGGGATCGGAATAGTTTGCTGTGATTGGAAGCTGGAAACATATCCTGCGAAGGGTTTGGGGAAAAGTTCTGAGCCAGTTCCAATTGGAACCGGTCGGAGTTTTAATCCAGGCCAGCATGGTCTCGGGCACGGTGCCTGGCCTTGTGGCGCAGCCGGTCGGCGGGAAATCCTACCTCCAACACCAGCTCGATCGGGTGTTGGTCGCCGTTCATCGTGCCAATTGTGTGGTGGTGACCACTGAGTTGGCCGAAGACCGTTCGATCGTCGCTCTCTGTCAGGATCTGGGAGTGCCCTTTTACGTGGGCGATCGGGACGACGCCTTGCACAATTGCATTCGGGCTGCCCAGCGGCAGGGCTTTCGTAGTGTGATGATCCTCCGTTCAGACAGTCCCCTCATCGATCCCGCGCTGATGGTAGAAGTTATTACTAAATATCTCAGAGGCGGTGAGGTAAACCAGTATGTTAGTAATCGACTGAAGCGGACTTACCCCGAGGGCATGGAGGTCGAGATCACCCGAGTGGAGTTACTGAGCGAAGCCTACCTGGCGGCCAACCAGTGGTCTGATTTCAGGGATCCCACGCGCCTGCTGCGTCGGGGCGATTTGAGTCATTGCCGCAGGGTCGATGTGGTGCAGGCGGTGGATCACTCCCAGTGGCGGTTTTGCTTGGACACTTTGGCCGATCACCAGCAGCTCTCCACGCTGTTGGGACTGGTTCAGACTCACTCGCTGCAAGAATTGATGACGGTCGCCGAAGCCCACGGCTTGTTGGTTCAGAAGTCTGGTACGGATGGAGAACCGGGCGGTGGTCCGGGGTTGGTTAAAAAGCGGCCGCCATCCATCGGGCGGTGAGTCGTTTTTGGTGAATTGCGCAATTCGGGCGAGACCTGCGAGGGGTGTCTGGCTTCAATAACCGGCATGACGACGGTGTTCATCGCTACGGGCAACGCCCATAAGGTGGAAGAAATTCGCTCCGTGTTGGGTGGATCCGGGCGGGTGTTCTTGTCTCAGCAAGACGCTTCGGTTCGGCTCGAGCCAGAGGAGACCGGGAGCACCTTCCGGGAAAACGCGCGCATCAAGTCTCTGACGTGGGCGACCTTCTTGGCGATGGAGGTCTGCCATCTCGGCGCGCAGTGGGTGTTGGCAGATGATTCGGGCCTCGAAGTCGATGCCTTGGAGGGCGCGCCCGGAGTTCACTCGGCCCGTTTTGCTGCGGTGGACACGGGTCGAGCGGGCAACTCACCCGACTCCGAAAACAATGCCAAGCTCTTGCGCCTGCTGGCCAAGGTCGCCCCGGAGCACCGGACGGCCCGGTTCCGGTGTGCGTTGGCCCTGACTCCGGTCTTGGCCGGATCAGATGCGGCGGCCATGGCGGCGGCCACGCGGGACTTTGATGGGGTGTGTGAAGGTCGATTGCTCGAGCTGGCTTCGGGAGCCGGTGGCTTTGGGTACGATCCGCTCTTCGTGCCTCTGGGATGGGATCGCCCGTTCGCCGAGCTGGGGGCCGAAGTGAAGAACCAGCTGAGTCACCGGGCCCGGGCGTTGGCGGCCCTGAGTGTTTGGTGGGATCAGAATCCCAGTCGTGTTCCGACTTGGTAAGTCAAGAAGGCCAAGATCCAGGCCAGCGAGGTCATGTACACGGTTTGGAAGAGCGGCCACTTCCAGGAGTTGGTCTCGCGGCGCACCACGGCCACGGTGCTCACGCATTGCATGGCGAAGACGTAGAACACCATGAGGGTGAGGCCCGTCAGGGGTGTGTAGGTCTTGCGGCCGTCATCGCGGCGTTCGGACTTCATTACCTCGGCGAGGCTGGCCGTGTTTTCGCTGTCACCCCCCACATTGTAGACCACAGACAAGGTGCTCACGAAGACCTCCCGGGCGGCGAAAGAGGTGACGATACCGATGCCGATCTTCCAATCGAAGCCCAGCGGTTTCAGCGCAGGCTCGATGGCCCGACCCAGTCGCCCGGCAAAGGATTGCCGCAGTTTCTCGCCGGCTTCTTCTTGGTCCAGCCGCTTCAGGGTTTCGCTCTCTGCGGATGTGGGCGGGTTCGAGGCCGCTTGTTTCCACTGGGCGTGTCGCTGGTCGAACTCTTGTTGGAGCTCGCTCGAGCGGGGGTAGGTGGCGAGGAACCAGAGCAGGATGTTGATTCCCAAGATCACCGTGCCCGCCCGTTTCAGGAAGAGCTTGGAACGATCCCACATTTGCCGAAGCACCGCGCCCAGCATGGGCCGTTTGTAGGGCGGTAATTCGAGGATGAGCATGGGCGGTTCGCCGCGGAGGAGGGTCTTCTTGAAGATCCAGGCCATGCCCAGTGCTCCGGCGATACCGAGGAGGTACATCATCAGCAAGGTCAGTCCGGGCCAACCATTGCGCTGCGGGATGCAGGCGGCGATGAGCACCGTGTACACCGGCAGACGGGCCGAGCAGCTCATGAGCGGCGCCACTAAGATCGTGGCCAAGCGATCCTGTCGGGTCTCAATGGTCCGGGTGGCCATGATGCCTGGGATGGCGCACGCAAAGGACGACAGCATCGGGATGAAGCTCTTGCCGTGCAGGCCAACCCGGCTCATCAGGCGGTCCATCAAGAAGGCGGCCCTAGACATGTAGCCGGTGTCTTCTAATAGGCCGATGAAGAGGAAGAGCAGGCAGATTTGAGGGAGGAAAATCACCACCGACCCGACACCGGCGATAGCGCCTCGGGTGATCAGGTCGTTGAGATCGCCCGGGGGCATGCTCGAGCCGACCCATTGGGCCAGGGCATCGACAGCCGCCTCGATGCCGTCCATAGGGTACTTCGCCAGCCAGAAGATGGACTGAAACATCAACGCCATCACCGTGACAAAAATGAGGGGGCCCCAGACGCGGTGGGTCACCACGCGGTCGATCCGGTCGGAGAGCAGTTCGTCCGGGGGCGGGGTCTCGCGGGTGACGTGCTGCTCGATAGCGAAGAGCCGGGCGTAGCGGGCTTCGATGGCGGTGCTGCGCCAGTCCACGCCGGCTGCTTCGAGACGTCGGCGAGCAGATAAAACCTGCTCGATGAGCGCCGAGGGATAGCGGGTGTTGGCTGTGTTTCCGTTGGTATTTCCGTCGGTGTTGGTTTTGTCAGTGGGCAAGGCCCGCTCGTCGCTCAGGAGCAGCAAGGCTTCGGCGGCAGCCAGACGGGAGCGATGGGGGAAATGGCGTTCGAGGGCGGTTTCGATGGCTTGGGCCTCGCGGCCGAAGGCTTCGGGTAGTTCGTTGAACTCGCGGGGAATAACATGGCGAGTGCCCGGGCTGCTGGCTTGGGATCGAATGAAGTGGCGAAGGGGTTCCAAGCCTTCGCCCTGACTGGCCACCATGGGGATGACCGGCACGCCCAACGCCTTAGACAGAGCATCGGTATCGATGTCGTGACCTCGATCTCGGGCGACGTCCACCATGTTGAGCGTCAACAGGGTGGGGTGACCTAATTCGATGACTTGGGTCGCGAAGTAGAGGTTGCGCTGGAGGTTGGACGCGTCGACCACCACCACCACTAGATCCGGGGCCGGCACGTCGGCGACGCGCTGGAAGAGGATGTCTCGCGCGATTTGTTCGTCGGGCGACTGCGGGCTCAGTGAATAGGTGCCCGGAAGGTCGAGGAGGGTGACCGGAAAGCGGGCGTCAGCCCCGGTGAGGGAGCCTTCTTTTCGCTCCACCGTGACCCCGGCATAATTGCCGACGCGGCCGCGGAGGCCGGTCAGGGCATTGAACAGTGTGGTCTTGCCGCAGTTCGGGTTGCCGGTGAGGACGACGGTGAAGGGTTTCATCGTGTCAGTGGACCTGGATTTTGTCGGCCTCGAGCTTGCGCAAGGAGAGGTGGTAGTTGCGCAGCTTGATTTCCACAGGGTCCCCGAGTGGAGCAAAGCGCACCAATTCTACGGGGGTGCCGGGAAGCAGTCCCATTTCTAGCAGGCGCCCGCGCTGTTCTGGCGGAATGTCGATCCGGGCGACCACCGCCCGTTCGCCGGGAGTCAATGAGGACAGGGGGCGCATCGTGAGTGGGAGGCTATGGATGGAACCTTGTTAAGGGCAAGGAGGGTGGTTGTCGGGAACTTGTCGCCGATTGTCGGTGGATTGCGATGCCGGACTGGTTTTGAACCGGATGGGGCTTTGGATGGGGACTTCTGTTTGAGACCGATACCGTGAGAACCCACCGATCGAGTCTCGGGATTCAGGCTGCCAAACGGACCGGACCCGAGGGGCTGAGGGGCTGAACGAGAATGGTTTCTGCCAGACGATCACTGAGTCCGAGTCGGGAATTGCAAACCTGACACAGTAGGTTGTTGGCGAGGCTGAGTACTTTGACGCGTTGCTCTTCGCCAAATCCCATTTCCCGCAGCCGCCGATTCATGTCTGGGGAGGCCGTCAGTTGCTTGACCACCACCGTGGTGCCGGCCAGCACTCGATTCAGTGGGCACACCGCCGGGGCTGCGCACCGATCGGGAGCGCAATAGGGGACGGGGCAAGCCTCGGTCATCGGTCCAAAATTACCGTGCCCTCCGGGGAGCGGCAAGGAGGTCGATTGTCGGAGGCTTGCCCTGGATTGTCGTGCGGTTGCGCTGACATGCCGGCGGGGCAGGACGTGGGGTCGGTGGGGTCGGGGTGGGTCAGAGTCCGGCGATGGAGGTGTCGAGGATTTCGATCAAGGCGCCGATGGTCTCCGGAGTTTCGTCGCCCATGTTGGAGATGCGGAAGGTGGTGCCCTTGATTTTCCCGTAGCCGCCGTCGATGAGGATGCCGTGGTCTTTGATGCGCTTTTGGAAGGTGGCTACGTCGATGACGCGACCGCCGGGTTTGGCGCCGTTGTTGACGCAAACCAGGGTCTTGGATTCGAACCCGGTTTCCGGGAACAGGGTGAATCCTTGGCGGGAGGCCCAGTCTTTGAGCATTTGGTTAGTCTGGGTGTGTCGGGCGTAGCGTGCTTCGAGCCCTTCGGCGAAGAATTCTCCCAGTTTGGACTCCAGCGCGTAGATGAGCGAAATGGCTGGGGTGCTGGGGGTCATGTTCTCGAGCGCGTTCTTCTCGAACTCGAGGAGGTCGAAGTAGTAGCCGCGGGTCTTGATGGTGGCAGCCTTGGCCAGCGCGGCGGGGGAGGCGACGAAGACGGCGAGTCCGGGGGGCAGGGCGAAGGCTTTCTGGGTGCCGGCCAGGAGGAGGTCGATGCCGAGGTCGTCGAAGCGGTGGGGCAAGGCGGTTAGGGAGCTGACGGCGTCGATGATGAACATCACATCGGGATACTTCCGCTTGAGGGCGGCGATCTCGTCCAGCGGGCTCATGGTGCCGGTGCTGGTTTCGTTATGAATGAGGGTGAGGGCGTCGAAGTGGCCGGTGGCGAGGCGGGCGTCGATTTGTTCGGCGCGGATGGGGGAGCCCCAGGGGACTTGGAGGGCTTCGGCGTCTTTGCCGAGTTTCTTGGATACGTCGAACCACTTGTCGGAGAAGGCTCCGCACATGCAGTTGAGGACCTTTTTGGTGCAGAGGTTGGTCAGTGCTCCTTCCATGACGCCCCAGGCGCTGGAGGTGGAGAGATAAATCCGCTGTTGGGTGGACAGCATGGACTGAAGCTGCGGTTGGATGCGGCCGTAGAGGTCTTTGAAGCCCTGACCGCGGTGCCCGATCATGGGCTGGGTCATGGCTTGAAAGGTCTTGGCGCTCACCTCAACGGGTCCGGGGATGTGCAACTTCACGTGTGCCATAAATAAGAGTGTGAGAGATTCCGCTCAAAACCCGAGGATTCAAGGGCACAATTGTCAGGCTTGGGGACAAGGCTTTGGGGACAGGCTCCAAATCGGGGGGACAAGGGATTAGGGACAGGCTGCAATGGGAGGAGGGGACGCTCTCCAAAAGGAGGAGGTTGGGGGGAGAAGGGGAGGTTGGGGGACAGGCTCCAGGGGAGAAGGGGACAGGCTCCAAAGAGAGGAGGTTGGGTGTGTTGGCGGGCGGTGGGCTCCCGCGGGACCAGGCCTGAGCGCGCAGGGAAGCTCGTGGGAGGATAGAGCTTTCGCGCTTTGCGCGAGGGGTGGGTGGATCGCTTCCAATGCTTGCTCCGGCCCGGTCCCGCTGCCTCTCTCGTCGCGGGGTCGGTCCCACCTTTTTACACAAAAGGGGACACTCTCGTTTTTTTTAGTGATTAGGGACAGGCTCCAGATCGGTGTGTGTGGACACTTTGTAACGGAAGGAGGTTGGGTGAGCTGGCGAGTGGGCTGGCGCGGGACCAGGCCTGCGCGCGCAGAGGAGGCTCGGGGGAGGAAGGGTGTTCGGAGTGCCCCAACGGGGCACCGCAAACCAGCCCGGGGTGCAACCCCGGGTAGTGGGAATTGGGGGCAGGTTTCTAAGAGTGGATTAGCCGCGAATGAATTGGGCGTGCATGCGGGCGTAAATGCCTCCTTGGGCGATGAGGCTTTCGTGAGTGCCGCGTTCGACGATGCGACCGTGGTCGAGCACGAGGATTAGGTCGGCACCGCGGACGGTGCTGAGTCGGTGGGCGATGACGAGGCTGGTGCGGCGCTGGAATAAGGTGCGAAGGGCTTCCTGGATGAGTCGCTCGGTCTGTGGGTCTACGGCGCTGGTCGCTTCGTCGAAGATGAGAATCCGTGGCGCGGCGACCATGGCCCGGGTGATGGTGATGAGTTGCCGCTCGCCAGCACTGAAGTTGCCTCCGCGTTCGCGGACTTCGGTGGCGTAGCCGGTGGGGAGACGTTCGATGACGGAATGGGTTCCCAGGGCTTTGGCGGCGACGATGACTTCTTCGTCGGTGGATTCGGGGCGTCCAAACTTGAGGTTCTCCATGACCGTGCCGGTGAAGAGAAAATTCTCCTGGGTGACCATGCCCAGTTGTCGGTGCAATGAGCTGAGTGTGTGGTCGGCGATGGGGAGTCCATCGACGCGAATTCGACCTGCTTGGGGTTCGTAGAAACGGGCCAGGAGGCTGATGATGCTGGTTTTGCCCGATCCGGTGTGGCCCACGAGGGCGATGGTCGAGCCGGCGGGAATGGAGAAATGGATGTCCTCGAGGATCCACCGGTCGGCGGGTGTGGTGTCGTAGCGGAAGGAGACGCCTTCGAAGGAAACCTCTCCGCGCACTGAGGGTAGGTCGGTGGCGGCCGCGGAGTCTTTCACTTGGGGCTCGGTGTCCAAGAGGGCGAAGATGCGTTCAGCGCTGGCGGCGGCGGATAGGACGGCGTTGTAAAGGTCTCCCATCGTTTGGATGGGGCCGAAGAACATGCCCAGATAAAGGACGAAGGCGGCGAGTCCGCCGACAGTCATTCCGCCTTGCTGGACACGCCATCCGCCGTAGCCGAGGACGATGGCTGTGGCGAGGCCGGACAAGAGTCCAACAGCCGGCATGTAGGTGTGGAAGACCCGCGCCGAGGCCACCCATCGCTCTGTGAAATCGGTTTGTAGGCTTTGGAATCTGCGGAGGTTTTCAGCTTCGCGGACGAAGGCTTGGATCACGCGGACGCCAGAGATGTTCTCAGCCATGGCGGCGATGAGGCGGGATTGGGTGCCTCTGAGACTGCGGTAGGCCTCGCGTCCGCGGCGGTGAAACCAGTGGGTGATCCAGGCCAAAAGGGGGAGGACCGAGCACACGGCCAAGCTCAGGCGCAGGTCGTATTGCACCATGAGCACGACGACGCCTACTAGGGTGACGAGGCTGGAGAGGGCTTGCCCAGCACCCCACGTGAGGACCCGGTCCAACGAATCGACGTCGGAGTCGGCCCGGGCAATAATCCGGCCTTGGTGGGTTCGGTCAAAATAGTTGAGCGAGAGGCGTTGGATGTGCTCGAAGACGGCCAGACGCAAGTCGTTCATGGCTCCCTGGCCCGTCTCGATGGAGGTGCGGACTTGAATGACGGTCAGCCACCATCCCAGCAGCAGGTTGGCCAGGTAGAGTCCGCTCAAGATGAGGATTTCGTGGGCTGCCGCGGATTCGCTGAGCGCCGTGGAGGCCCCGCCAGCTGCGAGGACGGGGCTTAATGCGTGGTCGATGCTGTGTTGGATGAGCCGTGGTCCGACGAGTGCGGACGCGGTGGCCAGGAGAGTGAGGGCGAGGTTGGTGTACAGTGCTCGGCGATAGGGCCGGGTGTACGCGAAGAGCCTCTTGAGCAGTGAACCGCGCAAGCTGCTCTGGGCGAACTCCTCGTCGAGGGCGATGTCGTCGTGGGTGGCCATCAGTGCGCTGGGGTCTGCGGTTCCGGGTGAGCGAACAATTCCCGGTAGAGCGAGCAATCGGTCAGGAGCGATGTGTGCTGGCCTTGGGCCACGAGTTTGCCTTCTTGCATGACAAGAATCTGATCGGCGCTGCGGATGGTGGCAGCCCGGTGCGCCACCAAGAATGTCGTGCGACCGCGGCACAGTTCCCGCATCGCTTCCCGGATTTCTTCTTCGGTGGAGGGATCTACGGCGCTGGTCGCGTCATCGAGGAGTACGATCTGGGGTTGGATGAGCAGGGCGCGGGCAATAGCGATGCGCTGGCGTTGGCCTCCGCTGAGGGAAATGCCGCGTTCGCCGATGACGGTGTCGTAGCCCTGGGGCAGTTCGCGGATGAATCCGTCGGCTCGGGCGGTGCGGGCCGCTGCTTCGATCTCTTCCCGTGAAGCCAGGGGGCGTCCGAGGGCGATATTCTCTGCGAGGGTCGCGCTGAAGAGGAAGGTCTCTTGGAAGACGATGCCAATTCTCTGGCGGAGGGTGTCGCGATCCCAGTCTCGGAGGTCGGTGTTATCGAGCAAGATGCGGCCGTGGGTCGGTTCGTAGAATCGGGCGATGAGGGCTAGCAGGGTGGATTTGCCGGAGCCGGTCGGGCCGACGATGGCGACTCTGCTGCCTGCAGGGATCGTGAAGGACAGCCCTTCGAGGGCCTGGGTGCGAGAGGGTGTCGTTGCTGCGTGGCGATTCTCTGCGGGCTGCGGCTTGGATTCATCGAGCACTCGGAGGGAGGGCTCGGAGACGTACTGAAAGGCGATGTCTTCGAAAGCAATGGCACCTTGGATAGGGCTGTTTCGTCCGGGCGGGCGTTGGGGGCCTGGAACGGACGGCGGATCGAGTAATTCGCTGATCCGCTGGGCGGCGGAACTGGAGTTCTGGAGGATGTTGGTGATTTGACCAATGACGCCGATTCGTCCGCCCAGGGCCATTTGATAGACCAGCACCTTCGCCAGGTCGCCCAGAGAGATCGAGCCGTGGAGCACCTCGCTGCCCCCGATCCACAGGGTCAATGGCACGGCCAGACCAAAGAGGAATTGGGCGAAGGGAACTCGAGCCGCCCAGTAGTTGACGGCCTCGGCCAGTTCCTTGAGGAAATCAGTTCGTCGCAATCGGAATTTGGTGATTTCGGCTGATTCCCGTGCAAAGGCCTTCACTACCCGGACTCCGGCAATGTTCTCTTGGATGACCGTGCTCATGGCTCCGTGCCGCTCATGTACGCGCCGCCATCGGGGCTGCAGTTGGGCGGCAAACCAGGCCATGCTGGCCACGGTGGGAACGAGGGCCAGCAAGGTCATCAGGCCGAGCCGTGGGCTGGTGATGAAAATGAGGGACAAGGTTCCGATTAAACCGGCAGCGACATCCACGCCGAAGAGCAGGCAGACGAAGAGGAGGTCCTGCAGGCGGCCGACATCGGTTCCAGCCCGGGAGATTAATTCACCGGTTCGGGCGTTGTCATGCCAGGCGAACGAGCGCCGTTGGAGCGAGTCGTACACGGCGGCCCGGACGTCTCCCAGGGCTGTCTGTGCAGTCCGGTTGCGAATGGGTCCCAGCACGAGTCCGACTCCGGCTCGGAGCACCACTAAGCCAAGGAAGAGACCGATCGTTTTGCCGAGAGACCCGTCCGCCGCCGTGCCACCGAGGGCTGTGATGGTGAATCCTAAGAACTGCGGCAACGACAGCTCGATACTGATGTTGAGGAGCAGGAGTCCGATGGAGAGGGCGGTCCAACCCGGTCGTTTGCCTAAAAAGCCCACGATGCGCCACACCGCCGCCATGGGGCGGATTTGCGGTGGTTGGAGGGATGGACTGGGTCGGGGCATGACCGGAGTGATCTTCAGTGTTGGGGCGAGGCCGATTGGCGGGCGAAGGTTTTGGTGGCGGTTATTAAATTGCGGATCGTCTTCTGGCGATTCTCCGCGAGCTGTTTCAGGAGTCCCAACGAGTCGAAGGCGCTAAAATCGAGGGCGGCAATCTCGTCGGGAGTTCCTCCGGAGGCCAGTTCGGCGATGGCTCCGGCGAGGCTCTTGAGGGTCATGGCGTCCGAATCGGTCTGGAACCAGCATCGTCCGTCTTGCCACTGAGCGATCCACCAGGTGCGCACCAGGCAGCCCGCCACCCGGTGAACTTCCTGACGATCGGTTGCCGGCAGCGGAGGTTTTAGACGGGCCGCTTCCACGAGGTGAGCCAGGCGCGTCTGCGGATCGTTCAGGGCCGCGAGTCGTGCGGACCAGTGCGCCAAGCGAAGGGTCGGCGGCAGCGGGTCGGTCGGTGCGGCCATGGCCGGATTCAGTTGAGGAAGGCCGTCAGCGGGCTGGTCGGGCTGGCGTGATCGATGGTTTCACCGAGGCCGAGTTCATAGGCGGTGCGGCCTGCGGTGACGGCGTCGCGGAAGGCGATGGCCATGCGGGACGGATCGGAGGCCACCGCGATGGCGGTGTTGACGAGCACGGCATCGGCTCCCAGTTCCATGGCTTCGGCGGCGTGGCTGGGGGCCCCAATGCCTGCGTCCACAATAATGGGCACGGTGGCCTGTTCAATGATGATGCGAATTTGGTCACGGGTCTGGAGCCCTCGGTGGGAACCGATGGGGGAGCCCAGGGGCATGACGGTGGCTGTGCCGATTTCTTGGAGGCGTTTGGCCAAGACCGGGTCGGCGTTGATGTAGGGAAGCACGACGAAGCCTTCGGCCACGAGTTGCTTGGCGGCTTCGAAGGTCTCTATGGGATCGGGCAGCAGGTAGCGGGGGTCGGGGTGGATTTCGAGTTTGATCCACTTGGGCAAGCCGGCGGCCGCGGCCAACCGGGCGAGTCGAACTGCTTCCGCTGCGTTCATCGCTCCGCTGGTGTTGGGAAGGATGAGGTAGCGCTTGGGATCGATGAATTCGAGGATGTTGGCGAAGGGGTCTTTCTGGCCGCTGAGGTCGACGCGGCGCAGGGCGACGGTGACTATTTGTGTGCCGCTGGCCTCCAAAGCGCTGCGCATGGACTCTGGGGACGGGAACTTTCCGGTTCCGAGGAACAGACGAGAGTCAAAAGAACGACCGGCGATGAGCAGCGGTTTCGACATGTGGGCAGTATACTCTCAAATCCGTTGATGCGTTGTAAAGCCGGTGACCGAAAAGGCGGAGTGTTCTCCTGCAGGCCGATGATCCGCGTTGGTTCTGGCTTTTTATATGAAGGCGCGGAAAGGGATAAGGAGAGGAGATCTAGTGGGCGGGGCTCCGCGGTGTCAGGCCTCCGCTCGCTGAGTAGGCTCTGAGGAGGATCAGCTTTCGCGCTGTGCGCGAGAGGGTTGGGGTGTTCGCCTCCAAGGCTCGCTCCGGCCTGACACCGCTCCGCTACGGTTTTTGGTGGGCTCCGCGGTGTCAGGCCTTCGCTCGCTGAGTAGGCTCTGAGGAGGATGAGCTTTCGCGCTGTGCGCGAGGGGGTTGGGTTGTTCGCCTCCAAGGCTAGCTCCG
>CAJAHH010000032.1 GCA_903939515.1 uncultured Verrucomicrobiota bacterium
CAGGTGGTACGCATTGGTCCACCAGGACGACTCGCCGGAGTAACCGGAGAAGGTGTCGATTCCCGCTTCGATACGCTGGGTGGCGCCATCGCAGCAGCCCACGGTGTCAAAGTAGATGTGCTGATTGCTCCACGGCGCATGCGCATGGAAACCACGGTTATTCGGGCTACCCGGGGAGTTCATGGTGAACGCTGAGCTGTCGGCGACATCCAGCTTCTTTTGCCAGAAGGCGACGGTGAGCTCGTCGTTGGCGGTGGCTGCGTTGACCTTGGCCAAGAACGCACTGTTGAAGCTGACCACGGGGCCACCCTTCATCGTGAGATTGATGGCCTTGTCGCCCGCCTTGCCGGTGGCGCCAGCGCCGTCGGCCGTGAACACCGCCGAGCCCAATAGCAGGCCGGGATATCCAGACACCTTGTCCTCGGTCGTGCCGCTGTAGGCACCCGAGGTGAAGCTGTAGTCGAGGGTCGCGGCCTTGGCACCGGCATCCAAATAACCCAGCGAGACGGTGTGAACCGCCAGGCTCGCCGACAGGGCCGGCGGGGTGTACTTGATGGTGATGACATTGCCGTCCTTGGTGACGGTCGGGATCACGGTCTGGCCGTCGTACTTCAGGCTGACGTTGGCGGCCGTCCACGCGGTCTTGCCGTCGCGGTGTACGATGGTCACGGAAGCCGCCGGGCTCACGCCCTTGGCATTCGCGGCCGGGCTGACCTGGGTGTAGGCACCGGCCGGATCCGCCGGCAGGTCCACAGCCGAGCTCAGGAACTTGCCCGGGATCGGGGTCAGTTTACCAGCAACAGTGGTGTCACCTTCTTTACGCCAAGCGATCTGACCGTAGTCGCCGCCGCCGCCCTCTTTGTAAACCTGGCGAACGAAGTACTTCTTGCCGGCGGTCAGTGCGACGGGCTCAGAAGTCCGGGCGCTGTCGGGCTCGGTGAAGAAGTTGCAGCAACCCGTCTCCTCAGCGACCTGGGCCAAGTTGGCCTCCTTGTCGTCGGAGCTGATGAAGAACTGCGAGGCGTCATCCGAGTAGATGAAGAAGCGGTAGCTGCCGCTCTCGGTCGGGGTCAAGAAACCTTCGATGGACGCACCGTAGTTGTCCTTCGAGTCATTCGGGAGTGCATCGCGGCTGTTGAACGCGAAGACCGCCGCCGTCATGTCCGGAGAGGCCGGCCAGCGCGGATCCTGGTAGAGATTGTCCACCGGGGTGCCGGGGATGGCGCCCCAGAACGAGAACTTCAGGACGCCGTCCTTGACGTTCAAGAAGGAGTAGAACGAGGCCTTGCTGTTGGACACGACCGCATTCTTGGAGGTGTCGACCACGTTGTTGACCGTGACGGTGTAGGCCACAGCGCCCGGGGTCTGGGCAGCGGTGGTCAAGGTCACCACGTTCTTCTTCGCGGACGCCGCGGTGATCGCGAGGTTCGGGCTGAAGGCGTAGTTGGCCAAGGTGGTGGCGGAACCGGCTTCGACGGCTTCAGAGAAGGTCAGGGTGACCGTCTTGAAGTCGCCCGAGGTGGCCGCTGAGACGAGCACCGGCTTGGTTACGTCAACCGGGTTGGTGCCCGCAGCGAACTCCTGAGCGTTGGTGGCGCCGTCCTTGTCGAAGTCCTTGGCGCCATCCGAGGCATCATTGGGATTGAAGCCGTAATCGACTTCCCAAGTGTCCGGCATGCCGTCCTTGTCGGTATCCACCGGGGGGGCACCAATGGGCGCGCCTTTGGCGATGTCTTGGATTTGCTTCTGGGTCAGCGCACCCTTGAAAATTGCCAAGTCGTCGATGACGGCATCTGGGGAGTTCTTGTCGCTGGCCGAACCAATGTACAGCGCATTGAAGTCGGTGGGCAACGGGCCCACACCCTCGGTCTGCTCGGCGAGCAACTCACCGTCGATGTAGATCTGCTTGGCCTCTTTGTTTTTGACGAATGCGTAGTGGTGCCAAGTGGTCCAGTCGAACCCATCGGGGCCGGCCTGATCCAGGCGCTGGGAGGGAGCTGCACAGCAACCGTTGCTGTCGAGGTAGATGCGTCCGTTATCCCAAGGAATGTGGGCTTGGATACCACGACCCTGGCTGTCAGCGACGAACCAGAACGAGGAGCTGGCTACATTGGCAAAGTTCTTCTGCCAGAGCATGATGGTCACTGCATCATCGGCAGCGGCCAAGTTCATCGGATTGTCATCACCCGTGGCTTCCACAAGCAGGTATCCGCGGGAGCTTTCACGAGACACGTCGAAACCACGACCGCCACCGGGGCGACCGCCGCCGGCTTCGGTGATCTTGGCGGCATCATTGATGGCGCCAACGTACTTGCCGTTGACTGATTTAACGGACACGCCGTCGGCTTCGACGCGTTCGAAGTCCCAGTGGGCGAGGACTGGAGGAACGGCTTGGGCTTGCGCCGCAACCGTGCCCAGGGTGAGGGCTGCCAGACCGGCGAAGAGCCGGGACGAGGCGTTATTGGGTTTTTGATTCATAACTTGGGAGTTGATGAGGTTGAAGCCCCTCAATTGTGATCCTGTTGACCAAAAACCCCCAGGCATGCGCGTGGAGCTGACATCAGTCGATGGGACCAAATCTTTACGGGGTAACGGTTTTATTTGCGCCGAAGGTTCATGGGTTCACAAGTACAAACGTGTCGTTCAGGTGAAGAATGTTATTCACAATCCATCCCCAAGGCGGTGCTCGCTCACTCCTGTCTGTCACGTTTATTTCTAGCGTCGTCTCAATCCCTCAGTGCTGATCACCACCGCCCGGGCACCCGCTGGCCACTCCGAGCGCTGAACCTTTTCTCCGGGCCACCGCACCTCCACCGCCGTCGGAGCCTGCGGGGTCGCTAAAAGAATCACGGTTTGCCCCAACACGCTCACACCACGCAAATTTTCAAAGCAGTTCACGGGACGGGGAGTTTGTTAGCCATTATGTCCCGGACCCCGGGCGATCCAGCTCGAAAACTGAGGGAGAACTCGCACGGAGGTGCACGGGGATCGGTACGAGACAGGCGTGAAGCTCCTCAGAATCGAAACCGTTGCCGCCTCGAAGTAGGTAAATTGCGAAGAACAGTGTGTGGGGGACGCTCGACAAGCCAACCGTGCGGATCCAGCGTGCCGACTATTCCCATGAATCGCAGACAGTTCCTTGAGCGGTCTTGGCTGGGCAGCCTGACCGTGGCTTCCGGATGCTCGCTCCTGCCATCCGGCGGCCGCGGACCGGAGCGCCTGTTTTTTACCTCGTCGGGCAAGACCTGTGTCATTGACTCGACGGGCCAGAACTTTGGTGAACTGGACGTCTCGGCCCCCGGTCAGGTGACTTGGCAGCCGGCCGGATTCTTAGAAGATGGTCGAGTGCTCTTGCTCAGCATGGAGGCACGCCGGGACGGTCCGGGCCGACCCTTCGACGAATACTACCACCAGACACCCACCCACGTGTGGGCTTACGATCTGCATCGAAAATCGCTGGAAGAGCTCGTCACGCGGGATCGCCTGGCGCCGTTCTATGCGCCGCAACTGGTCCTTCAAGGCGGACGCATCCTCATGCAAGTAATTCGCACCCGACCTGGGCAAACCTTCAACATGCGTTTGGACGGTTCGGATGCCCGCGAGTTTACTGGCCCGGACGAAGGATTGCCCTACGGCTACAGCCTCAGTCCGGACGGTCAGCGCGTGGCCTTCCATCTGGCCAGTCGCGAAGGCTACCAGATCTGGACTTGCGACACCCACGGGGGCAACCGGGTGAAGGTCGCCGCCCAACCCGGTCATTTGTATTTCGGGCCCAGCTGGTCTCCCGACGGGCAATGGTTGGCCTTTCAAGACTGCCACGCCCCGGTCGATCCGGGACACGACTGGTCCGACGTCTGCGTGTGTCGCCCGGATGGGACCGGATTCCGAATGCTCACCGAGGGTCAGTCTATGTGGTTCGCAGCCACCTACGGCACGGCAAGCCATCGCGGCGGCGGTTCCAATGTGCCCGTGTGGACGCACGATGGCCACATCCTCGCCCCCTTGCGCATCCCGGGCTCGAGAGTGCCGTGGGAATATCAAGCGCAGCGGCCTGACACCGATCATTTCAACCGCGAGTTCAAACCCGACCAAGCCCGCGGCGGCACCGCCATCGCTCGGATCGATCCGAAAACGGGTTCCGTCGGCTGGGTGACTCCATGCACGGACGGCGTGTGGGATTTCAGAGCAACGGAGTTTCCCGGAGGAGGCCCGGTCGCCTTCTGCCGGGCCGAAACGGGCGGAGCGCCCCACCTTCGGGTGACCGATCGGCACCGCCGGGATTCGCGGAAGATCCACAGTGGCATCGGACCCGGCGGCCTAGATCATCCGCGGTGGCTGCCCCGCAGAAATCCTGATTCGGGTCGTTGACCTCGAGTTGGCTCGCCTGCGAAATTCCTAAGAATGGCCCTCTGGCCTGAACCCGAACGATTGGATTGGGCCTTTGAAGAGCCTGTCCCCAGTCATTTCAGTTCATTTTCGATTACGCCGACGGCATCTATTGCAAAGGCCTCATCCGGGGAAAAGGGTGCCTGTCCCTTTCTCGCCCTCTTTCTTGCCCTTTCCGCTCTCGGTCCTCCTTAGAATGGCCCACTGGCTTAAGTCCGGACGATTCCGTTGAGTCCGCCAAGAGCCTGTCCCTATCCCCCCTATGTCCCGGGCTTCCAGACCCGCTGGGCAACGCAGTTTTAAATTCGGGATTGACGGGTGGCCTGTCTATTGCAACCTGTTTGCATTAGTTTAAAACTCGACGCTTATTTTCCATGAAACTGACCTTTATCGTTCCAGCCTTGATCCTGGTAATTCCCGCTTTTTCCCAAACTTTTATCCAATCTGGCCATGTCGATATCGGTATCGGATACGCAGACAAGGCCTTTGACTTACATGTTCATCAAGAGGAACCAGTCGATCAGGAGTTCACCCCAGGAGAGGCGGTTTTCTCAATCGGATCCGCGGCGGCCGGAGTTTCTCCCGGCGGCGCTTTCACCAGTTTTCTGGGGGCCACGGGCACACCGGTTTGGGTGCTTCCCTCGACGGCGAATTCCCAATTGCCCTTCCTTGGGTTCGGCACCGAAGAACTCACCGCCAGCGACTGGTCGGGCAATATCACTCTCAGTCTGAAAGCCGTCAGCGGTCCGGGCACTTTCTCGATCTGGGGCACCAGCGGATTCGGCGCGCCCGAGTTGAAAATGACCACAGCCAATGGGATTGCCAGTGACGATCGGCTGCTTCTGGTCACCGGCAGCCACGGCCACTACAACCTCGGCTTCTCGGCACCCGGCGACTATTCGGTCACTTTGGAGGCCTCCGGAACCCACCTCATCGACGGCCTCCGTACGAGCGATCCGGCCACCTACCGCTTTCAGGTGATTCCAGAGCCCTCCACCTGGGCTTTGGCCCTCACCGGGGTCGGTTTCGGGGCTTGGGTACTGCGCAAACGGTCCAACTGACCTGTTTGGAATGGAGGCCAGTCTTCAAGATCTGAACACTCGATTCCGCGCTTTCTTACATGACTCAACGAACCTGTTGCCTCTCAGAGTGGCAAAGCCTGGGCTGGATCGGCGCACTTTGCCTCTCGGTCGCAGGGTTGGGGGCTGGCACGCCGGCCCTCTCTCAGAGCGGCGGCGGTCGTCACCCTCTGACCACCGAGCACGTCGACCTCAAAGTGGTGATCTCGCCGGAGGGGACCAACCTTTTGCAAGTGGTGCTTCTCGACCACCTGAGGTTCACCAACCGGATTTCGAGTCAAACCGTGATCCGGGTTCCTGAGGCGGCCCAACTCACCATCCCCCTGGGTTTTGAAACCCTGGGACCGGTGGGTTCCCCGCTGTGGGTGCTTCCGGCCAGTCAAGATCCAGGGCTTTTGTACTTGGGACTGAGCACGGAGGGCCTCGACTTGAACCCACAGGTGCTCGACCTGTTCGTACGCCGGATCGAGGGCCCCGCCCACGTTTGTGTCTGGCAATTCGATGGAACCGGGGGCTTGGCAGTGACGGTGCAGAGCCGGGATGGGCTGACCGAGAAGGACCGCCTGGGGCTGCCTGTCGGAGCCCACCAGCACCACAATCTGGGTTTCTCGACGCCGGGCCTCACCACGGTCTGGTTGCAAGCACGCGCCCAGCTCGATGGCACCAATGCCTGGAGCGCCGAAACACCGATCCTCTTCTCCGTTGAACCACTGCCGGAATCACTGCCCATTCTTGGAAGCCCGCGACTGGGAGCCCCAGGAAATCTCGAATTTTCCCTTTCAGGAACACCGGGGAAGACCTCGCACCTGGAGACGTCCCCAGATTTGCTCCATTGGGATCCCGTCGGAACAGTGACCCCCGGTTTTGACCCCGTCACCGTGACGGTGCCGGTCGGTTCGAGCTCCCCGAACCGTTTTTACCGCGCCCGCTAACGGCCCCATCATGATGCGATCGTCCAAATCCTATCCAGTCATTGCAAACGACTTGCATTCACTCGGGTTAAGGGTGGGTGTTGAAAACACCGCTCCGTCTCTGAACAACCTACGGCGAGAATCCCGCCAAGTTCTGGGGATACAAATGAGTCGCTGGGGCCGAGACGTGCTGCATCCGGAGGGGAATCTGCTGATCCGGTTCGGACTTCAACGTTTCCGGCAACCCGGCCAGTTCGGTAGCAGTCGATACCGTTGCCACTGGGCCGGGCGCACAGTTGAGCTGCATTCGACCTGCGTCGGAATCTATGGCGATGAGTCACCCGGAATCGTCTTCCTCCGAGCCCACCGCTGCGCCTACCTAATGCCGGGTCCTGAACCCTGGACTCCGATGGCGGGCACCCCCAGGGAGGGTCTGCGGACACCCCGGACCCCGGACGAACGGTGGGCTTTTTTCCGAGCCTTGAGCCAGTTGCTGGAATGGGTCGAGCGTTATGAACACTGGGCAACACCCCGCCGCCCAGCGCCCGCACAATGCCCGCAGCTCCAGCGCAGGCCCACCCCGATAGGCCCAAGCGCATGATCACCGGCGCCGACGATACGAATGTCTTCGACAGGCTCTGCGCTGGCTTGGCCGTTGGGTGCAGCCTCCATTGCCTCCAGGCCTTCTGGTTGCTCTCGGTTGCTCCGCCACTGGCTGGCGAGGCTGCGCACCGGATCATGGCTCTGTGCGTTGTGGTCCCGGGAGTGCCTGCCATGGTCCTGGGCTGGAGGCGTCACCGCTCGGGTCGCATCTGGATCTGGGTCTTACCCGGATGGTCGCTCCTGCTCCTTGCCCGATTCGGCACCGCCCCCGGCCTGGGAGAAATCTTCGAGACCTTCCTGACCGCCGGTGGCTGCGCTCTGATTTGGGTGGCCCACCAACTCAACCGAACCCTCGCCTACTGGCATCACCGATCTTGAAAAACCCCACCCCGAACCCGGATCCCGTGAAGCCTTCCGTGCGGATGATGCCGTTCATCCCGATGGGCCAAGGTCCATTTGGCAAGTCCATCCGCACCCGCACTGGGCCGAGTGCCGAGTGCGCCCGGCGCATCAAGGGATGGACCCGGGACCTCCTCAGCCTCGACGCAGGAGAAGTTGTTTCGGTGACCGAAATGCGCTGCTCAGAGCCCGGTTGCCCGGATATCGAGACGGTCATCGGAATCCCCAAGCCCGGCGGCTCCTGGCGGACCCTGAAGATCGCCAAAAAGCTGTGCCGGGTCCGGCGGTCCGACATCGCGTTGCTCCTGCGCTAAAATTCCTGAGCCCACCACCGGCCTGACCCGGACTCTTTTCCTACCTCATCTCAAACCCTATCCCCCCCATGGACTCCCGCATTCCTGTCACCGTACTCACCGGCTTCCTCGGATCCGGCAAGACGACCTTGCTCAATCGCATCCTCTCCGAGAACCACGGTTGCCGCATCGCGGTCATCGAGAATGAATTTGGCGAAGTCGGCGTGGACAACGAGCTGGTCATCAACGCCGACGAGGAGGTCTTCGAGATGAACAACGGCTGCATCTGCTGCACCGTCCGAGGCGACCTCATTCGCATCCTCGGGCAATTGCTCAAGCGACGGGACCGCTTCGACTATATCCTGGTCGAGACCACCGGGCTGGCGGACCCCGGACCCGTGGCCCAGACCTTCATCGTCGACGACGAAGTGAAGGAAGCCTTCCGCCTCGACGGCATCGTGACCCTGGTTGACGCCTACCACGTGGATCAGCATCTGGACACCTCGGAGGAGTGCCGGAAACAGGTGGCCTTCGCCGATGTCATCCTGCTCAACAAGACCGACCTTTGCGCGGGCGGGAGCGTCGAGGTGCTCGAGCGCCGCCTGCACGCGATGAACGCCGCCGCACGCATCCACCGCACGGAGCGCGCGGCGCTGCCGCTGGAGCACATCCTCCGGATCCACGCCTTCGACCTCGCGGCGAAGCTGGCGCAGGACGCCGACTTCCTGGTCGAAGAGCTGCCCTTTGAGTGGGCCGGGATTTACCGGCTGCCGGCGGGGATCGGAGAGCTCGTGCTGCAACCCGGGCCGGACGCCACGATGGATCTGGTGGCCCTCGCGGCGGGCCCTGGGACAGCCGGTCCAGACGCGCTGCACGGGTCCCGGCTTGAGGCCCTCAAGCGCTTCGCCCTGCCGCCCGTGACGTTGCAACCTGGCGAGAGCGTCGTGCCCGGCCCCCACCGGTACCGGCTGGTGTTGAGAGAATCCGGCCCTTCCCGGTTCTTAGTGCGCGTAGCCGAGCCGATGGACCTCCTGCTCTACACCCAACACCGGCCCGAGGAGTTCGCCGCGACCCTTGGCGGCTTCGGCGGGGAGATCCTGGAGCCCGCCGCCTCGCAGGAGTTTGGCGGACCCGGCCACGAACACGACGCATCGGTTTCGAGCGTCGGCATCGAGGACGCGGCCGAACTGGATCCCAAGCGCCTCAACGCCTGGCTGGGCGAGCTGCTGCAGACCCGGGGAGAGGATCTCTTCCGCTGCAAGGGCATCCTGAATTTCCGAGGCTCCTCCAAGCGGGTGGTCTTCCAAGGGGTGCACATGCTCCTCGAATCGAACGCAGACCGGGCGTGGCGACCCGACGAGGCCCGCTTCAACCGACTGGTCTTCATCGGGCGCAACCTCGACCGGGAGGCACTGGTGACCGGCTTCCGCAGCTGCCACGCACGCTGAGGAACACGGCCAAGCACCCATCCGAAACTTCCCCCGTGTCTCTTGAACACGGGCAACCCCAGGTATCGGATAGGTGCTCCGCAGCCCTGTGCCGGCAGATTCTTTATCACTTTTGCTGGTGCAACCCTTCTCTGCACAGCCGTTCCGTCTCATTTTTGGAATTTTGTTTTAGGGTTAATACAATGTTGTTGCCTTGCGCAGAGCCCTGCGGCATCGTTCATCGATGAAACAGGCTCAGCCGACCAGATCGCGGGCCGCAGTGACCAATCCCGGAAGAATAGTGCAGGTGGCACCCCGACTCTTGGGACTGGGTATGGCTCTGGGGTTGGCGTTATCCAACGGGGTTCTGGCCTCGGATCCCTCCAGCACGGAGCGATACCACCTCCTCGATCCGGTGCCCCGGCAAGCCATGAGACCCTTGAGTACCGATCGGCCGGACCAGACGGAAAGCCCCTATTCGGTCGATGCCGGGCATGTCCAATTCGAGTTCGAGGTAGCCAAGGCGACCTTCGGAACGGTTTCCGCCGACGGCGACCGCTCCGGCCGGGAACTCGTGGTCGGAGGGGTGAATGCCAAGGTAGGGCTCACGCCCCGGTCCGACTTGCAGTGGATCTACGATGGCCAAGTGGTTTCCTGGAGGCGATCCGATGCGACCGGACGGCTCGAGCAGCGATCCGGTGCCGGTGACCTCCAGACGCGTCTCAAGGTCAACCTCTGGGGCAATGACGGCGGCGTCACCGCCCTAGCCCTCATGCCCTACGTGAAATTGCCCCTGTCGGCCTCCCATGTCCGCAACGGGCATGCCGAAGGGGGGCTCATCGTACCGCTGGCCGTCGAATTGGCCCCGGGCTGGTCGTTGGGCGGCCAGACCCAGGTCGATTGGGTTCATTACGACCCGGCCGGTCACGGCTTGGAATGGGGCAACACCGTGACCCTCGGCCGCGACATCACCGAGCGGTGGGCTGGCTTTATCGAATTGGCCGCCCGCATCGCACCGGAATCGGGTCTGCCCTGGCAGGGGCAATTCGACCTCGGCTTCACCTGGGAGGCCCGTGAGGGGCTCCAACTCGATTTCGGCTGCTTCTTCGGAATCACCCGATCGGCTCCGGATTACATGCCCTTCCTCGGGCTAACTTGGCGGTACTGACACCAACAGGCCGTTGGTAAGAGGGTTCCCGACGCGGGCCAATCAAAAGTAGCGAGGAACCACCGTGGGCCGCCGAGGCTCGATGTGAGTGTCGAGCGCTTGGCGGAAGCGTTCGATCCCGGCTTTCTCAGCGTCTCCGAGGCCGTAACGAATGTGGCCTCCCAAATAGGATTGGCGAAATTCGCGAGTGAATTCGGGGCGATGCTCGACCCAGCGGGGCATCGATTCCAAACCGAGAACCCGGGCTTGGCGAAGGCGGTCCGCCAAGGCGGGCGTTGCAGCGCTTTCCCCAACGGCCCACACGGCGTAAACAAACGGCAGGCCTGTCCATTCCTTCCACGCGGCCCCCAAATCCCATAGCCGGTGCGGATGAGGACCCAGAGAAAATCGAATGGCCGGATCGCCAATGAGCAGCACGTTGCGAGGCATCCGCTCCCGGTCATAATCCGCCAAAGGGCTGAAGCGCGGCGATAGCCCTCGGGCTGCCAAGAGCACGCGCAGGAGGTTCACGCTGGTGCAGGAAGCCGGGTCGAGATGCACCTCGGTCAGGCGTTCGTCGAGCGGGTCCTGATGGGCCAGAAAAACGCTGGCGACCGGTCCGTCAGAGGCGATGGCTACGCCGTCCACGATGGGATATCCCGGAGCAAACAACGCTTCGGTAACACTCAGCAAAGCGGCCTCGAGCCGACCGGCACGCAATTCCACCGCCAACGTCGACGGCGGCAAGAATCGACACCCCTCCTCCAGCCCACAGGTCAATGGCACCGCATTGAGGTAGGGAACGGACCCGATGCGTGCCGTCTCAGGAATCACACCTCAAGAGAGCGGCTTTATGGTCCACCGCAAGCAACGAACGATGCGAGATCTCGAGGGGCATCACTTGAGCCGATCAACAAATTGGGCCGTTTTGTCCATGGCCACCTGGATCTTGTCGAAGGCGGTCGCAAAACAGCAGCGCACAAAGCCTTCGCCACTGGGCCCGAAGGCTCCGCCAGGCACGCAGGCGACCTTCTCCTCGTTCAACAAACGCACAGCAAACTCCTTCGAAGACAGACCCGTGCTGGTGATGTCGGGGAACGCATAGAAAGAGCCCCTGGGCAAATGGCACTTGAGACCCATGTCGTTGAGGGCCTTCACGATGAAATTGCGCCGCAACTGATACTGGTCGCGCATTTCAGCCGTCGCGGCAGCCCCGTGAAGGAGCGCCTCGATGGCGGCCTCCTGGGCGATGATGCTCGCGCACATGATGGCGTACTGGTGCACCTTCATCATGGCGTCGATGAGCGGGGCCGGACCGCAGGCGTAGCCGATGCGAAATCCAGTCATGGCATAAGCCTTCGAGAAACCATGCAGGAAGATGGTCCGCTCGGCCATGCCCGGCAGCGAGGCGATGGACACGTGTTCTCCCTCGAAGGTCAGCTCGGAATAAATCTCGTCGGTGAGAATCAACAAGTCATGGCGTCGGGCCACCTCGGCGATTTCAAGCAACTGCTGCCGAGTCATGGTGCCCCCGGTCGGGTTGGTCGGGAACGACAGCATGAGCACCTTGGACTTCGGCGTGACCACCGCTTCGATGGCCTGAGCCGTCACCGCGAACCCGTCTTCGGCCTTGCACGCCACCGGCACCGGGACCGCATGAGCCAGCACCACGCTCGGCGCGTAACTGACATAGCAAGGCTCGTGGTAAATGACTTCATCGCCGGGGTTGAGCACCGCGCGCAGAGCCAAATCCAGAGCCTCGCTGACGCCGACAGCCACCAAGACCTCCGTCTTAGGATCGTAGCGAACCCCAAAGTGCTGCTCGACATAGTCCGAAATGCATTCCCGCAACTTCAGGAGGCCGAGATTGGAAGTGTACTGGGTCCGGCCACGTTCGAGGGCGTAAATTGCCGCCTCACGAATGTGCCACGGCGTGGCAAAATCCGGTTCCCCGACCCCCAGGGAAATCACGCCCGTGGTGTTCTGGACGAGCTCAAAGAAGTCACGGATGCCGGAGCGCGGGATCCCCGCGACGTGGTGGGCGATGAAGTTGCGATGAACGGAGGACATGGACGTCTTTGGGGAGGTACGCGAACTCGGAGACCTTCGGGAAGGAGAATTTCCCGGATCCGCCGCAGATTCGCCAGGTTGGCGTTTAGCGGCGGCTCGGGCGGGGAAGCGCGGCAGCCGTGGCGCAAGCGACTGCGACGGCGGATGGAACTCGGGTGCCAGACTTCATGATGCAGGCCTATTCCGGACAAAACCCCGGCCCTGTCAAGGCGGGCGTGCCGCGGATCTTCAGCAGATGGGCTATCTTTTTCGAAGTTTCGCCAACCCTTCGAGACACCCAACCGAAACACGACTCCCCCTCGCACTCGCTGGCGATCTAAGCTTTATTGATGCCGTGCGTTGTCAGAAAAGAAGCCTCTCCCGGCTTCCAATTGACAACAGCCTGGTACTTGCCATGAACGTCCCTTCCCTCAGCCGCTTTGGCCTTCCCGCCTGGATTCTGGTCACTTCTCTGGCCGCGTCACTGACTGTCCAGGCCGACACCGACCTCGGCTTCATCGAGACCTTCGCTCTGGCCTCCGACCGCGAAGCCACCCTTGGGCAACTCGTACCCGGCACCGAGGACTACTACTTTTTCCACGCGCTGCACTACCAGGCCTCGGGGCAAAAGCAGAAATTTTCCGAGACGCTGACCCAATGGGCCACGCGCTTCCCGAATTCCGAACAGCGCCAACTGCTCGAGAACCGTGAGGCACTCCTGGCCTACGGCACGGATCCGCAAAAAACCCTCCAACACCTGCGCAATCGGCTGGGGCTGCAGTTCAACCATGTCCAAGAGCTCCCCGACCAAAAGCCCGACCTGCCCACGGCACTGACGCCCTCCATGATCTCGCGGGAACGCTTCCTCAGCGTTCTCCCGACGGGCAATCCGTTGGGCGCGCTGTCCGATGCCGAAGTGGAACGGTTGCTGCAAGACCCGGCCCCGGCTCTTCCCTACCCGGCCGTTGCCCTCCTGCAACGGATCCAACGACCGGATGCCCCGGGGCTACTACCGCGGATCATTGCTGAATTGAAGACTCCGGAGAGTCGGGGCTTTGGTTCCTTGCCCATCCATCGAGCGCTGCTGCCGACGCAGCTCGATGCGCTCGAAAAGGAAATCCCAGCGCTGGCCCACCAGTTGGCGTTTGTGATGACCCGGATTACCAAGCTGGCTCCCGGGGCCGACGCCAATGCCCAGACAGATCCGCTCGAAAGGGAGGCTTGGCTGGAGCGCGTCGGAGGCTATGTGCGGGGACTGCCCGCGGCGTTCAATTCCCTCAAGGCCCACGTGCTGTATGCCCGCCTGCAACACGACCGGACCCGCGGTGTCTATGACCGAGCCCGTTTCCTCGAATACTTGAAGCTACCCCGACCGGTGGCCTACATGAACCCGAAGTACCTCGAATCGGTCCAGGCAGACCGCTTTGCGGCCGACTTAAATGCCGCCTTCCCGGAATCGGGTCTGGGACTGCCTCCCATCGGAATGGACGAGCCGTTAGTCCGTGAATTCTTCCTGCACTTCGCCGCAACCGAGGCCCAGTGGGAACCGTGGACCCAATGGCTCCGGGACACCTGGGTCAAACCCCTCTTCGCCCAAGCCAAGATCACCCAGGGGGCCGGCGAAACCGAACGCTGGACCTCGTTGCTGTCGCCGACGGCGTATCAGGCGCTCAAGGATCGAGTGGACATCGAATTCCCGGCCACCCATGCGCCAAGCATTCCGTTGGACCAAGAAGTCTCGGTGAGCGTGACCCTCAAGAACACGCCTCAGGTGATGGTCCGGCTTTTTGAGATCAATACCCTCGGCTACTTTCAGTCGCAGAAACGCCCCCTGAACACCGACCTCCCTCTCGATGGGTGGGTGGCCAACGCCGAGCAACGCCACGACGGAGAGTCTTCGCCCTTCCTCCGGTACACACGGCCGTTTCGCTTTCCCGAACTCCAAGGGAAACGAGGGGCCTGGATCGTCGAGATCATTGGCGGCGGACGCTCCTCACGGGCCCTCCTCCGACGCGGAGGTTTTTCGCTGCTGCAATCCAACGGGCCGGGCGGCGATTTGATTCAGGTCCTCGACGAGAACGCCCGCGTCGTCACCAATGCCGTCGCCTGGCTGGACGGTCGCAAGTGGGAGGCCGATCCGAAGGACGGTCGCATCCAAATCCCCTTCACCGCCACCCCGGGCCGACGCCCCATCGTCTTGTCCGATGCCGACGGACGGTTAGCGTCCTTGGCCGAATTCGAACACCACGCCGAGACCTATGAGCTGGAGGCCCAGTTCCACCTGGATCCCGAGCAGTGTGTCGCCGGAAACGAAGCCGTGCTCGCCATGCGGTCGTCCTTACGCATCGGAAATCAGGCGGCCACTCCGGAACTACTTGCCGACGCCCGACTGACGCTGACCACCACCACCCTCGATGGCGTGAGCTCCAGCACGGAGGTGCCGCTCACCACGCTCTCCGCAGCTCGGGTGCTGACCCACACCTTCCGGATTCCAGAACGTCTGGGCCGGGTCACGGCCACCGTGCAGGGACGTGTCGATCCCTTGGCCGGCGGCGAGAAACGCGAATTGAGTGCCTCCCGGAGCTGGGAAATCAACGGCATCGAAGGGACCGCCAACATCAAGGACGCCTTTCTTCGGCGAAGCGGCGAACGCTATTGGGTGGAAGTCCTCGGCAAAAATGGTGAGCCCGTGCCAGACCACGCCCTCCCGATGACCTTCCATCGCCGTGGCTTCAACAACACCGTCGAAATTTCCCTGCGGACCGACGCCCAGGGCCGCATCGATTTGGGGATGCTTGCGGAGATCACCCGACTGGAGGCGACCCCGGCCCCGGACCTCCGGCGCTCGTGGCCCTTGGAAACCTCCGCCCAGACGCGCCCACGAGAACTCCACGCCCGGGTCGGCCAGACAGTGCGCATCCCGTGGTCCCCGCAAGGTCGGCCAGACGCCTGGTCACTGCTTGAACTGCGCGGCGGCACCTTCGTTAATGATCGAACCACGGCGGTGCGGGCCTCCGGCAACGTGCTGGAGATCGCTGAACTGGCGGCGGGCGACTACTCGCTGCGCCTGCGCGATCCGGACGAGTCGGTGATCACCCTCCGCATCGGCGACGGCGTGCCGGTGGCCGGTTGGTTGGTGGGCAAGAACCGATCCTTGGAACTGCGTCCCCGGGAGCCGGTCTTTCTCGCATCTGCGATCCTCACCCCGGAGGGCGGCGCCGAAATCACGCTGCAAAACTGGAACCCGTTCACCCGTGTCCACGTGATGGCCAACCAGTTTGTACCGGCCAAGAGCTTGTTCTCCAATTTGGGCGGCTTCACCCGATGGGGCGTCGGATCCAAGACCCCCGACTTTTTGCCCAACCTGTATTCCGGGGGTCGGGAAATCGGCGACGAGTACCGCTACATCTTAGACCGCCGCTACGCGACAAAGTACCCGGGCAATCGGTTGCCCCGGCCCGGCTTGCTGCTCAACCCCTGGGACAAGCGCTCCACCGATTCGGAAGCACTGCCCGTCGCCGACGGGGCCGCACCGCTCGCCTCCGCGGGCAGCCTGCCCGGTATGGCGCACATGGCCGATATGCTGGCGCGGAACGAACTGGCCTCGGCCCGACCGGCTCTGGATTCCAATTGGGACTTTCTGGCCGCGGCTTCTCCGGCCTTGTTCAACCTCATCCCCGATGCCGCTGGCAAGATCCGGCTGCCAGCGACCGCCCTCGGAGACGGATCGTTCATCCAAGTGTATGTGGAGGACGCCACCGATGCCGCGTGGCTGACGGTTGTCCGGGCCGAAAAAACCCTCGCTCTTCAAGACCAGCGCCTCAGCCGCGTATTGGAAACACCCGGCGGCTCAACGGAAGTCCGGGATGCCCGAGGGTTGGTCCGCGGACAAACCCTGACGCTGTCGGAGGCCCGAAACAGTCAGTGGGAAGCCTACGACACCGTGGAATCGGTGTTCCGCCTGCTGAGGACGCTCCATCCCGATCCGCAATTGGCGCGCTTCGATTGGCTCATGCGTTGGTCGTCGCTGACACCCGACGAGCGGCGCTCCCGGTACTCGGAGTTCGCCTGCCATGAGGTGAATCTCTTCCTGCAGCGGAAAGATCCGGCCTTCTTTGAATCGGTCATTCGACCTCACTTGGCCAACAAGCGCTCACGCACCTTCATTGATGACTACCTGCTGGGGACCGATTTGAAAGCGTATCGAGAACCCCGGGCTTACGGGCGACTGAACCTGGTTGAGAAAACCCTCTTGGCAAGTCGACTGGACGGCGAGGCCGCTGCCACAGCACGCCATTTGCAAGAGCTCTGGGAACTGCAACCTATCGACCCCCTCGAAACCCAGCGGTTTGAAACCGCCCTCGGTGGACGGGCCTTGGAAGATTCCGGCGGCATAGGCGGGGCGGCCGGACACTCGCTCAAAGAACAAGCCTCCGCTGCGCGCAGCGAGGTGATGTTCGATAAACTCGCAACCGAGCCGGAGTCGATGTCGAGATACGGTCTTCGGCCCAGTCAAAACTCGCCGGCGGCGGCCGATGCCAAATCAGTGATGCTGAAGGGCGGAACGCCGCCTCGAGATAAATCGGCCCGCCGATCCCTGGAGCGAAAGGATCCGGCCTTGGCCAAGATGAAATCATCAGAACCTCAGGGCGTGACTCTGGGCTTGGAAGTCGAGACGGCGCGCAGCCTCCGTGCTCGTTCGGCCGCCTCCGGGTATTACCGTTCTCCCGGGCCGGCCAAGGAATGGGCGGAGAATCAGTACTACCGGTTGCCCCTCGAGGCCCAAGGCCCCGACCTGATCCCGGTCTCGGGTTTCTGGCGCGACTTCGCCGCACGGGATCCGAAAGCCCCTTTCCTCTCACCGCGAATTCTGGAGGCCCATCACAGCCTCAGCGAAATCCTGCTGGCCTTGGCGGTTCTCGACCTGCCCCTCCAAACCACCAACGCCCCCACGATCCGCAACGAGGGAAGTTCTCGAACCCTCACCGCCAACGGGCCCTTGCTCATCTTTGTCCGTGAAGTGAGGCCTGCGACCCCAATTTCACCGAATGCCACGGGACTTGAATTGCTGCTGAGCGAACGCTTCTTCCGACTCGATGACCGCTACCTGACCGAGGGACAGGAACGCTTCGACAAGTTTGTGAGCGACGAGTTTCTGCCCGGCGTGGCGTATGGCGCGCAAGTAGTGATTAGCAATCCGGGTTCGTCCCCGGTGAAGGCCGATGTGTTAACCCAAATTCCGCTGGGTTCCATTCCGCTCCAGAGAGGTCGCGCCACCCATAGCCACCCTGTCCGCCTGGAGCCTTATTCCACGTTAAAAGTGGAGTACTACTTCTATTTTCCCAGCCACTCGGCACAGCCCACAAATTACGCCCACGCACCCGCGATCCTGACGCTGGATGGGAAGGCGCTCGCTCAAGCCAAGCCCCAGTCCTTCCGAGTGGTGCGTCAGTTGTCCGTGCGAGACACCCGATCCTGGGAATATCTCTCGCAGCAGGGGTCCGAGGCGGAAGTTCTCGCCTTCTTATCGACCAATAACCTGGCCCGACTGAATCTCGAACGCGTGGCGTGGCGGGTCGCCAAGAACCCCGAATTTTTCCGGCGGCTCACCGGATTCCTCTCGGAGCACCATGTCTGGAGCGAACCCATCGCCCGATACTCCGTGGTGCACAACGACACCGGCGTGCTCCGCGAATGGCTGCGGCACCGAGAGGATTTTCTGGTACAGTGCGGTCCTTGGCTCGAGTCGCCCATCCTGCGCATCGACCCCATCGAACAACGCACCTACGAGCACCTCGAGTATTCTCCCCTAATTAACCCCAGAGCGCACCCGGTCGGATCCCGACGGCGGATCGCCAACACCGTGTTCCGCGAGCAATACCTGCGCTTTCTGCGAGTGTTGGCCTTCCAGCCCCGATTGGCGGCCGACGACGAGTTGGCGATTGCCTACTACTTGTTCCTTCAAGATCGAGTGAGCGAAGGGCTGTCCCGTCTGGCACGGGTACGACCCAACCAAGTCCGCACTCGAATCCAGTACGACTACCTCTTGGCCTGGTCCTATTTGTACGAAGAGAAGCTCTCCGAGGCCCGCAAGATTGCTCGGGCTTACGAATCCTATCCGGTACCGCGCTGGCGCGGACTTTTTGCGGATCTGACCCGCTACGTCGACGAGGCCGAAGGCAAGAAGGTCGCTGCCAAACCGGCTCCAGGAACTCCCGGCAGCTCTCCCTCCGATGCTCAAACCGCGGCGGCGGCGGCCCAACGCGAGGCGGCCTTCGACCTCCAGGTGGAGAACCGCAGCATTTCCCTCACCTGGAAAGGGTTGTCGTCGGTCACGGTGAATTATTACCGCATGGACCCCGAATTCCTCTTCAGTCGAAACCCCTTCGCCGAGCGAGACGGAGACCAACCGAGCATCCTTCAACCGTCCCTCGCCACGGTCGTGCCACTGCCCGCGGGCAAGAACGCTCTGGATTTGCCGATCCCCGCCGACCTGGCCAAAGACCACGTAGTAGTCGAAGTCTTGGGTGGCGGCCGTCGTAAGGCCCGAATGCATCACGCCCACACCTTCCGCCTTCAAATGGCGGAAAACGAAGGCTCGTTGGAAGTCCGCGAACCGTCCGGAAACCGCCCGGTCTCCAAGGCCTACGTGAAGGTTTACGGCCAACTGGACAATGGCGGGATCCGCTTCGTGAAGGATGGCTACACGGATCTTCGAGGCCGCTTCGATTATGTGGGGATGAATGAATCTACGGCCAATGCCTCGGATCCGCACATCCCGCGGGCGCTGGGCGCGGGCGTGGCGGCAAACCCTGGATCCACCGGCATGGACCACCCCGCCTTGGCTCCCGGGGAGGGACCGCGGATTCGGCGTCTGGCCGTGCTCGTTCTCAGCGAGGCTCACGGGGCGGCCGTGCGCGAGGTCGAGGCTCCCGCCCGGTGAATCACTCCGGGCGTTTGCCCAGACGAATCCGCACCGGAGACTTGGCCGCGGGTCCCGGCCTTGCGGGAGGGGGACTCTTGCGGGCGAGGTCCATAAACCGCGACTGGGACCGTCGAGCCCCAGGAGTCTGAGCCTGCGGGGACCTCCGGTAAATTCCGTGGGACTGATCGCCCTGAGACTGATCGCCATGGGACTGATCGGATTGCAACTGGTGCACCTTGGCGACATCTTGCAGGGACTCCTGGAGGATCTCCTGCAAAATGCGATCTCGGATCCGCCCATCCAAGATTGGAAAGGCTACTTCGATGCGCTTGAAGAAGTTTCGAGGCATCCAATCAGCACTGGTCACGAAGACCGAGGGATTGCCAGCGTTTTCAAAACTCCAGATGCGGCTGTGCTCTAGGAAGCGATCGATAATGCTGCGCACACGAATCCGCTCGCTCAGGCCAGGCACACCAGGTCGCAGGCAACAAATACCCCGGATGATCAAATCAATCTCGACCCCAGCCTGAGAGGCTTCATACAGCGAGCGGATGGTTTCCTCGTCTACCAAGGCGTTCATCTTGGCCACGATCCGCGCCGGAAGCCCGGCACGCGCATGGTCGGCCTCGCGTCGGATCAATGCCTGGACCCGCTCATGCATCTCGAACGGGGCCAAAATCAACTGATGGGTAGGTCGGTACTGGCAGACACCAGTGAGCAGGTTGAAGAGTGTGGTAGCATCTTCACCGATGTCTGGGCGACAAGTCAGCAAGCTCAGGTCCGTATAAAGTCGGGCGGTTGAAGGATTGTAATTGCCGGTACCCAGATGGACATAGCGGCGAAGACCATCGTCATCCCGACGAACCACCAAACACACCTTGGCGTGGACCTTGTATCCTACCACGCCGTAGACCACGTGGACGCCGGCCTCTTCTAGGCGGCGGGACCAGGCGATGTTGTTGGCCTCGTCAAATCGGGCCTTCAATTCCACCACCACGGTGACCTGCTTGCCGTTCTTCACTGCATCCATCAACGCCCCCACGATGCGGCGATCGCCACCCGTGCGGTAAAGGGTTTGCTTGATGGCCAAAACACGCGGATCGGCGGCGGCCTGTTGGAGGAACTGCAACACCCCATCAAAACTCTCGTAAGGGTGGTGCAGCAGGAGATCTCCCTGACGGAGACTTCCAAAAATATCCGCGCCTTCCCGAAGGGATTCCACGATGGGGGCAACAAACGGCTCATCGCGCAGTTCCGGGCAGTCGTCTCCTTCTAGAATGGCCAGAAGCCGACCGGGAGCAATGGGCCCCTCGATGACGTAGAGGTCATGAGCTTCGAGGCCCAGGATAGTCAGGAGTTCACGGCGGATTGCTTCGGGACAATCGGATGAAACCTCCAGGCGTACGGCTTCTCCTTTCCGACGATTGTGCAACTCGGCCTCAACGGCCATCCGAACATTGGAGACCTCCTCCTCGTCGATATAGAGTTCGCTGTTGCGGGTAACCCGGAACGACCACCAAGCCTCGACCTGCGCTACGCCAAAGAGGCCGGCCAAGTTGGCTCCAATGAGTTCCGACAGGAAGACCGAGTCCCGGCGACGATCGGGTCGCGGCAACCTCACCAGATGAGGCAGCACCCGAGGCACCTGAACGATCGCTAAACGGGTAGCCCCCGGATCCCGACCGTCTGGGGTGTGGATCCGAGTGATCAGATTCAACGATTTGTTGAGCAGCTGCGGGAAAGGATGGGAAGGGTCCACAGCCAACGGTGTCAGCACCGGATAGACCTTCTCCTGATAGTACGACGCCAACCATTGCCGATCAGACTCGTCGAGCATTCCTGGCTTCAGGAAACGGAAGCCCTCGGCCTCCAACGCCGGAGCCAAATCGTGAGACCAGCATCGGTCGGCATCCCGGACCAGGGCTCGCACTCGCTGCGTCACCACCCGGAGACACTCACTGGCGGTAAGACCATCGGCCGAGCGATGCCCCCCTTCCGACTCGATCTGCTGCTTGAGCCCGGCGACGCGGACCTCGAAGAATTCATCCAAGTTGGAATGGGTGATCCCGAGAAACTTCACCCGCTCGAGCAATGGAACCGAGGAATCCAACGCCTCGTTCAAGACCCGCTGGTTAAACTCCAGCCACGAAAGCTCGCGATTGAAAAAGCTTCCCGAAACCCTCCGGGCCGGAGGCTTGGGGAAGACTTGCGGAGTTTCTGAAGATTTACCGGCGGAAGGGCGTTGCTTACGGGCCATGGGACGAGCGGTGGACGACGATAACCCGGACACCCTTCTTGTCGACAGTGACATTTGGACGACACAGAACAACGAAGGAGCGTTGAGCGAGTTATTAAGAGGATGAAAACGCCCTAACTCAGACGGCCGAGTTTACGCGCTGCGCCCATTCATCTTGTCGTCGCGCATCCTCTCGACGGTCCCAGGTGGCAGGTAACTGGCGGCTGCCACGTCGGCAAACCGGTTCCAATCGAGCGAGAAGCGGTCCATCCCTAGGCCCAAATTATCGAAAAACAGACTGCCATTGAGGGTCCGAATTTTGATGCCTCGGAACAGATTTTGGCGAGTCGCGATGAAGAAAAGAGCATGAGCCGCTGCTAAATCCTCAACCGTCGGCATTGAGGCTTCTCCTTCCTCAAACTTTCGCCGGATAAAGAGTTTCTGGTCCGCCAATGTCCGATTTTGGCTATCGTCGACGCATCCGTCGATGGCTATTTTAGTCTCTGTGGGCTTCGCATCGCTGAAGGAGGGCATCTCGACCCACACCTTGTAACGGTTCGGAAATACGTAATTCCGCTTTTCCAGCTTGGAGGAAATCCCCTGAGCCTCTTCGATGATACGAATACGGGACACGCTCGGTGGGATCACGAAGGAGATCTCATGGCTCCCTAGGATTTCTACCGAGTACTTGACTCCGAAGGAATCGCGGGCCGGCAACTTTACCTGAAGATCCCTGATGGCTCGCTCTTCGGCGCGAATCTGATCTTTAATGACATTCAGCGTAACAAATTCCTCGGGCGTGTTAGCGATGCCAAAAATGGCGTCATAGTCGGCCCTCAACGAATCCAGACGGTTCTTGATCTCATTGAACTGAAACAGGGCATCGGATTCGGAAGTCATGGAGTCACCTCTCTCTCGGGCAGCTGAAACAATTTCACGGTCGGTTCAACGGGTGAGACCTCTCGGGAAGCGCAAGAAGCCCGCAGCTGATCGTGCGCGTTATTGGGGCAGCTCATGTCAACCTAGGGGCGAGCGGATTTGAAGCACCGATTTAGACCGTTCTATTGAGCATTTTTGAGACATGATTCAAGAGAATGTGATTTTTGACCTACAAGCTACTTAACTATATAGAATACACAGGGCTTTGTAAACTATTTTATGTTCATTATAATGCTTATTCTTCTTGAGCCCATTTGTTTTCCTAACCCACGGCACAGGCTGGTATCGGATATCGCCGGACATTGCTTGAGTACAATTCTGGGGATCCGAGCCACAAAAGAGGCTCTGAGGGTTCCCCGCTGACCCAGAACTCCAGCTCGGTCTATTTCTGGTCAAACGAGCCCCCTTAGGCCCCGCTGCCTCCTCCTCGGTAGGGCTCGAGTCTCTCGGGCCATCCCCACCTCGCCCGGCAGCACAGGGAACGGACGGTGAGGGCACGCGGCCTACAAGGCGGGCTCGTCGGGTGTTTCCCAGTCACCCTATAGGGGTAGGGATGGTCGTTGCCGGCCACACTTCCCTCCGAACCGGACTGGCGGATTTTGTTCAACGACAATTATTCTTCCCCGCCTCCAGTAACCAAAATCGTGAGGCAATGCGCTGGGAAAAATAATCGTCGTCGTACAGGTGTTCCCAGTCACCCGAGTAGGCCGGGTCCCCCGACCCGGCGTCCCCGGCGCCGAGCGCCGCGTGAGGGCACGCGGCCTACAAGGCGGGCTCGTGGGGTGTTCCCCGTTCACCCTATAGGGGTAGGGATGGTCGTTGCCGGCCACTCCTCCCTCCGAACCGGACTGGCGGATTTCCCGCATCCGTCTCTCGGGCCATCCCCTCCTCGTCTGGCAGCACAGGGAGCGGACGGTGAGACACCGTCCCTATCAAACTGCCAAACTGCAATGCACCATGCAGTGCGACAGAGGTAGAACCAACGAAGGAAGGAAGGGAGAACGATTCCAACTGCGGAAAACTGCGGAATGAAAATTCCGGAAAAAGCAGCAGCGGGCTTTGGGGTGACACACGGATTTCACCGCCAAAGCCCGCCGGCCCATCCCCACACGGGGATGAAAGTGGCGACGGTTTGACAATCCCTCAAAGAGGGATGAAGACGAACCGGGGAGAACGACCAGTTGGATAAAGCTTTCCGATGGGTTCGGTCAAGCCTCTCTTTCGTGGCAAAAATTCCCGAGAGCCAAGCTAGCCAAACTCAGGCCCGGTTTCAAATTAGGATGCGTGAATTTTAGGTGTCGGCAGCCCGCAATCGTGATCTTGAAAAGCCGGCCTGAATGGACGCGTTTCAGAGGAACCCCACCCTACCTAGTGTAGTGTCTCAATTAAGTCTTTCTTAACAACCATTACTCGTGCCATCGTTCGGACATGGCCCGTCCAAAGTTTCCATTCGAACTTTCC
>CAJAHH010000033.1 GCA_903939515.1 uncultured Verrucomicrobiota bacterium
CCGGATCATCCGCACCGGTCACGCTCACCGTGTAGGTGCGCGTGATCAGGTCGCCATCCCCATCACCCACGGTCATCGTGAAGGTGTCCGTGCCGCTCTCGCCCACGTCCAGGGCTTCGATGGCCGATGCGTTCTTGGTGAACGTGTAGACGCCGTTGGAGGGGTTCATCGTCAGCCTGCCAAAGGCACCCACCTTGCTCACCGTGCCCGTACCGGCGGTGCTGCCGACGAGGCCGTAGGTCAGCGTCTCGACATCCACATCGGCACCGAGCAGCGTGCCACCGAGGCCTGCGTCGATCGTCGCGGCCGATTGATTCACCTCGGCAATCGTGCCCGGTGTCACCGGACCCAGGGTCGCTGGGTCGTCCGCACCGGTCACAGTCACCGTGTAATTCCAACTCACCGGCGATCCATCCCCGTCGGCCACCGTCACTTGGAATATATCCGTGCCGCTCTCACCCACATCGAGGGCTTCAATGGTCGAGGTGTTCTTGGTGAACGCGTAGGCTCCGCTAAGGGTGTTCACTGTCAGCGTGCCGAAGCTACCCACCTTGATCACCGTGCCATCGGCCGACGTTCCGCCCTGAATCCCATAGGCCAGCGTGTCCCCATCGGCATCCGTGCAGGACAATGTCCCACTGAGGGCGCTGTCGATGGTCGCCGCCGATTGATCTACCTCAGCGATTGTCCCCGGTGTCACCGGCGACGGGGTCGGCGCGTCATCCGCACCGGTCACTCTCACCGTGTAGGCGCGCGTGATCAAATCACCATCGCCGTCGCCCACGGTCATCGTGAAGGTGTCCGTGGCGCTCTCGCCGACATCCAGGGCCTCGATGGCCGAGGTGTTCTTGGTGAATGTGTAGGCGCCGCTGGAGGTGTTCAACGTCAGCGTGCCGTAGGTGCCCAACTTGCTCACCGTGCCGACCGAAGCCGTCTCGCCTAGGATCCCATAGGTCAGCGTCTCGACATCCACATCGGCGCCCACCAGCGTGCCAACCAAGCCGAAGTCGGTCGTCCTAGCCGACTGGTCCTCCTCAGCAATAGTGCCCGGGTTTACTGTGCCCAAGGTCGCCGGATCATCCGCACCGGTCACGCTCACCGTGTAGGTGCGCGTGACCAATTCGCCATCCCCATCACCCACGGTCATCGTGAAGGTGTCCGTGCCGCTCTCGCCCACGTCCAGGGCCTCGATGGCCGATGCGTTCTTGGTGAACGTGTAGACGCCGTTGGAGGGGTTCATCGTCAGCCTGCCAAAGGCACCCACCTTGCTCACCGTGTCCGTACCGGCGGTGCTGCCGACGAGGCCGTAGGTCAGCGTCTCGACATCCACATCGGCACCGAGCAGCGTGCCGCCGAGGCCTGCGTCGGTCGTCGCGGCCGATTGATTCACCTCGGCAATCGTTCCTACTGTCACCGCTGCCAAGGTCGGTGCGTCATCCGCACCGGTCACCGTTACCGTGTAGCTCTGGGTCACCAAGGCGCCATGACCGTCACTCACCGTCAGAGTAAAAGTGTCTGCACCTACTTCAGTAGCATCTAAAGCCTCGATCGCTCCTGCGCTCTTTGTGAATGCATACGCGCCCGTCGCCGTAGTCACGGTCAACGTGCCGTACGTTCCTACCGTGGTCACACTACCACTCACAGCGGTCTCACCCGCGATCCCGTAGGTCAGTGTCTCCACATCCACGTCCGATCCAGACAGCAAGCCAGAAAGCCTCACATTCACCGTCGTTGATGACTGATCTACTTCGGAGATCGTTCCCGCAGTCACTACAGCCAGAGTGGGCGCGTCATTCTCACTAACGATCGCCACTGTAATAGTTGCAGACTGGGACACTCCCCCGTCGCCATCGTTCAAGGCAAAGGTCAACGTTCTACTGGTCACCGGGGTATGAGAGCTATTGGCAAAGGTGAGATTCTCAATTACTCGCTCGGCGATGGCGGGCGTGGAATTCACACTCCATGTCACTACGAAGTTGGCACCCACTCCGCCAGTGCAGGTTCCGACCGCGATCCATGCGCTGCCGGTGTAATACTCAACATAGATGCCCGATTTTTGCACATTGCCCGATACAGCGGTGGAATTGCGCGGCAGTGAAACCGTATCGCTGCCATTTAACCCACTGACCGTTAGATAACCTCCATTGTAATCGGCACTATCGTCATCCGTCACCGTCACGTCCGAATCCAACACGGCCGCCGTCGCATTGATTGCGTTTTCGGAAAAACTCACTGGTGTCAGTCCGCTAATCCTCGGTTGGTCGTTGCTCGGGTTTACATTAATGGTCACCGCTTCCTCGGTGGAACTCCTCTGACTTGTCAAGGGTGTGGCAGCGGTCAACCCCGCATCCGTAACACTCATCGCCACTGTGCGATTTCCGTCGGTGGGGTTATCGGAAGCATGAATGTAAGTAAGACCTCGCATGACAGTCTGGAATGCGGCGTTGTTCGCGGTGCTAGACCCACCCGCAACCACGGTGAAAATTCCACTGCTTGTATTCGCACTATAGACATAACTGACCAAGAAGCTTCCGGCCTCGGTTAAACTAGCGTCTGTCCCCAACGGGAAATCCATTCCTCCGATGGAAATACGCTCTTGGTCGCCATCTAATATTCCACCCACCACCAAAGTCAGGGTCGTGAAGTTGGTGTTGTCTACATCCGTTAGAATACCAGACGGAGCTAAAGTGACTGCTGTATGGGAAATATTCCGACCTTCAGTCCAGAGCACTGCGTTGGTTGTCCCTACAGTTGACCCATTCAGATCCACCAACGGTGCATCGTTGATCGCCGTGACGGAGGTATTCAGTGTCACCACGTTGTTACTGCTGCTGTATCGGGTAGAACTTCCCGACAAGGTATCATTTTGGACATTGACCAACGTCCCTGAAACCACGGCATCCGTGGAATTGTCAGCCAGACGAACGACCAACCCAGACGGAGTGCCATTAAAGTGGGCCACCGGAACAAACCGGATGAAATCGGCGTCATCGAGATATCGGCCACCAAAAATGGCCGCGCCACCAATATTCGCCCAGGTTCCGCTGGCCCCGATCTTAGACTGCCAAGCGCCCTGTGTAGATGCGCTGGCGGAGTTGTTGACAACAACCACACCCGCAAAACCATTGGCCGAGGATCCATCGATAACGGTATCGGTGGCATCCGAGAAGACGCCGGAGAACAAGGAGGATACCGTAGCTCCATTGTTCACCACATTCATATCAGTGGCAGAGGTCGCCTGATCTTCATTAATCGCCGCCAAGGTCGCCGTGTCAGCCGTCTTGGTGGGTGCATCATTCACCGGAGTCACCGTCAGACTGACCGTATCGGTGGCGGTCGAGTAGGAGTTGGTTCCACCCGTACTATCCCCAGAACTCAGATCCACCGTGCCACCATTGAGGCCCGTCCTCGCGTCCCAAGCGCGAAAAGTGAACGCCGAAGCAACCGTGCCATTCCAATTCGCCGTGGGTTTGAAATAGAGGCGACCGCCCCCTGCGCCGGTGAGCAATCGGGCCGTGCTGGCGGTGGCAGTGAACTGAACCCAACGATTGGTTAAACTGGTAAAAAAATACCAGTCGCCGCGGGTGGTATCGGTTGCCGTTATGGCTATTCCAAATACGGCATTAGTGTCTGAATCAGTGATGTTTCCGGAAGTGGCCAATGAAGAAACTAGGGTGCCAACCACTCCGAACGGAACTGCAGCGTCCTCACTGAACGCCACAGCCGGCAGAGCGGTATCCGCCAAAACCGGTGCGGTATTAATACCCTTGATCGTGACCGTTTGAACCACCGTCACACTCTTGGTACCACCCTGACCCTGGGCTGTGACGTTTCCATCATTCAGCACCCAGTTGAGCGTGATGTTGGCGGTAACGGCGGCTGCCAGAGACTCACCCATGAACTGGTAGGTGATACCCCTAAGCACCTGCTCGACCTGGGCTCTGGTGACACCGCTGGCAAAGGAGATGACTAGAGTGCCGCCAGAGTGGGTAAAGGTGCCGACGGAAGTGGTATCGATGCGCACACTCGATCCGCTGGCATTCACGCCACTGTCGCCAGATCCGGTCCATCCGAACTGATCGAGGGCATTAGCTGTAACTGAACGGGACACGGTCAGGATGACCCCACCCAAATCGCCTGCTTGGGATGCCAAGTAAGACAACTCCGGGTCACCAGGTACCGCCGCCGAAGCCAGGGTGATGGCCACCGCATTTTCCGTATAACCGGTGGTGCTGAGTCCTGTGAGGGTCGGGGCATCATTGTTGGCGGTGATGGTGACGGTGATGGAGCCCGATGCGGTGGCAGCCACGCCGCTGCCCTGAGGGTTTGTCTTGGTGAGGTCCGTGGGGGCGTTTGCGTCGTTGAGTGTGACGGCGAGGATGACTGAAGCGGGCGGATTGTTGTTGCTGTTGGAATAGGTGATTCCTTGCAACACCGTGTTCACCTGAGACGTCGTGGTGGCATTGGCAAACGTGATGGTCAACGTGCCGCCCGTGGATGTGAAGGTTCCGACCGAGGTGGTTGCGATACGCACAGATGAGCCACTGGCATTCACGCCCGAGCTCCCGCTGCCGGTCCAACCAAACACATCCTCAGCATTGGCTCCACCCTGCCGGGCCATCGTCAGCACGGCTGCGCCCCAATTGTTGTAAGCCGACAGTTCCACATCCGATACGGTGGCATTGCTGTCGAGAATGACCGCCGACCCGTCTTCGATGAGTGTCGGGGTGGCGTCCAAGCCGGAAAAAACTGGCGCATTATTACCGCCGCCCACGGTCACGGCGATCGTGCTCGTCGCTGTCTTGTCGCCGCCGCTGCCCGCCTGGGAAGCGTCATGCAAGGTGAGGGTCAGCGTATCGGATCCGCTGAAACTTGCGTCTGGCTGGTACAGCAAATAGGAAGCATTGAGGAGCGCGGCATTGAGATCCCCATAGGCGTTGGCCGCACCGATTCGAGTGCTCGTCAGGGTGAGCGTGCGATTGCCGTTGGAGAGTTGGTCGGTGAGGTTCTGGGCAGAAGCATTCAGGGACAAGGTGCCCCGGAGAGCCGTCACCACGAGATAGGGAATGGAACTCCCCGCATAGCCGGTATCCGCGGCGTCATTGATATCGGCCGAGGTGATTGTGCTGGAGACCGCGGTTGCCGCTGCGTTTTCACTAACAGTCCAGGTAGTGCTGGAAAGCGCGATCGTGGGGGTGTCATTCACCGCTGTGATAGACAGTGTGAGGGTCCGGCTGGCCGTTTGGGCAGAGGCTGCGATCCCATTCTCGCCATAACCCCGATCGCTAATAGTCAACGCCAAGGTCGGAGTGCCGGAAGGCGATTGAGATGCCAGGTTGTTGTTGTTGGCATTGGCTGCTGGGACGTACTGGAGCGTTCCCAACAAGGTGTTCAAGTTGGCCAAGGTGCCGTACACGGTGACCGTTCCGCTGGCACTGGAGAATCCGGTCCAAGTGCCGTTCGGCGTCGAAGCCGCTGAATTCGCGTAGATGCCCGAGGTGCTGGTGAACTGGTAGTTACCAGATCCGGTCAGGGCGATGGACAGGGAGAGGATGCCACTGCCTGCATCCACGTCGGCCAAGGTCAATCGGTTCCCGCCAGAAAAGCTGAACGTAGTATCTTCGGTCGCGGTCACGGAATCGCCCGCGAGACCCGTCAACGTGGGCGCATCATTCACCGGAGTCACGGTGATGGCCAATGTGTCGGAAGCGCTCGAGAACGCACTGGTCTGAGTGGCATTCACCGCGGTGTTGACCCGTAAACCGGCAGAACCCGACGTTTGGTCCCAAGCCAGGTACGTCAACGTCGCCGTGCCGCCCTCGAGACCATCCGGGAGGAAGCGAATGGAGTAAGCGGGCGTCAACAAGAGCGCACTGCCAGTGCTGACCAATCCCAGATCGGTCCACGAAGAACCATTGGCCGAATACTGCCACTTGCCCGTGGCAGCGACCGTGGAACCGGTGACAGCAATGCCCATGACCGGACTGGCGTCGAGATCTTGGATGCCCGTGTGGGTGTTATCGGCGCTCGCCTGAAGAAAAGCCGAGACCAAGAACGGGGTCGGCGACGTGGTGTCGTTTTCACCAATGCTCCCCAACGGGAGTTGCCCTCCACCGGTGTGAACGCTGAGCACCGGGCGGTCGTTGGCCGACACCACCGTGATGGTGGCGGAGCCGGTCCATGTACTCTGCCCTATGAAGACGGTAACGACACTGTCCCCAACCCCCGCCGTGCCACCGCCATCGACCAGGGTGTAGGTCAGCGTGCGAGTTCCGGTGACGGCTGCATTGTAGTTGGCATGGGAGAATGTGATGGCCTCGGTCAGGGCCTTGACGGCGGCCGTGGTCAGGGAGGGATTTGCTCCAGGCGAAAATACGATCTTCAACGCGGTCCCGTTCACGCCATTTTCCGCCGAGTCCACGGTCCCAATCACCACGTTGGCGTAGCTGACAGAGCTGCCCGAGACCCCGATCTGGCCAGCTCCGGTGCCCAAATTGGCAACACCCAATTGGTCGGCCGCGTTGCCTCCCGAGGCGTAGGTGATACGGAGGGATCCCCCTCGGAAATCAAGCCCGTTATTGGCCAGATCGTTATCGGCTACACTGACCGAGGTATCGATTTGCACCGGGGCGCCGGCCGCCGTATCGGCCTCGGTGTAGTTCAATCCGCCGCTCAGACCCGTGACCACCGGGGCGTCGTTGACCGGGGTGACGTTGACCGTGAAGGTCGCGGTCGGTTCGGCCATTCCACTGGCGTCGGACACGGCGTAGCCAAAGGTCACGCTGCCCCCGTGGCTGGAGGGCTCTGAGCCACTGTGTCGGTACCACAACTTGCCGTCTTGGATATCCTGAAGCGTAAAGACGCTGCCCACTCCGAATTGCCTCATAACGGTTCCTTTCACCCTCAGAGTGACCAGCGGCGCGAGGACCAAGTCGGCGGGCTTCCCCTCGTAGAGATACCCTACGGCCGGCACACTCGTGATCCGGAACTGGACCTGGGTTCGGGAGCTGTCGGAATCGACCGCCGCCACGATATCAGCGCTGTTCGCGGCATTGGCGGAACCCAAAAGAGCACCGGTGATCACCATGGCGCCGCCCTCAGGCACACTGCCCGGACCGTTGTTGGCCACCTTAGGCGGCTCATTGGTAGGCCGCAGCTTAACGGAGACCGTGGTCGCGGTACTGGTCAAGCCATCGCCATCGGCCACCGTGTACTGGAACGAGTCCTTGGCCGTGGACCAGTCGGTATCAGAGAAAACCTCTACGTTGCCCGAGTTCACATAACGCAGCTGGCTGCCGGTCAGTTCGGCCTGAGTGAAGGTGGCGTTCGCGGCCAAATCGCTCCAGGTCGGGGTCGATAGGCCATCGGACCTCTGCAGCTTGCCGTTGGTGGGCAGCACCGTGACCGTGTAAGTGAAGGCCGCGGAGTCGGAGTCGGGATCGGAAACGGCGATCTGGGTGGTACTCAGGTCCTGGATGTGGGTGGTCTGGCCAGCAAGACCGCTGGAATACTCGGTGACGGTGAAGGTCTTGGCCGCACCCACTGGCCGGTCGTTCACGTCCTGGATGGTGAGGGTCAAGGTCCGGCTCGGGCTGCGGTTCAAAGCTAACCGCGGCAGTGCGATGCTCGTGGCGCCGTCGGAGACAGTGCGGGTGGCAGCCTCGCTGACAGTTCCGATAGAAATGATGACATCGCCCGCTGACACCCGGCCACCATCCACTGCATACACCGTGATACTGGCCGCGATGGTCGTCGCAGAGGCGGTGGCCACATCGTTGGTGGGCACATGAAAGTAGGCGATGTTGAGCGTGTTCAGGTCTGACGCAGAAAAGGTGGAAAGGCCTGTGGACTCATCCACGCTGATGTATTCCCACGCAGTGCCACTCCAACGGGCCAACCGGCCCTTCACCGTGCTGGCGTAGTACTGGATCGACGAAGAATCGCTGTCGTAATAATGAAAATGGTCGGGAATTCCGAGTGTCCAAAGATTGCCCGCGCCACCTCTCAACTTTAGAGCCGAACCGACACCGGTCAGCTCGAAATTAGCCCCGACTCGTCCATCGGTACCGTCGGCCTGCTGTTCCAAGACAGCCACCGGTTCATAATCATTGGGAACCCCAGTATTCCCTTGTGCGATATACGGCGGATCGTCGACCGGAGTGACGGTAAACGTCAGCGTGGCCGAGGTGGTGGACCCCCCGTCGCTGATCGTCAGGGTCGACGTGTCTGTGTAATTATATGAGGAGGGCTCTGATGACGGGAAGGTCGGAAAACCGCCTATTGCAACTCTCTTGTTCACATAAACAATTTTGCCTGCATCGATGTCGGCCTGGGTGAAGGTCGTGGCGGCGGCGTCTGGAGCATAGATGAACATGCCCACACCCTCCTTGTAGAGTTCGCCTCGACTCGGCTTAGTCGCGGTGACTGTGGCGGTGGAAGTGAACGAGACGGTATCCGAATCGAGGCGGACAAACAGGTCCTCGGAGACGATCGCTCGGAATGCGACTCCGGTGCCTGGCGTCGAGACATCGATCAAGAGGGTTCCCTCGGCGGAGGTGCCGCCATGCCCGTCAGCGACCACGAATCTCACAGAATCGGAAGCCGCGTTGACGCTATCGTTGCGCGAGTACTTGAGGTTGCCGGCGGTCAGATCGGCCTCGGTGAAGGTGAACCCACCACCCAAGCGCGCCCCGGAGAGGCTCAGGTATCCATGCTCCGGGTCCCGGGTCACACTATAGATCCGCTGGGCGACCGGGCTGTCGGGATCGGTGGTCACGAGGTATTGGTTGGGGGCGGTGTTCCCGATGACGTTGTTGGCGCTGCCCAAGGCCACGGTCATGGGCGAATTGGCGATCACCAACACCGGAGGATCGTTCACCGGGGTAATGCTCAGGCTCACGGTCGCGCTGGTGCTCGACGGCGAAGTCGCACGGTTGTCCGTGGCCGTGACGTTGAAGCTGGACTGCGAAAATTGGGCGACCAGCGTGGCGTTGACGTCCGTCGGCTCGACCGAGTTGTTGTAGGAGAAACGCAAGGGATTTGCTGCCAACGACGTCGCTAAAATCGTCGTGGGAACCGAGGCCAACGCCACATACTCCGAGCCGTTCCAATACTGCAGGACACCCAGGCTGGAGGAAGGAAGGCTCGTAACCGTCAGCGACCTAAGGTTCGTCGAATCATCCGCGTCGGAGACCACCAGCGGAACGTTGGCGATGACCGCCGCTCCCGGGGTGCTGTTGTTTTCCGAAACGGTCAGGGAAGCGCCCGTGATCCGGACCGGTGAGTTGACGTCTACGATAGTGACATCGACGTAGGCCCACGGGTTGCTGCCCGTGTTCTTTCCGGTCGAACCGATCTCGCCTCCGGCACCATCGCGTACGGTGAAGTAAAAACGGTCGGTTGTATTCGCCGACAACTCCGCGACGTCCGGGGTGTACTGGATGCCAGACGCCTCAGCGTGGGTGAACACCGACCCAACAGCCAGAGTGGCCCCTGAGAGGGTCAGGTTGCCTTTGGAGGGCAGTTCCTCGATGCGGAAAACGATTTGCGAGGCAGCGTTGTCGGGGTCGTGCAGGCGCAGGGTTCCCGTTAAGGCTCCCGTCTGGGTCGAATCCTGAGTAAACCCCGTGGTGAGCGTGACCGACACGCTGCCGGCGGGGTCCGCACCATTGTGCTCATTGACCTGCAAGGCGGCGGTGGTGGAAACCGGTGAGTCATTGACCGGGATCACGTTCACGGCCGCCGTGTTAGAGCCGTCGCTGTAGGGCCCGGTGGCTCCTGCGCTGGACGGGTCGGCCGTAGAACCCGCGGTGCCGGCCGACTGGTCCCAGGCCTTGTACGTGAAGGTGACATGGCCGGAGTTCCGGGAATCGATCGAGGTGCTCTCGGTGACCGCGAATCGAACCTGAGCCGCGGGCGGAAGTAACAGCGCAGAGGTGCCGCTTACAACAGGGAACGGCATCCAGGTAGTCCCACTATTCAGGCTGTACGACCAGGCACCCGCCATCGAGGTGAAGGTGTCGCTCGAGGTGGCTGTCGTAATGGCCACGCCCAGTTGGGTGCTGGTGTCGGGATCCACTCCGATGCTCGCGTTCTGGGTATCTAACAAGAGCTCGGAGACCAGGAACGCGGTGGTGATATTCTCAAACTGGGTACGAATGACGGTGGAGGTCACCAGCGATGGCCGGTCGTTGGCCCCGGTGATGGCAACCGTCAGCGTGGTGGATGCGCTCAAACCGATCGCGTCGGCGACCGTGTAGGTGAAAGTTTCGGTGAGGCTGCCGCCCGAAACCAGCGCCTGCACCGCGTTCAGGTTGCCGTCCAACGTGTAGGTAAAGTCGCCGTTGGCACTGAGCATCAGGTAGCCGTAGTTGCCGAACTGGGCCACGCCGAGGGATCCGCCCGACAGGGCCGAGACGGTTTTGGTCTCGGTGGAACCGGTGTCGGCCGTGTCAGGGTCGGTGTCGTTGGTCAGCACGTTGCCGGTGGCCGTTGTGTCATCCTCGGTGAGGGTGGCCGAATCGGCGACCCCGACCGGAGCGTCGTTCAACGCTGTGAACGTGATAGTCTTTAAACCCAGAGCCGTAGTAGTAGTGCCATCATTGGCAGACACATTGAAGGTGGCGGCTCCGTTGAAATTCAGCGTCGGCGTGAACGTCATGCCGGCCAATGCCGTATTGGCGTTGGCAATGGTTGCGGTGAATTGAATCGAACTCGTTCCATTGCCGGTCAGCGGTGACAAGCCCGTGGTCGATGCCAGGGTGATCGTGCCACTGACGGCCGTCACGGTAACGGTCAGGGATCCGCTATCGACATCCCCTACGGTGACTCCGGAAATAGCGATCGGGACATCTTCGTCCGCCGTGCGGGCCCCTCCCGAATCGCTCACCGTCGGTGCGGCCGAGGTGACCGTCACATTCGACGAGTCCACCAGGGTCAACGTGGGTAATGAAGTGAAGCGCAGCACGTAGTTCTGACCAACGGTCCCGGTCAATGTCACCCCACTAAAGGTTACCACGCCGCTCGATGCCGTCCGGGTTAATGTGCCCCCCAAGGTCCCACCGGTGCCGCTCTGAATCGCCAGCGTCACCTGGGTGCTACTGTCGGTTGTCACCGTGTTGCCAGAGACATCTCGGATGGCGAGCACCGGCTGCGTTGCCAGAACGGATCCAGAGGCTCCAGCCACCGGTTGGGTGGTCAGGACCAACTGCGTGGCCGTTTGCCCGAGCGCAGAGATGAAGGCGCTAAAGATAAGCAACAGCACCACCAGTCTACGCAATTTTAACGACATAATAACTGCCGTGTATCGGCAGAAAATCGCTCGCGCTTGATCAAAATTATTAACCAATCAACCACCGCATCGCTGCTTACCATTGACGATAATTTACCTAAAAGCTGGTATTTACCGCCGTCACCAGGAAGTTAAAATTATATTACACCTAACAAATCTTTTTAATTTGAGGTTATTTTTATTATTTTTATTATTTTTATTATTTTTTACAAAATTTTTAGCCATCGATTCCCGTCTACTCACCCCTCGACTCTTCATCAAAGTCGAGCGACTGAGTATTTTCCAGATTGATGGCGCTCAGAAGTTCCGCTGAAAGGTCAGGCCTAGACCGACCGAAAGCTGGGGAAATGGCCGACGCTCACGATCAAGACAGTCCCTGGAAGGAAACCCGCGATCGGTTCCTGCACCCTTCCTCGAACTCACCTTCCCGAAGGTCGCCCGGCCTAATGATGGATTGGTGGACCCCATCTCGCTGAAGCAAGCAGCGCTTCACCTCATACCGACGTCCTGACGGATTTCTGAACCGGCAAGATTCCGCGGATTCCGTAACGTCGCTGACACACAGGCAACACCGTGAACGTCTGATCCGCCAAGGCCGACAGTCACAGCGGGCTGCCCGGATGGATGGCCGATCGTCCTCGCGGCCTCAAGCGAGCCAAGTCAACCCTTGGCGTACTTGCTTGAACTCTACCATCGCTACCCAAGCCACGCCCTGCTAATGATCCTCAACTAGCCCCAGTTCTTTTAGCCTGCCAGCCAAACGCCCTGTAGCCGGACCCTCAGTTTACATAGTCACCTTGACAGTTTGTTTTTTGGTAATTTAACACCTTAAAGTTTTCTATCAAAAACCAATTCTCCCTGTTGAACTCCGCTTCAAAAAAGCAAACTTATATCCGTTTTGCCCTCCTGATGGTCTTGCTTTGCTCGCTGCGGCTTTGCGCGCAAACCGGAGCGGCTACCAACTATGTCCTGGACTTGAACGGTGCCAATGCCTGCGTTGTGCTTCCGTCCGGGCTTATCACCAACGAAGTGGTGACGGTGGAAGGTTGGTTCAAGTGGCGGCAGTTCAATAACTATTCACGACTGTTAGGGTTTTTCGGTGAGCGAATTCAGTTCAACATTCGAAACAGTGGGAAGGCGGGGACATTGTGTTTTGAAAGGCCTGTGTGCGATGCCACCGGACATATCTCCAAACGGGTGGCGGCCGAAGTTCGTGGCCTGTTGGCTACCAATGAATGGTGTCATGTGGCGGCCGTGGTGCGGACGAATTCGGTAAAACTTTTTTTAACGGCGCGCTCGTTGAAACGGAAGGAGTGACTTTGGATTGGAAGCCTTCCATCGAACCAGACCCCACCAACTATCTCGGCCGCTCCGAGTGGACCGACCAACGGCGCAGCGGAAATAATCCCGACTTCGACGGTCAGTTGACGGAAATCCGTGTGTGGGCCGGCGAACGCACCGAGACGCAGATTCGCGAAAATATTTTCAGAAGCCTCACTGGAAAAGAGGCTGGGTTAGTTGGCCTGTGGAATTTCAACCAGGTGGCCAGCGGCGTGGTCAAAGACCTTTCCCTCGGCGAGCACGATGGCAAGCTGATTGGCAATGCTCGGGTGGTTTCGGCGTCTGTGCCCAAGCCGTCGGAATTGATTCAACCGGCGGTCCTCGTTGGAACCGTTTCCGATGGGTCGGGCCAACCGGTCACCGGGGCGACGGTCACGCTCAGCCAAGGGGATACGAAGGTGCAAACGGCGAGCGATGCCGCGGGCAATTATAGGCTTTTCTTCCGGAAGTTGGGCACGCCTGTGACGATCGCGGCTTCGAAAGGGGGGAAACGGGCGGACTATGGGACCAAACCCTTACGCCGGGGGAACAGCGGATCGATCTGCGGATCATCCCAACCGTAGCGTTACGGGGAGAAGTTAAGGCTCTGGACGACATGACGCCACTCTCCGGCGTCGTGGTGCAGGTGCTTAAGCCGGGCGCGGTTGCCCAGGCGGAGCCGTTGCTGTGGCGGCCGGATGAACGGGTGGTGGATTCGACCGCCACCGATGCACGGGGCGCTTTTGAATTTCGCCTACTTCCGCCTGGAAGCTATGAGGTACGGGCTCTGATTCCGGGCGGCGCCCTCTACTCCACCAACCAAGTGACAGTTACTGCCGCCACGGTTGGAGTTGCGCCGCCGTCGCTGGAGTTTCTTTTGGCCCCGATCAAGAAAGGCCGCTGGCGAACTTATAAAGCGGCCGATGGGCTGGCTGGAGACGTCGCGGTTCAATCGGTTCGGGTGAGCCCAGATGGTCGGGTCTGGGCGGCCACCTGGACCGGGGCTTCGGAGTTTGATGGCAATCGGTTCCGGAGCTTTACGGCTTCCTCTGGCCTTACCCAGAGCCTGGTGAACGACGTGTGCCCTTTACCCGGTGGACGGGTCTGGTTCGCCCACCAGACTGGCTTGACGCTGCTCGAGTCCAATCGCTTGATCCGAATCAAACTCGGACCTGAGGAGACAGCGGGCGACAACTATGTCCAAACGATTTGGCCAGACCCGGATGGCTCGGTCTGGTGTGGCGGATTGATTCGGGGATTGTCTCATATCGTCGGGACGAACGTGACCTGGTTTGGCGGAGAAGTCGGCCTGACCAATATCGGGGTCCTGGCAGTGGCCCGCGATGCCCAGCAACGACTGTGGCTGGGCACGCGAGAGGGCGCATTTCGCTGGGACGGTGCCCATTGGTTCCGGTTGACCCAGAAGAGCGGCTTGCCTGCCCCTGAGGTCTTGTGCGTTTGCCCCGAGCCTGGAGGGGCGGTCTGGTTAGGGACACCCGCGGGCGCCGTGCGCTGGGACGAGGACTCAGTTCAGGTGTTCCGCGCCAAAGACGGCCTGGGATCGGACATAGTTCGGGCGATCCACCGCAGCCCGGAGGGCGACATCTGGTTTGCACATGGGGATATGCTGAATGTGGTGGAAAACCAACAGGCGGGAGGGATAACCAAGTACGACGGAAGGAGCTTCGTACGGTTTACCACCGACGACGGTCTCCCCGACGACAAGGTCAATGCTGTGACCCAGGATCCGGAGGGCAATCTGTGGTTTGCCACTAATGCGGGGATCTGCCGGTACGATCCGGGCTCGGTGCAACGATTCACGGTCGCGGACGGACTGGGCAGCGACCAAGTTATCTCGTTGAGCGCAGCCTCGGACGGCCGCCTATGGATGGGGCACTCTCAAAACTACTCCATTGGCAGCGCCTTCGGCGGAGGGGCCACTGTCCGGAAAGACGGTGAGTTCCGCCATTTTGGATTGGCGGACGGCCTGCCGGCCAATGATGTCAGCGTCATCCGCGAAGGGCCGGATGGCCGGGTCTGGCTCGGGACCGCCGCTGGCCTGGCGGTGTGGGACGGAGGGAAGTTCATCCGCCCGCCCGGCGATCCCATCACGAGGATCAGCGGCATGGACTGGGATACAGCTGGCCTGCTGTGGATCCGTCGCGATTCAGGTGCGGTGCAATACCGGCCGGATGGCACCAGCAGCCCCATTGAGCCCCAAACGGCCTTCTCCGATGCGAGAGGGACGAGGGTCATGCGTGATGCTGCTGGGGCGATTTGGCTGGGCAGCTATGGCAACGGGGTGCTGCGCTTCCATGGGGGCCAGTTCCAGCATCTGCGCACTAACTCGCTTGAGACCGGCGCTGTTTCTGGATTCGTGCTATCGCTTTTTGCCGACACCAACGGCGCTGTTTGGGTCGGCGGGGAATTTGGCGGACTCCAGCGCTGGGACGGCACCCAGCTCAATTCTGTTGCGGTTAAGAGCGGTAGTTTGCCGCAGGAAATCGTGAATACTATTTTCCGCGACCGCCGCGGCCGACTGTGGGCCGGGACGACAGGTGGGGCCTTTACGTTCGACGGACAAACCTGGTCATCCCTCGACGAGCAGGACGGCTTAGGTTCCAGCCACGTGATGGCCATCGCCGAAGACCGCCAGGGCGATCTCTGGTTCGGAACGGCCAAGGGACTGGTGCGCTATCGACCTGCTACCAATACCCCTGCCCGCCCCGTGCTCCGGGTTCGGCGTGGCACTCAGTCGTCGGAAATCGCGGGCCCTCTGCGGGTCCAAGCCGGGGAACGGGTCACCTTCGAGTTTGTGGGAACCGATTTCCATACCCGCCCGGAAAAGCGACAATACCGGACAGCGCTTTTCCGCGGATCGGCGGCCCCTACCGGGCTCTTAGAGGAACCTGGATGGAGCGAAGGCAGCGGTACCAACTCCGTAGATTGGGTGGCGGTGGCGGGCCTGCACACCTTTGGCGTGCAATATATCGACCAGGCCCTGAATTACTCCGCACCAACCCTAGTCGAATTGGAAGTAGAGCTCCCTTGGCACGCGAACGCCTGGATTATGGCCCCAGGAGGAGCCGCGGCCTGTGGGCTGGCAGCCTGGGCACTCGTGTCCCGATCCATGGTCCTCCGGCGCAAGAGCGAGGCTGAGCAGTTGCGGGAGCTGGTTTACAGGCAAGAACAGGAGGCCCGCCAAGCGGCCGAGAAAGCCAAAGCCGAAATCGAAGCCACGGTCGAGCAGTTGGAGCAAGCCAAACAGGCGGCCGATCAATCGCGAGAAGCGGCTGAGCAGGGCAAATTGACCGCCGAAGCTGCCAACGCCGCCAAGAGCGAGTTTCTGGCCAATATGAGCCACGAGATCCGCACGCCCATGAACGCCATCCTCGGTTTCTCGGAATTGCTCCGCACTCAATTAGCCGCCTCCAAGGAACGCAACTACATTGACGCAATCTCCTCCAGCGGTCGGACGCTACTGACTCTCATCAACGACATCCTCGATTTGTCCAAGATCGAAGCCGGGAAACTGGAGTTGCAGTACGAGCCGGTATCCGTGGCGCGGCTGGTGGATGAAATTCAGAAAGTGTTTTCGATTAAGGCGGGCGACAAAGGCATCAAGCTGCTCACGGAGATTGATCCCAAGCTGCCGCGTGGGTTGATGCTGGACGAAGTGAGATTGCGTCAGGTTTTGTTCAACGTGGTGGGCAACGCGATGAAATTCACGGAGAAGGGGCAGGTGAAGATTAAGGTGTGGGCAGAGTCAGTAGCAGCCGATGTCGCGTCTTCATCCATCGATGAACCCGATGAAACACGCATCAATCTTTTCATGGAAGTGGAAGACACCGGCTTGGGAATCCCGAAGGAGCAGCAGGAGCGTATCTTTGGCGCTTTCTCGCAAGTGGCGGGCCAGAGCACGCGCAAGTTCGGCGGCACGGGTTTAGGCCTGACCATTACCAAACGTCTTACCGAGATGATGCACGGCGTGATCACCGTGCAGAGCGAGCTGGGCAAGGGCAGTGCGTTTCGGTTTATGTTCCCGAATGTGGGTATCACAGAACTGGCTGAGTCCGATGGCATCGCCTCGGACGGTCAGGGTGACTTCAACCAGTTCGCACCGGCCACAATCCTCGTCGTAGACGACGTGGTCCTGAACCGGGCGTTGGTGGCGGGATATTTTGAAGGCACGGCCCACAAACTCATCACCGCCACGAACGGATTGGAGGCAATAGAACAGGCGGAGAAGCATCACCCGGATGTTATCCTGATGGACATGCGGATGCCGGAGTTGGATGGCTACGAAGCAACCAAGCGGTTGAAAGCCAATCCCGCGTTGAATCACATCGCGGTGATTGCGGTGACGGCCTCCTCGTTCCGTGAAGAAGAGGCCCGGGCGCGCAAGGCTTGCGATGGTTTCATTCGCAAACCATTCAACCGGGCGGAGCTGATTGCGGAGTTGAAACGTTTTCTGAAGCCGGCGCAGGCCCACGTGGCTCTACCAACTCCCGGTCATGAGGTTTCTATTGCACCCGCTGCTTCGGTCCCGGTTTCCGACGCCGCCCTAGCTCGACGTCCCGAATTGCTGCAAAAACTGCGTCGCGAAGAACAAACCGTCTGGCCCCGCCTGTGCGAGACGAAAGCCATGGATGAAATCGAGGAGTTTACCCGCCGGCTTCAGAGCTGGGCTGAGGAAGGCCACTGGCCGTCTCTAAGCCACTATGCGGGCCAACTGGACCAACAAGTTCAAGAATTTGATTTAGACCGCCTCCCGAAGACGTTGGCCGGGTTCTCCGAACTCGTCGCAAAACTTGCCACCGAAGGATGAAGCGCAATGTCGAATGGATGTGGCGTAAACGTCGATGCCACTTGGCGAACCAGACTCAGTAAAGACCTATGCAACCTAGTCTCATAAGTTCTCGTATCCTCGTGGTGGATGATATCACCAAGAACCTCCAAGTCGTCGGTACGGTCTTGCGCAACCAGGGATACAAAGTGATGGCGGCAGCGAGTGGCGCTGAGGCGCTGAAATGTGTTCGCACCCAATTGCCGGACCTAATCCTGCTCGACTTGATGATGCCGGAAATGGACGGCCTTGAGGTCTGCCGGCGATTAAAGTCGGACTCCACCACGAGCCAAGTTCCCGTTATCTTCCTCACCGCTAGCAATGAGATGGAGCACTTGGTTAATGGCTTCGAGGTGGGAGCCGTGGATTACGTGACCAAACCCTTCAATCCGCCCGAACTGCTCGCCCGGGTTCGGACCCACCTCGAGCTCAAGCATGCTCGGGAACGACTTCGGGAAATGAATGAGGAGAAAAACGAGTTCATGGGCATTGCTGCACATGACCTCCGGAATCCGCTCGGAGCCATCACCGGATACGCGGAGATCCTGATCGAGGAAATGGAGTCGCTGCAGCCGTCCGTGCCCGAGCCCGGGGCCCGAGCCGTCCGAGAAGCGGGCGAGTGCGCGGGACGGATTCGGGAAACCTCGCGGCGCATGGCGGAGATGGTGCAGAATCTTCTCGATGCCAATCGCATAGAGCGCGGGGAAATGCAATTGAACCTAGCGCCCCTCGATCTGTCCCAGACCGTGGCGGCCGTCCTTGAAACTCAACGCCCGCGTGCCGTTGCTAAACAACAAACCCTCCACTGGCAGAACGAAGCCGGGGCGGTCTCGGTCCTCGCCGATGCCACCGTGCTCACGCAAGTCATCGAGAACCTCATCTCCAACGCTGTGAAGTATTCACACGCCGGAAAGAATATTTTCGTGCGCCTACGCCGCTTGCAGGAAGGAGCACTCTGCGAAGTGCAGGACGAAGGCCCCGGTCTGAGCGCCGAGGACCAGAAGAAACTGTTTGGCAAGTTCGCGCGCTTGAGCTCCAAACCCACCGGCGGCGAAAACTCAACCGGCTTGGGCTTGTCCATCGTGAAGAAGATGGTGGAAGCCATGAACGGCCGGGTCTGGTGCGAGAGTGAATTGGGTAGGGGCGCGACGTTCATCGTAGAGTTTCCGACCACATCGGGCTAAAGCGCGGGAGCCAAACTGCCATTGGCGAGCGTCGAGTTGGGTGCCGCCTACCGACTCAACCAGAGCGTGATCCAGGATCCGCTTGGGCCCTGGACAACACCTCCGCCGATAAAGAGGGCCGAATTTCCGGCCACCGATGCCGGTGAAATAGAAAGCCCCCACGGGCCACCTGAGCTTTGGCCAATAGCGGGACCTGCAACCGCGACCCTTTCTCCTTCACCAAGACCTTGAGATCTGCGGCAGCCACTAAGCTAGTCGAGGTAACCCATGGGCTTTAGCCAATGTTCAAGAGGGTTTTCACACCGTCCGATCACTACACGCCCAATGTCCGCCCAATGTCCTACCACCGTCGGTTGTTGAAGATTTCGTTGAAGGTTCTGTTGAAGGTTTTTGCCCTCAAAACCGTACCAACGAGCGAATGATTGGTCTGCATTCTCCGGTCGGTTGGAAAATCGGATCCCTTGCGGTTGCGGGCACGTTCAACGAAAATTTGGATAGAATGAGTGTGCTCCGCTTTATCTTCACACGGTCGCCTCGCTGGCTCATCGCCCTACTCCTCACGTCGGCTCAGATTCAAGCCGATGATGTTCTTCTGAGGGCAGACTTTTCGGTTCACACCGGAGCCATTCGCCCGCTCCACGGCATCAACAAGGGGCCGCTGGCGCCGGGGGGACTCTTCGATGTAATTCAGGAGCAAAAGGATCTGGGGATTCCGTTCACGCGCCTGCACGACTGCGGCTGGCCGAATCCGTATGTCGTCGATCATCACGCCGTTTTCCCCAACCCGAACGCCGATCCCTCCCTACCGGAGAGCTATGATTTCCGGCTGACTGACGAATACATCGCCGCGGTGCGCACAACCGGCGCGGAACCGATTTACCGCCTTGGCGAGAGCATCGAGCACACAAGTGTGAAGCGGCAGGCCCATCCGCCCGCCGACATGGAAAAATGGGCGGCGGTCTGCCTCGGCATCATTCAGCATTACAACGAAGGATGGGCGAACGGATTTCACCACAAAATTCGCTACTGGGAGATTTGGAACGAACCCGAGAACCGCCCGGCCATGTGGAGCGGGACGGACGACGACTACCTGCGACTCTATCGCATCGTTGCTCTCGCCATCAAAAAGAAGTTCCCCGCCTTGAAGGTCGGCGGTCCAGCCCTCGGAGCCACCGGAAGTTTTGTGAAAGGTGAGTTCGTTCCTACGGATTTTGCTCTCAAATTTTTGGGCGCGTGCCGTAAGGACAATGTGCCGCTCAATTTCTTTTCCTGGCATTGTTACACGGCCGACCCCGCCGAACTGACCGCGCGCTCCCGGGCCATCCGGCGACTCTTGGATTTGAAAGGCTTCACCGAAACCGAGAGCCACTTGAACGAATGGAATTTTCTTCCCGGCAACACGTGGAAACCGATCACCAAATCGGGAACTCCCGCCGCCCGCCAGCGATACTACGAAGAAATGGCAGGCGCGCCGGGATCCGCATTCGTTGCCGCCGCGTTGGTAGAGTTGCAGGACGCGCCGGTGGATGTTTGCAATTTCTTCCACGGCGAGTTGGGTGGATTCGGCATCTTTACCGAGCAGGGCACACCGCTGAAGGCATACCAGGCCCTACGCGCCTTTCAGGGTCTTGTGGAAACGCCCCGGCGCGTGGAAATTCGCGGGGCCGTCACTGGAAAACTGGCCTTTGCCGCCAGCCTCAGCGCGGACGGTCGAGAGGCGACGATGCTGGTGAGCAACTTTGCCGACCCGCGCTCGGACATTGTTTTGAATTGGAAAAGTTTTGCATGGACCGGCGGTGTGACGGCGGAGATCCGCAACGTGGATGCCACCAGGGACTTTTCAAACGCGCGTACTGAATCGGTCGCCGGCGAAAGCGCGATGCTGCGCCTGACGTTGAAGGCCCCCGCCATCGCGCTGGTGCGACTGCGACCGACCGGCGGTGCGGCTGCGAAAACGACGCTGTCCGTCGTCGCGCCCGCGAACCGGCTGGTTTTTCAGCGGGATCAAGCCGGGAACGCATCGATGGCCGTCGCGGGAAGTTGCGCGTGGCCAGGAGCAGCTGTGGAAGCGCGAATCCTGAACCTTGTCACGGGCAAGACCGGAGATTGGAGCACGCTCGGAACGGTGAATTCCGATTTGAGCTACCGGGGCAAGGTGACAGCCGCGGCTGGATGGTATTCGCTGGAAGTTCGCGCTCGTGGCGATGGCAATTCTGCCACCGCAACGGTCGAGCGGGTCGGGGTCGGCGAAGTTTTCGTGGTCGTCGGCCATTCCGTCGCCCATGGCGGAGATATCAATTTACCGGGAGCGGAAGACGACCGCGTCAACACCATCGCGCTTCCGATGGGCGATATGGAGTCGCAGCGCCGCTACAATTTTACCGGCGACCCACAGTTTCTGCCCGCTCCGGTTGGGAGGCATTTCGACTTCGGCGTCCAGCCTGCTCCAGTCGGCCGAGGCTCCTACTTCTGGGCCACCTTCGCGGAGCACGTCGCCAAGGCGCAAGGTGTGCCGGTGCTGCTATTGAACGCGGCCTTTGGCGGCACGAGTCTGGAACATTGGGCCAAGTCGGCTCGAGGCGAACCGTTCGAGCACTCGTTCGTCAATTCTTCCATCCGCATGCCCTACATCCGCCTCGAACACGCGCTGACAAAGTATTGTGCGATCACGGGATTGCGCGCGGTCCTCGCCGACCAAGGCCAGAATGATTGGCCCGAGAAGGACGAGGAGAAAATCATCGCGAACTACAAGGCGTGGATTGACCAGGCCCGCAAAGACGCCGGCTTTCCAGGCTTGGCTGTGGTCGTGAACCGCCAGTCGCCCCCCAATGGATTCGGCCAGATTCGCCGGGTGCAAGATCGCGTGATCAAAGAACATCCTCGCTGCTTCCCAGGCCCGGACTACGACACCCTGGCCCAGGAGGATACAACGGACAAAGTCCACCTTAGCGAATCCGGCTCCAAGAAAGCTGCGCGCCTCTGGGCGGATGCGCTGGATGCGGATTTCTTCAGGGCTGCGGCCCCGTTGGCTCCGTTGCAGGCGAAGTAGTCGGCCTTGTTGCGACAGAAGAGGCGGTACCGACGTTTCATCTCGTTTGCCATGGCTACGAGCATGGTTCGGTCGGGAGTATGAATTCACCCGGACAGTGGGCGGACGATGACCAGAGAGTGGGCGGACAGCCCCCTCTGTTTAAGAAACCGTTGAAGATTCGATTCCTTGACCCCAGAAAGCCCTCGATTTCCGGAGGAAAAAACGCACTGGAGGCGAGGGTCGGAATCGTCTGTCAATCAACACATTACACGCCTATAAAGTGCCATTTTTCCGCACTTTTCAACACTTTCCCTGCACCCTCCGGAAGTACCCTTTCACCCCCCGCTACTGAAGATTTCACTGAAGGTTTTTTGAGGGCATCGCCGCTCGCGGAGTCGTTGAGGTAGGCGGTTCCCGTAGGAATCTTTGAACTATGGCTCACGCCACGGCCCGCCCTTTGTCCAGTGACCCAGCGAACCACTACCGACCCGGGCCGCCTCGGCGGCCGGGAGCAGAAATCGCCCGGCAATTTTCACCACTGCCGCAAAATCTGGCGTCGGTTCGGTCCGGACAACTTTTCGCCAGAACGCCTTCCATTGCGTCTGCTTGATGGGCTCGGTCGCGTAGACTGTGCTCAGCCCGACGGGAACTGTCGCCGGAATCTCGGTGTTGCGCCGGGCGAAGGTCGCGGCGATTGCCTGGGCCAACCGCTCGCCCTGAAAATCAAACTTCCCGGAGAGCAGCCAGACGTCAAAGTAGTCCTTCATCCGGGAATTTCGTTCCCCCAAGGAAACCATCGCTTCGAACTTTTCAGCCAGCGCCGTCTCCTTGGTATAGGCCCGCAGGACGGGCTTCGGCATGTCGAGCAGCGTCGGAAACTCGATCTCCTCGGGCTCCTGCGTGAACGCGTCGCCGAAGCCGATGTCGGCCTGCACCGGGATGCGGGCATTGCCAACCCGCGCACGGAGCGTGACCCGGACGCCGACGTACTCCTGTTCCGCACGTATCGACTCCGCTTCGATGGTCTCAAGCTCGAACTGGACGCCGTCATCTTCCACCGCGACCGCGCAGATGTCCCAAAAAGCGGCTGCCGCTGCCGTGGGGGAATTGTCGCCAAACCCGAGCAAATCGGCGTCGCGCGTGACCCGTTCGCTTGATCCTTCGCCCCAGACAATCAGCAGCATGGCACCCTTGAGGATGAACCGGGAACGGTGCGGCGAATTGGCGAGCCGGTAGAGCAGACGCTCGGTTCAGTAGCGCTCCAGCAAATCCTGGAGTGACAGCTTGAAGTTGCGGGAGAGCTGCAACAGCCGCGCCTGAACCGAAGCGGCTACGTTTCGACCCTGCTGCTTCATTCCAGAACTCCTTCCAGGTAGGGTCGCATGACGTTGAGCACCCGACAGATGCGGGCGAAGCGGTAGAGATCTTCGGTCGTCACCTGCTTCTTTTTCCAAGCGTCCTTCAGCGCCTCGATGGCGGTCTTCGTGCCGATTTGGTTCCGGAACTTGAAGCAGTCGGCCACCGTCTTGGCGGCGGAGTAGATTCGGACCGGCACCCCGGCAATGGTATGCGTCTCGACCCCTTCGCGAAACGCTGGTCCCGAAAGGTAGTGGACCTTCAGACGGAGGGACTCGATTCGCGGGGCGCGGGAATGGCCTTCGATGGCAATCCAAACCGCCCCGGGGCTTTCGGTGGTGAGCTCGTGGAACCGGAGCGCCGACAGCAGGCAGACCACCGCGTCGGGCTTTCGCAGGGCGAGCAGCGCAAGGTCTTCGTGGGACTCCAGCGGTGCATCGGCGACGCGGTAGATGCCTCGCCCCATTTCGAGCAGCCGACCTTCGCGGGCAAGCTTACGGATCCCGACCCGGTGCATGGGCGAAGAGCGTACTCGGAAGAGTGCCCCCGTCGCCGTCACATCCCGCGCTGTTTCCCCATTCGGTCTCACCTCGAACTCTTTACTATATGTCGGTAGTTGTTCGCAAGTAACGACATTTGAAACAGGGTCTCGTGCGCCCGTTTTTGACCTAAGCTGAAGCCTTCCTGTCCGAAATCGGTTTCGTCCGTTCTGTGCAGAGGCGATTGGGATGGGTTTTAGCCCACTGAGCCCACGAGTTTCTTAGGAAAACGCACTGGAGGCGAGGGTCGGAATCGGCCAAGGAAATCCAAAGAACACCTTCAAAATACCCAGTGTTTACGGGCCTATCAACCACCTTCTGAAATATTCCACTACCTTCCGTTGGATGCCAGATACTGACGATTCTACGGACGGTGGATTGCGTTGATTTTATACTCCCGCTGACAATAGCCAAGTTGTTCTCGGCTAAGTGAACCTCGCAGAGACTGCGGCGACCGGAGTGGGAGCCGGGGGTCGGAATGGCTGGCTTTGAGGGCCCCAGGTATCGGGCCACCGTCTCCCGGTTCACGGCCAGTTCCCGGGCGATCCGTCGTCCGGACCAACCCTTGAGGGCCAATGCTTTAATCGCTTCGCAGGTGCTCACGCAGAGGTGGATCATCCGCCCTAACGAACCCAACAATCGGGCCCGCTCGGCAATGAACTTGTTCACCTCAGACACTGGCTGGTTTTTAACCGCCGGCTGACAACAACAACTGGTCAAAGGTCTGTTCCGGTGTCATCGATCGCCATCATCCGCCACCCGTCAAGCCCCCCCTTCCCACTGGAAATAGCGAGGAACCGATTTTAATAAATTTATTCTGGATGATCTTGTTTCCTATGCCAAGGAACTTACTTCTGACTTAACATCGCCGGAACGCTTTCATCCGATTCAGAAAAGAATTCAAAAGACCCACTTAGAATATCAAACCAGCGAAGCCCCAAGCCGCACCGAAGAACCTCTACCTGAGCCAATCCGCGCCGAAAAGGTGACTGATCCAGAGATCGCCAAGAATTTGGATTTTGATATATTTGAAGAAGATGGGGAATATTTCAGATATATTAATGGCTACAGCAAAACAATGCACCTATTGTAATTATTGCTGAGTCCAGCCGGGCAGTCGTTATTTAATTTTATTAAATAAAACACAACTCAGAAGCCCTGAAACCCGACCAGTAACTCTGCGAAACCATATACCGCAAAGGCTAATTTATCGAACCGGTTCGCGTTGAGTCAATCCCCCAATTTTATCAGGCACGTCAGTGGGTGTCGTTCTTCTAGACAGATTACCGCACGGGTCTTTCATAGAGGTCCTCTAGAGGATCAAAAAAAGTTGATCAACGCAGAAGCATAACAAACAATTTCTCGTTCTCGAACCAAGTCACATAAATAATTCCCTCGACGTGTTGCTTAAATCTATCCTTGAATAGGTTAAAAATTAGTTCCAAATATAATTACCCGCTGTCACGAGTAAAATTAATCAATTATATTCACTTCAGACAGAGCCACCCATGAATACTCATGAAATATTTCATAAAATCCATTTATAGAACCATTCTCCCAAAGAACTAGAATTTCAGATTTCTGAAACGGGCCGGTCACATCACCTTTCCAGCGAATAAAGTATCCAACCTGATCGTCGACCATATTATTAGTTATTTATTAAATCAAAAATTGATTCAGACTTGAAGACCAAATCCGGAAACCTTTCTTTAAATACTGTTTTAAGATTTTTTGATGGTCTAACTATAATTGAAAACGGATTGTTTTTTTCTTTAACTGTGTACGGCACAACTCCTCCGTCAGTTGGATCAAATATAAATAAATTCTCATTCTCTTGTTTCAAATTTATGTTAAAATTACCACTAGGTCCTGCGACCGCAACTATCTCTATTCCATCGCGAATCAATGATTCAACTATGAAAC
>CAJAHH010000034.1 GCA_903939515.1 uncultured Verrucomicrobiota bacterium
AGGCGAACACCCTCATCCCTCGCGCAAAGCGCGAAAGATCATCCTCCCCAGAGCCTACTCAGCGAGCGGAGGCCCGATACCGCGGAGCCACCGCAACGACAACAGCAGAGTGGAGAGTGTCCCCTTTTGTGTAAATAGGTGGGACCGACCCCTTAGGCTTTTTTGAGGCCGATGGAGCTGGAGCGCTTGGCGACTTTGCGGCTGGTGAGGACTTTGTCGACGGTGCCAGTCTTCAGGTACATCTCGCGGACCTTGCCGAGAATCGCGTCGCGGTGGTCGTAGAGCCGCTTGAGCTTGCGGGGTTTGACCCGCGCCGTGACGTACGCCGTCAGCAGCGGCAGAGCGATGGTGCTGTCGGTGTAGCACACCACCGAGTCCGGGAGTTTGTCCGGATCAATCTTACCCCAGCTCACCGCCTCGGCGGGCGTAGCGCCGCTGAGACCACCCGTGTCCGGACGCGCATCCGTGCACTGCAGGAAGTAGTCGTGCCCCTTCTCTTGGATGCCCATGACCTCCTGAATTTGCGGCTCGGTTTGCAGCATGAAGTTCTTCGGACTGCCGCCGCCCAAGATGAACACGCTGCTCGTGTGACCCGTGCTCTTGGCGTGATACACGATACCCGCCGTCTGGTTCACGTCGCGGTTCACATCGGGCAGCAGTTGCGATCCGCGCAACGACATCGCCGCCACATTCATACCAATGGAACTATCGCCCGGGCTGCTGGTGAAAATAGGGATACCGCACTGGTAGGCCGTGGCCAGGATAGAACTATCCCGGATGCCCAGCTTCTTCTGGCGGGCGTGCACGTACTTGCCGAGCAAGTAATGGAACTCGTCGGTGCCCATGACCTTCTGGAACTCCGGGCACTGGATCACCTCGCGCACGAACGCGTCCGTATCGAGCAGCACGTTGTAATCAAAGAGCACATCGTAAATGCGGATGACGCCTTCATCATGCAATTCCACATCGTCAAGAAACGGCGTGCCGCTGTGCAAGTGCATGTCCAAACCGAAGTGCAAATCGTGGTACAAGTTGGCCCCCGTCGAAATAATCCAGTCCACGTAGCCGCCCTTCATCAGCGGGATGAGGCAGCTCTTACCCAGGCCGGCCGGAGTGAGGGCACCGGTCAACGACATGCCGATGAACCCATCATTCGGCAGCATCTTCTTGGCAAGCAGCTGGGCCGCCTCGCGCAATCGGCCACCATTGTAGGCCAACATCGACTGATCGATGAGATCGGCAGCAGAGATACTCTTGCCGACGGCAAACGGGTTGAGCCGAGGGTAGGCGGCGAACTTCTTGGAGATCTTGTGGGCGGACGCTTTGCTCATAGAGACGAGTGCAGTGTGCCGGGAAACCGAAAATGAAAAACGCAAAACTCTGCGGAATTCCGGTGACGGATCACGGAATCAAAATCACAGGATCCCCATCAGGATCGACGCCCGCCCCAAACAGAAGGCTCACCGAGGCCCATCCGTTCAGGGGATTTGCAACAGCTTCAGCTCGGCCAACCATTCAGCGAACGACCACAGCATACCATCTGAACCGGGAGCTCCCATGCATTGGAACCCCAGGCCGGGTTCTCCGCGTTCGATCCAGGGGACCGTCACCACCGGCAATCCGCCCAAGCTGGCCGGCGCCGTGAGCCGGATCATGCGGGGTCGGGTGGCAGCATGATCAACGCCGGCCTTCAGAACACGCATCGCACTGGCCGGAGCGATGAGGACATCGAATCGCGCGAAGAGCGGATCGAACCCGCGACGGAATGCATCGCGTTCGGCGAGCAATTCGGAATACCGCGCAGCGGAAATTCCCCGCCCCAATTCCAACCGGGGCAGGATCGCCGGATCGTAAGCACCCGCATGGTGCGGTAAATAAGGCGCGTGGGTGGCATGAGCCTCATGGGCCTGGATGGGCACGAAGCAGTCCACCGCACGGTCCCACCCGATGCCTTCCAACGATTCCACCGAGGCACCGCCGGCCTTCAACGCTTCCACAAAACTCTCCAGTCCGGCCGTCACCTCAGGCTCAGCCGGAGCCAGCCAATCGCCCCGAACCACGCCCACCCGAGGAGCCCGCGACAAGGCCGGCGAGGCGATGCTGGGACGAAGGTTCCGAGCCACCCAGGGCAAATCGCCCAAGCGGCGCTGCAGCCAACCGAGCGTATCGAACGCATGGGCCAGCGGAAAACTCCCGGAAGCATCCTCGCTGCCCAAGGTCGCCCGATACGACACCAACCCACACAGCGCCGCCGGCGCGCGCAAAGATCCGCCCGTGTCAGTGCCCAAACCGATTGCGGCCGCACCCATGAGCACGCTGGCTGCCGCTCCAGAACTGGATCCCCCCGTCAAACGGTCCGGATGCCCCGGCTGCGTGACATCCCCGAACCAACGGTTCTCGCCGGTGATGCCGTAGGCGAACTCGTTCAAGTTCGTCTTGCCCACCAACACCGTCCCCAGTGCGCGCCAATCGGCCACGTACGGACAGTCCGTTTGTGGCACCGGCCGGGTACCCGCATAAAACGGCGACCCACATGTCGTGGGAAGACCCCGAACATCGAAGAGATCCTTCACCGAGAGCGGCAACCCCCAGAGCGGACCCTGGGGACCGGACGCCTCGAGGGCTACGGCTTGGGCCTTCGACCCGGCCTCGTCGATCACAATGAACGCCCGTGAGGCCGCACCCCGCCGAGCCGACTCAAGAGCCGATTCCGTCAACTGGGTCGGCGTCAGCTCTCCGGACTGCAAGGCGGCAGAGATTTCACGCAGGGACCGTTGCAGTAGTGGGTTCAAAGTCATCGCGCTTGGCCAAGCAAACCACACAGGGTCACGAACTCAATTCGCGGTATTGACCCGTTGCAGGAAATTGGTCGGCCTCAACTTTCCAGCCGAACCATTCAACCAACCCTAGACCGGGCCTGATCGATACGGCCCCGGGCATAGGCCTCGAACACGCGGCGAATCTCGTCGCGGACTCGCCGGAACACCTCCATTTGCTCGTCTTCAGTGCCCGGGGCGTGGGCCGGATCTTCGAAGGGCCAGTGGTAGCGATTCGCCTGGCCCGGATACACCGGACACACTTGGTCGGCATTGCCGCACACGGTGATCACCGTCTCCACCGGCTGGTCGAGGAAGAGGTTCATGTGTTTGGAGGTGTGGCCCGCCAGGTCGATGCCGATCTCAGCCAGCGCCCGAATAGACAGCGGGTGGACATACCCGGCAGGTTTGCTGCCGGCACTGGCCACACGGAACACCCCGCCCGAGGCCGCGCGCAAAATGGCCTCGGCGATGTGGCTGCGACAGGAGTTGCCCGTGCACAGCACGAGGATTAAGGGGGTTTGAGTTTCTGGATTCATGGGAGCATTCATCGTGCTTTGGGCAGGGAGCGAAAACCGATGGTTTGAGGGGCCGGTGCGGCGACCTGGCAACGGTCCTGGGCCAGGCAATCGGTGTGTCGAAGCCCCAGACGCAGGACGAGTTCCCCGCCCTGCTCCGTGATAGACTCGAGCGGCATTTGCGTGACAAAGCCGACCTCGTGTTCGACATCGACCTCCAAGTCGTCGCGCAATCCGACCGGGCCCGCCTTGTCGAAAATGGCCAGGAGTTTCGCGGCGATCAGGCGATGATCCACATCGTCGGCCACCCAGGTTTGCAGGCGGCAAAACGCATCGGCCCGAAGCACCCCGCCGCAGTCGATGTAGTGCTTCTCGACCCGGGCCACTTCTGAGACATGCGCATGGATCGGAAGCAATGTGCCATCCGGCCGTTGGAATCGCAGGAGCGCACTGGGGTGCTGAATAAGGAGGGTTCGGAATTCCAGAAGTTTCATGGAGAGAGGATGTTGGAGGAGGACTTGTTCGGGCGATTCGGCTGGGGTGTTTTAGTACGACCAACTCAGGACGGACCGCAGTTTGAACCCGCACGGGTCCCTTGAAGGATGCGATGCACCGGAACCGCCAAGAGCGCCCCGAACATCGGTCCCAGACAGTAAATCCACAGCGAACCGAGACCGGCCCCGAAAACGGCCGGACCGAGGGAACGTGCGGGATTCATGGAGGCTCCGCAAATCGGCCCGGCGAACATCGCCTCTAATCCTACCGTTGCACCGATGGCCACGGCGGCGGTGATGCCTTTTTCTTTGGCCCCGACCGAAACCTGCAAGATCACCAACATGAGGAAGAAGGTCAGGATCGCTTCGTAAACCAGGCTGTGGGAATCCCATCCCGAAGGCCGGGTGGCTCCCAAATTCACGACGGTGGGAAACAGCCACCGCAGCAGCCCGCTGGCCGCCAAGGCCCCGCCACACTGAACCCCCACGTAACCCGGAACCGCCTGCCACTCAAAGCGACGGGCGGCCGCCAGGGACACCGTCACCGCCGGATTGAAATGGGCCCCGCTGGTTTCACCGAACCCGTAGATGAGCACCATCACCACCGCTCCAAACGTGAGCGCGATGCCCGGGTGGGTGACCGCCCCATGCGAGACTTCATTGGCCACGATGGCTCCGGTGCCCGCGAACACGATGAGGAACGTGCCCAAGAACTCCGCCAGCCATGGAGCCCAGGACAGCGATCGGGATGCGCGGTTTTCTTGGCTCATGCGCCTCCTTTCCGCTCCCGTGATTTCAGCGATCGAGATCCCAATGACCGGGACTCCATTGATCGGCATTTCGATCCCACACAGCACTGGTCAGCCTCGTCGCGCAAGGCCAGACGCCGCTCCAGGCGGGCCTGATCTCGCCGCAGGTGTGCATCGGTGGCCAACACCGACGGGAAGACTCCGAAAAAGGCCTCGGTCACCGACTGGCCCAATGGCGTCAGCCGGTGGTAGCTCCATTTACCCTCCTTGCGGGAGGCGCTCAGCCCGGCATCGCGCAGCACCCGCAAGTGGGTGGACAAGGTGGACTGGGTCAGGCCCAGCCCATCGCACAATTCGCACACGCACAACTCGGCCCCGGAGATCGCCCGGAGGATGCGCACCCGATTTCCGTCGGCCAAGGCCGCGGCGGCGCGCACGAGCGGCTTGGCTGGCATTGTTAAACGCATCGGCATTGACCGATATGAAAAGCAGCCGCGCGTGAAGGCACAAGCTCTTTGTGGTCCGACTTTCCTGCAGAGAATTCCTGCAGAAAAAGCGCAGGATTCCGGGCGGGAATCCGCACAGCCTCAGCGCCGTTTGGAGGGCAGTTTCAAGGCCCGCCTCAACTGCGGTTCGAGCCCATTGGCACACCAATGGAAACCCAGCGAGTTGGGATGCACCCCGTCCACCAATCCCGAACCCTGGGAGCGCGACAGCATTTCGAGCCCGTCCACGAACACGATTTCCCGGTCTCCCGCTTTCCGCCGGGCGGCCACGAAGTCGCGGGCCGTCTTGCGCTTGCTCTCTTGTTGGGCATGGATCGCGGCCGATCCCGCCTCGGCCGGAAACCAAAACGGGCCGGTGACGAGAATCGGCGTGCGCGGATGCCGCCGGCGCAACGCATTCACAAAACCCGGCAGGGTCTCGCGGTACACCTCGGGCGAAGGATTGGCCCAGTAGTCGAGCACGAAGGCCTCCGCGTCGATCTCCGCCACCGCTTCCGCCACGGCCGGCTCCCCAAGACCCGCACCACTAAAACCCAGGTTGATGAAGTCGAGATTCAGCGACCGACCCAAGATGGCCGTGTAGCTCAGGCCCGGATTTTCGGCACAGCCTCCCTGCGTGATACTCGAACCATAAAACACCACCGGCCGGGGCCGGGCCATCGGCGTCGGCGCGATCAGCGTGGCCCCTGAATCTAGCACCAACCGTTCGATGCTCACCGCCTTGTACAACGGCAAATACAACGTCACCTCCCGCATCCGGCGTCCCTCGCCCAAAGCCCACTCCCGCTGGATTAATCCCTTCGCATCCGGCCAGGCGCTGTTGCGGTACTGGCCGTCGACATAGAGGTCGAAGCCGTTTTGGCCGACGCTGGTCATGTGGTGCATCGTCGACGCGTCCGGGTTTTTGGCCACGAGACCGAGACGGGTCGAATCGGTCCGAAAGCGCACTCGGGCCCCGGAAGGATGCTGAGCCAAGCCCCACACAGCCGGACTCACCCGGTCCTTCACCCGCTCCGGCAGCCGGCGCAACACGGGCGCATCTTCGGCAAACCACCCCAGCCCCGCGACTTGGATCGGATCGCTCGGAACGCGCACCGAACGCGCCTCGGGAATCTCCCACAGCGACGCCCCCAATGCGCCCGAGACACCGCATGGGCTCGTCAGGGCCAGCCACAACGTCATCACCGACGGCCCGGCCATCCGCCGCCATACTCGCAATACTCGGCCCACCGCAATCCAAGGAGACATGGCACGAAGCTGATCCAGCCGGGCCCGATGCATCAACCCGGAAGGCCGGAATACGGGCGGCGCCTTCAACAGAGGGTTCACAACCCCAGGGTTGCCAGAGCGTAATCGTGGCCCACATTAGTCGTCGTGAAAGCCGTCCTTCTCGCCATGTCCCTCTCTCTCTTTCCTTTCCTGGGCAACGCCGCCGAAAAACTCGCTGTCGGCGCCAAGGCACCAGCCGTCACCTGCAACGATCAGGACGGCAAGCCCGTCGAGTTGGCCAAGGCCGGAGCACAAGGCTATCTGCTGGTGTATTTCTACCCCAAGGCCAGCACCCCGGGCTGCACCAAGCAGGGCTGCTCACTGCGCGACGCCTGGAGCCAGTTGCAGAAACAGGGAGTCAAGGTCTACGGCGTAAGTACCGACAACGAATCAAGCCAGAAGCAATTCAAGGACGAGCAGTCCTTCCCCTTCGCCCTCTTGGCCGACAAAGAGAAGGCCGTAACCGAAGCCTTCGGCGTGAAGAACCTCATCGGCATGGCCAGCCGCTCGGCCTTCCTCTTCAAAGACGGTGTGTGCGTGTGGGTGGATCCGAAGGGCTCGACCTCCGATCAGGCCGAACAAGTGCTGACTTTCATCAAGACCCAGAAGCACTGAGGGGACTTGCAAAACGGGGTCATCCTCAAACCCGGGGGTAAATTTTAAGGTCTGGGTGCATCCCTCGGCGCTTTCGGAGAAATCGCCCTACCTCGGAAGTGCGCGGGTGAGGTGAGGTTTGTGGCGGGAATCCGGGATGCAGCCTGATGCACCTCCTAAATAGGGACCGATCTCCGGGTGATTCGGCTCTACGGCGGTCCAAGTCCGCGGACGTGGCGCTTTCGGAGAAATCGCCCTATCTCGGAGGTTGCACCTACCCATCCGGGCTCAGCGCGCGCGTGGCGTGTCAGGGATGGGGTTCGGCGAAGGGCTGACAGACGTCCCGCCTGCCCGCTGGGCCCACAAGTTGTCGACCGAGTAGAGGGCCAGAGCCGCCCAGATGAGCAAAAAGCTGTAAAGCCGCGTTCGGCTCAACGGCTCGTGGTACACCCAGACCCCGAGGGTCAACTGCAGGGTCGGGGCCACATATTGCATCACACCCAAGGTGGAGAGACGGATGCGTTGGGCCGCATGGGCGAACAATAGCAGCGGGATGGCCGTGATCACCCCGGAACTCAGGATGAGCGCATGCGTGCCTGCATCGACCCGACCCAAGGCCCCGGAGCCCTCGACGTGCCTCCACACCAAGAACCCCAGCGCCGCCGGAGCCAGCAGCACGGTTTCCACAGCCAAGCCCGGAATGGCCCCCAAGGCCGACTGCTTGCGCAAAACGCTGTAACCGCTCCAACTCCCCGCCAGAGCCAGCGTGATCCAGGGCACCCGACCCGCTTGGGCCACCATGGAGCCCACACCGACTGCCGCCAGACCCACGGCGATCCACTGCACCCGGCGCAGTTGTTCCTTCAGCAGGAAACGACCGGCCAGCACACTGAAGAGCGGCACCAGAAAGTATCCCAGACTGGTTTCGACAATGTGGCCGGTGTTGACGCCCCAGACATACACCAGCCAGTTGGTCGTCAGCAGCAGCGACGCCAGCATCAGCCGCGCAGCACCCCGGACCGTGGACAACGCCGACACCGCCGAGCCCCACCCCTCTCCCCGGACCACCATCAACAAGGCCAGCAACGCCAGCGACCACAAGTGCCGATGGGCGATGAGTTCCAGCGAATCGATGGCCGCCAAGCGTTTCCAATACAGCGGCACCAAGCCCCACAGCAGGTAGCAACCCACTGCGGCCAACGCCCCAGAACGGGCCGAAGCCCCCGATGTCTCCACAGTCCCACGCACCACCCCACCCTGGGTCCAAGCCCTCGTCGCTGACAACCCCAGTCGCCGAGCTTGCTCCGGGCTCTCAATTCCTTCGACTGGCATCATCGATTTCCACGAGGGTGAGAAATACGTACAACCGGTTCTGGTGGATTCTGGAAGATTCAGATCGGAAGAAACGACCCAACAACGGGACATCGCCCAGTAACGGCACCTGGTCCTTCGTCCGCACTGTTTCGGTCACCCGCGGTCCACGAACAACCACGGTGCCACCCGCGGGGCAGGTCCCGTCGGCCGTCGCCCTCCGGATGCGGAGATGCGGCAATGCAACGGCCCCCTTCGATGGCTTTCCTGCCGCGGCGACTGCCTCCCCGCCTCGATGCTTCGGATCGTCGTATCCGAGGAATTCCGTGACCGTTGCTGTGACCTGCAAACGCATGGAATCTCCGTCGAGGATGGGGAGGAATTCCACCGACGGCCCTGTTTTTACTGTATTGGTTTCGTAGCGCATTAAGGCCTCGTTGCTTTTGTCCCCAAGGCCCGCTTGGGCAACAACCACAGTTCGAGTGTTGGTGAGGTCAACGCGAGCCTTCCTCCCAGATTGAGTTATGGTCTTGGGCATCGTCAGCAAATCGACACCTTCCATCAGTTCCAGGTTTCGGAGCAGGGCACTGAATTGTTCAGGAGGCAGTTCCACCAGTTCGCCGACGGTCTGCGACTGGTCTGCGCGATACCGGTGATCCAGGAAGATCGCGGCCAGGGGATCCCGTTCCTGGTCCAATGCAGCGTCGATCTTTGTCTCTTGGTTGGTGGCATTTCCAAAGATCCAATCCATTCCCAAACCCTGGACCTTCGATTCTCGCACTGCAGCCAATCGGATTTCCACCTCAAGCCTGCGGGGCTCAGCGGACGTGGCTCTGGGAGCCACCGATTTCGCCGGTACAGCCAACGGCGAACTCAGCGTTGAATCCGAGACAGCTCTCAACAGGGAGTCCACGAACGAAACACCCTGCTCTTTAATGGAAGGCGTATGCTGGAATATGGGGACAAGCGCCTGTTCAATGAAGCCAAGGTCCACCGGTTTGGCCTTGTGGACGGCATCGCGAGCGTTGGTCAGGACCGGAGCCTGGGCTGTGGGCATCTTACTGGCTGCGTACTCCGAGAGGGCAAGGTAGATGCGTTTGTGGTCAGGGATCGAGGTGCGAACGAAAAGGGTGGCGCCATCTCCGGAGAGGAAAAGAGCCCTTCCATCCTGTTCACCTGTTACTTCCTCCGGCGGGTCGAGATCAGGGGCTCCTGGTGCCACGTCGATTCTTTTTGAAAACACCGCCCCGTGTTCAAAGAGGAAAGCACGCACCTCATTCTGGATATTTTTGTCGCTTGGAGTTTCACCAGCCTTCTCCAAGCGGCCTCGGATATGGGCGAGAAATTTCACTGAACCCACTTGATACTGTTGCGTGTGCAGCGGCCATTTTCCTGAGGCGATCTTGCGGAACACGATCTCGTTGCCATGGAGTGCCCATTCGACAGGTACTGTGCAAATTTTGGCTACGCCCTCGAGCAGGATCGCAGCAGGCTCAGGTTCCGTCTGCAGCATTGGTACCCCAATTCGAAGATCCTGGGTGGCCACCGTGATCCGGAGATCCCTCTTGAGCGGATCCGCGTCGCGTAGGGTCTGTTGGAGTCTTTGAGCCAAATCCTGCAACGGTCCTTCACCAATCTCGAACTTCGGGACAATGACCTCTTCCAAAGACGTTGGGGGCATCGAATCGGCCTTTGGACGAGCCTGGTTGCCACCAATGGCCGGTTTGCTTTCACCAGATTGCAGGGATTCTCGGGGGGACGGCGGTTGCAGGTTGGTATCGGAAGGGCCGAGCTCAAACCCAGGCAGGCGGGAATCGCTTTCGCTCGATTCGGACTTAGCCTCCGCGGCGACCTTGAGTGCCCGGGGCGATTTCGACTCCAGGGATCCGATGGATTCCAACGCGGCGGTCACAACGGGTTGCGCGCCCTCGCCCGGCCATGGGGCAATTCCAATGGCCAGTAAGGCGCAGACGGTTCCCGCCACAGTGACCCGCGTCATCAGGCGCGAGGTCGCACGGACCGGAGCGGCGAGCAACCGCGTGACGCGGGCCGCGAGATCGGACTTCAAACCACCGACACCGAATCCGGCGGGCGAGGTTTCGGTGACAAGCTGATTTCCGAAGGCAACAAGGGCCTCGGCCAGTGCGAGGCGACCGCCGGGGATCAAGCTGCTCGCGTCATCGGCCGCGGCTTCGCTGGTGGCACGCAGGCGGCGACGGGCCCACCACACTGCGGGATGCCACCACAACAAGCCCGATAGGACATCGCTGATCGCCAACCACAGCGGATCGCGGGCGGCCAGATGCGCGAGTTCGTGCGCAAGCAAGACCTTCAGTTCGAGATCGCCATATTGATGAGTGAAACCGCGGGGCAGCAACACCGTCGGCCGGAAAACGCCAAACGCCACGGGGCCCGAAAATCCGGCGGCTTCACAAAGCTGGATCCGTTCAGGGACCAGGCCCAGTCGACTGGCGATCTCTCGGGCAGCGGACACTTCCACGCGATGACTCTGACGCTCCACCCGCTGCAATTGACGGCGATGGTATCCCGAGCGGACCCAAATGGCGAGCGTCCCAAAGAGCCAAAACGCCGTCAGAAGATTGGGCCAATGCGAGGGTGCGGGCAGATCGATCGGCGCAGACACTTTCTGGACGTCATAGGAAGGCTCGATTTCCATGGGACGGGCGGCACCGGTCACCTCGGTGACCACCCATCGGGGTTCGCTGGGTCGCGGAGTCCCCAACGACCTGAGACTGGCCCAGCGTCGGACCTCGACCCGCAGTCCAGCGAGTTCCACCGCGGCGAGCAAGCCCACCCCGATGAGCACGGCGCACCAAAGGCGACGACGGTCTCGGACGGACGGCAGAAGTCGCTCGGCCACGAAACCGACGCCGACCACGAGCGCCACCTCGCAGGCGAGGGTGATCAGTAGGGAGGAGAGAGAGTTCATGAGGTGGGGAACGGGTTCACAGGACAGTGAAGGAGGATCACGGATGGGTGTCTTGCATTACTGGGCCCGACGCTTGGCTTCCTTGATCAGTTTCTCCAACTGATCGAGTTCGTCGCGGCTGACCTCACGACTGGTGAGCAGATGGCTAACGGCCTCAGTGAGGCTGCCGGAGGAGAGCTGGTCCACGAGGTGGTTGCCGACGCTGCGGCTGACGTCTTCCGCTGCGACGAGCGCACGGTAAAGGAAGCTACGGCCCGCCTCTCGGTGGGTGACCAGTCCTCGGGCCTCCATCTTGCGCAGCATGGTGGCCACGGTGGTATAGGCGAGATCGCGTTCGGGTTTCAGCTCGGTATGCACCTCGGCCACCGAGGAATCCGGTCGATCCCAGAGCGATTGGAGGATGCGCAGTTGGAGGTCTCCGAGGCGATGAGAAGGAAGTTGCATAGCGGGATGTACGACTCAGGTAATATTACCATAGTAGTAAATCTGTCAAGGAAGGACATTTTCTCTAAGAGCCTGTCTGAAAATGGGGAGGGG
>CAJAHH010000035.1 GCA_903939515.1 uncultured Verrucomicrobiota bacterium
GCAGCGATACCAGTGGCGGGCTGACGGAACAGTGATCCTGGAGAAAATCCGCCGAGCCCGGGAAGCTTTGGCACGGAGCCAACCAATTGTTAAAGACTAATATGATACACTACACTAGCCTGTCCCTAGCCTCTAGCCTGTCCCTAGCCTCTAGCCTGTCCCTAGCCTCTAGCCTGTCCCTAGCCTCTAGCCTGTCCCTAGCCTGTCCCTAGCCTGTCCCTAGCCTGTCCCTAGCCTGTCCCTAGCCTGTCCCTGGATGCGAATCAGGAGGACTGTATGCCGGACGCTTGCTTGCGTTGGCCCGGCAGCCGTTCCTATCCTGTAGCCATGGCGAATGACGTCATTCCGGTGAAGATTCGTGGCATCCTGCCCGCCAACAGCGGCTGCGCCTTGTTCATCGGCAACGATGAGAAGGTGTTCGTCATCCAAGTCGAACAAAGCATGGGGCTGGTGATTGGCATGGCCCTGCGAGGGACACCGAAAGATCGGCCGCTGACTCATGATCTGATGGGCCTGGTTTTTCAGGGCTTTGGAATCGAGTTGGAACGAGTGGTGATCACCTCTCTGAAGAATTCCACGTTCTTCGCGCGATTAATCCTGCGTCAACAAAACGAACTGGGCACAAAATTGGTGGAGATCGATGCCCGACCCAGCGATTGCTTAGCTTTGGCCAGCGCTCTCAAACGCCCCATTTTCGTCACTCGCAGCCTTTTTCATGATGTGGAAGACATGAGCGATCATTTGGCCGGTGCCAATGAGCAGGAGGACGCAGGCGAAGAAGACAGTGAAGAACCCGGCGAACAGGCTTGATGGCAGCTCGATCCTCTCCCACCAACTCTCCCGACCAGTCTAGCCCAGCCCCGATGGTTCTTATCTGCGGGGATGATGATTTTTCGGTCAAACAACGGGCTCGAGCCCTGTACGAACAATGGTGTTCGGAACTCGGCGGGATGGATCACGAGGTGCTAGACGCCACCGCCAGCAATGCCGGAGAGGCTCAACAGAAGATCGTCAAACTGCACGCGGCACTGAATACGCTACCATTCTTCGGAGGAGCCAAGGCGGTGTGGTTCCAAAACTGCAATTTCTTGGGCGAAGACCGAACTGCCGCTTCTAGTTCTGTCACCTCGGCTCTCGCCGAATTGGCCGAAACCCTCAAGTCCTTCCGCTGGGACGGCGTCCGCCTGCTCATCTCGGCAGGCAAACCGGATAAACGCCGGGCTTTCTTTAAAGCATTCGAGAAACAGGGGACCGTTGAATTCTTCGCAGCCCTCTCTCAGGACGACAAGGATTGGGCCGGCAAAGCCGAATCCGAAGCAATTCGCATCCTGCGCGAGGCCGGAAAAGAGGCCGATGACGAGGCTCTGGCTGAACTGGTCAACCGGGTTGGTCCCAACTTGCGGATGCTGGCCTCCGAGTGCGAGAAACTCGCTCTGTACACCGGTCAGCGGAACACCGTCACTCTGAGCGACATTCAACTGTGCGTTTCCCGGCAGAAGATCGCTCGAGCCTTCGCCCTAGCCGAGGCGTTAGGAGACCGTGATTTAGCCAAACTCCTGCGAACTTTGGATGAGGAATTGTGGGAAATTCGAGTGGGCACCGACAAACGTAAGTCCGAGATCGGGCTCCTTTATGGGCTGATTTCAAAGGTTCGCTCGCTGCTGATGCTCAAGGAGTTGTTGTCCAACGGTTCACTCAAACCCTCCCGCGACTACAATTCGTTCAAAAGCCAGCTCGATCGAATTCCCACCTCTTCGATGCCAACGGACCGACGCTTCAACCCACTGGCATCCCACCCCTTCGTATTGTTCCAAGCCATGAAACAAGCCGCCAATTATCGGACTGAGGAATTGGTTGAAGCGATGGGCCTATTGTTGGAGGCCAACCGCAAACTCGTCAGCGCCGATCTAGACGAAGCGCTCGTTCTCCAGCAGGCAGCCTTCCGGATCGTGGGAATCCGCCGCAAGGCGGCCTGACACGCCTACCGGAAAGTTTATGGAAAAATTTTGAGTCGCCAATTTTAGTCTCTGTGCAACCTATTCATAACGTTTGGTTCAACCCGGAAGCCGGGCAAAACCCGAAGTCACTCTCGATCATCATGGACATCCAGAAATCAGTTATCACCGCAGCCTTGGTCGCTGCCACGTTGATTCCCAATGCCTTGGCCGGTACCAACGGCTTTTATGCTCCTTATTTCCGAGGAGTCGCCGGCACCGAGGTCGCCGGATGGGATCGATTCTCCTCGGGCTACAATGTCGCCAACCAGCCAGACATGAGCGGTTTCAACACGGGCACTAGAGCGACACTCACCCAACTAGACCCCGTCGGCGCCGTGCTCGGCAGCGGCAACATCTACGTGGGTGTCGGCGGCTCAGCCAATTTCAATCTCCGCTATGCGAGCCTCCAGCCGATCGCTCAGATTTCTTTCCAGATCCGGACACTCGGCACCGAAATCGATTATTCGGGCCTGCGCCTGAATTACGTTTCCCAGAGCAAATCTGTATCGCTCGGCGGCACCCCCACGACGCTGGCCATTGCCCCTGCCCAAGGTTTTCCGGGTAACAACATTTCGCTGGCTTACACCTGGAATATCACCGATCCGGGGGTCAACGACTTCACCCTCAATTTCAAGTCCACGGGCGAACACCTGAGCCTCGATGCCATCACGCTCGATGTGATGCCGACGACGGTGCCCGAGCCAGGAACCTGGGCCTTGGCCGGACTCGGCCTGGCTGCCTGGGCTCTTGTCACCCGCAGGCGCTGAACCCCGAGGCCCCATCTCGCGGTCCACGGCACTCGGCTTGGCTAATCCCCATACAATCCCCGCACTCAGGTGACGGGGATTTTTGTTATTCAGGGCCAGCGGTCGCTTGCTTCACCCGACATCCTTCATACCTTCTAACACGTTATGCCTGTTACGTCCGCCACGCTCCGCCGCTGTTTGGCCGCCATTACTCTGGGAGCCGCCACCATCACCCTCGCGGTTCCCGCCCACGCCCAACACAAGCTCGGGCCTCAACAGACATCTTTCAAAGCCCCGACGATCGCCGCCGCCTCAGACGAGGCCGAACGCGCCATCAAGCGCTTCACTTACCCGGCGGGTTGGAAGGCCGAACTCTGGGCAGCTGAACCCAATGTCGCCCACGGTGTCGCTTTCGACGTCGCCGATGACGGCCGCGTCTTCGTCGCGGAGAGTTTCCGCGCCTGGCGGGGAGTCCCCGACATCCGGGGCATCATGGACTGGCTCGATGAGGACCTCGCCTGCAAGTCGGTGGATGACCGTTTGGCAATGATGCAACGGCACCTCAAGCCCGATCAAATGGCGGGCTATTACACCAACACGGAGCGCGTTCGCCTCCTCCGAGATCCTCAGGGCACCGGCAAAGCCACGATCTCTACGGTGTTCGCCGAAAATTTTGCCACCCCACTGGACGGCGTAGCCGCCGGCGTCCTGGCGCGGGGCAAGGATGTGTTTTTTGCCAACATTCCCAATGTTTGGCGACTCCGCGATGCAGATGGAGACGGCGTCGCCGACGAACGTCGCAGCATCAGCTATGGCCATGGCATTCGCGTCGGTTTTCTCGGGCACGACCTGCATGGTTTGGTCTTTGGACCCGATGGCCGACTCTACTTTTCGATCGGTGATCGCGCCTCGATGATCCGAACTGAAGGTCACATGGTCGGAACCCCAGACAGCGGGGCGGTCTTCCGTTGCGAACCCGACGGCTCGCACCTCGAGATGGTCTACCAGGGCCTTCGCAATCCGCAGGACATGGTCTTCGACGCGTGGGGGAATCTCTTCACCGGCGACAACAATTCAGATGGCGGCGATCAGGCTCGTTGGACTTGGTTGGTCGAAGGCGGTGACAGCGGTTGGCGCATCGGTTGGCAATTCCTCGAAGGCCGTAATGCTCCCAACCCCCGCGGCGCATGGAATTCTGAAAAGATGTGGCATCCGCAAAACGACTCCCAGCCGGCCTACCTGACCCCTCCCATTAAGAACATTTCCTCAGGCCCTAGCGGCGTTAGCTATTACGAGGGAACTGGCAGCGGCCCCGAGTGGAACGACACGTTCACCTTGTGTGATTTTCGAGGCAGCTCCAGTGGCTCGGGGTTATGGAAATTTAAGCACAAGGCCAAGGGCGCGGGCTTCGAGATCGTGGACGACCAGAAGTTTATCTGGTCAGTCAATGCCACCGATGGCCATTGGGGTCCCGATGGCTCTTTTTGGGTGCTCGACTGGTTCGACGGCTGGGAACCCGTGGGCAAGGGGCGCATCTACCGCTTTTCCGACCCGCGCCATTCCCAGTCGCAATTGGTCCGCGAGACACAGGCCTTTTTGGCAGCCGGCTTCTCTCAGCGGTCCACCAGCGAATTGGCCAAGGGGCTCCTGCACCCCAATTACCGGATCCGATTGGGCTCCCAATTTGAGCTCGCCGCGCGTCACGACGACAAGTCCCTGCTTAAAGCGGCCCTCTCCGGCAAAACCGTCCAGGCTCGTCTGCATGGCATTTGGGGCATCGGGCAAGTCGCCCGCGCTCAGCGCAACACAAGCGTGTCTGGCTCCCGAGTGGAGTCGTTGGAACGGTTAATCCCCCTCTTGTCCGACACCGATGCGAAGGTCCGCGCCGTGGCTGCCACCGTGCTCGGCGATGCTCGCTACGGTCGCTCTTACGAGGCCCTGATCCGACTCACCTCCGACAGCGATCTGCATACTCGAACCCTCAGCACAATCGCTTTGGGCAAACTGGGCCGCAGAGAATCCATTCCGGCCATCTTCAATTTGCTGGTGGAAAACGCCGACAAGGATCCCTATCTGCGACACGCCGGAGTGGTGGCCCTCATCGGAGCCAACGACATCGACGCGCTGATCAACCACGTGCGGCACCCCAACGAATCGGTGCGCATGGGAATCCTGCTGGCGATGCGAAAACTGGAACGCAATGAGATCGCTTCCTTTCTTGCGGATACATCACCTCGCATCGTTACCGAGGCGGCTCGCGCCATCAATGACCAGCCCATTCCGGGAGCCCTGGAGGCCCTGGCGCGCTTGGTCGAGCGCCCCGGCCTTACCGAGGCCCCATTGATGCGTCGGGTCCTCAACGCCAACTACCGCTTCGGCACCGAGGCCACTGCCAAAGCCCTGGCCACCTATGCGACCCGCGAGGACGCCCCGGTGACTCTCCGAGCCGAGGCCCTAGACGCCCTCAGCCAGTGGCCAGCCAATTCTGGCCGCGACCGCATCAGCGGACTCTGGCGCCCGACCGCCTTCGCCCGTTCTGAAAAGGTGCCCAATGAGGCACTGAAGCCGGTCTCGAATGCCCTCCTCACCTCTGCGCCGGCCCCAGTCCGCGCAGCCACCGCCCGAGCCGCAGGGGCCCTCAAACTCACCGAGGCTTCGCCGGCGCTATCCGCTCTGGTAATTCAGGGAGCCGCTGACGGGGCCGCTCGCTCAGACGCCCTGCGGGCCTTGTCGCTTCTACAAACGCCCGACTACGCTCCTGCACTGGCCGCCGCCAGAGAAGACAAGGATGAGAAGGTCCGCAGCCTAGCCACCCAACTTGCCGTCGAAGTGCCGCCGGTCGCAGTTCGAAATGCAGGGTCCGGTGGCAGTTCCGCGAGTGGCGGGTCAACAGCACCTCTAGAGAAGGCCTTGGCCTCCGGATCGGTGATCGAAAAGCAGTCGGCACTGGCCACGCTGGGCTCGATAAAGGGTGCCGAGGCTGACGCTCTCCTGAAGAACTGGATGGAAGGCGTGCTGGCTGGCTCTGTGGCCCCAGAATTGGAACTGGATGTCGTGGAGGCGGCGGGAGCACGTGAGTCACTCAAGACGTTACTCAGCCAATATCAGAGCCGCCTCGACGCCAAAGATCCCTCCGCCGCTTGGAAAGCCTGCCTTGTTGGGGGCAATGCCGAGGCGGGCAAAAAGGTTTTTATCGAACGAGCCGAGGTCAGTTGTGTTCGCTGCCACAAGGTTCAGGGCGAGGGTGGCGAAGTCGGCCCTGAACTCACCGGGCTGGGCAAGAAAAGCGGCCGCGCCTACCTGCTGACGAGCATCCTCTATCCTAACGCCACGATCGCCGTCGGCTTTGAGAACGTACTCGTGAACCTCAAAGGCGGACAAAGCTACGCAGGGGTTATCAAATCGGAATCGGCGACCGAGCTGGTGCTCAACTCGGCCGAAGATGGACTCATCACAGTCAAGAAATCCGAGATCACTGGTCGCGAGAAAGGGCTTTCAGGGATGCCCGAAGGATTCGGTGAGCTGCTCTCCAAGCAAGACCTCCGCAACCTCATCGAATACCTCGCTACCGCCGAATAACCGAGCCAGGCTCCCTCCATCCTCAGTCCGATCGGCGGACCAATTCCCACCCTTCATGCTGCCTAACGATTACATCCAACGCCTCCGGACCGTGGAGGTGCGGGCCCGGTTAATCAGCGAGCAGCTGATGGGTGGCAGATTGGGGAGCGTCTTCAAAGGACGGGGCATGGATTTTGCCGACGTACGCGAGTACGTGCCCGGCGATGATGTCCGCCGCATTGATTGGAATGTCACCGCCCGCCTGCGTAAACCCTTCATCAAGCGCCACGTCGAGGAGCGAGAATTGGTCGTCATGCTGCTGGTGGACATCTCAGCCAGCGGAGACTTCTGCTCAGAAACTAATCCGGTAGCCGGCGTTGCATCACACCGTGAGATGGCCGCCATTCTGGCCGGCTCCCTGGCCTTCAGTGCCGTGCGGGATGGCGATCGAGTGGGGGCCATCCTCTTCTCGGATCGAGTCGAACGGTACATCCCACCCCGGAAGACCCGCGCACATGTCACCCGTCTGCTGCATGAGATTCTCTTCACAACGCCAAAGCATTCCGGGACTTCGATCGGCACAGCGCTGAAGTTTCTAAACAACCTCTTCAGCCGACCGACGCTCAGTTTCGTCCTCTCGGATTTCCACGATCCCGACACCGATGGCTGGACCCGTGCCATCAAGGCCTCCAATCAGCGGCATGATATGATGGCCCTGCGGATGAGCGACCAACGCGAACTCGAACTGCCCGATGTCGGATGGGTCCTCCTGCAAGATTCCGAGACTGGCGAAGTGCTCGAGGTCGATTCCAGTGATCCGCGTGTCCGAGAGGGATGGCGAGTGGCTGGGCAGGCCCGACGAGATCAACTCATCGCCACCTTCCGCGGAGGACGCATCCCGGAACTGGAGGTCCGCACCGATCAGCCCTGGGCCCAGCGCCTCCAGGGGTTCCTCGACCACGCCGCGCGACGTCGCATCGCATGAGTCCTGATTGGCTGCACCCATGAAACCCGATCGGCTCATCGAGGACCTAACTCTCGTTCCTCTGCCCCAATGGTGGGAGAATCCGTGGCTGCTCTTCAGCCTGCCGGTGCTAGTCGGCCTGATCGCTTACAACCTGCGTCGCTGGTGGCTTCAGCGAAAACCCAAGACGCTCACTACAAACGTCCCCGATGGACCACCGCCGCATGAGGCCTTCCTGGCACGTCTGGCGGACCTGCGGTCCAAACGTGGCCATTGGATTGCCTACCCCTTCGCGATCGAGGTCAGCGAGATTCTGCGGGGTTACCTGGAGGCCCGGTATGCGTTCTCGGTCCGCTTCCAGACCTCACGCGAATTTCTGGAATTGGCGGCGACTCACCCACGCCTCAATACCGCCCATCGAGCGACTCTTCGAGATTTTCTAAGCCGCTGCGATCTCCTCAAATTCGCCCAAGGAGTCGCCACTGAAGCCGAACTGGCCGCACTCCTCGACACGGCCGAGCAGTTCATTTCAGAGTGTGCCGAACTACCGCCGGGGCAAAGGGGGGGCAACCCTTGAAGAACCTCCTGGCCATCGAGTTCCTCTACCCGTGGGTGCTGCTGGGTCTGTTGGCGCTGCCCGCACTCGCTTGGTTCCGACGGCGACCGCGAACGGTTCCGTCACTGGCGATTCCGTCACTGGCCGGCCTCGGCCACCTGGGTCGTATACCTGCCCGACAGCGGGCTGCCACCCATGCACTGTGGACCTTAATTCCTCTGGCCCTCATCATCGTCGGCCTCGCCAGACCGCGGATGCCTCGAGGTGATTTGCCTGACCCGAGCAAGGGTATCGACATCATGCTGGCGCTCGATTTCAGCCGTTCAATGGCTGAAACGGATTTCCGATTGGATCGCAAACGGGTCACCCGCCGGGCCGCCCTTGAGTATGTCACCGAGAAGTTCATCGTAGGTCGACCCAATGATCGGATTGGCATCGTTTGTTTTGCGCGAAACCCGTTTTTGGTCAGCCCGCTAACCCTCGATCACCGCTGGGCCATCGAATCCATGCATCAGACCGATCTGGCCACCGGAACGGGCATTGGTTGGGCGGTGATGGCCGCGGGAAACTTCCTGCGCAAGGACAGCGATCGCAGCAAGGTGGTCATCCTCGTGACAGATGGCGACAACTCCTCCGGTCCCCGCGCTTCGGAGATCATCGGGCAACTAGTTCGTGACAAGGTCAAACTCTACTCGGTCCTAATTGGCCCGGAGATGGTCGTCCCTTCGGTCGCCGCCAACCATGACCTCAACCGCGCGGCCCGCATCACGGGCGGCCAGTTCTTCCAAGCCAACGACACACGGGCCTTGCAAGGTATTTACAACCTCATCGACCAACTAGAAAAACGGGACTTAATCCAAAAGCGTTTTGTCCTGTGGGAGGAGTTTTTTGTCTGGCCTGTGACCCTCGGGTCACTGCTGTGGCTTGGGGGATGGATTTGGAACTCGCTCCTGCGGAGGACCCTGCCATGAGATTCGCGCACCCTGAGTTGCTCCTGCTGATTCCGGTCCTCATCGCCCTGATCGTAGGGGTCTGGGCTCTAGAAAAGCGTCGCAATCGACGGCGGATCTCGCAGTTCTCGGGCAGTGCCGACCGGCCCTGGTCCGACCCTGGGCTCGTGCCGTGGCGCCAACGGGCCGACCGGGCGTTGGTTTTGGCCGTGGCTGTTCTGCTGCCGCTGGCATTGGCTCGCCCTCTGGCCTTCCGCACCGATGAGCAATCCGAACTGAGAGGAGTCCCCTATCTCATAGCGCTGGATCTCTCCCGATCCATGCTGGCGACCGATGTCCGCCCCAACCGGTGGTTTGCGGCCACCAACGCATTGTCCCGTTTTTTAGATTCCAGCCGATCGGACCGAGTCGGGCTGATCACCTTCAGCGGTGTGGCCTACCTCAACGCCCCACTCAGCTTCGACACCCGGGCCATCCAAGCCATGTTGCGTTACTCCTCACCCTACACCGTGGAGATGGATGGTGAAACAGCCGGGTCCAATTTAGGTTCTGCCATTGAACGGGCCGGGAGATATTTCCAGACCAACAACATTCAACCCCGAGTGATCATCCTGGTCACGGACGGCGAAGATTCGGGCGATCAACTCTTAGAGTTCACCCGCCGTTGGGCCCGTCAGGGCGTAAAAGTTTGTGCTGTCGGGGTGGGGACCCGAGGTGGGGCCAAGGTTCCACGGATTCAATGGGGTGGCGTGGCACAGAACGCCTCTGGCCAGGAAGTCGTCTCCCGGCTGAATGAAGCCAACCTCAAACGCATCACCGCGCTCACCGGAGGCCGATACGTACCCCTGGGGGATCAAGGAGAGGGGTTCAACACACTCCGGCAGGAATTTCTGGCCCCGTTGGCCGAAAGCGCGGCCCGAGAAGACAGCAAAAACTACGTCGAGGCCTACCCTCTGCCGTTGACCCTGGCCATTGGCGCCCTAATAGCCCAGGCCATCATTGGAGTCGGCCGCCACCAACGACCCCGCCTGACCTCCGCCATCCGCCCCAAGTCGCCTCCCGTCGTCCCATGAATTCCCTCCGACGACCCCACCACCCCTCCGAGCCTTCCCCAACTCGGAGCCTGTCCCTTGTCGTTCCCAAGCTCTCCTCATCGCGGAGCCTGTCCCTAGCGCCGCTGATTCTGGCTTTAGTCTGCGCCTTCGCACTTTCAGTCCCCACCCTCTCAGCCACAGATCCCCTCAACATTCGGGAACTCCAGCATCAACTGACCAATGGTGCATCGCAGAGCGTTGCCGACACCTTGGCCCAGCAGGCCGAACTTCAGCCCAACAGTCCTCATATCCAGTACAACGCCGGCGTCGCTTCCTACGCAGCACACCGATGGGAAGACGCCCTGGTGGCGTTTGATCGCGTGGAGACCCTGAACCATTCGGCGTTGGCCAACTTGGCCAGATTTCAGCGGGGCAACGCCGAATATCAACTCGGAGTCGAGTCTCGGTCCGCAAACTTGGACGAAACAATCGCCCGTTGGAGGGCCGCTATCGATGCCTATCAGCTTGTTCTCAAGAAAGCACCCGGTGAACCCAGAGCTCTGGAAAACGACACGTTCGTCCGAACAAAGCTGCTGGACCTTCTGATGGAAGAGGCCCGAAAGGCGGACGACCAGGCCAATCAACCCAACAAGACTCCAACCCAGCGAATTCCCGATCTTCGCAATGCCCACGAAAAATTCTCCGAAGCGCATCAACTGAGCCCCGTCAACCCCGAGGCCCAACGTGGGGAGTCCGACACCAAAAATCGCCTCGCTGAAGCACTCAAGCAGGAGGGAATGCGAAACGTTCAAGCCCCTCTATCGTTAAAGTCAAGCCGACGCGAGCCACGCCTTCCAGAGGTGGACGCCTCAAAACTCGAGCAAGGCATCGCGCAACTGGAAGAAAGCCAACAACTGCGCCCGGGCGATTCCCAAGTCGACGAAGCCCTCAAGAAAGCCAAAGACCGCATGGCTGATGCAAAAGTAAAACAAGCTGAGACCTTCTTGGCTCTCGAAGAACAGATTCCCATCACCAAGGAAAAATTGGCGCTATTGAGGATGGCGCGTGAACAAATTGATCATGCTTTGGAGCAATCCCCAAACCATCAGGAAGCTCAGCGCACCGGCGAGGAGATCGACCGCCGCATGGCCCAAGTCCACGAAGACGAAGGGGATTTTCAGGAACAGCAGTCCGCCTTTTCCCAACCTGAACAGCAGGCCATGCAATTGAGCCAAGCGTTGGACCACTTCCAACAGGCCTCTGAACTTCAACCCAACCAACCGCGCCTCCAGGCCAAGCAGGAACAAGCGGAGCAGAAGTTGGCTCAAACACTGGATAAACTCGCTGACAAGCTCATGCAATCACCGGGGGCACAGGAGCCCATGGAAGCCAAGGCGGCCCGACTGGAAGGGGCTGAGCAAGCACTCAACGAGCTTCAAGCCATCAAACCCAGTGACAGAACCGCGCAGCGAGCCGAGCAAGTGGGCAAGGAGCTCGACGGATTGCGTCAAATGCTCGCAGAAAAAGGCCAGAAACCCTCGGAAAGTCCTGGTCAAGGCGACCCGAAAAACGGAGCCCAACCGATGCCCGCCCCCCCGCAGTGGATGGTTCCGCCTCTAGATGGTCCGCCTCGCATCAACCAACCCGGCAACAAGGGACAGGCTCCCCGGAGCGCAGGCCGAAACATTCGGGATTACTGAACCACTGGCTGTGGGCCATTCGATCTCTGGGTTGCGCACAGGACTCCCCTCTGCGGGCGCTGCAAAGCCTGTCCCTCACGCCTCGTAACGAGCCAACAACGAAGCTCTTTCGGAAAGCGGGTACAGCCTGTCCCTCATCGTGTCCATTCAGGGCGTCCTACTACTATCTATACAGTGAATGTTTGAAGGCCACTTAGCCGATCAAACCAGGCAATCCACCATGCCGGGAAGCCGTTGCGCAGTCTTCTCGAGGGATTTGAGAGCCTGACGTCGATGGATCTCGGCCCCCTCTGGGAACAGGAGTTTCCAACCAGTCGCATGCACCCAGTCGTCGGGCGAACGCAACGGCGGATCTCCGGGATGCCCCAGACCGATGGATAAGGCGAATTGGTCTGCAATCTGTACAGCGCCAGCCAAGCGGGCATCGCGAGTATTCCCCGACGGTGTGTGGTGATGCCGTGTTGTGAATTCTAGAGATTCACCCAAACGCTGAGCTTTCAGATACATCGCCCCCAAATGAGCATGGTCACACCCCACACTGTCCAATTCGATCAACCTCACCGGCAGCGATGACCCCTTCAGTTGTTCCAAGATACTGGAGTGATGCTCGGGAAAGACCGTTGCAAACACAATCCACCCGACGTCATGAACCAGACCTGCCACATAATCGAGGTCTTCTCCGGACTCTGCTGTCACCATCATCAGATCCTTGGTGACCATCGCCACCGCAATACTGTGCTTCCAGAGGTTTCGCCAAAGAGCCTCTCCCACCCCCCGCTGAGAGCCGGTGATTCGTTTGAAGTCATCAATCACCGGGGTCATGGTAGCCAAGTCCCTCACTTGCCGGACTCCGACATAGAACACCGCCTCCTCAAGGCTGGTCACAGAATGGCCAAGCCCGTAGTGAACCGAATTCACTAGCTTCAAAAGTCGCGATGTCAGCCCCGGATCGCGTCGAATAACCTCGGAGATTTGTCCGGCATAGCGCTGTTCGGCGGCCAACAACTCTCGCAACGCCCCTTGAATGCTCTTGAGCGATGGGATAGGCGGGCACGACTCAAGACGCCGGTGGATCTCTGCCAGAGTCAGAGCCTTCGGAGGTACACCGGCAGCAACCGTGGAATTCACGGACATTATGATTCCTATCGGCACAATGGTGTTTCACCTGAAAGCCTTTGTATTTGGTGCCTGTCCCCACGCCTTTAAGTGAATCCAACGATCCCTAAAGTCTTCCCCAAGAAATGCCGATTCCTCTCCCAAGATGTGTGTTTCTCCAATCCGTGCCGCTGTCCACTGCCCAAGATTGACAACACAGGCCGGAGCAGCTGACGCGAAACTTTCCATTCCTAGAACCCGGAAGTCTCTCTGATTTGAGCAACACCAATCATTGAATATCCATGAAACCGAAGATCCTGACTGTCGACGACAGCAAGACAATCCGACTGATTGTCACCAAGGCACTTAAACCCTTCGATGTGGATGTCCTCGAGGCCTCGAACGGTGTCGAAGGTGTCGCCGTGGCCATGCGCGAGAAGCCCGACCTGATTCTCCTAGACCTCACCATGCCCATCATGGATGGGTCCGAGTGCTTGGCGAAGCTGAAGTCCCACGCCGATCTAAAAAACACACCCGTGATCATGCTCACGGCCGAATCAGGCAGGGATAACGTCATGAAAATTGCCAAAATGGGAGTTCGTGACTACCTCGTAAAGCCGTTCAAAGAGGACATGCTCGTCGAGCGAGCAGGACGCATCATCGAACTCAAGGCCAAGGGTGGCGGTGTCAAGAAAGTCAAACGCTATGACGACCCGCTCAACATTCTGGTCGTCGATGACAAACCTGCCATCATCGATCAAATCCGAGCCGCGGTTTCGGACACGCCATGGCAGGTTCATGGGCGAACCCAGACAGGCGAGGCACTCGACTACTGCTCGCAAAATGTTCCGGACGCCATCCTCGTCAGCCTTTCACTACCCGACGGCGCCGGATTCACCCTATTCCAGATGTTTCGGGCCAGCACCCGAACCAAGAGCGCGCCAATCTTTGGTCTTTCAGTCAAAACCGCCACCGAAGACCAGACCAGAGCCCAACAAGTTGGGTTTCTAGGGGTGATCACGAAGCCTTTGGATCCGGACGACCTCAAAACCAAGATTTGCAGATCTCTAAGCCTGGACACTTCCTACAAGTACTTCCAGCAACGGGATGGCGTTCTGGCTGTCATGCTCCCACCCAATCTCACCCCCAACGTCGCCAACGAAATCTCCGTCCAGATGCGCGGCAAGGTATCGGAAGCGGTAGATTCCGGATTGGGAAAAATGATCATCGACATGAGTCAGGTCCGAACACCGGACATCAATTTGGTAAAACTCGGGATCACTACGATCCAGTTGTGCAACGATTTATCCATTCAACAGCGCTTGGTCGGATCCACAATGATTCAAGCCGAATGTCGCAACTACGAAGAAACCAAGGATTGGGTCTTCCTGACTTCCTATGAGGATGCCATCCGGGATCTCAGCCGCAAATAACGAACGGTTGCGACACCGAAGGATACGGAAAAGCAAAAACTCACAAGGATGTGATGAACCGTGTACACATAATTGTCGTAGGAACCATTGTCATGGTTCCAGCGATCTCAGCACCCAACAGCTATCTGAATCGATTGGGTCCTAAACCCCTGAACTTTGGCGCACCACATCGCCCGTTGGAGGAGGTGATGGCCAGACTCCCAGTTTTATCCACGGATCTGCCTCCAAAACCCAAACCCATCGTTTCATTTCAAACTGACTCAAATTTACCGGAGAGCGATCCCTTTTACAACTGGCCGCTGACCTCAGTTCCACCCATGGAGGCCCCGATTAATGATTTCCCCCGACTTCCTGACAACTGGGTGAAATCCCGACTAGAATCTGAACTCTCAGAAAACACGCGCTGGGAGCCCAATAGCCCGGACCGGGAAGACGGCACCACGATTCAGACCATCCGATCTCCAAACTCTCTGAGTCCGGAGAGTCTTATCCGATTCTTTGCAACACCGGGCTCCCAAAAGAATTCGGGAATCACCATACCAGTACCCTTTGTTCCCGGGGCCCCGCCCACCCCCAACTCCAGCAGAACTGTCTTCCGTCAGGACTGACCCATGCTTAACCGCCTCTGCTTTCAACGAAGGATTCTGCGCCTGATTACCTCGCTGGTGATCGGAGTCGAAATCCTTATGGCTGAGCCCCCCGCTGCAAAACCTTCACCAATAACGAACCCAGCCAACCCAACCAACCGATCCATTCCAAACATCGAGGGTATCAACAGGGCCACGCAATTGACCGATGCAGTGGCCGACTCACTGGAAAAACGATTCCGATCACCTAAAAAAGACCATCGCGATTTACCCGAATCTGAAAACGTCCTCCGACGACAGGTGAAGAAGGTGGTGGTTGATGAAACCAAGGCTTGGCGCAGTATGGTCGATGGAGCCGTTCAAGCCTACGAACGCAGCACAAAGGCCGAGGACCAATTGGCAGCGGAGAGCGTTTTGGTGGGCATTATCGAAAACCCAGATTCACCGTTAGAAACCCAGCGGGAATGCCTGGTGCACATCGCGCAATTCGCCTTGGACAGCAGATCCCACACTAAGGCGCAGCAGGTCTACTCCCAATTGGTAAACCGATATCCGCTCCATCCAGAAACCCCTTCGATTCTCTACCGACAGGGGGTCCTTTACCGGAAGATTGGCGCCACGGAGTTGGCCCTTTCCAAATTCCACGCCGTCATGTCAACCGTGGTCAGTCTTCAGTTGAAGGACATCTCGACCTACCGCTCGCTAGTTCTGTTGGCTCAGACCGAAATTGCGGACACCTTTATGATGGCGGGCCAATTTGACCGCGCGGCCGACTACTACAGGCGAGTGCTCAAGTTGGGCGACTTAGACCTCAACGAGGCTCAAGTCCGCCTAAAACTGGTCAAGTCGGTGTATGAACTTAAGGACTGGAAAGGTGTCCTGGCGGAGGGTCAGCAATGCATCGAAAAAGCAGCTCTCTCGAGCCAAGTTGCAGAAGTCCGTTTCTTGATGGCTGAAGCCAATAAGAAACTTGGAATGTATCAGGAAGCCATCCAACAGACATTGGAACTGCTCAACACGGAACAGGAACGAGCCGGCAGGGATCCGGACAATTGGGCTTACTGGCAAAAGCGGACTGGCAACAAACTGGCCAACGAGCTTTACGAGCAAGGCGACTATATCAATGCGCTACTGATTTACGAAACCCTCTTCAAACTTCCTGGTAACGCTGAATGGCATTCTCAGGCTCTATACCAAATCGGATTGATCTACGAACGAATGTTTCAACCGGATCGCGCATCAGCTGCCTACACAGAGATTATTTCCCAATCAACCAACGCCGCCCCCGTGCTCAACAACGTCGCCAAGTCATCGGCCGCCTACTCGACCAACCTCACCCCGTCGGTGCAGCCTCCATCGGCAACATCGGAAAACAGAGCCACCTCCCAAACGCCGGCTCAACCTGTTTCCTCGGGATTGAACCTAATCCGCGAAATGGCTCAGTGGCGTCTCGACAACTTGCGTTGGGATCGAAACGTCAACCAAGAGGTCCAAAAGATTTTCCTTCCCAAAGCGTCTCTCACCACGAACCGCACCTCTGGGCTCAAGATTACGACCCCATGAACCCGGAGACCCAGATGGTGCTGGACCTCCGCTCTCACCTATCGCTCAACACGAATCTTCTGGAGCACCTTGCAAAGGAGTCGCAGTGCTTACGCCAGCTGGATTCTACCCTGTTCACCTCAGCTGCCGAGGCTCGGCGGGAAGTGTTACCTCGCCTAGAAGATGCGCTCCAAAGAATTCGGAGCCACCGCAGCTACTGGCTCTCTCTGAGCCAGGAACTCCGGGCCACCAAACACGAGATCCGAAATCTGCTACGTCAGAATCAGGACCTTATCATGCGGATGATCATCTTGGATCGGGAGAACGAGCAGCTACTTCTGAGGCGGGGCTTGATACCCCCAAAACATCTCCCACCCGCGCAGCGTCAGCGTCCTCATTATGTGGCGGGCCTTTACCAAAAGCACCACTCCAATGGAAACGCATCGCAGCCTGTGAACGATGAACCCCGCTAAGCAGCAACGCTAAGGCCTCGCAGAAGAAGATTCTAGATCACCGCAGCTCCTGTATCTTAATCGGACGGACTCCTGTCTGCAGGTGAGATCACCATTCCGTCTTTTCAGCAGAGAGGATTGCCCGAAAGGAGGAACTAGTTACGCTCTCATAGACATGATCCGACCGACGGCGTTGTTGATGCTGGCAGCGTGTGCAGCTTTGCTTTCCGCTGCAGAGCGTACGTTTGATTTTTCGTCAACGAAACCCGGCACCCTTCCGGACGGTTGGAAAACCGAGCTCGCCGGCGTTGGAAAACCTGGTGATTGGCGGATAGTAGAGGAGGATCTACCCCCGATCCTGGCACCCATTTCTCCGCAGGCTCCCCGTTTGAGCCGCAAAGCCGTGATTGCCCAAACAGCCCCGAGCAATGAGGACGAACGTTTTCCGCTACTGATCCATAACTCCGAACGCTATGGCGACTTCACCTTCACCGCGCGATTCCAGATCACTGGGGGCACCTTTGAACAAATCGCTGGTCTAGTATTCCGCCATCAGGATTCGAAAAACTTCTACGTCGTCCGAGCCAGCGCCCTGGGCAACAACCTGCGATTCTACAAGTTTGTTGATGGAGAGAGATCGATTCCAATTGGACCCTCGATTTCCTTCCAAAAAGGCAAGTGGTACGAGCTATCTGTTCGGGCCGAAGGCAATCAGATCGAAGTCTTACTGAATGGCACCAATGCATTCCCGACTCTGACTGATAATTCCTTCAATGCTGGGTATATCGGCTTCATTACCAAGTCCGACACCACCGCTCTGTTTGCCGATGCCAGCATCCGCTACCGACCCCTGGAGACGCTGGCAGCGGCTTTGGTACGACAAGCACTGGAGCAGCAACCGCGTCTCCTCAACCTACGCTTGTATGGAGCATCGTCTGACAAACAAGAACTACGATGTCTTGCGGCCAAGAATCCGACCGATCTCGGAATGGAAGCCAGCGAAACAGTCCGAAAGGTTCACAAAGAGAATCAGACCTATTTTGGCAAAAAACCAGAAGCATGCGTGGTCACAGCCCCCCTGCATGACCGCAACGGCGACGTCATTGGAGTAATGGAATTTCATCTCCGTCCCTTTGCCGGCCAGATTGAATCCACCACCGTGGCCAGAATTCTGCCCACGGTGAAAAAGCTCGAATCCGGCATCACGGGAGCCAAAGCCCTCGCCGAATAAACACCCCACCCCGTTTCGACTTTCGCCCAATCCCACTCCCCCAAAAGGGACAGGCTCTTTTATTTAAGGGACAGGCTCTTTTTTCGAAAGAACCGGCCCAGAGGCAACGAATCATGAGGTAGACGCTTCATGAGAACTCGACGCCTCAAAGCCCATCCAGATGCCTCCAGCGGCTTCTACCACTGCATGTCCCGCGTGGTGGACCGAC
>CAJAHH010000036.1 GCA_903939515.1 uncultured Verrucomicrobiota bacterium
CTCGTTACTTTCAGTGGATCAGTAGCACGGTAGGGTGAGTTTACCGGCGACGAAGTAGAGCTTGGTGGTCATGTATTCCACTGTCCGATACCCGCGAGCCTTGCGCTTCACAGCCGAGAACAGGCTGTTGACCCTCCATGAAGGCGGTGGTCAGCCCTTGAGTCCAGTGGGCCAGGATGCCTTCCAAATCCCCTTCGATCATCAGCGCGACTCGGGCCATCGGTTCGAGCCGCCAGGGTCGAAATTCGGGAGTCAAAGTCACCCACCTCTCTCAGCACGCGGATTAGCGGCCATTATGGGTTTCGAGTTTTCAAGAGGCTTCTGCCGTTTCAGTGGTTTTCAGTCCGACTTTCCCTTCCTTCACCACTTTGGGTTCTTCGGTGGCGAGGCGGGGTCCCCGATGGGGGTAGAGCCGTCGCGGGACGAAGCGCAGCGGTCGGTCGATAGCGTCCCGCGGCGTGCGATTGGGGCCCCATCGGGTTCTCCGGCTTCTCCGCCTTCCTACGGGCTCCAGCCATCATCGCCGCGTTCCGCAGCCGATAACTCCGCCCCTGCATCCGCACGATCTCGGCACCCTCCAGCAACCGATCGAGGATCGCTGTCGCAGCCGGGACGTCTCCCAGCAGAGCTCCCCATTCTTCGATGGGACGGTTGCTCGTCATCAGCGTCGAGCGGTTGCGGTGCCGACGCACGATGATCTCCAGCAACGCCTCCGCTCCTTTGGGCGGGAAGCTCTTCATGCCGAAGTCATCGAGACATAGCAGGTCGGGCTTCAAATACCGCGCCAGCGTCCGCTGGGCATCGGCCGGGTTTGGGTCGGCTTGGAGTTCCCGCACCAGTTCGAATACCGAGCAGTAGAGCACCTGGAAGTCGGCCCTGAGCGCCGCATATCCGATGGCCTGGGCGATGTGGGTCTTCCCGAGTCCAGGGGGCCCCAGCAGGAGCACATCGCGTCGTTCGCGCACGAACTGCGCCGTGGCCAACTGGAAGATTTGGGCACGGTTGATCTGCGGGTTGAACTGCCAGTCGAAGTTCTCCAGCGGTTGCAGGTCCGGGAACTGCGCCAGTTTCTTGCGCCGCTCAAGGCTGCGGTGGTTCCGGACGTTGAGTTCGTCTTGGAAGAGCAGTTCCAGGAACTGTCGATGGGCGATGCCGTGGACGGCCGCCTCGTGGAGGCGCAGTTCGAGGCTGGAGGCCAGTCCGGACAGGCGGAGTTGGCGGCAGGCGTGCAGGAGTGGATCAGGCATGGTTTTCGATGAAGTGGCCGTACTCGGCCAGGTTGCGGTAAAGCGGGTGCTCGGTTTGGAACGGCAGTGCCATCTGCCCGGAGGGTGGGGCTTCGAGCAGCTTCCTGATGTCGCGCAGGCGCACGGTGCCGTGGGCCATTGCTTGGTCGCATGCGGAGTTGATGGCTCTGAACGGGTGGATCTCGGCCAAGCTGATGAGCCCCATGATCGAGCGCAGTCCGATCGGCCCCTTGGCCAACACGATGCGTCGAGCCCATTGTCCAGCGGGAGTTCCCAGGGCTTCGGCTCGGCTCTGCCAATGGGCCAGTTGGCGTTCGATCGGTCCGTGGCCGCCACCCAATCCAAGGCAACTGGTGAACCTCCCCGGTTCGAGTCGCGGATGGATGGCGATCTGCTCGAACCACATGTTGAAGATGCGCACTTCACGGCTGTCCCACCGCGCCCAGACGGTTTGACGGATGTACTCGGGTGGGACGAGGTACAGGGCGCTTTTGACCTCGATGTAGCTGTCCCGGTGGACGGATCGCTTGGCCTCGGAGAACACCGGGAAGAGGTTCGGCGGAAGCGGGAGCAACGAAGGCTGTTCGGTGGCGAAGCGGGCGGCGACCTGCTGGCGGGTGGTGCCGTGGATGCGTCGATCGGCGACCGAGCGTTCCCATTGGTCGAGGTGCTGGTTCTGGGCCGCCAGACTCGGGAAGGAACGTCCGCGAAGGGCGTTGTCCTTCACATACGCGATACCGTTCTCGACCTTGCCCTTGTGCTCCGGGGTCCTGGGGCGGCAAGGCAGGATGGTGCACCCGTAATGCTTGGCGAAGCTGGCCAACTTGGGGTTGAGGCCCGGATCGAACCAGTCGGCCTGAAGGACTGCCGCCTTGAGGTTGTCGAGATTGAGGGTCCGGGGGACACCGCCGAAGGCACGCCATGCGTTCTCCAGACCACGGATGAACTGCTCGGTATCCTGCCGGAAGAAGGCCTCGCTGTAGGCCTTTCGGGAGAAGCTCAAAACCACCCGAAGGACCCAGGGACGGCGGCGCACGCCGCTGATCGGATCGATCACCCAGGCACCGGTACCGAAGTCGACCTGGGCTTCCTCACCCGGCTGGACCTCGATGCGCCAGACGCGGTCTGGGACCGCGCCGCGCAAGCGTCGCACGAAGCGTTTGACCGACTGGTAGGATCCGGTGAACCCGACCTCGACTACGAGGTCCTGGTGGATGCGCTGGGCGCTCAGGCCGGTCTCGAGCTTGGCCGTAATGAGTGCCGCATGGGGAGAGCAATGACCAGGGCGTCCCGGATCGGCAACCGCGGGTGGGATGGGTCTAGGATCAACAGGCAGCGCCTCTGGCAAACCGGTGGCGAGGGTCGCAGGAAATTGGTTGGAACTGGCCAAACTCCCGGCGGTCGAAATGGTGGGTGACTTTGGCTGCGGCGAACCATCGTCCCCGGGGGGCGAAATGGTGGGTGATTTTGGATCCTGTGGAGGTCCTGCCGGATCAGACGATTGCCGCAAATAGCGGCGAATGGTTTTGCGATCCAGCCCGAGATGGCGGGAGATGCGCCGGATCGGCCATCCCGCTGCGGTCAGTTGAACAATGGAGTCCTGAGCTTGCACGTTTAGCACGTTGGCCATGACGGCATCGGATATGCCCGAATGGGCCATTCCGACGCAGTCTTCCCGTGCTCAGGGGGTGGGTGATTTTGAAGCCGCCTATTTCGACCCTAGGTGGTCCCTTTTGGGTGACCGCTGACATTCATAGGGTACCCGAATGCTGGATGGCGCAGCGCAGTGATCTACAGCCTGTTGATCACCGCCCGGCGGTATCGGCTGGATCCGGCTGCTTGGTTGAGCGATGTGCTGTGCGTCGGATCCCGACTTGCACTCAGGCCAACTTGACGGAGTTGCTGCCCTGGACCTGGAAACCGCAAGTGGCCTGACCGTTGAGGTAGTCCGGAGAGCGACGGTAGCCGGACGTCCGTGAGCAACCCGGAATCATCACACCCTCACGCCGGAGTGGGAACCACGGGGTTTACCGGACGGTTAAGCATAAACGCCATACTCGGCAAACAATGTCACCTATGCGGGAAGGTGCCTCACGTGACGCCCACCATCAATATTCATTGATGATCGTCACCAAGATCAGGATTAAGCCGTAGGTAAATTGACTCGCCGGTCATTGATTCAATATTTAATTTATAATTGGAGCGAAGATACTCAGCGATACCAAATCGATTCTCCCATTCCCCAGGAATCATGACTATTTCAGGGCGATACGCGGTCAAACATCTCAAAACTTCATCTTTGCTGATGGACTCCGACCAAATGCGTTTAAGAGGTATGACTGACAGCTCAGGTGGAATTGGTGAATTAGCCCAAAAAGCCGCAAGGCTACGATCGGTAAAAATCCACTTGCAGGGAATCTCGTTAGCGGTTAGTGATTTTACATAACGATTCTGAGAAGCTGGCTGAACAGAGAGCAACCTATTGGCTTCAGAAGCAATTTTATCAGGAAGTTGTATAAAAACAATCGAAAAGCAAATACACCAACACAGTGCGCTTCCCGCGAAAGTGAACTTTGCGAGTGGAGTGATTCCGATTTTCTGCGTCTTTAACAACCTACCCCACTCTACCAAGCCAACTGGTGCCAGCCAAGAAACAGGAATCGCAAAATGCAAACCGTAATAATACCAGTACGGCTGGTGAAAACAATGAAAACAAATCACTGTAGTTAGTAAAACAATTGGAGGCCGGTATGTTCGCTCCTTGGTCCACGGTAAGAATAAAAACAAACCTATGCAGGAAAGCGCAGGGCCCAAATCACTTAATATTGAACAAGGATTCCATCGCGACATTATTAACTCCGCCGCTTCTTTAGTGCTTTTTGAAAAATGAGATTTAAGGAATATTGATATTGTTACGGAGTCGTAGAATAGAAATGCAATTATGGAAAAGACGATCCCCACAGATGCAAAAAATACCATTCCCGAGCCCCAGAAGCCTAGCGACCTCAGCTTGGTAACTGTTGCGTTGGTGCAGTCAACACTCTTTCGTTCAAAAAGTTCCATCAGAATCGCGGGCAGAAAGAGTGCCGCGCTCAATTTGACTTGAAGAGCGCAGGCAAACAAAGCGCCAGATGTCACAAGTAAGCGTAATCGACTTTGCCTCGAATACTGCGTCGCAGCCCACAATGCGCACAACCCAACCGCTAGCGCCGGAACCTCGAGCATTGCCGAGACGCTCAACTCCATGAAGTGCGCCGAGGCAAAAAGAAGTAACACTGCAATTAGAGCAGCCAAGTATCCTACTGCCTGCGCCACCAGTCCGTATAATGCCAACAAAAGAAGAGCGCTGAAGCCAACTGTAATAATTCGAGCAGTGAATGCCGATGGGCCTATTAGCCAAAAGAACCCTCCAACGATTAGAGTATACAATGGAGGCTGGTCATTCCATACCTCCTTATAAAGAGGATGACCGCGACTAACCAACAGCGCCTTCATGAGCTCGTGCCCCTCATCCCCTCCAAACTGGAATCCAGTCCTTATTGGTGCAAGGCAAGTCAGAGCGACAACATACACTATAGCCGCCAGGAAAACGACTGGTGATATACGCTTACCAGAGTTCATCGGTTCCTCGCTACTTTCATTGGGTCAGTTGCACGGCAGGGTGAGTTTCACGGCGACGAAGTAGAGTATGGCCGTCATATATTCCACCGTCCGGTATCCGCGAGCCCACCGCTTCACGGCTGAGAACAAGCTGTTGAAACCCTCCATGAAGGCGGTTGTTAGCCCTTGAGTCCAATGGGCCAGAATACCCTCCAAGTGCCCTTCGATCATCCGAGCGGCACGGGCCATCGGTTCGAGCAACTCCCCGGTTCGTTCCCTCATCGCCTGGACCCACGCGCACCAGTTTCCGAACAGCTTCCTGGCTTCTCCCACATCCTTCCATTGGTAGATACCTTGAAGCACTAGCCTCATCTCGTAGGCCATGCCTGTCACACACCGTTCCAGAGCCATCGACTCCCACTTCTGGACCTCCTTCTCCGTCCAGTTCACCCGGTTCTTGAGCCACATCCAACGCGTCCGTTCCAACAGATCCCGCTTCCCGGCGTTACTCCGACTCTCGAGCTTCCGGACTCGGTCGCATGCCTCCACAACATTCTGGATGACATGGAACTTATCGTACACCACCTGCGCGTTCCCGAGGTTGTCGCTCACCCCCTTGATGTAGGCCGGGCTCATATCGATGGCCACGTATTGGATGGCCTTGGGATGCCCGTTGTGACGCAGCAATTCCCCAGCAAAAGCCTCCCAAACCGAGGCATCCTTGCCGGGCGTGGCGAAGAGGACCCTCTTGGCCAGCAGGTCAGCGAACACCGTCAGGTAGTTGTGCCCTTTGCGCCGGTTCATCTCGTCGGCACCCACCCAGACCACGTTATCGAAGCTCAACCGCGCATGCGCCGCTTTCACGTGGGCGAAAAGCATCCGCCA
>CAJAHH010000037.1 GCA_903939515.1 uncultured Verrucomicrobiota bacterium
AGTATTCGGCGCTTGGATAAGGCGCTGAAGTTCCGCCCGCTGCTCAGTGGAAAGTTCGAATGGAAACTTTGGACGGGCCATGTCCGAACGATGGCACGAGTAATGGTTGTTAAGAAAGACTTAATTGAGACACTACACTAGCCCCGTGGAACCGGCCCCGTGGTATTGGCCGCGTAGTACTCGCCTCGTGGTGCTGCAGCCGTGGTGCTGGAGCCTGGCCGTTGGGGGTGTTGGGTTTGATTCTGCGATGGAGGTTTTCGGGGTTTCCGCGGCAGCCGGGTGGGCGTTGAATGGGGGCATGAACTCGGGAGCGATGGGTCGGCGAGAATTTGTGCAGGGAGCCGTGGGCGCGGTGGGCGCCGCGGGAACGATGGGCTCTGGCGTGGTTTCGACGGCGGGGTTGGCCAGTTTGGCGCTGGCCGACACACCGGCACCGGCAATGGCACCGGTGAAGGGGCGCATTCAGCAAAGTCTGTGCTCTTGGAATTTCGCCCCACTGACGCCTGAGGAATTGGCGCGTGAGGCGGTGGTTCTGGGTTTGAAGGCTCTCGAATTAGTGGGCCCCGAGCACTTCCCGATGCTCAGCCGATATGGGCTTACCAGCGCGATCTTTGGTCGGCATGGGTTCAGTAAGGGATTCGCGCACCGCGAGGAGCATGCCGAGTGTACAGCGGCCTGCCTGAAGGCCATCGATGAGGCCTCGGCCTTCGGGTCGCCCAATATTATCACGTTCTCGGGCTTCGCACGCGGAATCCGTCGCGAGGACGGGGTCCGCAACATGATTGAGGGGCTTAAGACGCTGGCCGGTCATGCCGAGAAGCGCGGGGTGACGGTGTGCTTGGAGATGTTGAACTCGCGGGTGGATGTGCCGATGAAGGGGCATCCCGATTACTTCTGCGATGACATCGATCTGAGTGCGGACATCGTGAAGGCGGTGTCGTCGGAGCGGGTGAAGGTGCTCTTCGACATTTATCATGTGCAAATTATGCACGGCGATGTGATCCGCCGTATTCGTCAGCATGCGGCGTGGATCGGCCACGTGCACACGGCGGGCAATCCGGGGCGTTGCGATTTGGATGTGGCCGATCAGGAGCTCAATTACCCGGCCATCATGAAGGCGCTGCTGGAGGTGGGTTATCGGGGGTTCGTGGGGCAAGAGTTCATCCCGCGCGCGGCGACCAAGGCGGGCAACTTGGAGGCGATCAGGTCGGCCGTGAGGATGTGCGATGTCTGAGGCGATTTCAGGACGTGTGTGGGTGACGGGCGCAGGCGGGCTCATTGGCAATGCCTGCGTGGCGGTCGTGGGCTCGGGCAAACACGGGCAGGATGGGCTTGGGCCGTGGGTGCCAGGACCGGGTGAGCATCGGCTCGGTGGCCGGGCGCGGCCGTTGATGCGGTCGGAGGTAGATCTGGCAGATTTTCGGGCGGTGGAGCGGTTGTTTGTCCGCGAGCGTCCGAGCGGGGTGATCCATTGTGCAGCGAGCAGTCGCAGTCCGGCGTGTCAGGCCGATCCGGCCGCGGCGCGACTCCAGAATGTGGCGGTGACCCGTAGGCTGGCCGAACTGGCGGCCGAGATTCCGATGATTTTCCTTTCGAGCGACTTGGTCTTCGATGGGCGGCGGAATGGGGCCGAGGGCGGCTATCGGGAAGACGACGCGGTGAATCCATTGAGTGTGTATGCCGAGACCAAGGTGGAGGCCGAGTCGTGGGTGCGGCGCAATTCGCGTCATGCCATTGTGCGGACGTCGTTGAACTTCGGCCGTTCGCCCTCGGGGCCTGGGGCATTCAACGAGGAGTTGGCCACCGCGTGGCGTGCGGGCCGAGTCGTGGATTTATTCGTGGATGAGTTTCGGTGCCCGATCGCGGCGGTGGAGACGGCGCGGCGGTTGTGGGCGTTATTGGATTCGGGGCAGGGTGGGGTGTTTCATCTCACCGGTTCGGAGCGCTTGTCGCGATACGAGATCGGACAACTCGTGGCCGAGGATCTCCGCCGTTCGGAGCCCAATCTTTGTACGCTAATGCGGGCGGGTTCGTTGGCGGGGTATTCCGGGGCGCCCCGTCCTCCCGACACGACTCTGGACTGCTCGAAGTTGGCCGCCTTGTTGGGCGAACCCATGCCCGTTTTCACGTCGTGGCTGCGTGGACTCGAGGGGTAACGCAGGCACCGGCGCTGACCGATCTTTGGCAGATCTTGCGACCGCGGTGTTGGGTAGGGACCGCTCTCCGAGCGGTCCGTCTGGAGTGCTGGTGACTTGGAATGCTGCAACACGGGCAGGTGCACGGAGCGGCGCTTTCGGAGAAATCGCCCTACGTGTGAACATGAAACTGAAACGACTAACCGGTGAAAGACCGAGTACGGTGCTGGCATGGCGCCGTGTAGCTGAAGGTAACTGCGTCGCCGTGAGGCGGGGTGGGGAACAACCGGAAGCGAACCTGTCGTCCCAAAGCAGTCAAACAAGACGGCTGAATCCGATTCGGCTTGTCGGAGTGGCGAGCCTGCGTAGGAAAGGCGAAG
>CAJAHH010000038.1 GCA_903939515.1 uncultured Verrucomicrobiota bacterium
GGTCCTCGGGCCACATCCAGTGGTCCTCCCAAAACTCACCTCACCCAAGAACTTCCGAGGTAGGGCGATTTCTCCGAAAGCGCCATGTCCGCAGGCACGGACCACCGCAGGGACAGGCTGTTTACAAGGGACAGGCTCCAACGGGTTAAAGTGCGTCTCAGAGGCCCGGCAAGGCAAGGGACAGGCTGCCTAACCTCACAGTAGGTCCTCGGGCCACATCCAGTGGTCCTCCCAAAACTCACCTCACCCAAGAACTTCCGAGGTAGGGCGATTTCTCCGAAAGCGCCATGTCCGCAGGCACGGACCACCGCAGGGACAGGCTCCAACGGGTTAAAAGCGCATCCAAGGAACACTGTCATGCTCACAGAGGCCAATTCCTCACGAGGGGCTCCTCACAAGGGACAGGCTCCTCACGAGGGGACAGTTCCAACGGGTCGAGGGGTTTCAGGGGACGGTTCCAGGGGACAGGCTGCTTTTCGTCAGGGATTCAGAATGATAGCGTTGTTTTGCCTAAGGCCGGAAGAGTTGGCATCCTCGTCGTCGCAGATGCGTCACATTATCTACATCTGGGTGTTGGTGTGGTTGGGAGCTGGGTTGCACCGATCAGCGGTGCTGGTTGCAGCAACCACTAAGGCTACCAATGATTCAATCCAAGCCCCAGCCAAGGCCCGGATTCATGCCATTTCGGATCCTAGGGCGACCTCTGCATTTATTCCAGATCCGGAAGTGGTTCGAAACCTAGTGGACCGGGGTTTGTTGGCGCTGTCCGGGAAGACCAACACGGCCGCAGCCTGGAAACTGTGGATCAAACCGGCCGATGTGGTGGGTTTCAAAGTAATTTCGGCCCCAGGAACGCTGACGGGTACCCGACCTGCCGTGGTCGAGGCTTTGGTCGAGTCACTCATCCGGTCCGGGCATTCTGCTCAGCGGATTGTGATTTGGGATCGTCAGGCTCGTGATCTCAAGACGGCTGGTTTCCAGGAACTGGCTCGCCGATTGGGCGTCCGCTGTGTGGCTACAACCGATGCGGGATGGGATGGGAATCAATTTTACGAGGCGGCGGCGCAGGGGAAACTCGTCTACGGCGATCTAGAGTTCGGGAAGGGCGACCGCTTTGCCGTTGGACGCCGCTCCCATGTCTCAAAACTACTCACTCAGGAAGTGACCCGAATCATTCCTGTGACCCCCATACTGACCCACCACTCTGGGGGGATCTACGGCCACCTGCTGTCGCTGGCCTTCGGTTCCGTAGACAATATGTACCGGTTTGAAAACGACTCCAGCCGGACCGAGGAGTCGGTGCCGGAACTCTGCGCGCTGGATGACCTCATGCCTAAGGTCGCCTTTGGCGTCACCGATGCGCTGGTGGGCCAGGTTCGTGGCGATGACAAGGCTCGGTTGCATGACACGATCGCTCTCAATGAATTGCGCTTCGGAACCGATCTGGTGGCTTTGGACGTGATTTCGATGTCCGACGTGGTGGGCGCGCGCAAGGCCTATCCCATCGAAGGGGAAAAACCTATGCGTACCGACCTCTTCTTCAATGCGGAGTTGCTGGAACTCGGAATCGCCAACACCAACCGGATCGAGCTTCTTCGGGCTCCGTGATGAATCCGCCGGCGGCCGAGGTCTGGATTGAGCCCGTGGGTGAGGCAGATTTGCCGAAAGTCCGCGACCTGGCCGAACGCATCTGGCGCTCTTCTTATGCCGGGCTGCTGTCGCCAGGACAAATCGAGTACATGCTGGACTGGATGTATAGCCTGGAACGCCTCCGGCGTGACTGGACGTCCGGGGTCGTATTCCATTGGCCCATCGTGGACCAAATCCCGGTGGGCTACATGGCCACCCAGACCGACCCGCACGCTGCGGTCTTGCACCTACACAAGCTGTACGTGTTGCCGCAGTTTCAGGGAAAGGGTCTTGGTGGCCGACTTCTTGAACATGCTTTCCAAGCGGCCACTCAGGTCGGATGTCGGACTGTCCGACTTCATGTGAACAAAGGGAATCTCCGAGCCATCGCCTGCTACCACCGACATGGGTTTCTCAAGGAAGCCTCGGTGGTGAATGACATCGGCGGCGGATATTTCATGGATGACTATGTGATGGTCCGTCCGTTGGATCTGAACACGGCCCAGTCGGTACCGAGTTCCGGTTTGTTGCGGTGAGGAACCGCAGGAAACACGGTCCAAACTTTGATGCTGTTCGATCCGACCTGGGCCACAGACAACGAAACCGGACAAACCGCGATGGAAACTGGCGGCATTCGCCGAGGCTTAACTGGCCAGATGACCCAGACGCTCCTGCAGTTGCGAGGTCCAGCGACTCACGTAGCTCATGGCACGGGCCGCGTCCTCAAGGGATTCCAGCGGTAGGTGATTCTTCCGATCGGGAGCCGAGGGCGAGGGAGCCGATTCCCAAGCCGCATTGAGGCTTCTTAACGTTGTTTCCAACGTTTCCCGCCGCACGTTCACTTGACGTTGAAGGACCATTAATCGGTCACTCCATTCGAGCGCCTGTCGCATTCGCTGGAGTTTGAGCATGGGAGACTCCGAGTTCGGATTCGACGCCAAGAAGGTGTCGGCATCGCGGCAGCACTGACCAATCTCGACGAAAAGATCCATCGTCCCGGCAGGAATGCGCTGAATGTCCCGGGATGGAGCGCCTCGTTCTAGCTCCAGCAAGTGGAAGAGCCGGTCGCGGGTCTCCCGCAATGTGTTGTAGGCAGCGTTGAGTTCGGCGGAGCGGTCATTGGCTTGTGCCCGCTCGGAGTCCGTACCGCTATGGAAACGGTCCGGGTGTGCGGCCGCGGACAATTTCAGAAAACGAGCCTTCAGGGCGTCGGCATCGAGCCAGGGGCGACGCGGTTCTTGCAGCAACTCGAAACAATCGGTCATGAACGTGGAGACCGTGGCCCCGGAAGGCTCCGGCTTCAAATGCTACGTCAAACCATCGCCCGGATTATTCCGAGGAACGGTTGGGCAACAGAATGGGTGAGAACGGTGTCAGGGGCTGGGATGCAGCCATGGATTTTCGCGGAATGAGCCGTTCAGCGTCATCCTGGCATCCGACGGTTCCTGTCGTATGAAAGGGCCTTAGCCTTCGTCCCGGCTGGGCACTGGTGCATCGCTGACATTCCAGCGTGCCATCTGCGCATAGCACTCCTCGCAGGATACGGTACTGTCTGCCTCACAGCGCATCCATGGACTGCCCGGGTTCTCCCTTGCCGTCGTGCGTTCCGGGAGGGTCAATCCTTACTTGAATGCGCGCGACGGCGACGGCGTCCGCGATTTGCGTTGTTTGACTCAAGCCATGAAACAGTTCCTTAGATCCTTCCTGCCGATGTGGGCCTTGTTGGCGCTCACTGTCGGACTTCACGCCGCTCCGCTCCGCGTCTTCATTCGCGGCGGCGTCAAAACCCACGGCCCCAACCAGCACGATCATCCGCGATTCCTGGGTGAATGGGCCAAGCTCCTCACCGAACGAGGAATCACCGCCAGCGGCGCTATGGAATTTCCGACGGCGTCCCAGTTGGAGGCGACCGATGTGCTGGTGATTTACGCAGCCGACGGCATGAAAATTATCGGCGACGAACGTGCACGCTTTGAGCACTTCCTGTCCCGCGGTGGTGGCGTGGTGGTGCTTCACGACGGCGTGGTCAGCGGTGATCAGCACGAGTGGTGCAAGAAAATCATCGGTGGAGCCTGGCGCTGGGATGGCGACAAGAAGACTCAGTGGCACGAGGGGAATGTCGGGGTCTATTTCGTCAATCCCGAGCATCCGATTGTGAAGGGCGTGTCCAACTTCGACTGGAAGGACGAGGTCTACAACCGCCTCGATATGGCCGAGGACGTCAACGTGTTGGCCCAGAGTTTTGTCGATGTCTTCAGCATCTGGCCCCAGCTGTGGACTTATGAGAAGACCTTGCCCGAGGCCAAGGCTCCCTACCGGGCTTTCGTGAGCATCCCCGGTCACGAGTACGACTCGTTCAACACTCCCCATTACCGGGCCATTTTGCTGCGCGGCATCGCCTGGGCCGGTAAGCGCGCCAACGCCGATGAGTTCTGCAAGCCCGAGGAATTGGCTTCGCTTACATACCCGGCCGGGGGCCCGAAGCCCGCTGCCGAGGCGCTCAAAACCTTCCAGACTCATCCGGAGTTCAATGTGTCCCTGACGGCCGACGAGAACGTGGCCGAGAAGATCATGTCCATGGACTGGGACGAGAAGGGTCGACTCTGGGTGGTTGAGACGCCCGAGTACCCGGGAGGTCGCGACGTGAACAAGAATGACTTCAAGGCTTATTGGAACCGCGCCCAAGACCCCAAGACCTTCCCTGTTGGCGGCAAGCAACCTCGCAAGCCGCTCGATCGCATCTCCATTCTGGAAGACACCAACGGCGATGGCGTGGCCGACAAGCGTACCCTTTTTGCTGACGGTCTGGAACTGCCCACCTCGCTGGTGTTCTGGAAAGACGGCGTGATCGTGGCTCAGGCCCCAGACATCTTGTGGATTCGGGACACCAATGGTGACGGTCGGGCGGACAAGGTTGAAACCCTCTACACCGGCTGGGGTACCTTCGACACCCATGCGGTCATTAGCAATTTCCGCTGGGGCATGGATGGCTGGATTTACGGATCGGTGGGCTACACCCGCGGACGCGTGAAGTCTGGCGACGGATCCAAGGACTTCGGCGACATCGCCGCGGGTATTTACCGCTTCAAGCCCGATGGCTCCGCAGTCGAGCAAATCGCCGCCGGAGGTTGCAATACTTGGGGCTGTGAGATCGCACCCGACAACGAAATCCTCTTCACGACGGCCACCTGCGGCGAGCCCATCTGCCACGTGGTGATCCCTGAGAAGATCTTGGCTCGCGGACAGGTGGGCGGCATGAAGTCGTTCTTCAATGTCATTGAGGAGAACAAGATTTACCCGGCCTTCGATGAGAAGCGCCAGCCGTACGTACAAATCGACTGGGTGGGGGCTTGGACCGCAGCCGCGGGCGCGACAATTTATGACGGCGGCGCTTGGCCGGCCAAGTGGGCGGCCAATGAGCGGTATTCGTTCTTCATGGGTGAGGCCACACGCCAGCTCTTCCACCACGAGTTCCTGGACCCGAAGGGCGCGACTTATCAGGGCCGCAAAGAAGACGGCCGCAAGCAGACCGAGTTCCTCGCCAGCACCGACTACTGGTTCCGTCCCATTCACAGCCGCGTAGGCCCAGACGGGGCCATCTATCTGGTCGATCTCTACAATCAAATCGCCGTCCACAATGACACCCGGGGTCCGGGTCACGGCGCCCGCAATGCGGCCTCTCGCCCGGATCGGGATCACCACTTCACCCGCATTTGGCGTATCCAGCACAAGGACGCCAAGACGCTGCCGACCGCGAAGTTTGATCGCAACGACGCGGAGACCCTGGTCACCGCCCTCAACCATCCGAATGGTTGGGTTCGTTCCACGGCCAATCGCCTCCTGGTTGAGCAGCCCGCCGTGTTGGAATCGGCATTGCCCGGTTTGGGACAGTTGATTGGCGACACTGCCGCCCCGGCTGAATCTCGCATCCAAGCCTTGTGGCTTTACCGCGTAGCCGCCTCCAACGGCCCCGTGCCCTGGGACGATGCGGTCGCCGCCTCGGTCATGAACGATTCGTCCCCCTGGGTTCGCAAGAATGCCCTTCGGGTGGCTACCGAGTTGGTGGCCAACCCAGCCAATCTCCGCACCGAAGATTCCGATCCGCTGAAGACCACGGAGAAAGCCGTCATCGAGCGCCTGAGCGACCCCGATGCTCGCGTACGCATTAACGCCCTGATGGCCGCGGGTTCCTTGCCGGCGTCGCGTGCCTTGGCCAATGCCGTGGTGGCCGCTTGGCCCAACCTCAAGGACCGTTGGCTGGAGTCCGCCGCCGTCGGTGCCGCCGACAAGGATCCGTTGCTCTTCCTCGAGGCGGTCTTTGCTGCCCAAGATCCGGCTTTCGTTGTTGGATATGTGCCGCACCTGGCTCGGATGGTTGCCAATCGACGGGATGCCGCGCTGGCCGGACGCATGGTGCAATTGCTCGCGCGCCAACCGGCCGCCACCGACGGCCTTAAGGCGGCCGCCCTCGAAGCGTTGTCGGCCGCGCTCGACGCCCGCCTACAACCCGAACTCGATGCGGCCAATTTGGGAGCCTTGAAGTCGCTACTGGCTTCGGGTCGCACCGCCGGTTCGGTGTTGCCCTTGGTGGCCCGCTGGAAGGCAGCCCCGGCCTTGTCGGCCGAACTCAAGCCCGCCATCCAGGCCGCCTCGGCCCAGATCGGGGACGCCGCGTTGTCGGATGCCTCTCGCGGCCAGATCGCCGCCAATTTAATTGGTGTCCGCAATATCGATCCGTCGGTGATCCCGGCCGTCGCTTCTCTGGTGACCCCGGCCGTGAGTCCGGCGCTCCAGAAATCGCTCATCGAGGCCCTGGGTTCCGCCCCCGAAGGTGGGATGGCTCTGGTCCAACGATTCGCCCAGTTGCCCACCGGTCAGTTGGAGACGGCCTTTGCTCAGGTACTCAAGCGGGCCGACTCCTCGGCCGCCTTCATCGAGGCGCTCGCCGCTCACAAGATCGACGTGGTGCTGCTCGGACCTGCACGCTTGCACCGTCTCCGTACCCACGGTGACGCCAAAATTGCGGCCCGCGCCACCCAGGTCATCGACGACCTGAAGGGGCCCGAGGCCAAGGAGAAGGACGCCCTCATCGCCAAGTTGCAGCCGGAAGTGGAGAAGCCGGGCGATGTGGCCAACGGTAAGAAGGTCTACACCGCCAACTGCGCCGGCTGCCACATTTACAAGGGTGAGGGCCGTAACTTGGCTCCCAACCTCAACGGCATGGGAGCCCACGGTGCGGCCGACTTGCTCATTCACATCGTGGATCCGAACCGCGTGGTCGAGCCGAACTTCATCAGCGTTAGCATCGAGACCAAGTCGGGCGATCAGTTCGATGGCATCATCGAGCGTGAGAATGCCTCGGAAGTCGTCCTGCGCGATGCGTCGTCCGACCACACCTTGCGTGTTTCCGACATCGCCAGTCGCAAGTCCACGGGGCGCTCGCTCATGCCTGAGGGCTTCGATGCCTTGGGCGCGGCGGCTCTGCGGGATTTGCTGGCCTACATGACCGTGGATGACAATCGCTTCCGCATCATTGATTTGGGTGGGGCCTTCACGGCCAACAGCGGTCGAGGCCTCTACATCACGCCGGAGCAGGAGGACGACACCGTCAGTTTCCGTAGCTACGGCCTCAAGCGCGTCGAAGACATTCCTTTCGATGTGATTAGCCCTGAGAAAGCCGTCGCCAACGTGGTCGTTCTCAAGGGGGGAGCGTCGGACTCCTGGTCGCGCAAGAGTCTGCCTAAGCGGGTCGAGGTGAAGGTGGGTGTGGCGGCCTCCAAGCTGCACATCCTGGGCGGCGTGGCCGGCTGGGGCTATCCCGCGGTGGGCGAGAAGATCAATGCCCTGAAAATGACGGCTGTTTTTGAAGGCGGCGCGACGCAGGAGATCCTCCTGAAGAACGGCGTAGAAATCGCCGACTACCGCGGTCGTACGGATGTGACGGGTTCCAAGGGATTGCCGAGTTGGACCAAGGGGCCCGGCCAAATCCGCTGGTTGACCAAGAACATTACCAAGCCCGGTGTGATCCAGAAATTGGTGCTGGAGAGCTACGACAATGAAGTGGCGCCGACCCTCTTCGCCATCACGGCCGAGTTGGGTGCGCCGGCGGGACCTGAGCAGGCGCAGGCCAATCCGGTGGCGGCACCGCTGAAGTGGGGCAATGGGCTCAAGACACTGCTCATTGGCGGTGGTTCTTCGCACGACTACAACCGCTGGTTCAACTTGGCGGACGTAGCGATGCTCAATGCTTCCGGGCATATTTCGGCCAACTACCGCGAGCCACAGGACGTGAGTGTCGAGGCTGTGACGTCCGCGGACATCCTGCTCATCAGCGCCAACAAAGCCTTTCCCGATGCGGCGGTGCGCGAGGCCATCGCTGCCCATGCTGCGGCCGGCAAGGGACTGGTGCTGTTGCACCCGGGCCTGTGGTACAACTGGGCCAACTGGCCCGCCTACAACCGTGAGTTGGCCGGCGGCGGTTCCCGCGGCCATGACGCTTACGGGGAGTTCGAAGTCACCGTCACCGGCGTGAAGCATCCCTTGCTTCAGGGTGTTCCGGAGCACTTTAAGCTCAGCGACGAGCTCTACCACTACGAGGCCGACTCGGCTGGAACGCCCATTCAGGTGCTGGCCACCGCCCACTCTAAGTCCAAGAACAAGGACTTCCCGCAGGTCTTTGTGGTGAACCATCCCAAGGCCCGCATCGCCGGCATCACGTTGGGTCACGACGCCATCGCTCACGGGCATATCGCCTATCAGCAGTTGCTCAAGAACGCGGTGCTGTGGACGGCTCACAAGGAGGCCTGGATCACGGCCAACGCGAAGTAAGCTTCAGGCTAGATTCGATGCAGCGCGGCGGGTGTGCCAATCACCCCGCCGCGCTGTTTGTTTTTCGGCGACCGGTTGAAAGAGTCCGCGCGTCGGCTCACAGTGTGCAGACAACGGTGGGTGCCGTTGATGGGTCCCTCGATGAACCACCGCATTCTTGCACCGAACGGTTGGAGAACCTTTTGGACCATGGTCCTGATCGGGTGGGCCATGGCTCTCCGAGCGGGGGCTGTCACTCTGGATTTAGACTTTCGGCCCACCTGGGATGCCAAACCGCTGGAGCTCGAGGCGCTGCGCCATGAGACCGGGGCCGGCGAGTTGCTGTCGGTGACCCGCCTGAGCGCTCTGTTATCGGGAGCCGCGCTGGAGACCGTTGACGGGAAGTGGGTAGAACTGAGTCCGGCCCATGCGTGGATCGATCTGGCCTCGGGTCGTTTGCGTTGGACCTTGAATCCGGTTCCGCCGGGCCAATACCGGGCGCTGCGTTTTTGGATTGGGCCGGACTCGGTCGAGAATCACGCTGATCCAGCCAAACGGTTGCCCGACGATCCCTTGTCCCCCGCTCTCAATGGTCTGCATTGGGACTGGCAGGGCGGGTACATCTTCATGGCGCTGGAGGGGCGCTATCGTTCGGGCACTGGTCCCATCGCCGGCTATTCGCTGCACTTCGCCCGGGACCCCCGCCGCACCCGGGTCTCATTGGCCACCTCGCTAGATTTGCGACAAGACCGCGTCCTCCGGTTGGACTGGGATCTGGCATCCTTGTTCCGCTTGCCGAGGCCGATCTCATTGGCGCGGGATGGGCATTCCACCCATTCGCGCGAAGAGGATTCATTGGCCGATGCCCTCGGCCGAAACCTGCCCTTGTCGTTTCGTGCAGGGGAATTGCTCGATAGCCCAGGGGTCGCCCAGAAGGCGACGGTTCCTCCCATCATTCCCAAAGACCTGCCCTCAAAATACACGCCCCATCGATTCGCAATGGCGGGAACCTTTCCCATGCCGGCGCTCCCGCGGGACAATCCGTTGATCGAGGAACGGATCGCGTTGGGACGACGGTTGTTTCAAGAGACTGCCTTGTCGGCCGATCGATCGATCTCGTGCGCCTCTTGCCACGCGGCGGCGACAGGCTTTTCAGACTCGCGTCGTTTCAGTTCGGGCGTGCGCGGCCAGTTGGGAACCCGGCAGTCCATGGCCTTGATTAATTTGGCCTGGAAGCGGGAGTTCTTCTGGGACGGCCGGGCCCGGTCGTTGCGAGATCAGGTATTAATACCCATCCAGGATCCGACGGAGATGGCCGAGACCTTGAAGGCGGTGGTTAGCAAACTGTCGGGAATACCCGAGTATCCGGCCCTGTTCGAAAAAGCGTTTGGGACTCCGCGCATCGACGCCGAACGCATCGCGTTGGCGTTGGAACAATTTGTCCTGACCCTCACCGGGTTCCGGTCCCGGTTTGATGGGTCGATTCAAGGAAAGGCCAGCCTCAGCGATCTGGAACGCCGGGGGTTGGAACTCTTCATGACCGAGAACGAACCGCGTATGGGGCAGCGTGGGGCCGACTGCTTCCACTGCCATGGCGGGATGCTCTTCACCGATCACCAATTTCACGACAATGGATTGGATCTCGAACCCAGCGATCCCGGTCGGGCCGGCGTCACCCGTCGTAATTCCGATCGGGGCAAGTTCGTGACGCCGACCCTGCGCAACATCGCGCGGACTGCTCCCTACATGCATGACGGCCGCTTCCAGACGCTGGAGGAAGTGGTGCGTCATTACTCAGAGGGCGTTCAGGCGAGCCCTAATCTGGACCCCAACTTGGCCAAACACACCGCCGGGGGTCTTCATCTCAGCCCCGACGATCAATCCGCCCTGGTGGCGTTCCTGAAAACTTTGAGTGAACCGATGGGCCAGACGTCCGTTTCGCAGCCGGAGCGGGTGAAGGATTGAGCCATTGGCCGCACCGATCCTGTAACCCCAATCCACTCCCACCGTCTCTCTATCAACTCATGAACACCCGGAAACTTCAGATCGCGGCGCTCGCGTGCTGCCTGTCGAATACCTGGCTCCCGTTGCAGTCGAATGCTGCATCGCAATGGCCTAGCTGGCGGGGCCCACAAGCCAACGGAGTGGCTACCGACGCCCACCCACCGATCCAATGGAGCGAGACCAATCATGTGCAATGGAAGGTGGCCCTCCCGGGGCGGGGGAGCTCCACACCGATCCTCTGGGACGATCAGGTCTTCATTCTCACGGCCATCCCTACTGGGCCTGAAGCCGCTGCGGAGACTGCCGATGCCAGCGGTCAACCGCCTGATCGGTCCGAGCGCCCTCGGAGAGGCGGCGCAGGAGGCGGCGGAGGCATGGTCGATCGTCCGACCCGGGCCCAGCAGTTCACGGTGCTGAGCTTCGATCGCAAGACCGGCAAGCAGCGATGGACTCAATCTCCGCGCACCCAATTGCCGCACGAAGGCCATCACAAGGACCACGGGTTTGCTTCGGCCTCTCCGGTCACCGATGGCAAGCACCTGATTGTCTCGTTCGGATCGTTTGGCCTCTACGGGTACGACCTCAAAGGTAAGCTTCTCTGGGAAAAGGACCTCGGCGACATGCGCACCCGAAACAGCTTCGGCGAGGGCAGTTCGCCGGCCCTCGACGGCAACACGGTGGTCGTGCTCTGGGATCATGAGGGAGACGACTTCATCGTGGCCCTCGACAAGCGTGACGGTCGGGAACTGTGGCGGCAGACGCGCGATGAGCCCACTGGTTGGTGCACCCCGTTGATCATCAACCACGGCGGTCGCAAACAGGTAATCGTCAACGGCACCAACAAGGTCCGCAGCTACGACCTCAAGGACGGCAAATTGCTCTGGGAGTGTGCCGGGCAGACGGTCAATGCCATCCCCTCGGCGGTCGCCTCCCAGGATCGTGTTTTTGTGATGAGTGGTTATCGGGGCAATGCGCTTCAGGCCCTTCGCCTAGATCGTTCCGGCGATCTCACCGGTACTGACGGCATTGTCTGGTCGCACGCCAAGAGTACCCCGTACGTCCCGTCGCCCTTGCTGGTGAGTGACACGCTGTACTTTATTTCCAACAACAGCGCCCTGCTTTCAGCCTTCGACGCCGTCTCCGGCAAGGCTCATTTCGAAGCGGAGCGTCTGGACGGGCTCAACGGTGTTTACGCCTCCCCGGTGGCCGCCGATGGGCGAATTTACGTGGTCGGGCGAGATGGCAACACGGCGGTCTTACGCCACGGCCCTCGATTGGAAATTTTGTCCAAGAACCACCTCGATGACGGATTCGATGCCTCGCCGGCGATCGTGGGTCGGCAGATTTTCTTGCGCGGCCGGCAGAGCCTTTACTGCATCAGCGAAAGGTAATGCGGCAATCGGTAGCGCAGTTCGGCTTCTGGCTTGATGCCAAGGGCTAATTAACCGAGCACCGCCGAAAGCACCGTCCCATGGACATCGGTCAGACGGTAATTCCGTCCCTGATGGCGGAAGGTCAGTCGTTCGTGATCGATGCCTAGGCAATGCAGCAGGGTCGCGTTCATGTCATGAATATGCACCGGATCGCGGACCACATTGTAACCGAAGTCGTCGGTCTCTCCGTAAGACACTCCTCCTCGAATGCCGCCACCCGCCATCCAGACGCTGTAGCAACGAGGGTGGTGGTCGCGGCCAAAGTTGGTGGCCGTCAGCGTTCCCTGGCTGAAGACGGTGCGTCCGAACTCACCGGCCCAGACAACGAGCGTGTCCTCCAGTAGGCCGCGTTGGCGCAGGTCGGTGATCAGGGCCGCGGACGGTTGGTCCGTGTCGTAGGCTTGATGCCGGATTCCGGAGGGCAGGTTGTCATGCTGGTCCCAGCCCCGGTGGTAGAGTTGGACAAAGCGGACTCCGCGTTCGGAGAGTCGCCGCGCCAAGATGCAATTGGCGGCAAAGCTTCCCGGTTTGCGCGACTCAGGACCATAAAGCTCGAAGGTCGAGGCGGGTTCGCCCGAGAGGTCGGTCAGTTCGGGTACCGAGGCCTGCATCCGAAAGGCCAATTCGTAGTGGTTGATCCGGGTTTGGATCTCCGGGTCCTGATACTCCTCGAAGTTTAGTCGGTTTAGTTGGCCGATGTCGTCCAGCATTCCCCGGCGCATTCCACGATTCACTCCGGCAGGATCGCTAAGGAAGAGCACCGGGTCTTTGCCTGGGCTGAATCGAACCCCCTGGTGATGGGACGGAAGGAAGCCTGCGCCCCACATCCGCTCGTGCAATGGTTGGGCGTTGGTCGGGCCGCTGGGGCGGGAGATCATCACCACGAAGGTGGGAAGGTCCCGGTTTTCACTTCCCAGTCCGTAGGAGAGCCAGGATCCCATCGATGGCCGTCCGGCCTGCTGGTGCCCCGTCTGAAGGAGGGTCATGGCCGGATCGTGGTTGATGGCCTCGGTGTGCATCGAGCGGATGAGACACAACTCGTCGGCGACGCGGGCGGTGTGTGGCAGCAGTTCGCTGAGCAGGAGGCCTGATTGACCGGCGGGCCTAAAAGCGAACGGACTCGGGGCGATGGGGAAGGACTTTTGCCCCGAGGTCATCCCGGTGAGCCGCTGGGAACCGCGGATGGAATCAGGCAGTTCTTCCCGGAACCGAGCCTTCAGGCCGGGCTTCGGATCGAAGAGGTCGAGGTGCGAGGGTGCTCCGGCTTGAGTCAGATAGATGATACGACGGGCGCTGGGAATGAGGCTCCCCTTCGCGACCGGAGCTCCAGAAGTCGCCCCGGCCGCCGGGTTCAGCAGTGAGGCCAAAGCGGCCGCCCCGAGCGTGGCGCCCGCCTGCCCGAGGAATTGCCGACGCGAGGCTTGAAGTGGGGGAGTGTTCGGGAACATGGGCTATTGTCGGGTCAGGGTCTCCTCGAGATTGAGAATGGAGCCCGCTGTGAGGGTCCATGAGGCCAGTTCGATCGGATCCAGCGTGGCGTCTGCCTTGGACTCTCCCACGGTCAGCAGTTGGGAGGCCGCTGAGGGGTTTTGTGTAAAGTGTTCCTGCGTTCGTTTCAGACCTAGGCTGAGGATCCGGTGTTCGCGATCCGAAGGATGGCGGCCCAGGATGCGCAGAAAGGCTGAGCGGATCCGGCTGTCAGCATCGGGAGTTTCGCGGATGAGTCGTTGAGCCAGGAATCGAGCGGCTTCGACATAGGTGGGGTCGTTGAGCAGGTTTAACGCCTGCAGCGGCGTGCTGGTCCGCGAGCGCCGGGTTACGCAAGTTTCCCGGAACGGGCGGTCGAAGAGCAAAAGGGCCGGATTGGGGACAGACCGCTTCCAGTAGGTGTACAGGGTCCTCCGGTAGAGAGCCGTTCCGTGATCCTGCTCGTAGGTGTTGGCCGAGGAGCCGGCCACGACTTGTTCGTACAAACCGGGAGGGTGGTACGGTTTAACCGAGGCTCCCCCTTGGGTCTCGATCAGGAGCCCCGATGAGGCCAGAGCACTGTCACGAATGATCTCTGCGGACCATCGGAAACGGGGTCCGCGCGACAGGAGGCGGTTGTCTGGGTCCTTGGTGAGGGTCTCAGGGTGAACTTGGGAAGCCTGGCGGTAGGTGGCGCTGGTGACCAGTAGCCGTACCATGTGTTTCTGGTCCCAGCCCGAATCCACGAACTCACGGGCGAGCCAGTCCAACAGTTCGGGATGACTGGGGGGTTCCCCCTGCGATCCGAAATCCTCGGTTGTTCGGACGAGTCCCGTACCGAGAAGCGTTAGCCACCAGCGGTTCATGATCACCCGCGCCGGCAATGGATTCTCAGGGCTCACCAGCCATCGGGCTAGGGCAAGTCGATCAGTCCGGCCGCTCTTGGGCATCGGTGGCAGAAGGCGGGGCGACGCGGGTTCCACACGTTCTCCCTTCTGATCATAGGCTCCCCGGAGCAACACGTGAGTGGGTCGAGGCTCCTTGGTTTCCTCCATCACCAGAGTTACGGGAATTGATAGGTCCAAGGTATCCAGATCTCGCTGGCGTTGCTGGACACTCTTCTGGAGCTGCCGAAACCTGGCCTCGGAATCGAGGCGAAAATCCTCGATTTGCCGGCGATGATCTGGCGTCCAGTTAGTGCTCGGTTTAGAGAGGAGGTCGGCGATGGGCGGGGTGGGAATCCGATCGACCGGTTCCCGGGTGGTGTCGACGCGCAGCTCGATGTCCGAGGATCCGGACACGTCCCGGTAAATAATCTCTAGTTCCAAGGGGGACGCCTTGGGCTCTTTGGCTCCCCCCTGAGGAATGGATTCAGGCAGCAACACGATGCGGACTTCAGGTTGGGTGGTCCAATCCAGGGAGAAGGCGGTATCGAGTTTATCGTCGAGCGCAGGCGCCACGGACTCGGCGGCGCGGGAGTCCAGCGTGCTGCGGGCTCGAAGCGTGATGGCGCGATCCTGACCAACCTTGCGGAGGCGAAGTTCGCCGAGGGCGATTCGGCGGGGTTCTGGTGAACTTCCGATCCCCGTTGGCCTGAAGGTTAATCGGAGCGCGGTCGCCGGTGAATCCCACGTCAGGCGGATCGAGCGGTTCGTGCCGGACTGGACCGGAAGGAGCGTGGTTCCCGAGGTTTCCCAGGCCACCGGATGTGCCCGGAGGTTCGATGACCAGGATTCAGGATCGGCCACAATTTCCGGGCGTCGCTGAGCGAGCAACGACTCCTCAGATTGCAGCGTACCGCGTTCACGATCCAACCGAGTTTGTTGCGCGGGGGAGGGGATTTGAAGCATCGGTGGAGTGCTTCGCCGGATCGGGGCCCCATAATCGCCGACCCCCTTTTCGGTGATGTTGTGGAAGAAAGCGTACAGTCCGTAGTAGTCGCGCTGGCTGATGGGGTCGAACTTGTGGTCGTGGCAGCGAGCGCAGGTGAAGGTCAGGCCGAGCCAAGCAGTTGCTGTGGTTTCGACTCGGTCGAAGCAGTATTCGGCGAGGAACTCCTCGGGAATGATGCCGCCTTCTTCGTTGATCATGTGGTTCCTGTGGAACCCGGTGGCAATCCGCTGATCGAGAGTGGGCGAGGGGAGGAGATCCCCGGCCAGTTGCTCGATGGTGAACTGGTCGAAGGGTTGATTACGGTTCAGCGCCCGGACTACCCAATCGCGCCAGGCCCAGAGTTCGCGATCACGGTCCACCTGATAGCCATTGCTGTCGGCGAAGCGGGCCACATCCAGCCAATCCTGAGCCATGCGTTCTCCCCAGCGGGGCGAGGCCAGACGACGGTCCACCCACCGCTCATAAGCCTCAGAGGACGGATCTCGGAGAAAGTCATTCACCTCCTCAGGGGTCGGTGGAAGCCCGGTGAGGTCGAGAGTTAACCGACGGAAAAGAATTTCGGGCGCCGCCTCTGGCGCTGGAGAAAGACCTGCCTGCTCTAGGCGTTTTAGAATGAACCGATCGATCGGGTTGCGGGTCCGGAACGAAGGTTTCACCTCAGGAGGAGGCTGGCGCACCGGCTGCACGAACGCCCAGTGCGGTTCGTAGTTCGCACCGGCCAGGATCCACTGCCGTAGGATCTCGCGCTGGGCGGCAGTCAACGGCGCGTGTTCTGGCGCTGGCGGCATCTGTGCGTCAAGATCGCTGGTTGTGATGCGGCGGAACAGCTCACTGGCCTCGGGTTTTCCCGGGACCAGGGGAATGGCTCCGGATTTGGCCGGTTTTAGTGCCTCCTCTCTGAGATCCAGCCTGAGGCTTGATTTTCGGGTGTTGGCGTCGAATCCATGGCACTGGAAACAGTGTTCCGAGAGCAGTGGGCGAACATCTCGGTTGAAGCGGATTTCCTCGGCTGCCTCTGTCTCGATCAGAGATGTCGCCATGCAGCACGCTATCCAAAGCCAGAGGGAAATCTTCCCTCTGAAGTTGGAGTCCAATAATGCAATGGCAGCGGACGGCAGGATCATGACAAGTGAACCGGTGGATTAATCGTCTTTCAGGTTGAGGTGGATCCACCAGAAGGACAAGCCGAGGCGTTGAGCCCTTCAATACCGTTGCTCGCGCCAGTCCTCGACCGTCATGGCTCGGCCGTTTTTCCATCCGGCATGGCCGTCGAAGAAAAGTAGGTTGGCTCCTTCGCCATGGCGTTTGGCAGCGACCCGACGATCGCCGCTCAGGGTGCGCCCGGTTGCGCCGTAGGGCAGGTGGGCCGGGGTCCACACGTCATTCAGATCCACGCTGCCGATGACGTTGGTTACCGTGAAGACCGGACGCCACGACGCACTCTCGTTGTCGGCGAAGTAGACCGTATCGGAGGGACTGTGCACCCGCTGGAGGTTCACTGCTCCGGTCACTTCATTGCCGACGGTGTCGCGTGGGCTGCTGAACTGCCAGGCATTCACCACATAGCAGACCACCTGCTTTTTGTTGGGGTAGCTGGGGCAGGTGTAGACCTTGATTCGTCCGTATTGATCCCGGGCGGCGGCCGTTCCGCCGAGGCTGGGGATATACATCTGCCACCAATAGGGTTCATTGCCCCGGGGGACTTTCCCGCCGTGGTCATCGGCATACAGGAGCATCGCCAATCCCATTTGACGCAGGTTGTTGTAGCAGGCGGTCTTGCGGCCCTTTTCCTTCGCCTTGGACAAGGCTGGCAAGAGCATGCCCGCCAAGATGGCGATGATGGCGATGACCACCAGTAGCTCGATGAGCGTGAAGGCCCGATGAGGTCTGATGGTACCGCGGGGGATCATGCTTCTGATGGAAACCGATCAGGCCCGGGAATCAATCGGCCAATTTGATGCGCGGCAAATTCCTAGAGCGGGTGCCGCCGAGCGGCTTGAAGCTTTTCAAGCATCCGGGTGTGGCACAGCGTTGAACCAATGGCGCGTCCGTGGGCGACATTGGGGGCGCTTGAGCGAATACATCAGCCCATGGCGGCGTAGACGGGGAGGCTGAAGGAGACATGACGATGAAAGACCAATTTTCCAGCCAGGTTCGATGGGTTCGATTCGATGCCTGTCCCGTCCTGCCAATGTTGCTGCTCGCGCTGCTACCATTTCTCGGAAGCCAAGGGCTGAGTGCCGGTGAACCGGCCGAGCCTCGCAAGGGTCTGGTCGCAACCGTGAATCCGGTGGCCACCGAGGCGGGCTTGCAGGCCTTGCGCGACGGGGGCAATGCGGTCGATGCGGCCATCGCCTGCGCCCTGACCTTGGGTGTGGTCGATGGTCACAATTCGGGCCTCGGCGGCGGATGCTTCATGACCTTGCGGCTAGCCGACGGGCGGTTGATCACTCTGGATGGCCGCGAGATGGCCCCGGCCGCGGCCACACGCGACCTGTTCTTGCGCGAGGGCAAGGCCGATCCGCTCCTCAGTCAGGATGGAGCCTTGTCGGTCGGCATTCCCGGTGAGTTTGCCACGCTCGCCTACGCCAGCACCAACTACGGACGCCTGCCGTTGGGGCGTCTTTTGGAGGCCGCGGCCCGAGTCGCCGAGAAGGGATTCCGGCTCGACCGCCACTACGTCGGCCGCCTGAAGGAGACGCGCTCCCAGTTGGCGCTGTTCCCCGAGAGCGAGGTCATCTTCCTGAAGGGCCTGCCGACCGTGCCGTCGGCGGGCGATCGCTTGCGCCAACCCGACCTGGCCCGGTCGTACCGGCAGATGGCCGCGGGCGGCGTGGCTTGGTTTTACCGCGGCGACTTTGCCCGCCGAACGGCCGAGTGGATGCAAGCCCATGGCGGCATGGTCACGGCTTCCGACTTCGCCCGCTACGAGGTGGTGCCGCGCGAACCGGTTCGGGGCACTTATCGAGGCCACGAAATCGTGAGCTTCCCGCCGCCCAGCTCAGGCGGAATCCATGTCGTCGAGATCCTTAACATCCTCGAGCACTTCGATCTCGCAGCCATGGGTGATGGTTCTGCCGAATTGGCCCATGTCGTCGCCGAGGCAATGAAGCTGGCCTTCGCCGATCGGGCTCGTTGGCTGGGCGATCCCGACTTCGCGCGTGTGCCCCGGGGATTGGTGTCCAAGGAGTACGCGGCCGAACTGGCGCGACGGATCCGTCTCGATCGAGCCTCGGTCGTCGCGGCGGCCGGCACCCCGCCCGGGGCCGACCGCGAGTGGTTTACCCGGGAGCGGAACCGGCACACCACGCACTTTTCCACCGCCGACACCCAGGGCAACTGGGTAGCGTGCACGGCCTCGCTGAACACGAGCTTTGGCAGCAAGGTGGTGGTGCCGGGTACGGGCCTCTTGCTCAATAACCACATGGATGATTTTTCGGCCCAGCCGGGTGTGCCAAACTTCTTCGGCCTGGTGGGCGCCGAGGCCAACGCCATTGAGGCGCGCAAGCGGCCGCTCTCGAGCATGAGCCCGACACTGGTGCTCCGAGATGGTCAACCGATCCTCAGCGTGGGCGCAGCCGGCGGGCCGACCATTATTTCGCAAACCCTCCTGGCCATCCTGCGGACCATCGACTTTAAGAAATCGCCCCGCGAAGCCCTGGCCGCCCCGCGTCTTCATCATCAGTGGAAGCCTGATGAGCTTCATGTGGAGCGGGTCTGGGGCGAGGCGGTCATCGCCGAGTTGCGTCGCCGTGGACACACGGTGGCAGTCGATGCCTCGCTCGGTGCCGCTCAGGCGGTGGGCCGTGATGCTCAAGGGCATTGGTCCGCCGCGGCCGATCCCCGGGGCGAGGGGGCTGCCGGGGTCTGGTAGGCGGGTGGGGTCTGGCGGGGTGTTGATGTTGAGAGGCGAGAGGCGAGAGGCGGGATGCCCCAGCAGTCTTTCAGTCAAACGGACGAGTAGGTCGGGTTGATCGACCCGGCCTCGGGAAGCTGACGATTGTCGGCCTTAGGCCTTATCGATCCATCGCTCTGCGGATGGCCCGAGCCAGCGCGACGGAACCGGGCGTGTCGCCATGCAGGCAGAGCGTCTGGGCGGGCACGGCGATCCACGGTCCATCGAGGCTCTTCCATCCGCCGGTTTGCCGCCATTCGCGCAGGCGCTCGGTGATGTCCCGGGTGCGGGTCAACAGCGCCCCGTCTTGATTTCGCGGCACGAGTTGGCCATCCGCCTGGTAGGCCCGGTCGATGAATCCCTCGGCCCACGCGGTGATCCCGGCTTTGTGAGCCAGCGTCAGTACTAGGCCTCCGGCGCGCGAGTAAATCGTCACCTTGGGGAACCACCGCGCCACTGTCTCGACATAGGCCCGGCCGAGGGCGTTGTCGCTCTCCACCGCATGATACAGCGCGCCGTGCAACTTGATGTGGTGCAACCGGCTGCCCTGCCGTCGGGCCAACAGATCCAGCGCACCGACTTGCTGGAGCACGAGTGTCTGGAGTTGCTGGGGCGACAGGGTCACCTCGCCCCGTCCGAAGGCGCCGGGCACTCCAGGATGGGCTCCTAGTCGGACCGCCAGAGCCTTCGCCTCGACCACCACCCGCTCCATCGTGAGCGCATCTCCGGCATGCCCGCCGCAGGCCACATTCGCCGAGGTCACCTGCCGCAACAGCGCTCGCGTCCGCGTCCAAGGCTCCCCCTCGCCCAGATCGCAATTCAGATCCCAGCCGACCGTCGATCGCATGGCCCGATGAAAGCAGAGAAAGGAACCGCGAGCGACTCCGGGGCTCGAGACGTCACGGACGGCAAGGGGACGGCAAGGGGACGGCAAGGGGACGGCAAGGGGACGGCAATCCTGGGTTGGTGCTAGTGGCGATCCGGGATCGGTTTTGATTCAAGGCCTTTCAGTCGAGGGTCCAATCCGTTGAACAGCAACGCCTGCGAAGTGGATGGATGAGGCCCTTCACGACTGCCATGGACTACTTTCGTAAAAGCAATCCTCCATCAAACTGTCAGAAAAAAATCGATAGTAAGAAAAATGTTAAAAAGTAAGATTTTGTTTAATGAGTGCTACCGCTCAACCCGAGTCCGTCCGGTTCACTACCAAGGGGCAGGTCGTTATCCCGATGTGGCTGCGGAAGCAGTTTGAGATCGAGGAGGGCACCCGGGCCGTGGTTCAAGCCACCCCTGATGGAATTCTCCTCAAGCCGATTACCGCGGTCAGCATCCGGCGACTCCGAGGCATCTTGAAGCGCAAGCCCGGCGATAAGCCATTAGCCGAGGAATGGGCTAATCACCGGCGCGCCGAAAAGGAACTCGAGGAAACCAAGCATGGCCGCAACACAGGTCCTTGATAGCTACGCACTTTTGGCCCTCCTGCGCGACGAGCCGGGTGCCGAGACCGTCGCCGATTTGCTCGAGCGGGCCGGTCAGCAGAACCGGTCGGTCCACATGACCGAGGTCAACTACGCCGAGGTGCAATACACCATCCGCCGCAAGGATGGTGAAACCGTCTGGGCCTCCATCGCCGGTGAGTTGCAGGCCGTACCCATCGAATTCCACCCCGCCGACCGCCGCTTGGCCGATGTGGCGGCTGGGTTCAAGGCCCGCTTCAGGATCAGCCTGGCTGACGCCTTTGCTGCCGCGTTGGCTAAGGAGCGCAAGGCCGAACTCGTAACAGGTGACCCGGAGTTCCGGGTGTTGGAAAAGGAAATCAAGATCCGCTGGCTGGCTTGACCTTGTCTTGGTCGGTGCAGCGATGTGGCGGTTGATGGGATGGGTTGGCTCCACGCCGCGGGCCGAAGCCTCGCGACTCACCGCTCTGTGAGAGACTCGGGACGATCCGTTGCACTCATCTCCTGCAAGGTGCTGCTCGGAACCGCCGGGGTCATGGTGAAGGCTTCCACGACCTCGGGACGCACCCACGGTGCGAGGATTTTCCACGGCAGCAGCACTACGTAGTCTCGTTTTCCATGGTGGTTGGCTAAGCGTTCCCCGAAATGGGAATAGGTTGCGAATTCCCCAAAATGGAGGAACACCCCGTCCACCGAGGCGGTGAAATCTAGGCGGGCGACTCCCTCGTCGGTGAGTTTCTGGATCGACCTCTGTTCGTTGTTTTCTGTCGGGAGCGTTCCCTCTTGGGCATCCCACGGCACCCTCTGTCGGCGCAGATCTTCCAGTACCCACCGCTGTACCGTCTCCTGCCATCCGTGGGTTCCAGTGAAGAGTGCGTTAAACTCCAACCGTTCCACTCCATTGGTCCCGTCGATGAAATTCGAATGCGAGATGGAGCGTGCACTGCGGTCGCCGCCCAGAAACCGCGAACTGCGGTGCAGCGCGCTGACGGCTTTTGGGCTTCGATGGTAGAAGACTTCGGTAAGTCTGGCGGGCCAAAGGCGGTGGCGCGATGAGAAATTCCCCCCGGGATACGCCTCGATGAGTTCCAGCCCGAGACGGCTCCCGAACACCGAGCGCACCTCTCCAAAGAACTCGCTCCATGACTCTGCCTCAAGGCGTTCCGAAACCTGCTGAATCATTCGGTCGAGGGGGCCGCTGGGGTTCCATGCCGGACGACGGGAAGTCCATTCCACGACAAAGCCGCGCTCGAAAAGGGTGGGCGCCGGATCAGATTCGATCAGCGTTAGGTCGGTCACCGGCTTCGGAGTCAGCAGAGTTTCGTGGGTATCGCCCTTGGTGGGTTGGTAACGGAACTGCCGCCCGTTCCACAGCAATCTGGCTTCCTGTTTGCGCCCCCGCTCAACGGACCAGACGATCTCAATGCATGGGTCCGGAATTATTCGAACTTCCGGATGAAGGGAATGAATTCCGAGAAGTGCCCGGGTTTGATCGGCTCTAGTCTCCCCCAACTCGACCCAGGCAGGACCTGCTTGAGGCAGTCTGATTAAGCTCAAGACGCCAACGGACCTTCGGCTGGGAAGCTCGGAGGGGAGAGGTTTCGACATTAATATAGCGAATCCTACTGTTGCCATAACGGCTGCCACCAAGAGCCAACGCTGGGGATTCATCATCTCAGTAGACATAGTCATTGATCCATTTGGGTCAAGGTGTCTCGCGAGATAAGGTCGATGATTATGGACTTCGTTTCAGCGCAAAGCTCGTAGGGTAATGGGGCACCCATCCTTGCGCGGGAGATCGCCACGGTGTTGTTAGCGTCGCGTGCAGGTGTTCTGGAGCCAGGCCATGACTGTGACCCTATTTGCTAAGGGGTCTCGACCAGAAGGTGGTGACGATTGCCGAGGAGGACCCATCCTCAGAGTCGGAAGCCACAGCATTCCCGGCCCTTTCCGAGGGTCTTCAAGAACGGTCGCGGTCGGGACCGGGGTTGTGCATTGCTCCTACCGCGCCCCGTCCAAACTCGATGCAGACGTGTCTAGTCATCAGTCGTGGGCGGCCAAAACGCGGCTGAAGAGGATTTTAAAATCATTCCCTGAACCCTTTCAGACGGAACCTTCGCCGCCAAACGCCTGCCGCTAGATGGTCCTGCGGCTGTGGGTACTCGTGCGGGTGAAGGAATAGTAGGGACAGGACCTCACGGCGGCGTGGGCGCCACACGGGGCTGGGGAGTGGCAAACGGGTTCGCGTGTTTGGGATCCTTGAAAAAGGCGACCAGATCCGCCCGGCCCGCCTCCTCCGCCAGGGCAAGCGGTGTCCGCCCCTGGGCATCCTGCGCCAGTGGATCCGCCCCCGCTTCGACCAGTTCCACGGCCACAAAAGTCGGGTGAAACGGGGCGATGGCGTAATGAAGCGGAGTCCGCCCCTGGGCATCCTGCGCCTTGGGATCGACTCCCTGCTTTACGAGATGCCCCACCACCGGCCCGATGAACCGTGGCATATCGGCGAACTTAGCCGAATTTGTGCCCGGGCGCGGCAGGCAGATTAGGTGGAGCGCATTCATGCCCGCATGATTGGTCGTCCGGGTGTTAGCGCCGGCTCGGACGAACTCCTCCGCGGCCTCCGTCTGGGCATGGCGCCACGCGATCAGCCAAGGCGTGTTCCCCTCCAGATCTCGGGATTCCAGAGAAAGACCGGACTGCACAAGATTCTGAATGCGGGCCGTCTGGGCATTGGTTCGGTCTCCCCGAGGCAGCAGTTGGCTGCCAAAACCGAACCACGTGGTGACCTCGCCCAGAGGGACTTGCCTGACTCCACGGCCGAGCACATGGAGGGCGTTCTGCCCGGCGCTATTGGTGGTGGTCATCTGCGCCCCGAGCCCGGCCAGAAACCCAAGCACCGCTTCGGGGCGAATCATCGCGGATATTGGTTGGAGGTTCTTCTTTTCCAGACCCGCACCTGCCGGCAAAGGCTCCTGAGGAGTCACTCCAAATTTCCAACCCGGATGCTCCACGTAGCCGCTCTCGGCAGGTTTCTGAAGCGCGTGGAACCATGCCGGGTCTCCCGTGGCATCCCGGGATTGGAGGTCTGCTCCCGCTTGAACCAAGATTTCGATAAGGTTCAAGAGCGAGCCATCGCACGCCACCTCCAACGGTGTGCTGGCATCCCGCCCAACTGCCATCGGGTTGGCACCGGCCGTCAGAAGCCTCAAGGCACAATCCATCTCGAGAGGAACCTGATTTATTGGCAAATTATAAATCATCCCGCCCAGGGGACGGAGGGGAACCGGGGTGCCTACCGGCCTGAACCCACCCGATCTGAAGTAGGCTAACTGGAACATCGCCCTCGCCGCCTTTTGTAAGGCGCCCAACAGCGGTGGCTCGGCTCCCTCCGGATTTGGGCGGGCTCCGGCCTTAAGAAGTTTGCCCACCGCCTCGGGGTTGTAGGTGGCCCACCCCAAGGGGGTGTCCCCATTCTTGTTTGGCTGATCCAGAGGCGCTTTGGCGGCCAGCAACGCAACAAACCCCTTCGACGGCCAGCGAAGCAGCGACAGGTGCAGAGCGCTGTTGCCATCGGCGTCGAGCGCCGCCGGATCGGAACCGGCTCCCATGAGGAAGGCGATCGCTATCGGCTGATTTCCGAGCGCCGCCCAGTGCAGGGCCGTGCGCCCGCGGGCATCACATGCAGCGATATCGCGGGGTCGTTCCCTGAGAATCTTCTTCAGCACCGCGAGATCTCCCAGACCGGCCGCGGAAAAGACATCGTGGCGGGCTCCGTATCGGATGAGTTGCTTCGAGATCTTCCTGCGATCGTCGGCCCCGAGCAGGAATCCGGGTGACCAGGAAATCAAATCCGGCAACGAGGGGTAGGGTTGAAGCTTGCCATCGGTCGACCAGGTGGCCGCAACGGAATGCAGCGGCGTCCAACCGAGGCGGTTGGTCACCAGGACGTCTCCGCCCCGCTTCACCAAAGTGGTTAAGGATTGCGTGGAGGCCAGAAACGCCGCGGCGTGCAACAGCGTGTCTCCCGCCGGATTGACCTGACGGGCTGGGATGGCATTCGTCAGGAGCAGTTCGGCCAGGGCTTTGGAGTCGGCATAAATTCTTATGAGAACTGAGTTCGAATCGTACGAAGCGCGGGGGGCGAAGAGATTCACTCCGGCCTTCAGGAGCAACCGGACGGATTCTTCCCGTTCCGCGCGGGAAGCTTGTTTGTTCTTCATGGAGCTCCCGACCGCGATCGGTTGGTTCCAGGTCTCCATCGATCGATCGATGGCACTCCCCTGCGAACCCGGGGGCTTCATCGGGTCCGCACCACTGTCGAGGAGCATCCGGACACAGCGAGCCCATCCGCTTGCAGCAGCTTCCACCAGAGCCGAATCAGGATACGAATCCTGAGACTCCTTCTTGAGGGCTCCTTTTCGGATCAACTCCGCCAGCAGATTGGTTGCCCCGTTGCCCGCAGCCCAACCCACGGTTGAGTGATTGGAAGGTTCGAACACCTCGGCCAACTCCGGATTCTTCGCCCGCAGTGACATCACCGCCGCCTCGTCGCACTCCCGATAGGTCTTCTCCATCTCGTCCCACTCCGGCGTCTGGCGCCAGCGCCACTCCTTGTCGTGATCTTGTGAGGTGCGTGAGACCGCAGCGGTCAAAAGAGGGCAGACGAGCCAGGCGAATAGAAGCAGCAGAACCGCTCGAAAGCCCATGCCGGGACCGGACGAACAGCGAAGGAGGCAGCGAGCGAGTTTCGGCTGGGGAGAGAGTTGATGTTTCACAAACTTAGGTAATTAATTACCGGTGGTTTAATAATTAATAAATTAAAAATAAATTGCTTTTGCGGCGATCTGCGATCGAGAAGTGTGTTTTAATCTGTGGAATGAGGTACAGAAAATAGCCAGTGATCGCGGCGTTGCCTTCGGGCTGTCCATCCCGTGCTTCGAGTTCTGGCTGTTGCTTCACATCGCTGGATTCACGACCCGTTTGGGCTTTGTTGATGGCTCGGCCGCAAAGCGCGCCGTCCGCAACGCCCTGAGACGAGATCCATCCACCCGCGCAACCGAGGCAAAGGAGGTCATCTCCTCTAAAATTGCCCCGATGGCCCGATGCGGTGGCCTCAGCGGAATGCGTGCGGCGACACCACGAAGAGGCTGCAACGCCAAACCCGGCCAACCCCTCCGCGGCGCTGGATGGGCTCGTTAGGGTATAGAACGATTCAGCACCGGCATATCTTCGAAGACTCCGTTAGGCCATCTGTTGCCGATCTTGCTTCGCACAGGCCGATGTCCCCGTCACAGCCGCTGTCACGACCTCGGGTGAGAGGGGACGAATCGGACGGCTTGGCCGGAGCGGCGTTGGACCAAGCGCGGTAGGTCGCGGGGATCGATCCAGCCGATCTTGGGGTAGCCACCGAGGGTGGGGCCGTCGTGTAGGGTGACGATGGGTTGGCCGTCGGCGGGCACTTGGATCGAGCCCGGCAGCACCGGTTCCGAGATGAGCGAGCCGCCGTTCCACACGAGGCCACCGGGGGCTGGGGGTTCGGGTGCCGTGTCGGTTCGGCCATGGGTTGGACTCGGGGGAGGCTCCGTCGGTCGGTTGGTGCCAGGCCGGGCGTCCCGATCGCTTCGCAGTCGATACCCCACGCGGTCGCATTGGCTAGTGACACGCCACTCGGTTTCGAAGAGGCGGCGTTGGCTTTCTGCGTCGAACTGCTCCCACTGCGGACCCGGCCAGACGCGCAGCGGGCCTGTGTCGCGATCGGTGACCCATTGGTCGGGTGAGACGCCGCGCGAGGCGACACCGGCGGGTGGGTGCCAATCGCCCGCAAGATTCCGCAAGAGCAGGTCGCCGGATCGCAAGGTGTGACCGATGCCCGCCCGCGGATTCGCGCTGCGACTGCCCAGGAATGCGTTCGCTCGGAATCCACCGGGCACCGCCAGATACGTCCAGACACCGGAGTCTCCGGGGCCGAAGTTGAGCGACTCGCCGGCGCGGACGCGGAAGGCCCGATAGGGAGCCTGTCCCCGCGGATGCGAGCCGCCGCACACCGCGATCCAGCCGTCGCGCAGGGCTTCCAGGCGTTGGCCTTGGAGACAGAGTTCCAGCACGGGGGCGTCCGGGAGGTTGTCGAGCAGGCGATTGGCCCAGGCAGCGGTGAGCGGATCCATCGTTCCGCTCGTCGGCACGCCGAAGCGCCGGAAGCCTTGCCGGCCGGTGTCTTGAAGGCTCATCCCGAGACCGGGTTCTAGGATTCGCAAGACAGGCTCGCCCTCTGGAGAACCGGCTCGATTCGACACGGCGGTCGTCACCAGGGCCGCATCCGGAGACCCGGGTAAAAGTCCGCCTTCAGACGGAATCGAGGCTTCGGTCCCGGGAGGTCCGTCGATCGGCACGAAGCGCACCCGGTTGCCGGCCCGCAATCCGAACATTTTCTCCAAGTCGCTGGTGTGCGGATCGAAAAGCACCGTGGAGGTTTGGCCGATAATGTTCCAACCGCCCGGGCTGGGGATGCTGTAAATACCGGTGTGGTCTCCTCCGACGGCCACGCTGCCGGCCGGCACCCGTGGGCGAGGGGTGGCCAGTCGCGGAGTGGCCAGCGCGGTATCTAAGCCACCGAGGTAGGGGAACCCGGGCGCGAAGCCGAGACAAAGCACCCGGTAGCAGCCCTGATGATGACGCTCGATCACCGCTTCCGGGCTCAGGCCGGAATGACGGGCCACGCGCTCCAGATCCGGCCCGCCGTAGTGCACGGGGATCTCCACGCAACGATCGGGTTCCGACGTCGCTGGCTGAGCGATCGCCTGTTCCACGAGTCGCTGTGCTGTAGCCCGATCGAGGGGTCGGGCCTCGGGGTGGAAGTCCAGTAGCAAGGTAGTGGGGGCGGGGATGATCTCACGAATCTGAGACCCGCCTTGTGAGGCCAGAGAACGGGCCAAGGCCGCAGCCAACGATCGTCCGCGCAGGAACGCCGCCTCATCGGCGCGCTCGGCGAAGCGCACACACCAGGCGTGGGAGCCATAGGCGGTCAAGGTCGGGACCATTTGCATCGCTTTGAACTCCCAGCCCCGGCCTAGTCGAGCGTTTTGTTCACTTCGGGTGCTAAACCGACCCAGGTCGGATGCCGCCGGTGGGTCGGGAGTATCGTCTCGAGGAGCCCGATGGCTGGGGACAGGCTCATTGGGAAGGGTCGGGAGACAGGCTGTCCGTGACGGGGCGTGAATGGATTGCGGACCAGATTCTGGGCTTGGGTTTCCGGCTTGTCTGCGGCCTCGAGCTGGAGAAACGTCTGGATCTCCCTCGATCCGTCGAACCCTCACGCCTATCCCTGTCATGAAACGAATGCTCCTGTTCTTCGCTGCTCTGGGCTTGCTCATTGCTCCGCTCACCGCCGCCGTGCGCCTGCCCGCGGTCATCGGTTCGCACATGGTGCTCCAGCAGCATACCAATGTCACCCTGTGGGGGTGGGCCGGGGCCGCCGAGACGGTGACCGTGTCGGTCAGCTGGTCTACGAATACATGGAAAGCCACTGCCTCCAACGGCGGGCGCTGGGCGACCGAGATCCAGACCCCGCAGGCCGGCGGACCTCACACCCTGCGAATTAAGGGTAGCACTGAGATCGTGCTCGAGGATGTGCTGGTCGGCGAGGTGTGGGTTTGCAGCGGCCAGAGCAACATGGAGTGGTCGGGCGATCAGGGACTGCGCCAGTCCAAGGAGGAGTCCCCGCGGGCCACGAACTCCATGATCCGGTTCTTTTACATACCGAAGGCCACGTCCGAGACACCGCAGGATCACTTGACGGCCCGATGGGTCGTTTGCACCCCGGAGGAGATGCTTCACTTCAGTGCGATTGGCTATTTCTTCGGCAAGCGCCTCAACGAGAAGCTGGCAGTGCCCGTGGGCCTGATTAACAGCAACTGGGGCGGTACTCCAGCGGAGGTCTGGACGCCCCGCGGCATTATTGAAGACGACCCGGACCTCCGGGCCGGCGCCGCGAAAATTAAGCCCTTCCCCTGGTGGCCGCACGAGCCGGGGTTGGCGTTCAATGCCATGATTCACCCCATCACCCAATTCCGCATCGCCGGCGTCATTTGGTATCAGGGCGAGAGCAACGTCTCTACCCACGGCACCTACCGGAAGCTCTTCACCCGGATGATCGACGGTTGGCGCGCGGCGTGGAAATCCGAGCTGCCGTTCTACTTCGCCCAAATCGCCCCGTACACCTACGACGACCCGACCCGGGCGGCCTTCCTGCGCGAGGCGCAAACCCTGGCGGCGGCGCATCCCAAGACCGGCATGGTAGTTACCAGCGACCTGGTGGACAACGTGAAGGACATTCACCCGCAGATGAAGCGTGAGGTGGGTGATCGACTGGCCCATTATGCCTTGGCCGAGACCTATGGTGTGACAGGTCTGAATCACCGCAGTCCGACGTACCGCTCGCATCGCATCGATGGATCATCGGTCCGGGTGGAGTTCGACTCGGTACCCACGATGTTGATCTCGCGCGGGGGCCCGCCCACGCACTTCAAGGTCGCTGGTTCTGATGGCCGGTTCGTCGACGGCACGGCGGTGATCGAGGGCAAGTCGGTCGTGGTCTCCAGCCCAGAGGTGCCCACCCCGGTTGCTGTCCGCTTCGCCTTCGCGTGCGATGCCATCCCCAACCTGTTCACGGCCGAAGGGATGCCGGTAAACCTGTTCCGCACGGATCGCTGAATCGGCCTCTCAAAGGGCGGGGTTCATGGTCCTGGGAATCGACTTTGAAGCCGGGAGCTTTAAAGTGGGTGCAGTCACGGTGCAGCAGTGGGTGCTCAGCCAGTGATTCAACTTCGGACTTGAACCCTCAGGCTTCATCCTCCCGATCGCGCCGGTCGCCCCGTTGGTCCGGGGGTGCTGGTGCGTCTGTCTCGATACGTTCGTCCCGATCATTCCGCTCGGCCTTCACGCTCATCGAGCTGCTGGTGGTCATCGCCATTATAGCCATCTTGGCCGCGCTGCTGTTGCCCTCGTTGTCGCGGGCCAAGACCGCCGCCCTAAGCACCCGCTGCAAAAGCAATTTGCATCAAGTCGGCTTGGCCTTGTCGATGTACCGCATCGATCATCGTGTGTTCCCGCACACGGTGGATGCCAATACCACCAACACCTGGTTCACGGCGATTATGCCGGACCTCGCGCGCAGCACAAACGTCCTGAAATGCCCCACCTTCAAGGGCGAATGGCCTCTGGAGCAGTCCATCGTCTGGGCCTTCGGCAATGCCTACATGCGCGGCCCCACCGGGCCCGACAAGCAGGTGGGTGTGAGCTACGGCTACAACGGCTTCGGCGTTGGATCGGTCAACAAGACCTTGTGGTATGAAAACCTGGGTCTGGGATTTGTGGTGAGTCCGGGGCAAGAGGTGGCCCAGGTGCCCGAGGAGCGTGTCGCAGCCCCATCGGACATGATCGCCATCGCTGATTCCATGCCGCAGCCGGGGTACCTCCAGTACTTTTCATTCCTTCTGTCCATTAGCAGCGAACCCTCGAAGGAGCGCCACAATGGCGGAGCCAACATTTTGTTCACCGATGGCCACGCCGCCAGCCAGCGGAACTCCCAACTCGTGGAAGACACCGAGTCCAATCGCCGCCGCTGGAATCTCGATCACCAACCGCATCTCGAGGTTTCCTTTTAATTCCGACTCGGGCTCTATCGGCGGCGTGCATCCCCGTTGGAAATCCCTTCCCGCACTCTTGGCCGTCGTCTTGAGCATTTCGGGACTTTCTGTTTTTTCTGCAGAACCGGCCGCGCCGCCCAAACTTCCGCTCTGGCCCGGCCAGGCTCCGGATGGCTCCGGCGGTTTGGTGAGCCCGGAAAACTCCGGCCTGACCGTCCATCCGGCCCCGAAGCCCAACGGCATGGCCGTGGTCATTTGTCCGGGCGGTGGCTATGGCGGAGTGGTGACCGGGCCAGAGGGACACGGGATCGCGCGCTGGCTCAATTTGCACGGCATCATGGGCGTCGTACTGGAATATCGCCTGCCTGCGGGCCGATCGAAGGTGCCGCTTTTGGATGCCCAACAGGCCATCCGCACCGTCCGACTGAACGCCCGCCAATGGCAGGTGGATCCGAAGCGGGTGGGCATCATCGGTTTTTCTGCCGGCGGTCATTTGGCGGCCACGGCGAGTACGCAGTTTGACTTGGGCAAACCCGAAGCCGCCGAGACGATCGCGGGTCAGAGTTCTCGGCCGGATTTCACGATTCTAATTTACCCTGTGGTTTCCTTGGGAGAACTCGGTCACGGAGGTTCTCGCGACAATCTCTTGGGCAAGAAACCCACCTTGGAGGAAATCCAACGGTTCTCCTGCGAACGGCAAGTTACCCGGCAGACGCCTCCTGCATTCCTGGCTCACGCCGTGGATGATCAGGCGGTGCTCATCGACAACAGCCGTCTTTATTACAAGGCACTTCAGGCTCAAGGGGTTTCCAGCAAGCTCATCGAATTGCCCGACGGCGGCCACGGCCTCCATGGCTATCAGGGCGCTTCGTGGGACACTTGGCAGCGGGAGGCGATTCTGTGGCTGAAGCAGCGTTGAAGGCCTCTTCGGTCTCGACCAATCTTTCCGCTCCGCCATGCCCGTTAACCGATCTAGAACCGTGGGTCTAGCCAGCCAGATCTTCCATTGGTTGGTCTTGGGTTTCCTTGTGGCCGCCGGAACTCTGGCATTGTCGGGAGCTGAGGCTCAGGTGCGTGCCACGGCCTTGCCGGGGATCTCGGGCCAGCGGTCGGGGTTCACATTGATGGATCCGGCGATCACCGGTGTGACGTTCACCAACCGCCTGACAGGTGACGCTTACTTTACCAATGCGGTGGCGCACAATGGCTCGGGCGTAGCGATCGGAGATGTGGACGGCGACGGCCGCCCGGACGTGTACCTTTGCAGCCTCCATGGCACCAACCAGTTGTATCGCAACCTGGGCCAGTGGCGCTTCGAGCCCATGCCCTTGGGCGACGCTGCGTGCCTGGGTCAGATGTCCACCGGCGCGGTATTGGTCGATGTGGACGGCGATTCGGACCTAGACCTGCTGGTCAACGGCATCGCCGCAGGCACGCGACTCTTCCTCAATGACGGTCACGGTCGCTGGACTGAAAAACGCGACAGCGGCCTGTACCGCCACACCACCGGCACCTCGATGGCTCTGGCCGACATGGATGGTGATGGAGACCTCGACCTCTACTGTGTCCATTACATTGATGTGATGCACATGATCGACCCCTCGACGCGCTTCGCCATGAGCCAGCAGGGAGGGCGTTGGGTGGTCAGCCAGGTCAACGGCATCCCCACCACCGATCCCCGTTTTCGAGATCGTTTCGAAGTAATGCCAGACGGCGAAGTGGTCGAACTGCCCGAAGCCGATGCGCTCTACCGCAACGACGGTCACGGACGTTTCACGCCGGTGCAGGCCGAGTCGGGTGTTTTTCTTGATGACCAAGGCAAGCCTGAGCCCATGACTCGGGACTGGGGTCTGGCCGTGGTCTTCCGCGACCTCGATGGGGACGGATCCCCGGATCTTTACGTCTCCAACGATTTCGCCTCTCCGGATCGGCTTTGGTTCAATGACGGGCGTGGTCACTTTCGTGCAGCCCCGGCCCAAACGTTGCGACACACATGCTTCAACTCCATGGGCATCGATGTGGCGGATGTGGACCGCGATGGCCATGACGACATTTTGGTAGTGGATCTCTTGGCCACCCGCCACGAGCGGCGCCTGCGCCAGTTGGGTAAGACTCCGCCGGATCCGGTTGCTCGCGAGAGCCGGGCCGGTCGGCCCCAATTCAATCGGAACATGCTCTTCCTCGGACGACCCGGAGGGCGCTATGTCGAGGCGGCCTTGAGCGCCGGCCTCGCGGCCAGTGATTGGAGTTGGTGCCCCGTCTTCCTGGATGTCGATCTCGACGGCTACGAAGACTTACTGGTCTCTAATGGCTTCGAATATGACCTGATGGATCAGGACACCCAAGACCGGGTGAAGGACCCCAGCCGCACCCTCTCCCCGGAACAAAGGAAGCGATGGATGAAACTGTATCCCGAGTGGCGTACGGCCAACCTGGCCTTTCGTAATCGGGGTGATGGCACCTTCGAGCCCAAGTCTGCCGAGTGGGGTTTCCGCGAGGAGGGCTTGGCCTTCGGCATGGCGCTGGGCGACCTCGATCAAGACGGGGATTTGGACCTGGTGGTCAACCGTATGAATGGCTCGGTTGAGGTGCACCGCAACGACGCCACCGCGCCCCGTATCGCTGTGGAACTCAAGGGTCGGGCCCCCAACACGGCGGGCCTCGGAGCCAAGATCCGCCTAATTTCCCCAACCGTGTCTCAAGCTCAGGAACTGGTGGCCGGCGGACGGTATCTCTCGGGCGACCAAGCCCTCCGGGTCTTCGCCGTTCCAGCACTTGTAGGCACGAACCCCGCGTCGGTGCTGGAGGTCCGCTGGCGCAGTGGAGCGATCAGCCGCATCGAACGGCCCTTGGCCAACCATCGGTATGAGGTGTCCGAACCGACCGACCACCCCTCATCGCCGTCTCCGGTTCGACCGGCATTGCCCACGCCGCTCTTCGAAGACGTCAGCGCTCTCCTGGGGGCGGCACCTGGCGGGGAACCCTTCGACGACACGCTCATCCAACCGCTCATTCCGCACCGCATGAGCCGACAAGGCCCCGGGTTGGCATGGACCGACCTCGATGGCGACGGTTGGGAGGACCTCGTCCATGGGGCCCGCCGCGGCGGTCGATCCATCGTCTTCAAGAACTTGCAGGGAAAGGGGTTTTCTCGCACCGAGGGCCCCGAATCCCCGGGAGGCCAGCGCGGCGTGGCGGCGTGGTCCGATGGCCTCGGTGGCCGGCACTGGCTGGCTTCGGCCGTGCACCTCAATGCCCGCGGCGAAACCGTCGGGCAATTGATAGTAAACCCGGCCGCCTCGGGTGCAGCGCCACGCACCATAGAGATTGGCCCGGACTTCAACGGCCCTTTGGCTGTGGGCGACGTGGACGGCGATTCCGACCTGGACGTAGTGGTGGGCGGGCAATTTCGGTTGGGGCGCTATCCCGAGGCGGTCCCGACCACGGTGTGGATGAATGAAGGCGGGGTGCTGCAGGGAGCCCCGGCCTGGGGTCGTCCGATGTCCCGCGCGGGTTGTGTGAACGGAGCCACACTGGTGGACCTCGATGGCGACGGTGACCTCGACCTGGCCTTGGCAGTCGAATGGGAGCCGGTGCGTCTCTTCCGCAATGAGGGTGGCCAGTTCCGCGACATGACCGCACCGATGCGCCTGGCGGGCCGGACCGGATGGTGGCAGGGGATAGCGGCGGGAGACTTCGACGGCGATGGACGCATGGATTTGGCGGTGGCCAACGTCGGTCGCAATACCGCCTATGCCTTGTTTAGCCCGGGCCCCATCCGCCTGTATCACGGCGAGTGGAATACCCCGGGCCGTGTCGAGTTGTTGGAGGCCTGGCAGCGCGAGGGCGCCTGGCTGCCCATTAAAAATCGCACCCAACTCACAGCCAGCCTGCCAGACCTTCCCGCTCGATTCCCGACCCACGAAGCCTTCGGTCGGGCCGATGTGCCGCAGGTCCTGGGAGAATCGGCGGCTCGGGCGAACTTCTTGGAGGCCGTTGAGTTCGATTCCGGTGTCTTTCTCAACCGCACCAATCGCTTTGAATGGCGTCCCTTTTCCCGTGAGGCGCAGTGGGCTCCCGCCAGTTCAGTGAATGTCGCCGACGTCGATGGCGATGGGTTTGAGGACGTTTTTCTCAGTCAAAATCGTTCGGACCTCCTTCCGGAATATTCGCGCGACGACGCGGGCAGCGGACTCTGGTTGCGGGGACGTGGCGACGGAAGTTTCCAAGCCATAGACCCCGCGGTTTCCGGCATTCGCATCGATGGCGAACAGCGGGCCGCGGCCCTGGCTGACTTCGACCACGATCGACGGATCGATGTGGTGGTGTCGCAAATCAACGGACCCACCGTTCTCTGGGCCAATCGTGGTGCCCGGCCGGGCCTGCGTGTGGTGCTCGAAGGCCCTCCGGCCAACCCGGAGGCCATCGGGGCACAGGTGCGCTTGCGATTCGCCGATGGCCACAGCGGCCCAGTGCGTGCCGTCCAGGGAGGCAGCGGCTTCGGGTCGCAGGATGCGGCTCCGCTGTTAATGGGGATACCCCGCACGGCGGCAGCCGTTTGGGTGCGCTGGCCCGGAGGACGCGAGCAGGAGGTTCCAGTACGCCCCGACCAGACCGAGGTGCGGATCCGCTGGGTAAGTCCGTGACGCAGCGTTTCCCAACGGGAGGTTGAATGCGGCTTGGTGGCTGAGGCATCGTTCCGACATGGCACTCCCCACGCTCTCCGACGAGCAGGTCCGTACCCTGAGTCGATCCCAGAAGGACCACTGGTGGTTGGAGCATGTCTTCCGGGGCGACATGCCCCAGCTCACGATCCGATCGGCCCTCACGGGATTCTTGCTGGGCGGCGTGCTCGCAGCCACCTCGCTCTACATCGGAGCCAAGACAGGCATTTCCATCGGCGTGGGACTCACCTCGGTGCTCATCACCTTCGCCTTGTTCCGCCTGTTGGAGAAAACGCCGATGGGCGGTGGGTTCACAATCCTTGAGAACAACTGCACCCAATCTATCACCACCGCTGCGGGCTATGTGGTGACACCGCTGACCACCAGCTTTGCCGCGTACATGCTGGTGACCGGGCGAATCCTACCGGCATGGCAAATGATCCTTTGGACCATCGTCATTTCCATCTTGGGCGTGCTCGTGGCCTTTCCCCTGAAGCGCCGCTTCATCAACGAGGAGCAATTGCCCTTTCCCGAAGGCAGGGCCTGCGGCGTGGTGCTCGACGCCCTCTACACCGGATCGGCCGAAGCAGGGCTGTTCAAGACCCGCCTCCTGGCCATCACCACGGGCCTCACCGCCTTCCTCCAATTGCTCATGAGCGATGGCTGGATGAAGCTCCTGCAATTTGGTGTTTTCCGCATGGACCGGTGGGCGGGCTTGCGCGAGCCCTGGCATCTCCATGAGCGCCTGGACACCTACTACTACACTTGGGCTGCGAAGGCTTCGGGGGCCATCCCACGCATCTTGGGCACGGACATTCGTCAACTGGGGCTGCGTTTCACGATTGATGCCGCCCTCATGGGCGTGGGCGGGCTCATTGGCATTCGCGTGGCGACTTCGTGCCTGATCGGGGCCATTCTCAACTTTGTCGTGCTGGCTCCGATCATGATTCAGCGGGGCGAGATTCGCAGTTACACCAATGCCACGGGCGCTGTGGTGGCCATTTCGAGGGCGGAAATTGTCAACCAATGGGCGCTGTGGTGGGGCGTCTCCATGATGGTCGTTGGTTCGCTGGTGTCGCTCTTCGCTCGGCCCGATCTCTTCAGCGGTTTGTGGCGGATGCTGCGCCAGCGACGCGCCCTACGCTCCCAGGAAATCGATCCGCTTCGAGACATCGAACTGCCGCTCTGGTTGTCGTATGTCGGCGTGCCGGTCTTTGGGTTCCTCGGCGTGTGGATGGGCAATGCGTTCTTTGGCGTGCCTTGGTTGGCGGGGTTCCTTTCGCTGCCGCTGATTCTCGTGTTGTCGGTCATTTGCACCAACTCCATGGCGTTGACCTCGTGGACCCCCACCGGTGCTCTCTCGAAGATCACCCAGTTCACCATTGGTTCGCTGGATCGCTCCAATCCGGCCAGCAATTTGATTCCGGCAGGAATGACGGCCGAGGTGGCGTCGAACGCGGCGAACCTGCTCTCGGATATTAAGCCGGGGTACATGCTGGGAGCCAAACCCCGCCAGCAGGCCATCGGTCATGTGATCGGCATCGTGGCCGGTGCACTCGCGGCCACACCACTGTTCTACCTGCTATTCCTGCCGCCCAATGCAGCCGGGGTCCGCTCCACGGCCACGCTGGTCACCGAGCAGTTTGCCATGCCGGCGGCCGTCCAGTGGAAAGGTGTGGCTGACCTCATTGCCAAGGGGTTGGGTAGCCTGCCGGCCTCGGCCATGGTGGCCATGGGAATCGCAGCCATCGTGGCGTTAGTTTTTGAGGTGCTGCGGATCCGCTCTCGGGGGCGTTTTCCGCTGTCGGCGGTGTCCATCGGGCTTGGTGTGGTGCTGCCGCCGGAGTCCACGCTGGCCATGTGGATCGGGGCCTTTGTGTTCTGGTGGATGGGCCGCAAGGCCGTTGTGGGCTCTCCCAAGCACGACCTGTGGGTGGAGGGTTGTGAACCCATTTGCGCCGGATTGATTTCGGGCGCGGCCCTCATCGGCATCGGCAACGCCCTGGTCAACGCCGTCCTGCCCTGAGGCCGGAACGATTTCTGTTGGGAGGAAAGAGGTGGCGTGGCGGGATTCTTTCGCAAGACGAGGCGAGAACGAGGCGCGGGCCACGCTGAGGCTCGTGCTTGAGGCCCGTAATGATCGAACAACGAAGCCCTTGCGGAAGAAGATGCGGCCAGCACGACCGATCTAACTCAAAGCGTTCCGGCTAAGGTTGGGTTGTTGATGTGTCGGATGCTGGTGGCGTGTGCTCCGGAGTCAGCGATCCCCGGCGTTCTCCCACAGTCTCTCGTTATGGACTCGGGCTAGGGGGCAGGCCAGTCTTCGGTCTATGGGTGTCCAATGCCATGTTGTGTGGGCCAGAGTGCTCTGCCCGATCCTGCTGCTTCTATTCTGTGCCCGGGTGCAGGCCGACGACTCCGGCGGGTTCGAGGCCAATTACACCAAGCGCGAGGTGCGAATTACCATGCGCGACGGCGTGACTCTCTTCACCGATGTCTACACGCCGAAGGAGCCTGGCCAGTACCCTATCCTTCTGCGGCGGACCCCATACAACCTCAAGCCTTACACGGTCGATGCCGGTGGCAATCCGGGCTTCGGTGACGGGTTGGTGCGCGAGAAGTTTATCTTCGTTCGCCAGGATGTGCGCGGGCGCTTCGCCTCCGAGGGCATCTTCGTCGACGTCCGCCCCCACAAGCCGGTGAAAGCGGGGCCGAAGGACACTGACGAGAGCACCGACACCTGGGACACCATCGACTGGTTGGTCAAAAACGTGCGCCACAACAACGGCAACGTGGGCATGGACGGCATCTCGTACCCGGGCTTCTTCGCGGCCATGGGCATGATCGATTCGCATCCCGCGTTGAAGGCCGTTTCGCCGCAGGCCCCGGTGGCCGACATGTTCGATGGCGACGACACGTTGCATGGCGGCGCGTTCCTGCTGGCCCACAACTTCGGCTTCTTCAACTTCTTCGGGCAGAAGCTCCAGAACCCGCTGAGTCAGGAGCCCGTGCCCTTCGATTACGGCACGCCCGACGGATACGAGTTCTTCCTGCGGGGTGGGGCGGTGGGCGACTTAGGCGATCGGTACTACAAGGGCAAGATCGACTTCTGGGACAACCTCATCGGCCACATCACCAATGCCCAGTGGTGCGCCCGTCACGACATCACGCCCCACCTGAAGAATGTCCGCGCCGCGGTGATGACTGTGGGCGGATGGTTCGATGCCGAGGATCTTTCCGGAGCGCTCAAGACCTATCGCGCCACCGAGCGGCAGAACCCGGGCATCTTCAACACGCTGGTGATGGGGCCGTGGTCGCACGGCGGTTGGCATGGCGGCGAGGGTTCCTCGCTCGGCCCGGTGCCGTTCCACTCCAAGACGGCCGAGTTCTATCGCAACGAAATTGAACTGCCCTTCTGGCGGCGGTTCCTCAAGGGACAGACCAACATCGTGCTGGCTGAGGCCCACGTCTTCGAGACCGGTACCTGCGAATGGCGCAAGGAGGCGGCCTGGCCCCCGACGAATGCGGTGCCCAAGACCCTCTATTTCCACCCCAGCGGGCGGTTGTCGTTCGAGCCGCCGCAGGGAGGCGATGTTGCGAGTGCCTTCGACACGTACGTGAGCGATCCGTCCCGACCCGTGCCCTTCACCCAACGCATCACCACAGGCATGCCGGGCTCTTACATGGTGGAGGATCAACGGTTTGCTGCGCGCCGGCCCGACGTGCTGGTGTTCCAGACCGAGCCGCTGACCGAGGACATCACGCTGGCCGGACCGATCACCGCCAGCCTGCACATTTCGAGCACCGGCACCGACTCCGACTTCATCGTGAAGCTCATCGACGTGTACACCGCCGACCATCCGGACCCGCAGCCCAACCCCACGCAGGCCGAGATGGGGCATTACCAGCAATTGGTGCGAGGCGAGCCGCTGCGCGCCAAGTTCCGGGACGGCTTGGATCGGCCGAAGCCCCTCGAGCCCGGCCGCGTGACCCGGCTCGAATGGGTGATGCCCGACGTCTGCCACACCTTCCGCACCGGCCATCGCATCATGATCCAGGTCCAGAGCAGTTGGTTCCCCTACATCGACCGCAACCCCCAGACCTTTTGCGACATCTACCGCGCCAAGCCTGCCGACTACCGCCCCGCTACCCAGCGTGTGTACCGAGCCGCCAAGGCCGCGTCCGGCCTGCGAGTCCTAATCGCGCCGAGATGACGGAGGCTCGGACAGCCCCACTCCCTCCGGTAGGGACGGTGTCCCACGGTCCGCTCCACGGTTCACCCTCCGGTAGGGGTGGCCAAAACCGCATTCTCCGAAAGCTGTTTGGTTGCAGTTGGCTCGCAGCCGTGGTGTTGCCTCGACACAGACCGCACCTTGGCTTACAGCGGCACCATGCAGTTCCCAGACATCCATCGCATCACGCTGAATCCCAACGTCATGGGTGGTAAGCCGTGCATTCGAGGCATGCGGGTGACCGTGGGGACGCTCACAGGCCTCTTGGCTTCGGGCATGACCCATCAGGAGATATTGGCGGAGTATCCGTATCTTGAAGAAGCAGATATTCGTGCAGCGCTCATGTACGCTTCCTGGAGGTCTCAAGAGATGGAGGTTCTCCTTGAATCAACATGAAGGTCCTTGTCGCCATGAACCTCGGATTGGGGTTCGTCGCAGAGCTTCAAGCGTTGGGAATCGAAGCCTGGCATTAGTCGCAGGTTGGTGCGCTCGACGCTCCTGACAGTGTCATTATGGAGTGGGCTCGACGAGAGGGCTTTGTGGTGCTTACCAGCGATCTGGACTTCGGAGCACTCTTGCATTCGACCCACGGAGTGGGTCCGAGTGTGATTCAGTTTAGGGGATCCGATCTTCGAGTCCGCGCCATCCTAGTGTAGTGTCTCAATTAAGTCTTTCTTAACAACCATTACTCGTGCCATCGTTCGGACATGGCCCGTCCAAAGTTTCCATTCGAACTTTCCACTGAGCAGCGGGCGGAACTTCAGCGCCTTATCCAAGCGCCGAATAC
>CAJAHH010000039.1 GCA_903939515.1 uncultured Verrucomicrobiota bacterium
CGCCGAACAGTTTGAGTGGATGAAGGTAGCAGTGGCTAATCAACGGCGAGTCTGGGACCTGCTGCAGGAAATGCAGCGGGCCACCATGGAGTACATGCTGGAAAACCTACCCCACCCGCCTCGCAGAAAGCGGCTCACCAAGAAACGCCTAGGCCTTAACTAACTGCCATTCGGGTCGGTCCCACCTATTTACACAAAAGGGGACACTCTATACCATAATGTAGTCTTTGAAAGCTCTCCGCACAAGGCTGGGGGTCGGTCCCGCATATTTACACAAAAAGAGCCACTCTATACTTTTAATACAACCCTGCCGCGCTCCTCGGCTCCCAGCGCTTTAACGAAGTCCGCTTCACGAGGCGGGGTCTTTTGGGGGTATTGCTTGCGTAGATGTTTCAGGAGATCCTCTTGCCCATGATCTCCCGTCGCGAATGGTTAGTGAGCGGTACTGCCGTTTTGGCGTCCGCGGGCTGCAAGACTCCGCAACCCTCCGGAATCCGCGTTCGCGTCTGGGACGAGCGACAGCCCGCCCAGAAAAAGGCCTACCCGAATTGGTTGGGCAATCAGATTGCAGACCACCTGAAGACCGTTTCTGGCCTTTCCGTCGAATCGGTTTGCATCGATGACCCCGAGCAGGGGCTCAAGGACCTAGATTCGGTGGATGTGTTGGTCTGGTGGGGCCATGTCCGTCATGCTGAAATTGAGCCCGCGACCGCGGCCCGAATCGTCGAGCGGATCCGCACCGGCAAGCTATCGCTTCTGGCGCTTCATTCGGCTCATTGGTCCCGCCCCTTCGTGGGAGCGATGAATGCCGTGGCGCGGGATCGAGCGTTAGCAGCCCTGCCTGAGAACGAACGGAGTCGAGCCGTGGTCGTCGAGAGCGATTTGTTGCCGCGCCCCTGGATGGCCCCGAGTTACAAGGAGCGTCTGTCGCCGGAGATTCAATACCGTCGCCCACCGCAGGGTCCCGTCGAGGTCCGGTTGCTTCGGGCCAACTGCTGCTTTCCCGCCTACCGAGGAGATGGCAAGCCGAGCGAAGTTCGCATCCGCCTACCGCGCCATCCGATCGCTCAAGGAGTGCCAGAGTCCTTCGCCATCGAGCAGACCGAAATGTATGACGAACCCTTTCACGTGCCTGCCCCGGACGAGGTGGTCCTTGAGGAGCATTGGTCTTCGGGGGAGTGGTTTCGCAGCGGATCGGTGTGGCACCTGGGTCGCGGTCGCGTTTTCTATTTTCGCCCTGGCCACGAAACCTACCCGGTCTTTTTCAACCCGAACGCTCTGCGGATTGTGGCCAATGCGGCCCGATGGCTGGGGCAACGCTGAGCCACTGAAAAGACCCTCGACTCAAAAATTTCAGACAGCCTTCAACGCCCTGACGGGAGTCAAAGCGTGTGCCTCGACGGAAACCCCGCGGCAATAGTGTGCTAGATCCGGTGGTCTGTCGGGGATTGGCAATCCGTTCCATGCTAGTGGCAACGCGCTCCACTTGGAGAAGAGCGCTTTGGAGGCCTCGTAGGGGGCATGGCTGACACACCCCTCTTGCAAGATTCCCCGCCGTTCGGTGAAGAACCGGTAGCGTTCAAGCAAGTGGAACTCCAGCGATCCAGGTGCCGATACCTTGGGAAGGGAGACCGGACGCCACGCGTAATCTGCGTATCCCTTGTTGAAGCCCCACCGGCGGCAGTTCAGCGTGTAATTGTCGGTTGTCGCGCCAAAACTTATCGATGCATGTCGATACGGCAGGCTGAAGAATGCTTGGGCAATCCAGACAGCGATGGCTCGGTCGCAATCCAGAGATAGGAAATAGACCCCAGGCCGTCCGGTATGATCGCGGACATAGAGCCGAACGTTGAGTTCCCGAAAATAGGACAGCCACGGCACCGCCGGCAGGCCGATCGGCCGGAGCGAATCCATGAGGAATCCCACGATGCCCACATAGGCTTTCCCATCGTAGCAATCCAGCGTCAATCCTCTCGGAAGGAGTGATTGGAGCCGCTCTGCCTGCTCGATCCAATGCAGGAAAAACAGGTGATTCCAAACCTGCCGCATCACCACTTGGGGGCGCGAACTGAGAGAGGGGTTCATTTATGGCAAACTGGCCTGAGGCCTTGAAAGGAAAACTGATCTCGAATTTAAACGGATTCGTTACACGAACGTGACATCACCGCTGAAACAATCAAACCGTCGCCCGCCGATAAATGGCCAAGAGGCGAGTTGCCACCCTCCCCATGGATCCTAAACACAGTTCTCTCCGTCCTTGGATTGGAAGGAATCTCGTAGGGATCCCCCAAAAACCGCTCGTTTACGCTCTGGTAGGTCTCGCAGGGCGAGGGCGGTGTCCAGCAGTGGTCTTTCCACTAGTCCACGACCGGGGCCAGAGGCCTCAAAGGTCCCGTAGACTCGCAGAAACAACGGGCAAGAACGACGAAGCGCCGACGTCTGTTGGCGGAAGAAGGCGTTTCATTCGTCTCCAATCGAGCGGCTTTTAATCGTCTCTAAATCTCCACCGGTTAAGGAAAGGAGCTGCCACAAACCCAACCTCACCCAAGCACCTCCGAGGTAGGGCGATTTCTCCGAAAGCGCCACGTCCGCAGAGCCGGACCGCCGCAAATGCGGACCTCTCGGTGACCGGCTCCTAACCAAGAGGTCCTCGGGCGGCCACTGGGAGGGCAAAAAAACAACTGTCAGTGACGGTATGAAAACCGAGGAAACCTGCCGTTTTAAAAACCACTGAGCACAGAAACTCAACGGATCAACGATCCGGCCTCAGCTTTTCGGTTGCCCGAGGGAACAATTATGGTTCCTCGCTACTTTCAGTGGGTCAGTAGCACGGTAGGGTGAGTTTACCAGCGACGAAGTAGAGCATGGTGGTCATGTACTCGACCGACCGATACCCGCGGGCCTTGCGCTTCACAGCTGAG
>CAJAHH010000040.1 GCA_903939515.1 uncultured Verrucomicrobiota bacterium
CCGAGAACAGGTAATCGTGATTGGCCCGGTAGAGCTCCAAGGCTGCGGCCACCTCGGTCTTGCGCGCATTGAACTGCTCGAACCCTACCTCCTCAATTTGAGCGACGCTGAAACGTCGTCCGCGTTCGGCGTACTCCTTGCAGTCGGTCGTGATGGCCTGCGCCGCCGGCTTGGCCGTGAGTACCGAACCAGAGCTGAAAAGCTTCTCGGTGAACCGCGTGGCATCGACCTTAGCGATCACCTCGAGTCGAGCCAGCACGGCCGCATCGCGTGGCGTCGTGGTCGGTGAGGTCAGGTTCAGCGTGTCTGACACCAGGCCCGCGAGTAGCAACCCAGCGATCGCCTCCGGCAGCTCGACGCCGGTTTGGAAGAAGCAATCGGCCACGATGGTACTGGTGGAGCCCACGGGTTCGTTGCGGAACAAAATGGGCTGATGCGTGGTGAAGGCACCGATCCGGTGATGATCAATCACCTCGATGATTTCCATCTGGTCGGCTCCCTGCACCGCCTGGCTGAGTTCATTGTGATCGACCAAGATGAGTCGCCGGCGGATTTGCTTCAGGAAGTCGGACTTCGAGAGCATGCCCACCACACGGTCCTCCCCATCCACCACTGGAAAGGCTTGGAACGCCGAAGCCGCCGCGATGCGTTGGATATCGGCCAGCTTTTCGTCGACCCGGAAACTTAAGAAGTCATCGCGCAGCAACCGCTCTACCGGGATCGCCGCCCGGCACAGCATGGCCGTGGTTGCCGAATCGTGGGGTGAGAGAATGAGGCTGACGGCATGGTGGCGTGCCATGGCCAAGATTTCCTCGGAAGCGGCCTCGCCGCCCGTGATCACCACCAGGCGGACCCCGCCCTGAATGGCTGTGCGTTGGATGTCTTCGCGATCGCCCACCACCACCACCAGTTTTTTGGCGGCATAATTCTTGAGGCGTTCGGAGAAGCTGATGGGCTTCATCGCCGCCACCATGAGAATCAGATCCTCCTCCGAATCCTCCTCGTAGCCACAGAGAATGCGCCCGCCCAAGGTTTTGGACAGCCCCTGAACCGACGAAACAATGCGTCGTGAATCGAAGATGCGGTTGGGTGAAGGGAAAAAGAACTTACTAGCCTTAAAGACCGACAGCAGACCGCGACACCGTTGGTCCGCATCCAGAATGGGCAACACCCGGATATTGCAGTGATCCATCACCGCCATCGCCTCGCAAATGCTTGTCCGCGGCGACACCGACACCACCTGATCCACCATCACATCGCGGACCTGAGGCGACACATCGGCCACGAAGCGCGGCGCCGGCACACCGAAGGTCTTGAGCACGAAATCGGTTCGATCATTGCAATCCCCGCAGCGCGCCGCCACGGCATCCTTCAAACCCGTCCGGCGCTTAAACTCCGCATAACCGATCGCCGAGCAAATCGCATCGATGTCGGGATTACGGTGCCCGATGACCAGTGTTTCGCTCATGAGTCAGTCCCCCCATCATGGCGGACCCGCCCCCCCGCATCAATTGCCAGCCACCAATAAATCCCCCGCCGGGGTCGGTCCCACCTATTTACACAAAAGGGGCCATACCGCCACATATCGAAGGATGGCAAACAGTACATCTAAGCATCGTAGCATCGTAGCATCGTAGGGTCGGAGTGCCGGGTGCGGTAACCCGTGTCGGGTGAACTACCCTCTGCCGGGGTCGGTCCCACCTATTTACACAAAAGGGGCCATACCGCCACATATCGAAGGACGGCAAACAGTACATCGTAGGGTTGGAGTGCCGGGTGCGGTAACCCGTGTCGGGTGAACTCCCGGGAACCTGCTGGAAATAAGTTTCGTCGCTAGCCGCTTGCCAGACTCAACGGTCGTCGGAGCGATCCTCTTCGGCGCGGCTTGCAGCTTCTACCCATTGGATCGTTTGGTAGATGAGATACCCCATCCCGGACAGCACCGCGAAGGCGAAGCCCATCCCAAAGATCACCTCCATCCGCTTGTCTGGACTCACCAACCGCAACGGGAACAGGAAGCAGCCAAAAGCCACTGCTAACAAGAATCCCGCCACCAGCTTCAAGTGCCCCCGCAAGCGAGCATCTCCGCCGGAATCGAAGCGGAAGATCAATTGCCAGAACCACACCGCCGCTCCTGCTCCCACCAAGAAGAGCAGGGGAACTGACCAATGGAACGAAAAGCGCAGCCCATCGGCATCGCGGCCCGCTACTCCTAGCGAACCCAGCATCCCCCCGAACGCCAAGGCCGTTGAAATCACCAGCAAACGCCGGAAAAAAGGAGAATTAGACGTAGTCATCTTAGTAAACCCAAAGTAGCTCTAAATTCAGAAGCCGTGCAAACCATCAACATCTCCCCGGGTAGGCACTCCGTCGGGTAGCAGTGTTCTAGCGCTCGTCGTCCCAATTTCCGAGCAGTCCGTCGCACCTCGGCGCTTTTGCAGACATCGCCCTACCTCCCAGCACCTAGCACCCTCACTCGACCCGGCACACGCCCGAACCCTTGGTGATTTGGCCAAGGATCCACGCCGGATGCTTCGCCGCCTTGATTGCCCGCAGCACCGCATCGGCGCGGTCGGCATCCACCACCAGGGTCATGCCGATGCCCATGTTGAACACTTGGTACAACTCGGCCTCATCCACCCCGCCTTTCTCGCGGATGATTTGGAAAATCGGCGGCATTTCCCATGAGCCCTTCAGCACCACCGCATCGCACTTGGCCGGCAGCACCCGCGGAATGTTGTCTACGAACCCTCCGCCGGTGATGTGCGCCAGCGCCTTGATGGCTCCTGCCGTGGTGGGTTTCGAGACCGGATTGAACTTCTTTAGCAAATTTTGGATGAGCGGTCCGTACGACACATGCACCGCAAGCAGAGCCTCGCCGATCGTGCAGCCCAATTCGGCCACCTTGCTCTTCGGCTTGAGCCCCAGCGTCTCGAAGAAAATCTTGCGGCCTAGCGAATAGCCGTTGGTGTGCAAACCGCTCGAACCGATACCGAGGATTAAGTCGCCCGCCTTCACCGACTTCTGCCCCACGAGCATGCGAGACTTGTCCACCACACCCACGATGGTGCCGCTCACATCGTACTCGCCCGGCTGATAGAAGCCCGGCATCTGCGCCGTCTCACCGCCGATGAGCGAGCAACCATTGGCTGCGCAACCGCGGGCGAAGCCTTTGATGATTTCTGAAAACACATGCGGCTTGAGCGTGCCTGTGCCCAGGTAATCGAGAAAAAACAGCGGCTCGGCCCCGAGTACAGCGATGTCGTTGACGCAGTGGTTCACGAGGTCTTCGCCGATTGTGTCATGCTGATCCATGGCGAAGGCCAGCTTGAGCTTGGTGCCCACGCCATCGACCGAGCTCACGAGAATCGGTTGTTTGTGCTTCTTGAGGTCGAGAGCAAAGAGCCCGCCGAACCCGCCAACCTTGCCCATCACCTCTTTGCGGTGCGTGGAGGCCAGTAGGGCAGGGAGAGTGCTCTTGAGGGAGTTGCCCAGATCGATGTCGACTCCGGCGGCGGCGTAGGCTTTCTGCGATTTCACTTCCCCCCGATCCAACCAGAAACCGCCCTTCGAATCCACGGATTTGCAGAAAATGGGCAGAATGAGCCAACAGCCTCCCCCGGTAAGGCCGCTTTCCCCGGTAGGGACGTGCCTCACGGTCCATTCCCACCGTGCAGCCGCAGACGCCTGCATCCCGCCACCGCTCAAAACTGCTCGAGGCTCGGCACCGTGATGGCGCGGCGGTGCTGGGCTTTCAGCGTGGGGAGGTCTTGGAAGGCGTTGATGCGTTCAACCAACTCTGGTTGTACCTCACCAAAGCGGATTTCTAAGGCCTCGATCACAGACTCGCGGGCCTGCACCAGTGAGCCTTCCTCGCGGCCTTCTTGCAGACCCTCCTTACGACCTTTCTGACGTCCTTCTTGAAGGCTCATGCGTGTGAGTGTGTCGACGTAGGGCATATTTTTGTCTTTCTCGATGGTGAAGAGTTCCTGTCTGAAACGGATCATAAGCGGACGAGGGAGGATCATCAACCGGTCGATGAGCCCGTGGATGAACACCACGTCTTTCCGGCTGAAACCTTCCTCGTAGAGGCGCCGGACGAGGGCCACGCGCTGCGTGTAGCGGGCCTCGAGATCGTGCCGGGTGCGCAGCGCGGCCAGGTGAGCTCGCACAACCATGGCCACCGGATTGCCCCGGAACCGCGGCAACTCGAGTTTCAGTTCGAGATCGATGAGTTTGAGCGACAAATATCCCAGACTCATTCCCAACGGTGGGACATCGCTTGAAAATTGGCCCGGACGCCACGATGGGCTGAGATCGCCGAGGATCACGAAGGTGATCACTCGGCACCGGTGGCGTCGCTCGATGTGGTAATGGTAGTCGAGCAACCGCCGGGGCAGGGCGGAGTCGCGCTGCGTCTGCACCTCGACGTGCGCCAGCCAGTAGGCGGGTTTCGTCTTGGCTGATGACCTTGTGGTGGCCGTCGCTGTCGGTGTTGCAGCCATTTTCGATGCCACCTTGGCCGCCGATTTGGCTGCCAACTTCACCGCCGATTTAGGACTCGCCCCCGAACCCGCCGCCGCCGTCAACTTCTCATTCGCCCCCGCCGAACCCGAACCCGAACCCGAACCTATACCGGCATCCGCCCCGCCAGCATTCTCCCCGGTAGCCCCCGCGACCACTGGCACTGGCACCGGCAGCGGCACCCGCACAAGCTTGTCCACGCGAAGTCGCCCCGACCTCCTCGCCCGCCGCCGGCCCCGTCGACTTCCGTGGTAGGGCTGGCTCTCTGAGCCGGCCGCCACCGTGCCGCCTCCACCCACATCGCCCTC
>CAJAHH010000041.1 GCA_903939515.1 uncultured Verrucomicrobiota bacterium
GGACTCAACAGCCTGTTCTCGGCTGTGAAGCGCAAGGCGCGCGGGTATCGGTCAGTCGAATACATGACCACTGTGCTCTACTTCGTCGCCGGGAAACTCACCCTACCGTGCTACTGACCCACTGAAAGTAGCGAGGAACCACATTTATTTTGGCTTAGACGAGTCGGGCCATGTGGTTTCCAACACCGTAGAGCACGCAAGCATCCGATGTGATTTATCTGAATTCAGCTTCAAGAGAATAAACAAAGCGGACGAGGTCGTGGAGCCAACGCGCTAACGCGCGCGCCTGACAACTGATGTTGGCCTCCGAAGTCCCCCCGGCGAACCGAAATCACCTGTTGCGGGGGCAGCACGACGTCGGCAACATCACCTTCATGCGACATGCCATCATCTATCCTGGCGAGGATGGTTTCTGGGTTGCGGAGTGTCCCAGCTTGCCGGGTTGCATTTCCCAGGGGGAGACCCGCGAGGCTGCGATCAGCAACATCCGTGAGGCCATTGAGGGCTACGTCCGTGCGCTCCGGGAGGATGGTATCGAGGTTCCTGAGGAGCGATTTGAGGCACTTCTGGTCGCCGTATGAGCAAACTTCCTCAGGTGTCAGGCCCCGAGTTGGTCCTAGCACTTGAGAAGCTTGGGTTTTCGGTCCGTCGTCAGCACGGCAGCCACATCATTATGCGACGAGATGACCCATACGCGCAGACTGTAGTGCCAAACCACCGTCAGATCGATCGAGGCACTCTGCGCGCCATCCTCAGGCAGATCGCGATTACTCCTGAGCATCTCACGTCGTTATTGTAGGAAATAGTCCAACCATTGCGTCCTGCGAACGGCGGTTGAGCCCACTGTTCCAGGACTGACCCGATCTCCGTCGTCGCAGACCCAGGGGTTAATCCTTATATTATGCACACACGCTATCTAAGAATCTCGATTGCCGCCGCTTTCTTTCTGTCGGTGCTTTATTCCATCCACGGAAGCGAGCCGCCCGCTGAGTGGAAGAAAGTCGATGCGAAGCGGTTTTCATTTTTTATTCCGCCGGACATGAAACTCGTTCCGACCCGCGGAATCGACTCCTACGTTGAGAGCTACCGCGGAACGAACATCGACTTGAGCTTCGACTACGGGCCTTACCCTGATTCCCTGAACCCCTATAAGAACTTCCCTGGCTCCGTCACGAAGACACTGAAAATCGACGGCAAAGAGGCGCTACAAGTGTCATTCACCAATTCAAGCACGTCTGGATACCGTTTCGATCAGGTTATCGCAATCCACTTTCGCGACTTGGGTGACGGAGGAAACAAGCTGACGCTGTGGGCGACATGCCGCACCAAAGAACATTATTCGGCAGTTGAACAGATATTCTCTACTCTTCGTTTTAACAAGTGACACAGGGAACGGGGTCAGGAAACGATTTCCGAATTTGACTCAAAAAAAAGGGTCAGTTCTTGATATTGGCTACTCCCCGCCCAGCTTCCTCCGGCGATACAAGAGATGGTTCAGGTAACCGCGCGTGCACATCGCCAGGCGTTCGGCGATCCACCCTACCGTCATCGTCGTCTCCGCCCGCAAGCGCGCAGCCAAAGCCACCTTCACTGAATCCCCCTTGGGCCGAGTTTTAAGATTAGCTTCCTGCCACCGCCCCCGCTTCAACTCCTCCGCGATGATGAGTTCCGCAGATCTTCCTCTCGGGATGATCGGTTTCATCGGCCAAGATCCGGGGTCGGTTTCGCGGAGCGCCTTTTGGGTCGAATGATGCCATGCTCTCGGCACTGATGTCGCAACGAAGCCTGGCCATCTGGAGTTGGAGAACCCTTTGGGCCGTCTTCGGAATCCTCCTTCATCCGGCGGTTGCAAGCCGGGCTGCCACCGCGCTGCCGGCCCCGCGGATGACCTTTCTGGACAACGGCAACGTGCGCATCGGGATGGATTTGGCGCTGGGCGGTGCCGTCACGTTCATCTCCGGCAAGGACCATCCCGGGAACCTCATCAACAGCGCCGACTTAGGCCGCCAAATTCAGATGTCCCACTACTCCGGGCCCTGGCCCTACGAGGTCGGGGACAAGAAGCCTCACCCCGCCTGGGTGGGTCTTGGCTGGAATCCCATCCAGACCGGAGACTGCCACTTGAATCCGTCCGAGGTCGTGGAACACCGCAACGACGGCAAGGAGCTCTACATCCGCTGCCTCCCGATGCAGTGGCCGCTCGACAACGTTCGCGGCGATTGCGTGTTCGAGACCTGGACCACCCTCGAAGGTCCGCTCATCCACATGCGCTTCCGTTGCACCAACCGGCGCGCGGACAGAACCCAATACCGTCCCTGTCCCCAGGAGCTACCGGCGGTCTACACCATCTCGAAGCTGAGTCGACTGATGTCGTACACCGGTGACCGTCCCTTCACCGGGGCCCCGCTCACGCTCGTGGTCAACGACTGGCACAAGCCCTGGCCGTGGACCCGCTTCCTGGCGACGGAGGGCTGGGCGGCGCTGGTGGACGACGACGGCTGGGGCCTGGGTGTCTTCAAGGCCGATGGCTTGGAGTTCCATGGCGGCATCCATGGGGACGCCCGGTCGGACGATCCGAAACACGGTTCGACCGCATACGTGGCTCCGATCCACCACGAGAACTTCGACCACAACATCGTCTACGAGCACCGGACCGAGTTCCTGGTGGGTCGGCTGGAGGAGATGCGTCGACGCTTCAACGCGATGGCCGACCGCACGCCACCGGTGTGGCGGTTCCAACATGATCGGCAACACTGGACCGTCCGGGACGCGACCGACTCGGGCTTCCCAATGTCGGGGGCTTGGACCATCCGCATCGGCGAAGGTAGGGCTCGGCTTGAAAACGGCGGCCGCTGCTGGCGGGCGGAAGAAGCACCGTCGATGAAGCTGCGCGTCGCGTCCACCGGAGGCCCGATGACCGCCCGGATTTACTGGAAGCGGCTGGGCGAAGAACCATTCGACCATGAGCGGAGCGTGCCGTTGGAGTTGGCCGGCGACGGCGAGGTCCGCAGTCAGGTCGTCCAACTCGGGAGCTCACCGAGCTACAGCGGATTAATTACCGGCCTGGCGATCGAATTGGGCCCACAATCACCATCAGGCCAAACCCTGACCCTCCACTCGATCGAACTCGTGCGAGCGAAGCCGCGGAAGTAAGAAATGGGTTTGCGCCGCGACCGGATCCAATTCGAAAACCGTTTATTTCCCCATTTTGGTAGGTTTTTTAGCTGCATTTACAGCCAATTTTTGGTTGATTATCATCCATTTTTTGGTTGTTTATAAAACGCATGATGCGTCGCCATCTCACCGAGCAGCTCTTTCAGGCGTTGGGGGACACACCTGCTGTCTTGATCAACGGCGCGCGGCAGACCGGCAAAAGTACTCTGGCCCAACTGCCGGAACTGAAACAGCAAGGTCGCCAATATCTAACCCTCGACGACCCCGGCGTTCTGGCAGCGGCGAAGCGGGACCCCAATGGGTTCATCGCCGGTTTGACCGCACCCGTGACGCTGGATGAAGTCCAGCATGCCCCGGAACTGTTCCCAGCCATCAAGATGGCGATCGACCGCAAGCGCGAGCCGGGACGTTTTCTACTCACCGGCTCGGCGAATGTGTTGTTGCTGCCGAAATTGTCCGAGTCATTGGCGGGTCGGATGGAGTTGTTGACCCTCTGGCCATTTTCGCAGGGCGAAATCCATGGCGTCAAAGAAGGCTTCGTGGAAGCGCTATTTTCCAAGCGACCGGTCTGGGCATCGGGGGAAAACACCCACCTCCAGCGCGATAAGCTATTTGAAAAAATCCTGTCAGGGGGTTATCCGCTGGCGATTGCCCGCAAAACCGCGGCCCGCCGCAAGGCCTGGTTTCAGTCCTACCTGACGACCATTCTTCAGCACGACATCCGTGACCTCACCCATGTGGCTGATGTGACGGCAGTGCCGCGTCTGTTGTCGGTGGTGGCCACCCGAGCTGGCAGCCTATTGAATTTCGCGGATCTGTCGCGCTCATTGGGGTTGCCGCAAACCACTCTGAAGCGTTACTTCGCCCTGCTCGAAGCAACGTTCCTGACTCAACTGCTGAGGCCGTGGTCGGGCAACCTCGGCCAGCGGGTCATCCAGACGCCCAAAGTGTATTTGAACGACACCGGCTTGTTGGCGCATCTGCTAGGATTGACCGTTGAGCGATTGAACGTGGATGGCACTCTCGCCGGTGGCGTGCTGGAAAACTTCGTGTTGATGGAATTGCGCAAGCAATCCGCATGGAGTGAAACCCAGCCGGAATTCTATTTCTGGCGCACAGCATCGGGACAAGAAGTGGACATCGTCCTGGAAGACAGCTCAGGACGATTGGTCGGTATTGAGATCAAAGCCGGTGCGACGTTGGGCGGCTCGGACGTCAGGGGATTGCAGGCGATGGCGAACGCGGCAGGCCCGCGATGGGTTCGCGGCGTGGTGCTTTACACCGGCAGTGAGGTCATTCCTTTCTCGTCCAATCTGCACGGACTGCCGGTGTCGCAACTGTGGGAAACTCACCCTCAGTAGGCGGAAATTCCAGCCTCCCTTTCCAATGCTAGGCTGTTGTCCAGCACGGACGGAAAAGAGGCGAAGCGACACAAATGTACCCAGTGGTGTGGCCATTGAGCCATGGCCAGATGCCGATCGAAGGAGACAATGGGATGCAATGCGTCGTGGATCTCCCCGTCACCGACCTAATCGTCACCGCCGGCGAAACCGGCTAGACACTCAGCCTCGGCCATGAGTCCTGCCCCCTTTTTTCGCCGGACGGTTGTGCGCCGACCTTGTATCAATCAATCACCGATATTGGTTCGCGACCGATGGCTTCCACCGGGCAAGCCTCCATGCCATCGACGGCTCGGGCTTCTTCTTCCGGAGCCGCGGGCTGATGGTGGACTACCGAGTATCCGATGTCGTCATTGCGCCGGTAGATTTCCGGTGCTGCTTCCCGGCAGAGATCGCAGTCAATGCACTCGCTGGTGACGTAGAATGGGCCCGGGACGTTTTCCGAAAGCCGTTCACTGGGTGTAGCCATGTTGGTTCCTGACTCTTTCCGCCGAACCCGTCCGCCGTTTTGGCGAGCATCTGATCCGGCCGACGACAAGACCATCAAGGGACGAAAGCATTGCGTGAAATGCATTACTCCAATCACTCTCATTCTTAAACCGCATGAATAACTTCCTCGCCACCGTCCCGTTCGATCTCTACGAGCTGAGCTTGTTCCATCTCGTGGCGGAGCATGGCAGCTTTACCAAGGCCGGACAGAAAGCCCGACTGACCCAAAGCGCGATCACCCGCCAGATCCGCGGCGTGGAGGAGCAGCTGGGCGTCGCGTTGTTCGAGCGGACCACGCGGCATGTCCGCCTCACCGACGCCGGAAAGCTTCTCTACGCGAAGTCCAAGCCCATTGTCGCGTCGGCCGAAGAGACGCTGAAACAAATCCAACAGGACTTTCATCTGGTGCCCAAGACGCTGCGGGTGGGCGTGGCTCGCAGCATCGGACTGGCCTACTATGCGGGCTTTTTCTTCGCGTTTCGACGCAAGCTTCCCGAGGTGCAGCTCCACGTCGTGCAACTGACCAGCCAGGAGATTCTGGAAGCGGTGGAGTCGCGAGCGTTGGATGCCGGGTTGCTGTCACCGCCCCGGCGGCTACCCCAAGCATTGGCCGTCACGCACCGGTTTGAAGACGAGTTCGTCCTCGTGACGCCGCCGGATCATCCGATGGCCAAAGCCGGTGGAAAGACGTCGCTGAAATCGCTGCGCAAGGCTTTGCTGGCGGAGCGTTGGCTGCTCATCGATCACCGAGGCGAAACCGGGCGCGCATTGCGGTCGTGGCTTGAGGCGCAGGGATTACCCGTCGATCCGGCCATAGAGCTGGACAGCTTTGATGTCATTGTGAACCTCGTTTCGCTGGGGTTGGGCGTGAGCCTCGTGCCGCACCGAGTTCTTGCCCTGTACGGGGATCGACGCCGGGTGGGACGCATCCGCCTTCGGCCCCAGTTCATGCGGGAGCTGGCAGTGGTTGTGCGCAAGAACCGGATCCACCCCGAGCCTCTGGCGTCCTTCATCGAGGGCGTACTCTTCTGAGGAGATAGTTGCGGGCGGCATGATCCATCCTTGGCTGGAGCGCTTGATTCCACGCGTCAGTCGGGATGGCTCGTTGACACCGCCACGGGCCGTACCCTTCTTTTGCCGAATGCCGATCTGGCTCCATGTCGCTGTCGTGCTCTTCGCGGTAGCCACCGTGCATGCCCAGTTCGACAGCCCCTTCAAAGACCGTCCCCTCGGTCATTCGGAGAACCGGGCGCGCGTCGGCCGCATCCATCAGGACGAACTCCGCCAGTTCGCCGGTGATACCAACCGCCTCGTCCTCCCCGGCCTGATCGCCGATCGCCGCAAACAACGCGTCGAAGTGCGCGTGGAACGCTCGGCCGTGGGAGCCAATGCCTCCTGCGAGTTCCTTGTCGTGAGCGAGTCGAGCGACCATGGCTACGAGTCCCTGCTCATCGCTTTCGCCAGGCCCAGCGACATCCACGCCGCGCTCCGCTTCATCGGGACGGAACCCGGCGAATCGTACCATCCACCGACCCATCGGTTCTGGGCCAAGGGCGAACGTTTTCAAGTCAGTGTCATCGCCACCAACGGCAATGTCCTTCGTGTCGAAAACCTCCTGATGGATCGCCGCACCGGCGCTGCGCTTCCACCGGAGGGTTTTCTCTTCACCGGCTCCCGGCGAATTCCTGCCCCAGACAATCCTCACCGCCTGGAGTACGTCGCCGACACCGTTCAACCGATGGCGATTGCCTGCCTCTTCAGCACGCCTTACGCGGTGCTCGAAGTGCCAAGAACGGTGTCCAAGGAAACGATTTACCGGAACACCACCGTAAATCCCGACTTCAAAATCGCCGAGGGCGCACTCCTAACTCTGGCCATCGAACCGGTCCTTCCGCTGGGTTCGAAGAGCGTCCAGGATCTGGTCCTGCAGATTGACGCGGCTCCCGGCACCGGAAAGCCGCCGGGGTCCAAGGTCGAAGCCTTGGCCAACCTCCGGGTCCAACTCCGGGAGGGTTCCACCGTCCTGAACCCCGATGGAACTTTGGTCTCCGCGGTCATCGCGATCGCGGCACTCGACCGCCAGAAGCGCATCCCCTTCCTCACGCTCCACTGGTCGCCCGCGATCCCACTGGCGTCCGTCCAGGCGCTGGCCGAAATTCTCGATTCACTGGATAGCGAACAGGGGATCCGCATCGAACCTCCGCTGCCCGGTGAACCCTACTACCGCGCGTTCACTCCAGACCGGCAACTCCTCAATCGCACCGAACGCCGAGCCCATCCGCCCGAACTGGCCCTGCACCAGAAGGAGGGCCGGATCTCCGGCCGTCTGCTGCTCGTCGAATCCGTGCGGAGGGAGGGCACCTCTGGCTCGGAGCTGGAATGCATCGAGCGCCCCCTCTTGGATTCCGCAGATTTGGGCCGGGAACTAGAGGCCGATCGGGAAAGGCACCGCCGCCCGAATCGTCGTCCCCGCCCCAACGTCTTACTCGCATTCGTGCCACCCGACCTTACTTTGGGTCAGCTAACCACGTTCCTCAAACCTGCCCTGACAAACCAGACAGCGATCCACCTCCTGCTCGACGAGCCCATGCCGCCCGCGCCACCGAAGCCATCCGCCCCATGAAGACACCCATGCCCGCAGCCCTCAGATGCCTTTTGCTGGCTTTGAGCCTCCTTGCCGGTCCAGCGCTGGCCGCAGACAACTCGAAGACCGTGAAGCCCCCGTCGCCCATCGACAGTTCGTTGGGTCACGAGATCCAAAACGCCATTGACCGAGGTCTTGCCTCCCTCCTCGCCAGCCAGAACACCAACGGCTGGTGGTCCACTCAAGATCATGTTGCTCCCACCGCTCTGATCCTGACCGCATTCATGGGTGAACCCACCCGACGCTTCCAGACGAACCTCCCCGCGTCCCTCTCCAAGGGATACGCATTCGTCCTCGGGGCCGTGAAGCCCGACGGCAGCATCTACCGAACGTCCCTCATCAACTACAACACCTCCCTGTCCATGGTGGCGTTGGCCGCGTCGGGCAATCCCGCCCATGACGGGATTCTCGGTCGTGCCCGGACCTTCGTCATCCGCTCGCAGATGGATCTGGGTGAACCGGGGAAGATGGACTCACCGTTCGACGGAGGAATCGGATATGGCGACAAATACGCCCACTCCGACATGAACAACACGCTGACGGCGTTGGAAGCCCTGCACTACACGCGATATCTCCAGGCTGGCGAATCCAGTGTCCCCAAGCAGGAAGTGGACTGGAAGGCTCTCCTCCAGTTTGTCCAGAACTGCCAGAACCTGCCCAGTCACAACCGCCAACCTTGGGCCTCGGACGACGTCCGCAACCGCGGCGGGTTTGTCTATTATCCCGGGCACAGCATGGCCGGCGGCGAGACCAACGCGCTCACCGGACGGGTGGCTTTACGGTCCTACGGCAGCATCAGTTATGCGGGGTTGCTCAGCTACATCTACGCCGATCTCCAGCATGAGGATCCGCGGGTGGTCGCCGTGCTCGATTGGCTGCGCTCGAATTACACCCTCGACGAGAATCCCGGCATGGATCTCCAGGGCCTATACTACTACTTGCACCTCATGACCAAGGCCCTGAACACCGCCCGGGTCGACACGCTGGAATTGAAGGACGGCCGGAGGATCAACTGGCGTCGCGAGGTCGCCCTGCGCCTGATCAACCTCCAACGCACAGACGGATCTTGGGCCAACACCAACGCACGCTGGTGGGAAAAGGATCCCAATCTGGTCACCGCCTATGCGGTCCTTTCGCTCGACATCATCCACCGCGGCATCCACGGACCCGCGACTCCACCCCTGTGAAACCCCTGCTGCAATCCATCCTACTGGCCGCGTTCTTCGTACTGCCGGCGTCCCTCGTTGCGGCGGGCAAGGGTCGCGAACTGAAGATCCCCGATTTCACCCAGGGGGATAAGATCCCCGAGGGGGCCAAGCACGACTGGAACCTGGGAGCCACGGGCCTGCGCGGTTGGATCTTCTGCGACCAACTGGTCACTTCCGATGCCCGTCAGATCGCCATCACACGGGTTGAAAAGGGTTCTCCGGCCGAAGGTGTTCTGGCGGTCGGAGACGTGATTCTCGGCGTGGGCGGCAAGCCGTTTTCCCACGACCCACGCACCGAACTCGGCAAGGCCCTGACGCTGGCCGAGTCCGAGGCGGGACACGGCCAACTCAGCCTGACCCGATGGCGCGCGGGCGCTTCGACGGAGGTCGCGTTGACGCTTCCCGTCCTGGGAACGTACAGCGCCACCGCCCCTTTTGACTGTCTGAAGTCCAAACGCATTCTCGAAGCAGGGTGCCGAGCCCTTGCCCAACGGATGGAGAACCCCTCCTACGCCCGAAGGCTCGATGCCATCCCCCGATCCCTCAATGCCCTCGCGCTGCTGGCCAGCGGCGACACCAACCATCTTCCGCTGATACGGAGGGAGGTCGCGTGGGCGTCGCACTACGAGTCCAACGACATGGCGACATGGTATTTCGGCTACGTCATGTTGCTGCTGTCGGAGTACCAACTGGCAACCGGTGATGCCTCGTTCATGCCGGGGTTGAAACGCCTCGCATTGGAGGCCGCCCGCGGCCAGAGCGCCGTAGGCTCTTGGGGGCACAAGTTCGCCCAGCCCGACGGACGCCTCTACGGCTACGGCATGATGAACTCCCCGGGCCTACCCCTCACGATCTCTCTGGTGCTGGCACGGAAGGCGGGCGTGCAGGATCCGGCCTTGGACCTCGCCATCGAACGCAGCGTACGCCTGATGCGTTTCTACATCCACAAGGGCGCGATCCCCTACGGAGACCATCATCCATGGATCGAAACTCATGAGGACAACGGCAAATGCGGGATGGCCGCGGTCCTCTTCAACCTGATCAACGAATCGAAGGGCGCGGAGTTCTTCTCGCGGATGAGCGTTGCTTCCCACGGTTCGGAGCGCGATTGCGGGCACACCGGCAACTTCTTCAACCTCCTTTGGGCCATGCCCGGCATCGCCCAGTCCGGACCCAACGCCACCGGCGCATGGATGACCGAGTTCGGCAGTTGGTACTTCGACCTAGCCCGACGCAGGGATCACAGCTACCGGCACCAAGGCCCGCCAGAGCCCGAACACGACAGTTATGAAGGCTGGGATGCCACGGGCTCCTACCTGTTGGCCTACGCCATGCCGCTGAAGAAACTCTACCTGACCGGCAAGGTGGAAGGATCGGTGCCGCGACTCGACGCCGCGGCGGCCCAATCGCTGGTCCTCGACGGCCGCGGTTGGAACAACAAAGACCGCAACGGCTTCTACGACGGGCTGAGCATCGCGCAACTCATGGAACGCCTTCAGAGCTGGTCGCCCATCGTGCGCGAGCGGGCAGCCATGGCCCTGGGCCGCCGCAAGGATGTCCCCATCGCGCCCTTGGTCGAGATGCAGGGATCTCCCAACCTCAACGCCCGCTACGGCGCCAGCCAGGCGTTGACCTTCCTGCGTGGACGAAGTACCCCCGCCATCGAGGCCCTCGGGAAGTCCCTGTTGCACGAAGACCTCTGGCTCCGCATCAAGGCCGCGGACGCACTCGCAGCCATCGGAAAGCCCGCATCGAACACGGTTCCCCAGCTTCTCGAAATCATGGCGCGTGTGGATACGGCCAAGGACCCTCGCGGCATGCAGCAGCGCTACCTGGCTTTCGCCCTCTTCAACCGGGAGGGTATGCTGGGTCGGTCGTTGGAGGGCGTGGATCGCCCGACGCTCTACAAGGCCGTGCAAGCTGGCCTCAAGAATGAAGATGGACGGGCCCGCAGCAGCATGGGTTCCGTCTATCGGCACCTTTCCCTCGACGAGATCAGGCCGCTCCTGCCCGCCATCCACGAGGCGATCATGCAGCCCGCTCCCAGCGGCGAGATGTTCGCCGACGAAATCCGTCTCGAAGGCCTGCGCGTCCTCGCCAAGCACCACATCGAGGAAGGCGTTGCCGCGTGCGTAAAATACACCCGCGAACAGAATCCTTGGGCGAGCGAACTCCGGACACCGGAGATCATGGAAGTCCTCCTCAGCTACGGAACGCACGCCAAGGTCGCCATTGCAGACCTGACCCGGATCGCGAACTACTTCGAGAACGATGAGCCGGACTTCCCGAAAAATTTGATGCGGCAAAAGGCCAAGACCGTGCGCGAGACGATCGCGGCCATCCAAGCCTCCACCCTTTCTCCGAGCCTCATCCGGCTCAATCCAGACCCTCGATGAAGCGGGTTCTCCTCGGACTCATTGGCCGGACCTTCCAAATCCAGAGCCCAACCGACGAAGCGGACAAACAGGGTCCTCGATCCCTGTTGCCGCATGGGTCCGGGCGAAATCGCACGTTTGAGGAAGGCCTTGCGCCCGCCCGCCACCCACCAGGCCAGTGGCGAGGAAGTCGATTTTTTGCGCCGTGATGAAGCGCCCGCAAAACCAGATGATCTTGTAAACTTCATCACAAACACCTTTATGAGCAATATTAACAAAAAACACCCAACTGCTAAATAACCATGAAACCAACTATATTTCTGGCGGCAGTATTAATATTCACCCTCTCTCCGTACGCTTTGGCAAAGCCCTTGAAGGTGTTCATTCTCGCCGGACAATCAAACATGGAGGGGCATGCCGCAATCAGCACCTTTGACTATATCGGCAAGGATCCACTCACGGCACCCCTTCTTAAGGAAATGCGTAATTTGGATGGAAGCCCACGCGTCTGTGATCAGGTCTGGATGTCTTATTTGACCGGACCTTACGATGGCAGCGCCAATGGCGAGGGGTTGGGGAAATTGACCGCCGGTTTTGGAGCACGTGGGGATCAACCCACCAAGATGTGTAGCAATATTGGTCCTGAGTTCACCTTCGGAATCTATATTGAAAAAGAGCTCAATGAACCAATTCTGATCATCAAGACCGCCTGGGGCGGCCGGTCGCTCAATACTGAATTCCGCCCGCCCAGCGCCGGGCCCTACATGCTGCCCAAGGTAATTCAAGAGGAGTGGGACAGACACCCTCAGGGCGCACATGGGATTCCCAAACTAGAGGACCGCAAGAAATGGAGAGAAGAAAAGGATGCCGCTTCCGGCGTGTTTTACCGGATGATGATGGACCATGTGAAAATGGTGCTGGCAGATCCCAAACGGGTCTGTCCGGCCTATGACGCGAAGAATGGCTATGAGCTGGCTGGTTTTGTCTGGCTTCAGGGTTTTAACGACTTGGTCGATGGGACGACGTATCCCGGCCCCGACAAACCCGGAAGATACGACGTCTATTCGGACCTGCTGGCCCAGTTCATTCGCGACGTTCGAAAAGATCTGTCCGCCCCAAAGATGCCGTTTGTCATCGGCGTGCTAGGAGTCGGCGGGATGGGCGATAATCAAGTTTTCCGAAAAGCCATGGCTGCACCGGCAGACATGCCCGAGTTCAGGGGCACTGTCGTTGCCGTTGAGACGGCCCCCTTCTGGGATCCTGCCATCGAGGTCGCGGAATCCAAGCAAGGTCAGTACAACGATATCGTTAGCGTTGCGAAGACACTGAAAACCGACGGCACGATTAACAGGGATCGGAAATGGGATGGCTACTGGAAGCCTGTCGGCAAGCCTCTGCCAGAAGAGCGGATCTGGCGCTTCGCTTCGGTCAATGCCACCGAGAAGAAGGACAAACTAAAGAAATATGATGCCAGACGATTCCGTGACGTGACGCTGCCAGCCGGAATTGAAAATTGGCACCGACCTGAATTTGATGACAGCAACTGGGCCGAAGGCAAGGCACCCATCGGGAAGGGCTCATGGAAACACAGCGGCATTACTCTCAAGAACGTTCCCTCAACCTGGGGAGAGGGCGAGTTTCTGCTGATGCGTACAACCTTTGAAGTCGAGGACATCCATTGCCACTCTTATCGCCTCGCGGTTTTGGCAAGACAGGGATTCCATGTTTATTTAAACGGACAAAAGATACACACCTACATCTGGTGGCAGGACAAGCCGCAATACAGTTCTGTCGTCCTCGAGAAGGAAATGATCCAACATTTGAAGAAGGGAAAGAATGTATTGGCAGTTTACGCCAATGATCAATACGACCCAGATTCCCCGGAACATTACGCCGCGCTGGATGTACAAATTGAGGGCATCACCCAAGCGGACCAAGAAAAGCTCGACCTCGCCTTGGAGGAAGTCCTTTCCACCAGAGATCGGGAAGCCCTCAAAGGCGCTTCCAATGGCGGATACCACTATTTTGGTAGCGCAAAGATCTTCGCCCAAATGGGCAAGGCGTTTGCGGAAGCTATTGCGAATCTGCTGAAATCTAAATAAACGTCCGCAAAACCATGAAAACACCGTCAATACTTCGATAAATTCTGAACCGAATGCAGCCAGTCAAGGTACGGAGTCAGGGAACAATTTCCGAATTTGACTCAGGAGGGTGTCAGTCACTGTCGCTCAATGCCTTGGCATGTGCCCATCCAGGTTTGGGAGCCAATTGCCGATTTATGAATCAAGCAAATTTGTGCTTCCAAAATCGGAAATCGTGCCCAAACCCGTTCCAACAAACGCAACCCGAGTTTGACAAATGCATAGGACTACTTTGTGGTTAGGAATATCTAAACAATATGCAGTAAACATATTACAAATGTGAATTTAATTAATGAGTATATTATTCGTTCCGCCGAGATTATTGGCGAACGTACGCGAGCTGAAGAAAAATATGATCAAGAGATTGTGCGATGGATCGAAAAAGGTAAGTCGATAAGGAAGGCGATTGATCGCGCTAATATAAAGTATCCTGATGAGGCGCTCCGAGTTGATGATTCTATGCTCCCAGACCTACAATCTCGATATGAGTATATGCTGGAACATGAAAAGATTATGGTTCCTCGCTATTTCCAGTGGGAAGGGGGGGGCTTGACGGGTGGCGGATGATGGCGATCGATGACACCGGAACAGACCTTTGGACAGTTGCTTGGGCTTGGGAAGAGCTGGAAGGTAGTGGAGTCGCGGTTTGAGCC
>CAJAHH010000042.1 GCA_903939515.1 uncultured Verrucomicrobiota bacterium
CCTTCGACCCATTGTACAATGCGATGCCGGGCTGACCCGCCACTGAATCTTTGCGAAAGAAAACCGTGAGGCTGCCAGCACTTCCAATGGTGTCGCCGGCATTGGCGTAGCTGCCGATATCCAGCCGGTCCAGAGGCAGAATGGCGTCCATCTGCACGACGAAGTTCGACCGCAGCTTGTAGGCGAAGTTGAAGTCGCCTCCGCCAGACTGGGCGAACCCGGTGGCGGCGTCGGCGTTGCCGGTAGCGGCTTGAGTGATGGCCGGGCCGGTCGAGTTGTCCGGGCTGTTGAAGCTGAAGTTCCCCGTCGGGGTCCACGTGGCCGACGGATTGCCGTAGCTGTTTTCCACATTGTAACCGCCGAACGTATTCACGTTATACATGCCGTTGGGACGCGGATTGGTCGCGCTGGGATCACCCGACGGCCCGACCGTGAACGTGTCGCGGTAGTCGACCACACTGATGATTCCAAGGGAGCCAACCGCGAAGTTGTCCATCCATTGCGCTTGGGTCCCGTTGAAGCCGGCCCCACCCGTGCCTACGGCGCCATTGGCAAACCCGGCGTAAATCCCGCCCGCAAACGTCGCGAGGTCCACCTTCGCCTTGAGCGCGCCGTCCACGTAGATACCAAGGCTATTGTTCGGCTGGTCAAATTGAACGGCGAATCGATGCCAATTCGTGTCATTCACGCCGGTTTTGACGTTTAATCCATCCGCGTTGGTGACCGCCGTTTCCTTCGACCCGTTGTACAATGCGATGCCGGGCTGACCCGCCACTGAATCTTTGCGAAAGAAAACCGTGAGGCTGCCAGCACTTCCAATGGTGTCGCCGGCATTGGCGTAGCTGCCGATATCCAGCCGGTCCAGAGGCAGAATGGCGTCCACCTGCACGACATAGTTCTTCCGCAAACCGTAGGTGAAGTTGAAGTCGCCTCCGCCGGACTGGGCGAACCCGTTGGTGGCGCCGTCGTTGCCGACAGCGGCTTTAGTAATGGCCGGGCCGGTCGAGTTGCCGGGGGAGTTAAAGCTGAAGTTCCCCGTCGGAGTCCACATGGACTGCGGATTGCCGTAAGTGTTTTCCACATTGTAGCCGCCAAACGTATTCACGTTATACATGCCATTGGGACGCGGATTGGTCGCGCTGGGATCACCCGACGGCCCGACCGTGAACGTGTCGCTGTAATCCAGCGTGCCGATCACCGTCGGTTGGGCGTGCGAGACGGAGCCGACTAAGCCAAATAGAAGAAGTGCGAACGTCGCCGCAAAGCGTAGAAATCGCCGAAGTTGGGACCAGAGCAGGGCGAAAGAACGCGAGGGCCAAACAATGAGTTTGGATTGGAGGAGAATTTGAGCTGGTGCCATAAACTTGTTCTATTTTGATTTCGCAGTAAACAACTCGTGCGGGACAACTCGTGTGGGAATTCTTATTAATCTACATGACACGTCTGGCTCTGAGGAATACCCATAAACATGGGTAGCTCCGCGCGGCGTGTCGCCTACCTACGGATGGATTTCGCCACGGCTTCGCCGCGCGAGTGGACGTGGAGCTTGGCGTAGATGTGCTTCAGTTTCATTCGAATGGTTTCGACGGAAAGGCTGAGCTGGTCGGCGATCTCCTTGTAGGCCAGCCCTTGCGCCAGACAGTCCAGAACTTCTCTTTCTCATTTCGACAGGCGGTCTATCTCCTTGTCCTGCTCTCCGCGGGAACCCAGATCCCGCCGCCGAGCGGCCACCTCCGGATCGAGGTCGACCTGCTTGTCCGCTCGATCCACCGCCGCGAAGACCGCCTGAATGCGATAGTAGGCCTCCTGTGAAACCGGATCGAATTTGTGGTCGTGGCACTGGGCGCACTGGACGGTTATGCTATTGAAGGTCTGAAGAGTGTTGACCGCCATGTCGTCCCGGGCGAGGTGCCGAGCGACCTTCCCGTCGGTCTTGGTCTCGGGCACCTCAACGTGACCGATCAAATCCCATGGACCCGCAGCCAGGAACCCCAGCGCCTCGAAACCATCCCGCGTTCCAGGAAAGAGGACGTCGCCTGCCACCTGCTCCTGAATGAACCGCCAGTACGGCTTGTCCCTGTTGAGACTACGGATGACATAATCCCGGTAAGGCCATGCATTCGGGCGGGGCTGGTCTTTGTCGTACCCGTGCGTCTCACCGTAGTGGACGACATCGAGCCAGTGACGGGCCCATCGCTCTCCATACCTCGGGGAAGCAAGCAACCGATCCACCATATGTTCATAGGCCTTCGGGTCGCCGTCACCGATGAACCGCTCGATGTCGTCGGGGCCGGGCGGGAGCCCATGCAAATCGAAATGAAGCCGTCGGATGAGGGTACGTCGGTCCGCTTCCGGCGACGGTCGCAACCCGTTGGCCCTGAGCTTGTCGACAATGAAACTGTCGATCGGGTTCGTCGCCTGAGGCAGACCCGCCACCCACGGCACCTCGGGAATGGACAGGGGCCTCAGGGACCACCCGTCCGATTTGCTGGCGGGAGTTTTGAGGTCATGGCTTCCAGTCCTGGAATCCCCCCCTCGAACGGTGAGCGTCGCCAGCAGACAACAGAGCCACAGGAGTGCGGTGACCGGCACATTCCGCGACGAAGTGAGTGGATTGATCCGCTCGTGAGTCGGGCGATTCATGATGCTGCCTCCAGGGATGAGGCGATCCCTCACCACCGGCACCTTGGCAGCATGAGCCCGTCCCCGGCGTCCGATGAATACCCATGGACATGGGTATTACACTTTCGACCCCGCACTTCACCTTTTCCACCACCTAGCTTCCGATCGACCTTGTGCACACAATCAATCCACCAAGGCTTGCACCGAGACTTCACCCACCGCTTTCACCACTCGCCACGTTCGCCTGAACTCATGAAAACAACCCTCTTTGTCCTGATGGCCGCCATGCAAATGGTGGCCCGATGCGAAACACCGACCGTGCCGGCGAATCCTCCTCGGTCCTGGCTCACGTATCACCTGGCCCATCCGGGCCCCAGCGGTGCGATCCCGGCGGATCCCAATCCCGCCTTTTACTACAAAGGTCGGTATCACTTGCACTACATCTACAACCATGAGGAAGGGTTTGCGTTCGCCCACGTCTCCAGCCGCGACATGGTCCATTGGAAATGGCATCCGACAACGCTGACCCCCAAGGCGACCGGACACGGCATGTTCAGCGGCACCGGGTTTTTCACCAAAGAGGGCAAACCGGCCATGATCTATCATGGGCAGGGCTCGGGGAGGAACCAGATCGCCTTTGCGTTGGATGACCAGTTGGAAAAATGGTCGAAACCGGTCGCCATCGAGCCTCTGACCGCTTCTGGGGAAAAGCCCAAGATGAACCACTGGGATCCGGATTGCTGGCTCAAGGATGGCACCTACTACGCGATCAATGGCGGCAGCAATCCCACACTGATCAAATCCAAGGATCTCAGCCGGTGGCTGTATCTGGGCGAACTTTTTCACGAGGGTTTCCCCACGAACCTCGGCATCGACAAAGGCGAGGACACCTCATGCGCCAACATGTTCAGGATGGGCGACAAGTGGATGCTTCTCTGCATCAGCCACGGCCTGGGTGCCCGCTACTATCTCGGTGATTTCAAGGACGAGAAATTTCTTCCCGATCATCATGCACTGCTCAACTGGGCCCGGTGGGATTTCTTTGCACCAGAAACACTGCTGACGAAAGACGATCGTCGGGTCATGTGGGCCTGGTGCACGCCATGGGTGAACGGAATGCAGAAGACAGACCGGCTGAAGAATTTCGACAACCTGTTGAACCGGACGAATTTCCAGCAAGGCATCCAATCTCTCCCTCGCCAAATCAGCCTGCCCAAGGACGGTGTGCTGCGCATGAAGCCACTGCGGGAGTTGGAGAAGCTGCGTTCCGACCGCCGACGGATGAAGGACATCACGGTGAAAAGCGACACCCTGCACCTGCTGGACGGCATCCAAGGCGATACCATCGAACTGGAAGTGGTCATGGCGGCCCCTACAGCGAAGGAGTTTGGAATCAACGTGCTCTGCGATGAAAACGGCAGGAATGGGTTTCCCATTGCTTCCGGAGCAGGAAGCAAGTTCTTGACGGTTGACTACATCAAGCCTCCGTTTGAACTGAGGGACCATGAAGACCTGACGCTGAGAATATTCATCGACAAGAGCATGATCGAGGTTTTCGCCAACGATCGTCAGGCCGCAGTGGCTTGGCACGAATACAAGCCAGAGAACGTCAAGGTCAGCCTGTTCTCCAGGGGCGGTGACTTGACGGTCAAACGAGTGACGTCCTGGAAGATGAAACCCATTTACGGAATGCTCCACGCCGAATGAAGTCGGACCAGGCCTCTCGATGGATGCCGTCGCTCATCATTGTTGCCAGTCTACTGGACCCTACTGCATCGATCGCTGACCCCATCGACGGACCATCCATCGGCGGGATTCTCGATAATCGGTTGCCAAGACCGGCGGCGACGACGGTGGAGTTCGCCCGGGATATCAAACCCATATTCCTGGCCGCCTGCTTCAAATGACATGGCTCGGAGACGGACAAAGGCGGGTTTTCACTCACCACCAGGGCTCGGGCGATGGAATTCGCGGAGAAATCGTTCAGGTAGCATTCACAACTCCCTTCCAGTGATGATGGAATCCACGATGAAGCACTCGCGTGATGGGGTGATGACGATTCTCCGGAAATCAGTCAGCGCCGCATTCCTGACGCTGCATTGCCTCCTGTTGGGCGTTGGTGCGGAAGGGGTCGTCGTCAGCGTCGATCGAA
>CAJAHH010000043.1 GCA_903939515.1 uncultured Verrucomicrobiota bacterium
GCAGGTGACTGTTAATCACTTGGTCGTAGGTTCGATCCCTACCCGGGCAGCCAATGAAGGCCAATCACTTACACGTGGTTGGCCTTCTCCTTTTAAAACGTGCTCCGCCAATCCTCCGCCAATTTTCGGGCTGTCGCTCAGTCCCCGATTGAACCTAAATCCGGCAATAGACAGCTGGCCGACGGAGTGAAACCGTCGGGAGAAGGGGGCTGGGAGGCTAAGCTGAGTCGTTGAGCGGAGGGAATCAGCTCGGAGCGAGGGCGAGTGGTGGCTCTGGGCCGATGGCGGGGAAGTTTTCGCGCAAAATTCGGGCAACGATCTGTGCCCAGCGCTGGGGACGAGTCCACTGCTGAGCATTGCGTAAGAGATCCTGTAACCAAATGGACACGCGCTCGATGAGTATCTGTAATTGTGGGGCTTCGGCGTGGCTCAAGCGGACGTCGAGACGGCGTTGCCCGGCGTGTTCAGTCTGGCGGGCCGCCCCGATCAACAAGCGTGGGCGCGTGCTGATCGCCTCGTGGTGTTGGCCGGGCTGGAGGAGGCGATGGTAGAGCGTCCACCAGTTGTAGGCCAGCGCCGCCAGGCGCGCGGCGTGTTGGCAGGATGGCAGGTGATGGGTGGTGAAGCCGGACCAACTCCACTGGTTCTTCAGTTCGTCGAAAGGGTTTTCCGCGTCACCCCGTTCTCGATACAAGGTGGCGAGGGTGAGCCGCTCATACGGCAGGCTGGTCACCAGGATTTGGTGTTCGTAAATGATGGGCTCGCAGAGGGTCGCGTCGGGGCCGCTGAAGAGTAGGCCTTGCGTGGCTTGCTCTCGGGCGAAGCGGCGGCGGGCGCGGGAGCCTTGGTCGTTGAGGGGCCGACGCAGAACCACCACGCGGCGCTGCAGACTCCAGCCCGTGAGGAGTAATTGGCCCTCGGCACTTGCCCAGCCTTGGCCGGCGTCGGTCCAGACAGTGGTGGTGTCGCGTTCAAGCCATGCCACCAAGTCTCGGGCCTTGGCCGTGCGGCGGAGTTTGAAGAGGTAGTCCTGTTTGCGCACCTCGGCTTCGCACATGAGTTTCTCCTGACCGTAGGCGCAGTCGCCGCGCAAAAAGTGGGGACGACGCTGGGCGGGCAAACGGTCGATCAAGGACCACAGGCCGGTAAAGCCATGGCCTGCGGCGGACTGATTGCCGGCGTGGACCTCGACGTCCAGGCACAGGCGCAGGGTGGCGATCCAGTAGGTGTGGTAGGCATGGCTTGGGCGGCCCGGCTTTTGGGGGTTATAGCCGAGCGTCGCGCCCTCTTGGTGGCCGTAGATGGGCTTGATGGTGACATCGATGTCGAGGATCCACTTTGAATCCAAAAACTCATGACAACTTTGGTCGAGGTGACGCCGCAACCAGTCTTGGCCTGCCTCCGCTGAGATGCGCCGGAGGGCGCGGCGCACGCAATCTTCGCTGACGATGGCCGCCAAGCCGAGCAGGCTCGGCGCGAGCGCGTCGCAGCGCAGAGCCGCGAGGTGGGCGTAGCGATAGTGGCCCGAGAGGATGCCCAAAAGCAGCGTCCCCAGCACGTCGCGGGGCGCGTGGGCCCGATTGCTTTCGTAGCTCAGGGGCGTGTCCGCAACGAGCGCTTCGAAGCCGCCGCTGGTGGCCAAAAACTGGGCAAAAAACACGAGCGCACCCAACGAGCTGACCGGCAGGTCCGGCACGAACTGCGCCTGAAAACGCCCGCCGGGCGTGTCCACGATCAACGGCTCGACGTCATCGTTCGCCACGCACACCGGAACAATGCGGGCGGCCTCACCCGGCGGGTGAGGCTGATTTGATGCTGAAATTTGCGGCATAGCCCGCCGATGCAATCACCTGTGAGATTTTTCGCACGTTTCTACTGCCGTTTTTAGGTTGAAAGCTTGGATGCCGCACCAACCCCACTCGATTCACTTGAGTGAGTATTCCGGCCACGGGGTGACTTCAGCCCGCTAATATTTTCCGGCTACCGGGCCGACTTACGGAGGAGTCTCCGCCATCGGCAAAAGGCCTTAACTAACTGCGCTTTTCTAGCCCGACCTTCGCATTTCGGGAGGCTTTGAGGGCGTGTTTTTCGGTTTTTCCAGAGGGAATCGGCTTGTTTTGGCGCTCGGCTATTGCTAGTTGAAGGAATGCACTTTTTTGAACGGATGGTAGACGGCCGGATGTATCGCGTCGTCGCCCAGTCGGTGTGGGATCCGCAGAAGC
>CAJAHH010000044.1 GCA_903939515.1 uncultured Verrucomicrobiota bacterium
CCCACCCGCCTCGCAGAAAGCGGCTCACCAAAAAACGCCTAGGCCTTAACTAACTGCCATTCAGAACTGACCCCTTTTTCCCCTTTTTCCTTTTTCTGACCCCTTTTTTTCAATTTTGGATGCACCAGTTCCCTTTGCCCAGAACTCGGTCAAGGGCTCCTCAGCCTGAACGGGCTCTTGCCAAGGAATTGAGCGTCTGTAACTGACACCCGACTGAGTCCAATTCGGAAACCGTTCCGTGACTCCGCTCCGCGGAAGTGCTGGGCAATTCGTTATTGACGTCTGGAATCAATCTCTCGAAATGGGACGGGTTTACTCCCACGCCCAAGCAATTTTCTGTTAATCAATTTTGAGAACCAGATTCGCCCTTTTCGCCTGTCTTGTACTCACTCTCCACGTCTTGCACCGGCCGGCGCGGGCGGAAACGGAGCATCTCTATTGTGCCCACGGCCACGCATGGCTCGCCGCGAGCGCCGAAGCCTCGAACTTTCTGAAATACGCGCCGAGCCGAGAGATCGACCTGTTGCATCTGGCGCTCGATGTCACGCCGGACTTCAAGGCGCGCTCCGTCTCCGGCCAGGTCACGCTTCGCTTCAAGCCCATCGCGAAACCCTTCGCCGAGCTGAAGCTCAACGGCGTCGATCTCGCAGTTGCGTCGGTCAAATCAAGCGAGAAGATCCTCGGCTATCAGGCGACGGGCGAGCACGTCATCGTGACGTTTGCGGAAGCGATTCCCGCCGACAAAGAGGCGAGCGTGACCATTCACTACAGCGCCACGCCCGATCAAGGTCTCTACTTCCGCACTACTGAGATGGGCTATCCAGAGGGCGATTCGCATCTCTGGACTCAGGGCGAGCCGTACGAGGCGCGTCATTGGTTTCCCAGCTTCGACGCGCCGAATGAGAAGTTCACCAGCGAAGTCACCTGCCGCGTACCCGAAGGCATGGTCGTGATCTCGAACGGCCGCAAGATGTCGGAGGAGAAGGACGCCGCCACCGGTCTCGTCGCCGTGCGCTGGTTGCAGGACAAGCCGCACGCGAACTACCTCATCGCGCTTTGCGCCGGTTACTTTAAGAAAGTCGAAGACAAGCATCGCGACATCCCGATGGCCTTCTGGACGCCCCCTTCGCAGATCGCCCAGGCGCAAAGCTCCTTCCGTGGGACGAAGGACATGATGGAGTTTTTCGAGAAGGAGATCGGCGTGCTCTATCCGTGGGCGAAGTATGATCAGGTGTGCGTCGAGGATTTCGGCTGGGGCGGCATGGAGAACACGACGATGACGATTCTCAATGACCGCACGCTCTTCAGCGACGTCACGGAGAATCTCCGCGACAGCACCGGCCTCGTCGCGCACGAGCTGGCGCATCAATGGTTTGGCGACCTCGTGACGTGCAAGGACTGGTCGCATCTCTGGCTGAACGAAGGTTTTGCGACCTACTACGACGCGCTTTACGCCGGTCATAAAAACGGGCGCGACGCTTTCCTCTACCAGATGCGCGGTAATGCCAACGCCGTCCTCAATCAAGCGAACGACACCAACGCCATCGTACGCCGCGACTTTAACAGTCCCAACGACCAGTTCGGCTTCCACGCGTATCCCAAGGGGAGCTGGATTCTGCACATGCTCCGCAGCCAGCTCGGCGAAGATCTTTATCGCCGGATCGTGAAGACCTATCTGGAGCGCCACGCCTTTGGCAATGTGGCCACGGACGATTTTAACAAAGTAATCGAGGAACTCTCAGGCCGCTCATTCGACCAGTTCTTCAACCAATACGTCTATCACGCGCATCATCCCGAGCTGAACATCAGCTACAGCTGGGACGAACGTACCAAGCTCGCGAAGATCTCCGTGCAGCAGGTGCAGAAACTCAGCGATGACGTGCTGCTCTTCAACGTCCCATTGCCGGTGCGGTTCAAGAGCAAGTCGGGCGTGGTCACCGAACGCACGCTGGCGGTGAAGGAAAAGGCAGAGGACTTCTACGTGCCGCTGACTGAGGCACCGGAGGTGGTCCGCATCGATCCGAACCAGACCTTGCTGGCGAAGATCGACTTCAAGGTCCCGACCGCGATGTTGCATCTGCAACTCGTCGACAAGGCCGATCTGCTCGGTCGCCTACTTGCCATCGAACAGCTCAGCGGTAAGGCGGAGGCGCTGGGCAAACTCAAAGAGGTGTTGAACAACGATTCGTTCTACGGCGTGCGCCTGGCAGCGTCTCAGGCCATTCGCGCCATCCAGACGAATGAGGCGCTCGACGCTTTGATCGCCTCGACGAAGCAGAGTGACGCCCGCGTGCGCCGGCAAGTCACAGCTGACATCGGCGGCTTCTACCGCGAGGCGAGCTATGCGGCCACGCAGAAGATTCTGAAGGACGAGCGGAACCCAGACATCCAGGCGATTGCGCTCGCATCAATCGGTTCCTATGCGAAGCCGGAAGTGCGCGAGCAGATCCTCAAGGCGCTGAGCTCAGCCTCGTATCGCAACGCGACGGCGGACGCGGCCATTAGCGCCATCCGCGTGCAGGCGGACGCCAGCTACATCGCGCCGTTGCTCGAGGTGTTGCAGAAGCAGGAGGTAGCGTTCACTAGCGGCGGTTTTGCGCGCGGCTTGGACACGCTCGCGCGGCTTGCGAAGGATGAGGAAAAGAAGGACACCGTGCGCGAGTTTCTGCTCAAGCATCTCGACAGCTCAAAGCGCCGCGTGCAGCTCGCCGCTGTGATGGCCCTAGGAACATTGGGCGATGTAAAGGCGCTAGGTCCGCTGGAGAAGTTCACGAACGCCCCGAAGGAAAGTCCGCTTCGCGCCACGGCGGAACGTGCGGTTGGTGCCATCAATAACACGAAGAAGCCCGCTGCCGAGTCCGACTCGCTCCGCAGCGAAGTCATCACGCTCCAGAAGGAGAACCGGGATCTGCGCAAGGAGTTCGATGACTTGAAGAAGAAGATCGACGCGCTGACGGCCGATCCGGGCCATGTGAAATCTGCGAAGCCGGCGACTCCGGCGAAGGCGAAGAGGTAGAATCCTGCGGCCGTCCACGCGCCACGAACAGCGACAAGCATGAACTAACACATCTCACGCTGAGTTCGCGGAGAGAATCCAATCCTCCGACCTCCGCGCTCTCCGCGGCTCCGCGTGAGTAAAAATCTGGAGACGGGGTTAGGAAACGGGTCAGGGAACGATTTCCGATTATGGATGCACCAGTTTCCTTTTGCCCAGAACTCGGCAAAGGGCTCCGCAGCCTGAACGGGCTCTTGCCCAGGAATTGAGCCACAATTGCCGACCTGCCCCCTTCCCGATTCATCCCCGTTTTGAAGACCATGCCAGATGGGTCACTCCACGGCCTGTTTGAATGGAGTGACCCTGTTTTTACTCGGCCTTTTGATTGACCGGATCACTCATCATCATCCCCTTCGGTTTCAGCATCTCCCTCGGCAACCCAGTCCGCGAAGACACTCTCGAAGTGTCCCGACAACTGAACGTAGACGTCCGAGTCGATGGTGGTGAAATGCCGCAACCGTCGACGCCTCGTGCCTCCATCGGCGTTGAGTTGGTTGTAGGCGAGCGAGAACGGCCCACTCAGGTCTTGGCAGGAGATGGCATCAATAAACCGGATGAACTCATCCAGACTTAGCGGGCCGTCGCTGCGGTCTGGTTTGCAGTCGAACTCGGTGTCGTACTCGTCGACCACTCGGTAATGGATTTGCCCATCCTCCCACCGGGCTCGAATGCTGATGACGTCGGAGGTGGTGGATTCGAGTTCGATGCGGGCGATTTCAGTCTCCTCCCGTTGATAGCTGGGGAGGTACTCACCACCCATGAGCGATGGGTGAATTTGACCCAGTCGATCCCGCAGCTCATTGGAGATTTCAGCCGATTGGATTTCCTCAGAGACCTTCTCGAATTTGCCCCCGGCCAAAGCCTTCGCGAGGACCTTCCGACGGTGCTTGCCTTTCACCCCTCGCAAGACCGCCTGCTCGACACTCGTGTCATCCCAGTAGCTGGTCGGGCAGAAATCATAACGGATATCTTCGTACTTCTTCATGGCGCGGTTCCTTTCAGGCTGCGGTCGTGATGGCGGGCAAGGCGGCGAGCAGAAAGTCCCGAATCTGGCGGGCTTCATCGAGGCGGTGGGTCCCGGTATTGCGCCGAATCCGTTGTTTCGTGAAGTCCGCTCGATGGACTGTGAAGTGACACCACCAGGTGCCGTGGTTGCTCCAGAGGTGGTGGTTGGGGTTGCTCTCTGGGATACGTATTGATGTGTGCATGGCTATTTTCTGTCGGACTGGCACACACCCAAAGCCGTGTTGAAAAGACGAAGGCCGCCGCTCGATTCAAACGAGACGACGGCCTTCACACAGGAGTTATTATTTTGGTTCAGGCTTTCGCCTGCACATCGGAAACCCTTGCGGGCTTCCAAAGCACCTTTCCCAAAACTCTGGGCAGGTCGCTGGTCAGCGGATTTCTCCCCGCTGACGCTCTGGATGCGTCTCGTTCAGACGGGTTGAAGAAACCACAAGCAATGGCCCGGAGCAATCCAGCAGTGTGTCATAAGACTTATTTGGAACGAATCGGCCGTTTCTTGAAGCTTATCGAAGACCCCGCCCCATTGGATGGTCTAGGTGGCGCGCAGCTCCGGACGCCGCCCGGAGCGGGGTGGGTCGAACGATTAGAAATAGTCCCGTGAACTCTTTTCGTTCTTGCATACCATCAGCATCCGACGCCGCGGACGTGCAGTCTGAGAGTTTAAAACCGAATCCATGCCGCCCGATGGATGGCCGTAATGATTCCCCTTTCCCGGCGCAATCTCAGGCCGCTGAATCGAAGACTTTGATGGACACCACAGGCAATCCACAACCGGTCCGGCTCGCTCGTCACGCGATGGCGACCCGCTTCGAGTGGGTGCTTTGGGGACAGGCTCCGGAGCGGTTGCGCGCCGCCGGTGAGGAGGCTCTGGATGAGGTCGACGCACTCGAGTCGGCCCTGAGCCGATACCGGGAATCGTCGGACATCGCCCGGGTAAATGCGGGAGCCGCCGGGGGGGCAGTCCGTGTGTCGCCGAGCACCTTCCGATTGCTCGAACGGGCCCGAGTCCTTTCCGAGGTCACCGATGGGGCCTTCGACATCACGGTCGGAGCTCTGTTGCGGGCCTGGGGGTTCGTCGGTGGCACTGGCTCAAGGCCTTCACCAGAGGTGGTGCGTCAGACCCGCGATGCCTCAGGGTGGCACCGAGTTTATCTTGAGGCCGAGTCGTTCTCGGTGACCTTCGATCACCCGGGTGTAGAACTCGACCTGGGTGCCCTCGGCAAGGGATACGCCCTCGACCGGGCGCTCGACTTGCTCACCGAGGCCGGCGTGCCGCACGCGCTGTTGCACGGGGGCACCAGCAGCATCCTGACTCGCGGGTTGGCTCCGGACCGACGCGCTTGGCGGGTGGGTTTACCGGGCCCTCAGCATTCCGAACCAGGAACAACGGGCTCGGCCGCTCTTTCTGGCGCTCCCTCGGTGACACAGTCGCTTGAACTCCGCGACGAATCTCTCTCGGTCTCGGCCGTCTGGGGCAAGTCGTTCACCGAAGGTGGCCAGGAACTCGGTCATGTGCTCGATCCGCGCACAGGCGAACCCGTTCGGCGAGCTCGCTGCGCGGCGGTCGCGGGGCCCGAGGCTGCGGTCTCCGACGCCTTGTCCACAGCCCTGCTCGTCCTAGGCCCTGAGGGTCGGCCCCTCATCGAAGCGAACAATCCCGGTTACCGCTGCATCCACTTGGAGTAACTCTCTTCTTGAATGCCGTAATCGGAATCGGCCAAGGCCCGGGCTGTGTCCGGCCCTGCGGTGTCTACGAGAAGCCTGTGGATTAATTCCAGCCTCCCCCCGCGAATTATCCCATCTTCGGGAAGAACCGCCGGGCGGTGGCGCAAGTTTCGGCAGACAGTGCTTCGAGGCTCAGGCCACGGGCGTCGGCGATGGCGGCGGCGACTTGAGCCACATAGGCAGGTTCACAACGCTTGCCGCGGAACGGAACCGGGGCCAGGAACGGGCAATCGGTTTCCAGCATGAAGTGGCCCCCGGTCACAGCTGCAGCTGCCTCGCGCACATTCACGCCGTTCTTAAAAGTCGCGATGCCGGTGAAGCTGGCCAGCGACCCGAGCGCCTCGACCTCGCGAAGCTCGGGCACCGAGCCGACCCAGCAATGGAAGACGCCCTTCACGCGCGCGGCGTAAGGCCGAAAGACCTCCAAGGTCGGAGCGAAGGAGTCGCGGGTGTGGATGATGACGTTGAGACCCAGTTCGGCAGCCACCTCCAGCTGCTGCTCAAACAGCGAGGCCTGCTTGCGACGATTGGCGGCATCGGCCACCGGTTCTGGCTCGGGCTCACCCGGGCGGCGGAAGAAATCGAGGCCGGTTTCGCCGATGGCCACTACCTTGGGATGCCGGGCTAGGTCGCGCAGCATGGGCCGAATTTCATCGGGCGACTCCTCCATGTGACCTGGATGGACGCCCACGGCGGCAAACACCAACGGAAAACGTTCCGCGATGGCCACGGCCCGGGCGCTGCCCTCGAGGGTGGTTCCGATGGTCACAATTCGCGTGATGCCCGCTGCCGTGGCACGCTCCACCACGGCCTCCAGATCCTCGGCGTAGTCTGGAAAATCCAAGTGAGCGTGCGTGTCGAAGAACTCGGTCATGGGCTGGTGAGATTGCATGGGATGATCCGATTGGATCAAGAAGGCTCACCTCTCGGCCCACAGGCTCTTCATCCGGAGCGAATGGATCCAAGGCGCAGTGTCCAACGAGTTTGCACCTCCCGAAGTGGATCAATGGGTTCGACCACCGCGGCAAGCTTGGCACTGACGCAATCCCATTGGGAGTGTCTATCCGAACCGGCCATTCGGCCTAAAGGGTGGCCTGCACCAATCCAGGCTGTGCGGTTGATCAACCGCTCTTGATCAGCCTCTCAATAGGCGGTCGTTCGCTCGAAGAGCCACGTCGCATCGATGGAGTCTAGGCGGGCGTCGGTCCGGGAACGCTGTCCGTAAGTCACGATCATGGGCGACCGCCACTTCCGGATCTCGGAGTGTCCGTCGGCGAAGGAAAGTCCGCCCGCGCTGTTGTGGTAGGAGGCGGGGTAGTCCACGAACGAGGTCTTGGACTCGTGGACAAACCAGCCGTCGTTAATGGACGCGGGATTCTCATCAATCGTCACCCAGGTCATCGCGGCTCCGAGGACGAAGTCGCTCTGCTTCCGGTAGGACCGGCCGCTGGTGCGCTCCTGTCCCGGAAGGGGGTTCATGAAGCAGCTCATCGCCAAACTCCGCACTTTGGGAATCCCGCCGCCGGAACCCCACGGGCTCCGGGTGGTCGCCCGGTCGGAAGGGCATTTATAGACACCCAAAGAGCCGACATAGCGGTACAGAAGGGAATCCATGATAAGGACCGAATTGGTCCAACTCGGACCTTCATGCATGGTTCCCATGCACCATTGGTTCATCGGATAGACCTTAGTTGGGCTGTGGGTCGACACGAGGCCCCCCAAGCCTGAGGAAAGGCATACCTCATCCCGATAATCACCAGAATACAGCGTCCATCCCAGCATGAGTTGTTTGCCATTGTTCATGCACAGGATGCCCTGAGCCTTGCTCTTGGCCTTGCCCAGGGCTGGCAGCAGCATGCCCGCGAGGATGGCAATGATCGCGATGACCACCAGCAACTCGATGAGGGTGAAGGCGTGGCGTCTGGTCTGAGAAATACCGTGTCGGTAAACCGAATTCATTGATCTTAGTTTCCTAAGCCGGAACCGCGAGATTCAAGTGCCATCCAGGTGACGAATCCGTGGACGCTGGGCGATAAATCGCTAGCCGCTATTCAAGGCCCTCAACTGGGGCGATCGGTGGTATTCGGCGACATGCCCCCAAATACATTCCCCATCGAAATCGCCCTTCTGGATGAGAGCAAACAGGGTGTGGTCTTCATAACTTTCCCAATTTCGGAAAGAGATAGGACGCAAGACTGGCAATTGGCTGACGATCTCGCCAAGTCCATGGATGGCGTTAGCGAACGGGGTCTTGGGCCGATGCCGATGTTCCGATGTGCCCAAGACGTTCCCCCAAGGCGTTGGGAGACCGCCAAATCCATGCGGGAGATCGATGGGTTCCGCTGCCTGCCTCCTCTCTTGCTTTCCTGCTTCCCCGGACCGGGGATTTCCCGTCACCCTCGAAACATGCTCCTCGGTCAACGAATCCAACTCTGGCTTTGCGTCCTGATCTTCGGTCTGGGTCGAGGTGTCCCCGCCCTGCCCGCCGCCGAGCCGGCTCGGTTCTCCCTGAATGACGGAGACCGGGTGCTTTTGATCGGTGACACCTTCTTCGAGCGGGAGGTCAATTACGGCCACTTAGAGACCGCGCTGACTGCGTCGTACTCCGACCGTCGTATCACCTTCCGCAACCTTTCCTGGGCCGGCGACACCCCCATGGGCAAGGCCCGCGCCAGCTTCGATTGGAACAAGTCGGAGGCAGGCTGGCTCAAGCGCGTTCAGGAGCAGGTTGCCATCGCCAAACCTTCGGTCGCCATTCTCAGCTACGGCATGACCGCAGCCCTCGAGTTGGCTGACATTCCGGCGGGTGAGGCCCATGCGGCGTACCTTTCCAAGTTCATCACCGACACCGGCCGATTGATGGTCGGGATCCGGGAGGCCAGCGGCCAACCCGTGCGTTTTGTTTTTTTCACCCCGATCCAGCAGCAAGGCGAGCGGCCCGATTCGGCCCACTCCAAGGCTTTGATCGAAGTCGCTGAGGCGCTGGGCACTTTGGGCAAGTCTTCGGACATCCCGGTCGTGGACATTCTCGGGGCGACGCGGCGTATCTCGATGCTCCGCATGGTGACCTACGAGAGCCCGGTGATTCTCAATGACACCGGCTACCGCATGCTCGCTGAACGGCTGCCCGAGCTCCTCGGGATTCAGGCTCCGGCCAAGGGCACCGACACCGCCCTGCTCCGCTCGGCCATCCAGCACAAGAATGAGCTGTTTTTCCACCGCTGGCGCCCGGCCAACTGGACCTACCTCTTCGGCTTCCGCAAGCACGAGCAAGGGCGCAATGGTGTCGAGATTCCGCAGTTCGATCCGATGATCGCCGAGTGGGACACCAAGATCGCCGGTTTGCGTCCGTCCGAACAATCCGACCCTAAGGTCCTGGCCGAAGTGCGAGCTCTGCTGGCGAAGAAGGCAACCCAAGCCAGCGCGGCCGCCGACTCGCGGGCCAGTGTTTCGAAGCAAGCCATCCCGAGCTTTGATACGGGCGATGGATTGGAAGTCAGCCTCTGGGCTGAGAACCCGCTCCTCCATAAGCCCATCCACATGAACTGGGATCCGCAGGGACGCCTGTGGGTGGCTTCGTCTGAGGTCTATCCGCAAATCAAGCCGGGGCAGCCTGCGGTCGATTCCGTGGTGATATTGGAAGACACCGACGGCGACGGCAAGGCCGACCGCCACACCGTCTTTGCCGATGGCCTGCTCATTCCTACGGGCGTGGTGCCTGATGGAAAGGGCGGATGCTACGTGGCGGCCAGTCATCAGCTTCTGCATCTGGAGGACACCGATGGCGACGGCAAGGCCGACCGACGTACGGTGACGTTGTCGAGCTTCGGCACCGAGGACACCCATCACAATCTCCACACGCTGCGCTGGGGTTATGACGGGCACCTCTACATGAACCAGTCGATTTACACGCACACCCACATCGAGACGGCCCACGGGGTGCGACGCCTCAACTCGGGCGGCATCTGGCGCTTCAATCCGGATTCGTGGACGCTGTCGGTCTTCACCCGTGGCGGTTGCAATCCGTGGGGCCACCATTGGGACCAGTACGGCAACTCCTTCTTCACCGACGGCGCCGGTGGCAAGGGCATTTACCACGCGGTCGATGGTGCGACCTACTTTACCTACTCCGACATGCGTCGCGAGGCCGATAGCATAAGCCCGGGCAATTATCCCAAGTTCGCCAGTCTCGAAGTGATCCACAGCCCTGCGTTCCCCAAGGAGTGGCAAGAGAATGCCATCACCTGTGATTTCCGCGCACACCGCATCGTGCGTTTCTCGGTGAAGGATTCGGGTTCGTCGTTCCAGACTCAGGAGCAGCCCGATTTGCTCCGTTCCACCAACGTCACCTTCCGTCCCATCGACCTGCGCCTCGGGCCGGATGGCGCGCTGTACATTGCCGATTGGAGCAATCCTATTATCCAGCACGGCGAGGTCGATTTCCGCGATCCGCGCCGCGACAAGGAGCACGGGCGCATTTGGCGCGTCACCGCCAACGCCTCGGGCAAAGCCCCGCGTCGGCCCGCTCCGAATCTCACCAAGCTCTCCACGACAGACCTCCTGGACCGAACGCTTTCCGCCAATGGCTGGGAGCAAGAACAGTCCCGCCTGGTGCTGCGCCAGCGCGATGCCGGCGAGGTGCTTGGACGCGCCGCGTCTTGGATTAAATCGCAAAAAGACCCGCGCGCCGCACTCGAAGTGGTGTGGCTGCATCAGGCCTTCGGCCGTCCTGGAAGCCCGTGGATCACACAACTGACAGGCTCTCCGGATCCTCGCCTTCGGGGCGCAGCCACCCGGCAGTTGAGTCACTAAACGATTGGAGGATCGGAGTGTCATGAGTCGTCTCAAGGAAACCGCCAACCAGACGTTGTCCCGGTCGGAATCGACCGAGGATCACTTAGAGCGCATCCAGGAGTTGGTTGAGCGCAACGGGTATGCCCGGGTGAGCGATCTGGCCGAGGCCCTAGGGCTGAGTTCATCCACCGTGTCCAACATGGTCCGACGTCTGGCCAAACGCGGCTTCGTCAACTACCAGCGCTACCGGGGCTTCACCCTGACTGCTGAAGGAGCGGCCGTCGCCGCCCACATCAAGGATCGGCACCGCACCCTTACCGAACTCTTGACCTTGCTGGGACTGGGCGCCGAAACCGTCGAGCGCGAGGTCGAAGACATCGAACACCACCTAACACCCCAAACGTTGGCCGCGCTCACAGCTTTGGTGGCGTATTGGAAGAATCACCCCGCTGAATTGGCGGCCTTTCGCCGATTTCAGGCTCGTGACTCCTCCGCAAAAAACTCGGAAACCTCCAGCTCTTGAAGCGGTTGAGCGCCAGTTTCGCAGGGTTGGCTAGCCTCCGCGAACGCCTTCATATTCCGATAATTGGCCGTCACGACCGATTACACAGACCCTCAACGATAATGATTCCAGCGCAATTCCCGCTTCACCTAGGTTTCCCCATCGTCCAATTTACCTACCTGTGATCAGCACCACCGCCGAACTGCGGGAACTCGCGTGCCGAGTACGCGAGTCAGAATGGGTCGCTCTAGATACCGAGGCCGACTCTCTGCACGCTTACCCGGAAAAACTGTGCCTGCTTCAGGTCGGTGTGCCGAGCAGTGAGTACCTTGTGGATCCGTTGTCGGACCTCCACCTCGAACCCTTGTGGGAAGCCATGGATCAGCATTCCATCATCTTCCACGCTGCTGACTACGACCTTCGCCTGCTGTTCCGAGGGCACCATTTTAAGCCCGCTCGGATCTTCGATACGATGCTCGCCGCTCGCTTGGCGGGTGAAGCCCGCTTCGGCCTCAACGATGCCCTCAACACCCACCTCGGCATCACCCTGGAAAAGGGCTCACAAAAGGCCAACTGGGGAAAACGCCCCCTGACGCCGGCCATGGTGGATTACGCGCTGAACGATGTGCGGCACTTATTCCCCCTGCAGCAGTCGCTCCTGGGCCGGTTAGAGTCTTTGGGGCGCCTCGACTGGCACCAACAAATTTGTGAGCGATTGATCCGTGACTGCTGCCAGCCCGAGCGCATCGATGACGACGCTATATGGCGCACGAAGGGACACGACAAGCTGGATGCTCTCGGATTGGCGGTTCTGCGCGAACTCTGGCATTGGCGAGAGAAAGACGCACTGCGCACCGGTCGCCCCCCGTTCTTCATTCTCAAGCATGAACAGTTGGCCGAATTGTCTGCGGCGGCCTCGGAGACCCGTACGACTCGGGGTCTGAATTTGCCCCACTTCCTGACCTCCAAGCGGCGGTCTGGATTGCTCGATGCGATTCAACAAGGACTCGAAGTACCCGAGAACCGCCTCCCCCGCCCGATTCGCGTGCATTCACGCCGGATGACCCGGGCCGAGCTCGATGTTTCTGACCGACTGGCCCAGATTCGTGACACCCACGCCCGTGAGCTGGGCATCGATCCGACCCTCATCGCCTCCAAGGCCACCCTGTATGCGCTCGGTCGCAACGATCCCGATGCGTGGGAAGGCTTGATGTCTTGGCAACGGAACCTGCTGGAGAAACCGCTGACCTCTTCCCGTCCAGCCCCGACTCGCGCTCCTGCGGTGCCCCCTTCTAGCGTCCCCGAGGCCGATGACGAAGAGCGTCAGCTCCCTCTGTGCGGGCTGGATTGAGCCTTATTTGAAGCTCCGGTGACGGTCCGGAGTGTCCCGGTGTCTTGCTGCGGTGCGAGTTACCGAACCGAAGTCCTTGGGGGTGCCTCCTCGCTAGTTCCTTATTGTTGGGAGGTCTTTTCGAGGGCTTGGAAATTGCCGGCTTCGCAGCAGGCCACGAACGTTTCGGTCGAGCGTTTCAACCCTTCCCAGCGAGCCCGGATCTTGATGGCCTCGGCAGGGTCGATGCGATTGTCGGAGGCGGCGCTGGCGATGACCGCCAAAAGATCGGCGAACTCTTGGACCACTCCGTTGGTGGCCGGCATCAAGTATTCCGGGTGCGTGTGATGGGTCGTGGGATTGCGAATGAAGAACCCACCGGACCGTTGGCACAACCAATGGATCAGGCGCAGGTCCCGGGTGCTCTTTAGCAACTGATCCATGCGATCCAGAGGATTGTGCGACGCCGTAGCAGCTTCAGGATCTGGCTTTTCGGCCCACTTGTAGATCAGCGACAGCGACAAGCCCATGTCTGCTGCGATTTGCTTGGCACTGGTGGTCTGTAGGACTTCCCGGATAACCTGAAAGGAGTGCATTCCATCTAGGTATCACTTCCTGACGCCCCTTGTGAAGGCGAGAACGATAAATCAGCTATTTTAGTAGTCGTTTCATTCTCTAGGCTTCAACTCCGAGACCAACAATCTCGTGACTTTACGCGTGCCCCGGACCCGCAGCCCGTGTTTGGCTGAGTCCTGTGCATCCCGTCACGATCCTGTCCTGTGTGGGCGCCTATTTTGTGGCGTTGCTGGCGGTGGCTTGGTGGACCGGACGCCGAGCCGACAACGCGGGATATTTCACCGGCAATCGACGCTCGCCGTGGGTTTGGGTGGCACTGGGTCTCATCGGAGATACCCTCTCGGGTGTTAGCTACATCTCGGTGCCCGGGAAGGTGGCGAGCGACCACTTCGGCTACTTGCAATTGGTCCTCGGATACTGCGTGGGTTATGCGCTCATCGGCACCCTCCTCTTGCCGCAGTATTACCGGCTCCGGTTAACCTCCATCTACGAGTTTCTCGGACAGCGTTTTGACACGACCGCGCAACGGACCGGCTCTGGGTTTTTCCTCGTGTCACGTTTGTTGGGTTCGGCCGCACGACTTTACCTGGCGGTTACGGTCTTCCAGACGTTCGTATTCCAGGGTTGGGGCGTTCCTTTCTGGGTGACGGCTGGATCGGCCATCCTGCTCATCCTGATTTATACGCTTCGAGGCGGAATCCAGACGTTGGTGTGGACCGACCTTTTCCAGAGCGGCTTCCTGGTCCTCGGCGTCCTTCTGAGCATCGGAGCCCTGGTGATGGGCTTGGGCTGGAGTCCGTCGGACCTGGTGCTCAATTTGTCCCGCGGTCCGGAGACCACTGTTTTCAACTGGGACTGGCGATCTCCCGGTTTCTTCTGGAAGCAACTCCTCAGTGGCGCAGCCCTCGCGGTGGTCATGACCGGGCTCGATCAGAACAATATGCAGAAGACACTCTCGTGCCGGACCTTGCCGGAGGCTCAGAAAAACCTGTGGCTCTTCACGCCGGTGATGGTGCTCGTCACGGTGGCTATTTTGGTTCTCGGTGCGTTGCTCTTCCGCTTCGCCGAAATGCACGGGATTCCCCTGCCCACCCGCTCCGACGAACTCTTTCCCCGCATCGCCCTCGGATCCCTGGGCACGCCGGCGGCAGTGGTCTTCGTGCTGGGGCTCACAGCGGCTACCTTCAACAGCGCCGACTCGGTACTCACCTCACTCACCACCAGCTTCTGTGTCGATTTCCTGGGGTTCCAGCAGCGCCGGGACCTGTCCGAGGCCGCACGAGGACACATCCGAAGGCGGGTTCACACGGCCTTCGCCGGGGTGTTGTTTCTCACACTGTTAATTCTGCGCTCATTGGCTTCGCAGTTCGCAGTCATCGACCTCGTGCTCAAGCTGGCCAGTTACACCTATGGCCCGCTGCTGGGTCTTTTTTCACTGGGTTTGGCCACGCGGATCCGGATCTCGGGAAAACCTCTGCCGTGGATAGCCATCAGCGCCATCGCCCTCTGTGCGGTCTTGGATCATCAGTCGGTGCAATGGTTCCACGGCTACCGCTTCGGATTTGAATTGCTGCTCATCAATGCCCTGCTGACCGCGCTGGGGGCCGTCATTTTTGCCCGAATGCCGCCAACCTCGGCCTCTGTCCCACCGGACCGCGCGTCTTGAACAGTGCCTCTCTATAAATCACCACTGCCACGTCTGCCGACTGGATGGAATCTCGGTCGTTGTGGATTTGGGCATCCAACCGTTCGGCCAGCGCCTGCTCGAGCCCTATGAACTTGGGTGACCCAGAGCCTGAGAAAAAAAGTGCAGAACGCCGTTCAGCCGCCATTCTTACGCCCATGCCCAATGTGATTGTACGCCCTCCGTGGCATTTGCCCGACAGCGCCGTCACCCCGGAATCGGTTTACCATCGGCGACGCGATTTTCTGCGCGCCATGGGATTCATCGGCGGAGGTCTGGCTGTTGGCCTGCCGGCATTGGCTCAATCGACCAACCTTGCCAAGGCGACGGCGTTCTCAGCCGGAAAACGCAATCCCGACTTCAACCCCACCGTTCGGCTCTCCGACGAAGAGGTGGCCACCCACTACAATAATTTCTACGAATTCAGCACTACCAAGACGCGAGTACGGGATTTGGCGAGCCGCTTCCGCACCGACCCGTGGACACTCGAGGTCAATGGCCTGTGCGAGAATCCTCTGAAATTGGGGCTGAACGACTTGCTCCAAGGATTTCCTCACGAGGAGCGTGTGTATCGGTTTCGCTGCGTCGAGGCCTGGTCGATGGTGGTGCCCTGGAGTGGATTCCCCCTCACCCAGCTTATCGCCAAGGCCAAGCCCAAAGCGGAGGCCAAGTTTGTCGCGTTCACCACCGTGCTGCGGCCCGAAGAGATGCCCGGCGTGGTGCGACTCCCCGACTACCCCTGGCCCTACACCGAGGGCTTGCGGATGGACGAGGCCCTGCACCCGCTCACGATGGTGGCCACCGGACTCTACGGAAAGCCCCTGCCCAAACAAAACGGAGCCCCGGTGCGGTTGGTGGTGCCCTGGAAATACGGTTACAAGAGCATTAAGAGCATTGTCCGTATCGAGTTCACAGCCAAACAACCGTCCACCCTCTGGGAGACGCTCAACGCCCAAGAATATCCCTTCGAATCCAACGTAGATCCCCAAGTGCCGCACCCTCGTTGGAGTCAAGCTTCCGAGCGCGTGGTCGACACCGGCGAGCGGATTCCAACTCAGTACTTGAACGGGTACGCCGACCTGGTGGCCAAGTTGTATCCGAACCGCAAGGTATGAGTTCCCCAGACAGATCTGTCTCGGATGGGGTTCCCATCGATACGACCGACCCGATCAACGCCCGCATTCTGGCCGTTAGCGAAGACCGCCTCCAAGGATACCCGCGCGACCCGATCGGCGAAATCGCCCGATTGGCCGACCTGCCAACGGACGTCGTCCTCGAGCGCCTCCGGGCGATGCTTGCCGCCGGTGTCATTCGCCGGATTCGTCAAACGCTGCTGGCCACAAGCCTCGCCGAGGGAGCCCTGTGCGCCTGGCAGGTGCCCGCCGAGCGGCTCGATAGCGCCTTCGATCACCTGTTCCAAAGCGACCCTTTTAGTGGGCATGTCGTGTTGCGTTCTACCGATGCGGCGACTCCCGGTTCCAATTACAAGCTGTGGACGACACTTAAAGTGCCCCAGGGGTATTCGCTCGAGAAACACGCAGCCTTCTTGGCGCGAACCATTGGGGCTGAACACCACCGCCTCATGCCCGCTAAGATGCTCTTTGCTCTAGGCGTGGGCCATGTGAGGCGGCGCGGCATGGAGCCGGGTGCCCGGGCCGATGAGCCTGCCGAGTCCCTCGCAGTCCAAGTAACCCAACTCAACGACACCGAATGGAAGGTGCTCACAGCGCTGAAACGGGAGTTCACGTCTCAAGAATTGGCGGTGGATCTTTGGGCCGGTCGCACCCAAGAAACGGGCCTTGGAATAGAAGAATTTCACGCCGTTGCTGAGGAACTCAACCGACGCAAAGTCATTGGCCGCTTTAGCACCTTTCTAGAGCACGTCAAAACGCTCGCTTCGGGCGAACGGGTCACGAAGTTCAACGCGCTGTTCCACTGGGCTGTGCCACCAGGACTCGAAGAGGCCGCCGGTCGAGAGGTGGGGCGTCACTTCATTATGACCCATGCCTACTGGCGTGAGGGCGGCCCGGAGTTCCGTAACGTCAACATCATGGGTGTGGCCCATGGGACCGATAAGGCCATGGTCCTGGCACACAAGGCAGCCATCGACTTGCACCTGACCGAAGCGGGCATCCCAGTCGGATACACCAACGTTTTCTGGGGTGGGCGCAGCGAGATCAAGCCCAGCGAAATATCACCTGTCGCCTACCGTGACTGGTGTCGGTCCGTGGGGATCGATCCGCAGAGCATGGCCGAGTGAAGTCTCCTTAGGCAGCCTCCGCTTCCCGCGCTAACTACTTGGGCAAGCCGCCTCACTTGACCACGGTGGCCTGCAGGGGCGGCCAATAGGCTTGGGCGGCAACCCAGGCACTGATGAGCACGGCCAGAACCAGCGAATGCCCGAAGACAAAGCGGAGAATTTTCCCCTCGTGCCCATGAGCCTGCGCCGAGACACCGGCCACCACGATGCTCTGGGCGTCGATCATCTTGCCCATGACCCCGCCGGTCGAATTGGCCGCACACATCAGGTAAGGGCTCAGCCCAAGTTGTTCGGCGGTGATCCGTTGCAACGAACCAAATAGCACATTGGAAGCAGTGTCGGAACCCGTCAGAGCCACGCCCAACCAGCCCAGGAGCGTTCCGAAGAAGGGGTAAAAGACACCCGTCTTGGCCAAGGCCATTCCCAGTGTGGCGTCGGCACCGGAGAGCTTGGTGACATTTCCGAGCGCCAGCATGGCCGCAATTGTGAGGAGCGATTGGCGGACCGCGAGCAACGTCTCCCACCAGATTCTCAACAAACTGCGCGTTGAATAGCCCATCCACACACCGCTCACCCCGGCGGCAAGCAGGATGCCCGTCCCGGTGGCGGACAGCACATTGAGTTTCAACTCCACCTTTTCGACCTTGGACACTCGAACCACCGGCGGAGTCCTCATGACCCGCTCATGAATGCCCGGGATTGGAATGGACGGGGAGGCCAGACGGTCCAACGTGTCTTTCACGGGTCGAGTGCCCCAGGCGAAAATAGCCACGGTCAGAATCCCCCAAGGCAACCAGGGTCGCCACCACCTCGAACTCATCGGAGGAACCTTCGAGATCGAAGCCATCACCGGACCGCCTTTCTGCCGGAAGCGCAGCATCCACAACACCGCCCCCAGGCTGACCAGGGCCGAAACAGAATCCACCAGCCAGGGTCCATGAAAATTGCTCACCAAGAACTGCATCAACGCGAAAGAAACTCCCGCCACCAGTGCCACGGGCCAGACATCGCGAATCCCGCGCCACCCCGACATTGCTCCGACGATCCACAGCGGGATGATGGCGGAGAAGATGGGCAACTGTCGTCCGGCCATCGCCGAGAGTTTCAGTACGTCCAAGTCAGTGACTTGGGCCAGCGTCGTGATCGGAATACCAATGCTGCCAAAGGCTACCGGCGCCGTGTTGGCAATGAGTGATAATCCGCTGGCATGGATCGGCGAAAAGCCGAGTTGGAGGAGCAACGCGGCCGTGATCGCCACGGGAGCTCCGAATCCCGCCGCCCCCTCGATAAACGCCCCAAAACAAAAGGCGATGAGGATCACCTGGATTCGTGGATCCGGAGCCAACCGCACCAACTGCTCCTTGAGTTCCTGAAACAAGCCCGACCGGACCGTCAGCGCATGCAGAAACATGACATTGAGGACAATCCAACCGATCGGAAATAGTCCATAGGCCCCACCATAGACCGCAGCGCCCAAGGCGGCCGGGATCGGCATCCGGAAAGCCACCAGTGCCACGCTCACTGCCGCCCCCAAAGCCAGGAGTGCCGCGATGCTGACGCGAATTCGTCCCCAGGCCACCAAACCCAGGAGCAGTAGAACGGGAATGGCCGCAACCGTGGTGGAAAGCCACGGGTTGCCTAAGGGATCAAGGGGTTGTGACCAAGGCATGGAAGGTGGAGAAGTATTAGCCGGAGCATCGCGGGACGGAAAGCCGCGAAACCCCATAACTCGACCGCCCGGAGATCGACCCCGACCTAGTGTAGTGTCTCAATTAAGTCTTTCTTAACAACCATTACTCGTGCCATCGTTCGGACATGGCCCGTCCAAAGTTTCCATTCGAACTTTCCACTGAGCAGCGGGCGGAACTTCA
>CAJAHH010000045.1 GCA_903939515.1 uncultured Verrucomicrobiota bacterium
AAATCCGCCAGTCCGGTTCGGAGGGAGGGGTGGCCGACAACGGCCATCCCTACCCCTACCTCGGAGGCTCTTTGGACGACATCCGGGCTACTTTCCATAAACTCCACCTCACCCGAACACCTCCGAGGTGGGGCGATTTCTCCGAAAGCGCCAACGTCAGCAGACACGGGCCGCTCGGAGATCCGTCCTTACCTAGGGAGCGTGTTCGATGCGGAGTTAGATCGTTGCTCAGGGGAGAGTTCGAATGGAATATTCAGACGCGAATTAACCAAAATAGGACACAGTCGTTTTATTTTGGTGCAAAATTAATTGAAAAACTGCTCTGGCGGCTACCGCGGCTGCCAGGGTTGGATCCATGCCGAAGCTGTCTCGCCCTTACGGTAGGGATTGGCAATCTTCTTCGACGATTGGACCACGGCTCGCACGTAAAGTTCATCGCCACGGGCGGTGTATTCAGCGCGGTTTCCGACCACGACGGCGAAGGTCTCGCCGATTTGGTCACTGTAGCGCTGGGTAGCCCGCACCGGCTCGCCCTTGGCCGACACCACCGGAGAGCGGCTCGCATCGAAGCCTTTGCGGGTGCCAATAAACCGAATGGTGTAAGTCACGCTAGGCTCGGCCTCCACTTCGATGCGCATCGTGTTGCCCGATCGCTGAATTTGACGCAAGGACACGCCGCTGCTGGAGTAAAACTCACCCGCCTCCATCGCGAGGACGATCGAAGCAGGATCCAACCGTTCAGAACGCACCATCACCCAACCGCGCCCGTTGTTGCTCTTGCCCACCCTATGGCTGTGGTAGTGATGCGAGTCGTCGACCGCGAGTCCGTACATCGGCGGCAGGTCGAGTTTACCGATCCGCCAAGCCAGGAGGATGTCCCACATCCGCTCCAGTCCGGCATGGGTGGTATCCCCTTCGTTGTGCACCGAAGGGTGCCCATTGTAGACCTCGAAGAAGCGCTCCCCCTTCACCTGCATCAAGTCTTCGGCGGTGATTCCCCAGCCGAAATTGGGATGGTTGATATGCGGGAACATGGGCTGGCCGGTCTGGCGGCGCTGCTCCAGCACCGCATCGACCCCGCGCTGCATCACGTCGAGCACATTGGTGCCACCCTTCGCCGAGATCTTCTTGCGGAGATTGGTGGCGTTGATGTGCACCGGAAATGACAGGTATCCGCTGGTGATTTCCTCTGAGGGAATCATCAAGAAACGCCCCGGCTCCTCCAACAGCCCTCGAAACTCTTCCAGCGTCTTCAACCGATACTGGTTGGTGCCGTGGTGATCGCGTCGCATCAGCCAGTCGGCCCCAAAGCGACGACGATTCTTCTCGAGAGCCTCAGGGAAATGGTTTTTCTGAGACTCCTTCACCCACTGCTCGCCCTCCAGCATCCGGTTGTGATCGGACAGGGCGAGAAAGTGGTAACCGTGTTCCTTATACCAGTCGGCGATGGACTCCGGGAAATCATCACCGTCGCTCCACAGCGAATGGGTGTGGAGATTTCCCTTCCACCAGCGAGCCTCGGCGGCCGACGCCAGTGGCACCATGGCCAGCAGGCCGGCGACAACCGAGACCGCAAGGCCCAGAACACTGCGACCCGGGGCGAATCGTCGATGGATCATGCCTGTGACCCTGCGAAGGCTCCCGCCGAGAGAGCAAGCGGGTTCTGGCTTCGGTTTTGGTTTCGCAGAAATCTAAGGCCTGTCAGCGTGCAGACCATGACCCCGGCCCACCGCGACGATACTCCGGCCGAGCCCTTGTCCGACTCGCCTCCAGCGGGCACCCGGCGTCCCCGCGTTGGCATCCTCGGTCTGGGGTTGATGGGCTCGGCCTTCGCCGACCGCCTGCTGCGCACCGGCCACGAAGTACTTGTCTGGAATCGCACGCGAGACAAGGCCGATGCGCTGGTCGAGGCCGGTGCCCGCTGGACCGACCGACCGCTGCGGGATTGCGACACGGTACTGGTATGCCTCTATACCGACGAGGTGGTCCGCTCGGTGCTCGAATCGATGCGCGCGGACTGGCGACCCGGACTGGAGGTCATCGACACCACCACGGGCGATCCCGGGGCGGCTCATGCGATGGCCGCCGACCTGGAAGTCTGCGGAGTCTCGTACCAAGAGGCCCCGGTCTCCGGATCGAGCGCTCAAGCGAGGGACGGGCTGGCCACGGTGTTCGTGGGCGGCACCTCCGAGGCGTTCGAGCGGCAGTCAACGCTCTGGCCGATGCTCGGCGCCCGGGTGCTGCACTGCGGTCCTTGCGGCAACGCCTCACGTCTCAAGCTCATCACCAACCTGGTGCTCGGGCTCAACCGACTGGCTCTGGCCGAAGGCCTCGCCTACGCCGAGGCAATGGGTGTGGAGGGAACGGTGGCCCTGGAGGCCATGAAGGGATCGATGGCCTATTCGCGGGCCATGGACGCCAAGGGGACCAAGATGCTCCAGCGCGACTACACCCCGCAGGCACGCCTCTCTCAGCACCTGAAGGACCTGAGACTCATCTTGGAGAGCGCCCGGAAAGCAGGCCTCGACCTGCCATTGGGGTCTCTCCATGCACGCCTTCTCGAGTCGGCCGAGTCGGCCGGGATGGGCGATCTCGACAACAGCGCGGTGATGGAACTCCTGCGACTCAGGACCGATTCCCCAAAAACATGATCGCACCGCTGTCACCGTTGGCCCGATGGGGCGTCCTGGCCACCGCGATCCTCGCCCTGCTCTTCGACGGCGTGGAACTGGGTTTGATGCCGGTGGCCTCGCTGTCCGTATCAAAGTCCCTCCTCGGGGCCGCCTACACCCCGATGCTCGGGGGCGACTGGTTCGCTCGCTTCACCGCCGCATTGATGTTGGGTGCCGCGGTCGGTGGCATCGTGTTGGGTGGATTGGGCGACCGGATTGGCCGCACCCGCGCACTCGGGGTGAGCGTTCTGTTTTATTCGATCTTCGCCGGCCTGGGGGCCTTTGTGGAAACCCAGGGCCAGATGCTGGTGCTTCGGTTCCTCGTGGGGTTGGGCGTCGGCGGGGTCTGGCCCAACGCGGTGTCCCTGGCGGTCGAGTGCTGGCCCGACAAGTCCCGACCGATGGTCGCTGGCCTCATGGGCGCCGCCTTGAACGGCGGCATCCTGCTGCTCTCGCAAGTCGTGCGGGTCTGGACACTGACTCCTGACTCGTGGCGCTGGCTCTTCCAATGGGGTGCCCTGCCCGCGGCACTGGGCCTGGCGGCGTTGACGGTGGTGCCCGAGTCGCCGCTTTGGCTGAATCGCCGTGGAGAACCCAGTGCAGGAGCTCCCAGTAGCGATACAGGCTCCCAGCGACGGGTGTCGGTGCTGCGCACCCTGTTCTCACCGCCCCTGCTGAAAACCACGCTGCTCGGGATCCTGATTGGATCGATCCCATTGGTGGGGGCGTGGTCGGCCAGCAAGTGGATGATCCCCTGGGCCGATGCGGTGGCGGGTGCCTCGGCCCCGGGATACAAAGCCTCAGCGCAGGGCCATTGGGCGCTTGGGGCGGTGTTGGGGAGCTTCTGTGGCGCACAAATCGCCCAATCGCTGGGCCGGCGTCGCGCCTATGCGTGGATGAGTCTCGGCTCAGCGGTCTTGACCGAGGTGCTCTTCCTGGGGACCCGTCCGCTGGACCCGGAGTTTCTACCGACGGTCTTTGCCCAGGGCTTCGTGGCCACGCTGTTCTTCGGTTGGCTCCCGCTCTACCTGCCGGAACTCTTCCCGACCGAGGTGCGCGCCGCCGGCAGCGGCATCGCCTACAATGTCGGCCGCTTCATCACGGCGGCTGGGGTGCTGGCAGCCGGCGGCCTCTTTGTCGCCCTAGGCGGTTCCTATACCCGCATCGGTGCTGCCTGCGGGGTGGTCTATCTTTTGGGCATCGTTGCCATCCGTTGGGCCCCGGACACCACCGGCCGCGGCCTGATCCATTCCAAAACCTCCTCCCCGTCAACCCCATGAACTGTCCCAGACCTCATCCCGCCCGAACCGACCGGCGGGGTTTCCCGGCATGGAAAATCCTCCGCGCTGCCCTACTGCTGGCCGCCGTTTCGGTGTGGGCCTCCGACTTCGAAGACCCCAACGCCGACCGGGAAGCGATGCCCACGGTGCCGCCGGGCTTCGAGATCACAATCTTTGCCCGTGAACCGCTGGTCCGTCAGCCCTGCTCCATGGCCTTCGACCTGCGGGGCCGGCTGTGTGTGGGCATGGGCCCCCAGTATCGCAATCCGACACCCAAGACACCCGGCGACAGCGTGGTCTGGGTGCTGGACACCGACGGCGACGGCAAGGCCGACCAGACCAAAGTCTTCGCCACCGGGTTCAACGCCATCCAGGGCCTCGCCTGGCGCGGTCGCGACCTCTGGGTGGCCAATGCGCCCGACCTGACCCTTGTCCGGGACATCGACGGTGACGACGAGGCCGACGAGTACGTGCGCATCTACACCGACCTCGGGAACCTCGAGCACGGCTTGCACGGCCTCAATTGGGCTCCGGACGGCAAACTCTACATGAGCAAGGGCAACTCCAAGGGTTTGTCCCAGCCGGGACGGATCGCTCCGAAGGCCTTCCGAGATCTTTGGGGCGTCACCGCTCCGCCAGGTTCGCCCGATTATCCTGCCGCGCGGACCTTCGCCAAGGGTCACTACGAGAAGAACTACCACGACCCGGAGGACGACTGGGGACGTGAGGGCGGCGTGCTGCGCTGCGATCCCGATGGGCGCAATCTGGAGATCCTCTCGCGGGGTTCCCGCAATCCCTGGGACATCACCTTCGACACCGGCTTCCATTGGCTCGGCACCGACAACGACCAGACCACCGGCGACCGAGTCTTCATGCCCTTCCCAAGGGCGCACTTTGGCTGGAACCATCCGTGGAGCGCCCACTGGGGCACCGAACCTCACGCCCCCTCCGCACCGGTCAGCGGTCCGCTCTTCGAAGGTTCGGGCACAGGCATCGTCTTCGGCGATTCAGCGGCATTCCCGGCATCCCATCGGGGTGTCTTCTTCATCAACGACTGGCTGCGGAAGACCACCTTCGTGTGGCGTCCCCGTTGGGAGGGGGCCCTGATGCGACCCGACGGCGGCGACTGGAAACCGTTCATCGAGGGCGGCCGCGCGCTTTTCCGACCGACCGACCTCGAGTTCGGGCCCGACGGCGCGTTGTGGATGCTGGGTTGGGGCCGCGGTTACGGCGCGGAATACCGCGATGGCCAATTCGTCAGCGAAGGCAGCGTCTTCCGGATCACCGCCGTTCGCTCCGGTGGGGCGAAGGCGCTTCCTGCCAGTCCCAACACGCCGCCCGCCCATCGCTCGCTGGACCGACTATTGGAAGCCTTCGATTCCCCCCTGCCTGTCCGCCGGGTCGAGGCACAGGAAGAATTGCTGCGCCGGGGCCCGACGGTGGCCCCAGCCCTGCGCAAGGCCCTCTCCAAGACCACGCTATCCGAAGGGCGGCAGACCTGGGCTACCTGGACCCTGGGCCGCATCGCCGAACGCGATCCGGCAGGCGATGCTTGGTTCGAACGTCAGGCCGCCGACCCCAAGGCGCCCTTGAACCTGCGCCTCCAGTCGGTGCGGATCGTGGCCCACCGACGCGCGGCCCGTCCGACGTCCGAGGCCCTGCCCGTTGTCATCGTGTCGCTGCTGACCGATCACGAACCCCGTCTGCGCTTCGAAGCGATCCAAGCGCTGGGTCGCGTGCCGACGGTATCGGCCCGATCGGCCATTCCCGCCCTGCTCGAAGCCCTGGCTCGCGAGGCAGATCCCACGGTGTTCTACGGCGGATGGCAGACTTTGCGGGTGCTGCAGGATCCCGGAGCGCTGCGCCCGTTGCTGGCCGATGCGCGGCCGGGAGTCCGTCGGGCAACCTTGCTGGCCCTGCTCGAAGACCACGCCCTGCCCGAGGCCGATGTGCGCCGCCTCTCGGCGGACACCGATCCCGCCGTCAAGGGCATCGCAGCCCGCTGGATCGAGAAGGCTACCGGCCAAGGCCTCTCCCTGATGGTCCGAGGCCGTCCGCTGGGCGGTGCGTCGGGCGACCTAAATGGCGCCTCCGATCTCGGCACCGAGCCGAAGCACCTTTATCCGGCGAAGATATCCATGCCGGCACCGCCCAACCGGGAGACCTCGGTGGCTCTGGCGCTCGAGCGCTTTCAAGATGGCGATCCACGCCGCGGGGCTTGGCTCTTCCACCACCCGCAAGGTGCCGGGTGCTTCCAGTGCCACCGGCTCGACGGCCACGGCCAAAGCTTTGGCCCGGACCTGTCGGTGGTCGGGGCGCGCGCCCCCGTGCAGCACCTCGTGCAGTCGATCCTCGAACCCAACGCCGTCATCACCGAAGGATTCAGTCTCCATCGAATTGAAACCGCCGACACCGAGCTCTCGGGCATCCTGATCGAGGAGAGCGGACTCAGCGTGACGCTGGGATTGGCCAACGGCCGTCGCGAGACGATTCCGAAGTCTAAAATCACCACCCGAGGGGCCTCGGCACAATCGGCCATGCCGGCCTATGACACCGTCCTTCCCGCTCAGGCGGTCGCCGATCTCGCCGTTTACCTCGCCCGTCAGGGACAAAAGGACCAGGCAGGCAACCGCGGAGCCTCCGGGATAGCCGATACGCTGGGTTTCTCCGGGAGCCCAGACCGACTGCAGCTCACCCGGGGCGGGCAGCCCGTGGGGGACTATGTCCACCAAGATGAGCGGATCCTGCGACCGCACTTCGCCAACCTCCACGCTCCCGGCGGCCATCGCGTGAGCCGCAACCACCCGCCGCGCCCGCCGCTCGACGCCGTGGACCACGACACCATGCATCCCGGGCTATGGCTGGCCTTTGGCGACATCAACGGTGTGGATTTCTGGCGCAATCGCGGCCGCATCGTGCATCGCGGATTCGCCCGACGGCCGGAGGTCCACGACGGGCAACTCACCTTCGCCACCGACAACCAGTTGATCGATGCGCAGGGCGCCGTGATCGGCGATCTCAAATACCAAATCACCTGCCTCGCGCAACCCGGGGCCACGGTGCTGCTCTGGGAGGCCACCTTCCGAAGTGATGTGGGGGACCTCGTGTTCGGGGATCAAGAGGAGATGGGCTTCGCCGCCCGCGTGGCCACACCACTGACGGAGAAGAATGGCGGACTCCTCACCAGCAGCGAAGGTCGGACCTCGGCAGCGGCGACCTGGGGACGGGCGGCAACCTGGTGCGACTACTCCGGCACCGTGGACGGGCATCGATTGGGCATCCAACTCGTGGCCGATGCGTCCAACTTTCGGCCCAGTTGGTGGCACAATCGCGATTACGGGGTGTTCGTGGCCAACCCGTTCGGCCGTGAAGCCATGAAGCAAGGCACCAAGAGCCGTGTGACCGTGACCCGCGGGGAACCGTTCACCCTGAGGTTTGGGGCCATCTTGCACGCCGACAGCACCACTCCGCCCGAAGCCCGGGCCCGCTGGTGCATCCCCCCGCCCGAAAAGCGCTGAACGAACCGAAATACGCTGAAGAAGTAGCAACCGAGCGTCTACTTGGGGACTTCCACCGACGCGGCGTGCTGCCGGCGGCGGAGGACCGCCCACGGGTCCTGAGGCTGATCCTTCGGATCGACGTACCGGTCCAGGTCGCGCAGGGCGATGGCGCGGTAGCCGTTGTCCTTGAGCCAGTGCATGTACTCGCGGAAGCGCTCGAGCGGCGTGTTCACCCAGGGATGTTCGCGGTCGGGGACGCCGTGGAATTGCAGGATGGCGATGCGACCGCCCCGCCCCTGCTCCACGGCCCGACGGAAGTTCTCCAGCGTCCAGGTGGGTCGGGCATCGCCGGTCGTGGGAATGAGCAGCGGATGATCCCATTCCGGTTCGTAGGCCACGCCCCGGCCCGTTTCGTAGGCGAACTCCGGCTGGGCGCCGCGACGGGCCCAACGGAACCCCATCTCCTGAAGCAACGGAATCGCCCGGGGATGGATCGCATTACCCGGGTAGGCGAAGCTAATGGGCTTGGGAATGCCATGCCGCAGGCACAGCTCGTCGATATGGGTGAGTTCCTCGCGCAGGCGGCCGAGCATGTCGGGGCCGATGCCCATGTGGCTGCGGGTGTGGTTGCCGACCTCGAAGCCATCCCGGTGCAACTCGGCGATTTGCTGCCAGGTCATGTAGTCAGTCTTGTTGGTCAGGAAGCTGAAGCCCTCGGTGATGAAGAAGGTCCCCCCGAAGCCCAAGTCCTTGAGCAACGGACGCACGTTGCCATGCAACGAGGCCACCGAGTCGTCGAAGGTCAGCACCACGAGCTTGTCGGGGATGGGTTGCCTACTGCTGACCTGAGGGATAGGGCGGGCCAAGAACTCCCGCCGGAGCCGTTGCAGTTCGGCGGTGGGATCTTCTCCTTCGTAGAACCACACCCAACCGCGAGCCTCACGCGTCTCGCCGGGCGGGCAATCCGTTAACCGCGGATCGGCGTGGATACACGGCACCAAAGGGTTCTGCCAGACCCGGTTCAGACCGTCCCAGGCGGTGATGACCCAACGACGTCCGCTCGCATCCGATGCGGCCGCAAACGGGGCTTCGAGGATCCTCCGACCCGCTGTGGCGTTGGTGAACCCAGTGGCCTGCCCCAGCATCACACAAACCTGAGCGCTGAGTTGCCGCAACGCCTGCGTACCGCCATTGCGCACCCACCATTGGAACTCCGCGTGGCGCACATCCGATTTCACCCGCACTCCAAAGGCGACCCCATCGGGAAGCATCCGTGTCATGGTGAGCGAACCGTCAGCCCGTCGACTCCACTCCACCGGCTCCAAGCGCTGACCCGCCTTTTCCCAAATTGTAGGCACGTGCTGGTGGGCCAGATAATTCAATCCCAGGTGAGACCAGATCGCCTCCGGAACATCGACCACCACGTAGCCGCCGCCTTGCCACGGAGTGAACAGGCTAACCTTGGTATCGCGCTGCGGATGAATCGCGCCCTCAAAAAATCCCAGCCGCGGATGCCGGCCGCCGGGGTATGGCAGGAGTCGGATCGTTCCGTCGGCGTTGGTAAATCCGGTTGAGCCGGGTCCCACCGAAGATGCCTCCGACGGCGCGCCCCACTGCTTCACCGCCGCCGCAATCACCTCATCCCCCAACCCCGTAGCAGCGCGGACCTCGGCCGCCGTGAACCGGTGGAAACGAATCATGTTCTCCAACCACTCAGCCTGATCGACCGCCCCCTGCGGAGGCCGCACGGTCGAGGCCTGCGGTTCCGCGACGGCCGCGCCGCTCCAAACCAGCGAAAGCACTAAGGAAAGCCAGCCAAGCCTCGTACGGATTCTCAAAGGATTCATGTTGGGGAAGACCTCTCTATCGACCAAACCCCGCTCGCCCGCCAGCATGAATGCCTGGCAACGGGACAGCGCTCACCGCACAGAGCGGCGGAAATGAGGCGATCGGAACATCGTATGTGTTGAAGGTCCGTCAGTAAACGCACGCTGTGGTGTCTGCACCATTGGCAGCGGCCATGCTCAACCTGCTCCGCCCCCCCGATTCGCCGTCCTCAACCCTACGTGACTGAACTTGTAGGTCTGGTATCGGGGGGGCGTCTGGCGTGCTTGGCGGGGGCTGTGGCCCGCTACCAGACCCAGGCAATACTGCGATAAAAACCCACGGGTTGACAAAGTTGGGGATTTTAGGGATCTTGATATTATGAACAGACTCACGATCGAGATTGAACCTGAGCAGCATCGCCAGATTAAAACTCTCGCTACCTTCGCTGGCATGACGATCAAAGAATTCATTCTTTCCAAAACCATCACTCCGTCGAGCGTACAGCCACAGCAACCTGCGGACACGACTACCCGGCTGCTTGATTCACCGAAAAATGCCAAAAGGCTGCGTGAAGCCATAAGCTCAAAAACCAAAAACCACTTAATTTTTGAAACGACGGAGGACTTGAAGCGTGCGCTTGGAATTTAGGGAGCAGGCCTTCGAGGACTTGCAATATTGGGTTCAGATGAATCCTAAGCTCGCCAAGCGACTGCTGCGGTTGATCGAAGAAACCAAGCGAGATCCATTCGGAGGTGCGGGAAAACCGGTTCCTCGCTACTTTCAGTGGGTTAGTAGCACGGTAGGGTAAGTTTCCCGGCAACGAAGTAGAGCATGCTGGTCATGTACTCCACCGTCCGGTACCCGCGCGCCCTGCGCTTCACGGCTGAGAACAGGCTGTTGAGTCCCTCCATGTAAGCGGTCGTCAGGCCTTGAGTCCAATGGGCCAAGATTCCCTCCATGTGCCCTTCGATCATCCGGGCAGCTCGAGCCATGGGCTCAAGCAACTCTCCGGTCTGCTCCCTCATCGCCTTCACCCAAGCGCACCAGTTCCCGAACAGTTTCTTGGCGACCTCGACGTCCTTCCATTGATAGATGCCTTGAAGCACCAGCCTCATCTCGTAGGCCATACCCGTTACGCACCGTTCCAGGGACATCGACTCCCACTTGTGGGTCTCCTTCTCCGTCCAGTTCGTTCGGTTCTTGAGCCACA
>CAJAHH010000046.1 GCA_903939515.1 uncultured Verrucomicrobiota bacterium
CGTAGTGTGCGGGTGATCGCCTCCAAGGCTCGCTCCAGCCCGATCCCGCTGCCGCTGGTACGGGCGAGTGGTGGGAGCCAACCTCACCCAAGCACTTCCGAGGTAGGGCGATTTCTCCGAAAGCGCCACGTCGGCAGACACGGACCGCTTTAGAGATGGGTCCCCACCCAGAAGGTCCTCGGGCGGCCTCCGGGGAACCAAAAACCAACTCCGCGGGACCGGGCCTCCGCTCGCTGAGTAGGCTCTGGCGAGGAAGGAGCTTTCGCGCGTTGCGCGAGGGGTGATGGTGATCGCCTCCAAGGCTCGCTCCGGCCCGATCCCCCTGCCGCTGGTACGGTCTTGTGTGGCCGTCAGTCCTTGCGTGTCAGCCAGCAGCAGCGTTCTTCCATTTCTTGGACTCCCGCGGCCTGGAAGCGGGGGTTTCCCTCTTCGGCTCGCACGGCGAGGGTTTCGATGGCGAAGCGTTCACCGAAGAGGCTCTCGATGGTGGGGGCGTCGATGGACCAAGGGGGGCCGGCGATGCGGGATTGGTCGTAGGCAAAGGCGATGAGCAAGATGTGGCCGCCAGGTCGGAGCAATGAGTGCAGGCCATCGACGTACCGTTGGCGAGAGGTCGGATCGAGGGCTACTAAGGCAGCGCGATCGAAGATCACATCGATGGGACCGCCAGCGAGCTCCGGGTTGAGATTCAAGGCGTCGCCTTGCAGGACGCTCAGGCCCGGTGTCCGGTGGCATTCGTAGGAGTCGCCGCCGGACTCCCGATGTTCGGTTTGGGCCGAGAGATCGTGCTCTCGGAAGAAGTCTTGGATGGCGCTGGCCACAAATTCGCAGCCGATGACTTCGTGTCCCTGGTCTCGCAACCACACCAAATCCACGGTCTTTCCACACAAGGGGACATAAATGCGGGAGGCCGCAGGAATCCGCTCATGGGCCGCCACCAGCCAGTCGTGGGGCTGGCCCAGGTGGAATCCGATGTGTCGCTGTTGCCACCGTTCGTTCCAAAATTCGTGCTTCATATCGGTTCTCAGACAAAATCTTCCCACACGGGTCCAGTCCTGAACAGGCCCCAACTTTCAGGCAAGTTCACCGACAAGGGAACCATCCTTCTTCGAGGGCGTCGTGACGCTAGCAATATCGTGTTCGATGTCATCGATAGTGGTATTGGCATGACTCCTGAACAATTGGGCCGCCTCTTTCAGGCCTTTTCTCAAGCCGATGTTTCGACCTCCAAGAAATAGGGCGGAACGGGTCTGGGATTGGCCTTGAGTCGGAAGTTCTGCCAACTCATGGGCGGAGATATGACCGTCGCTAGCGAGTATGGAAAAGGGTCGACCTTTACGGCGACGATTCCAGCAGAAGTGCACGAGGCCAACGCGTAACATGCCTCTTGAAGCCTAGGTTTTCGAGGAGGCTCACGGACTCGGTTGCGCGGGACGCCAGCAGGGGATTCCGGTGGCAGCCACGGTGGCAGCCAGACGGAGGGCTGATTCCATACTGGCCGGGTCGGCCAGTCCCTGTCCGGCGATGTCATAGGCCGTGCCGTGGTCGGGAGACATCCGGACGAAGGGCAACCCGAGGGTCCAGTTCACCCCAGTATCAAAGGCAACCATCTTCAGCGGAACCAAACCCTGGTCATGGTACATCGCGACCACCGCGTCGTAGTCGCCCCGGAAGACCTGGTAAAAGAGCGTGTCTGCCGCTGCTGGACCGTGGGCATCGAACCCCCGAGCTCGTGCCTGGGCGACCGCCGGGGCCACCATCGTGATTTCTTCGCTTCCGAGGTGACCGCGTTCTCCGGCATGGGGATTAAGCCCGCAAACCCCCACGCGCTGGCGGGGCAGGCCCAATAATCCGCAGGCTTCTGCGGTCAGGGCAATGACCTCGGCAATGCCGTGCTGCGTGAGGGCCGCCGATACCTGGGCCAAGGGCAGATGGGTCGTGGCCAGAGCCACCCGCAACCAGCGCCCTGCAGGGTCATGACCGAGCAACATCATGGCGAAGCGGGAAACCCCGGCCAAGTCGGCGAGGAATTCGGTTTGGCCGATGAACGGCACGCCGGCTTCGAGAATGGAGGCCTTGTTGACCGGGGCCGTAACGAGGCCAGCGAATTCGCCGCTCAGGCAACGCCGAGCGCCTTCTCGCAGCGCGGCGATGGCTTCCATGGCGGCCCGGGGATCTCCCGCTGGCAGGTTTTCGGGGAGTTCGCCTTCGGAGACCGGCAGCGCATAAACCCGTGAGGGCTCCGAATCCGCGCCACGCCACAGGGGCAGGTCGGCCTCCACGCCCATGAGTCCACAGAGGCGGCGCACCACACCGGTATCGCCGATGAGGACGTAATGCACATCGGTGTCCTCGGCGGTGAGCCGGGCGACGGCCCGTAAGGCGACCTCCGGACCAATGCCGGTAACGTCACCCAGGGTGATGCCGAGGATCATGCGGCGGCGGAGTTTTAGGTCAGTGGAAAGTCTGGGTCGAAGGGCGGCTTCAGAAGTAGCGAACGAAGCCCTTCTTGCGCAGCTTGGCCAACCACTGCTTTTGCAGACGCTGACGTTCGGAGTCCTTGAGGATGGTCACGATTTCTTGACGGGCCTCGGCCAGTGAACGCATTCCGGACTGCTGCTTCTCTTCCACTTTCAGGATGAAGCGCGAACCCTGGACCTCGATGATATCGCTGGTCTGGCCAATGGGCAGGTTGAAGGCGACCTGACGCAGGGCTTCGTTGAGGGCGCTTTCCTCGGTCCATCCGCGGTCGCCGCCCTTGTAGCGGCGGGCATCGTCGGACAACTCCGTGGCGACCTTGGCAAATTCAGTGCCTTCCTTGAGCTGGGCCAGAGCGCGTGAGGCGATGCGGGCTCCGTCTTCCGCGGAGTGCTTGGAGCGGTCGACCACGATCATCCGCAGCTTGACCCGGTTGCCGATGCGGAAGCGGGCCTGATTGGTCTGATAGTAATTCTGAATCTTCTTCGGGGAGATGATGATTTCGTCGCGGACGTAGCGAGAACTCATCTGATAAATGATCATCCCCTCGCGCTCCTCCTTCTTGAACTGTTCGAAGGTGCGGTTTTCGGCCCGCAGGGTCTTGGTGAGGGCGACGCGGTCTCCACCGAATTGCCGCCGGATGCGCTCCCGAACTTGGTCATCGACGTAGGATTCCGGGAAGGAATACCCCTTCTCCTTAAACTCATCGAGGATGAGCTGCCGATCGATCAGCTGCTCGAGCTGGTCATCCAATATCTTCGCCCGCCGGGTGAGGTACTGCTGTTCGGAGGTGGCGGTGCGGCCGGCTATGGCCAACTCGCTCTGCGCGGCTCCCAGGACTTGGTCACGGCTAATGACCGTGTCATTAATAATGGCCTGGATGCCGTTGAAGGGCACCGGAACCTGGGCCGATGCGGGGAATAAACCCACCGCAGCCACGGCCAGCAACCAAGCCCAACGGTACAGACGCTTGCCAATCATGCACACCAGACTAAGAACGGCATCCGGAAGGGTCAATGAGTCTGGAGGCCCCAAACGGAGCCTCCAGAGGGTTTGTTGAACGGCTTGATCCAGCTCAGGAACCCAGGTGTTTCTTGGCCTCGGCCGGGACTTCGACGGTGGTGGTACCCACGTCGCGAATTTCCCAGGTCGTCGTGCGGACCATATCGCGGTCTTCGCCGTTGACGGTCATGGTCGCGGAGACCTTGAGGCGGATCTTCTGGACTTGTCCCTCCTTCAGCCAGAACTGCACCGAACCCTTGGCGTTCTTCGGCTCCGGTGGGGTTTGGCCGCCCGGCCGTCCGCCGCGTCCCATCAGGGCGAATTCCTTGGCACCTTCGTCGGAGAGTTCTCCGGCAATCACTCCGGCCTCACCGGCCTTCAGATCTTTGGATTTCTCAGCCAGCTTGGTGAGCGAAGCGGCCGGCAAGGGGTTGCGCAAGAGGGCTCCGGCGCGCATGCCGCCGCGATTACCGCCCCCGCCCCCGGCCCCGGCTGCCGCGCGGAGTTCTTCGGCGGTCTTCCAGCCTTCATCGGTGCTGGCTACCCCGTTGGTTCCCTGCAGCACTGCGGTGGTCGTGGTTCCATCCCGCTCGCTGGTGATCACGGCCGCCCCTCCCTTGATGGCCTTGCCCTTGACCGGAGCCGGCGTCCATTGGCCGCCCTCGATTTCGGTGGTGGCTGTCCACGAGTAGTTGGCGGCGTCGGCCAGTTTACTGGCGGCGCTCTTCACGTCTTCAGCGACATCGGCGAGGGCGCTCACAGAGCCCACCAGCAAGGTGGCGATGAGGAGGGATAGTGTCCGGAAAGGTTTCATAAAATGATCGATAAATAGGGACCTTGGGTGGAGACCGGAGGGCTCCATGGCCGGTTACGGTGATGCTTTCTCATGGACAACGGGCACAGGACTCCCTTGTTTGAAAGCTGGGGTATTGAATCGGGTCAGGCCCGCTTCGAGTTCAACGGTCTCTGGTTCGACATCGAATTTGAGATCCTTCGCCGTTGATCGCCCCCGTTGCGGAGTGTCTAGGCCTAGACTCAGCCGGGAACGATCCCAGGACCTCGGTCTGGCTCAGAGAACGTGTCGCCCAGTTTCGCGCAGCCAGGTTTCGGCGGCTTCGTAGTTCGGGCAGAGGCGCTCGACCTCCTCCCAAAACCGGGTCGAGTGGTTCAGGTGCCGACGATGGGCCAACTCGTGCAAGATCACATAGTCGCGGACCCATTCGGGCACTTGCACCAGGCGCCAATTCAGTGAGATCTCACCGCGCGGCGAACATGAGCCCCAGCGCGTGCGTTGGGCGCGGACCGAGATGGCATTCACTGCGATGCCATGGGTGGCCGAAAGGTGTTGTACCCGGGCGGGCAGTTCGCGTTGGGCCAGCCGTTGCAAGGCGGCCTGGGCCCTGGCCTGAAGGTCTCGGTCGTCGCGCAGGCGCGGCAGAGGCAGTAATTCTGGGCCGATTTGGACAGACTTCCCATCTTCTGGGGCGGAGACCGTTTCAAACTGCCCCCGGAAGCGGATTTGGACCGCTCCTTTGGACGGGTCGGTCGGGGCGCTGTTGGCTCGTTGGATGTGGGCCCGTTCGGCCAGCCACTGCACATGCTGGAGCAAGAAGTTCCGCGCACCGGGCATGGATCCAAAGCGGGGCAGGGTGACCCGGCCGGAGCCATCGCGGCACAGGGTGAGGCGAAACACTCGAGCCCGTGGATGACGGATGAAGTGCACCTCAATGGAGGAGTTTCCGACGACGATGGTTTCGGAGGCGACCCACTTGCCACCGCCGGGCACGGTGGCCGACGGTGCCTGGGGCTTCAGCCGTTGGAAGAGGTCCAGCTGCACTTCAGCGGGAGCCAATACCGAGCGGATGAGTTGCAAAGGCGTTTTCCAACACGGGCCGGCCATGGATCAGGTGCTCCTGGATAATGGTTTCAAGGACATCGGGGGTGCAGTGGTGATACCAAGTTCCCTCCGGATACACCACTCCGACGGGCCCCTGGGCGCAGCATTGCAGGCAATTGGCCTTGGTGCGGAAGACCGTGGCCTGCGGTCCGACAAGTCCCAACTCTTTGAGTCGACGTTTCAGAAATTCCCACGACGCGAGGCTTGCCTGGGGGTCGCAGCACTTGGGCTTAGAGGCATCTACGCAGAGGAAGAGATGCCGCTGGAGCGTAGCGATGCCGAGGTTCTCGGCGATCGTGCACAACTCATCGGAGGGACTGGCCACGCAGGCAATAATCCACAGCTTCGGTGCTTGGGTAAAGGCTCTCGCCGAGCCTCCTTGCCCTCGGCACGCGCTTGACGGACGATCTCTCACATAATGGCTGTCGCGATCGCCCGTCAACCCCGGTCCGACCCGGTGCTCCAGTTCACCGTGTTCATCCCGAATCGTTTGGGACGTTTGCATGAAGTCACCCAAAGGCTCTTCGAACGGTCGGTGCACATCTTGGCGTTGACGGTGCTCGACACCACCGACAGCACCATCTTACGGATCATTGTTGATGATCCTGATTTGGCGCGGAGCCTTCTTCAGGAGCATGGGTTTGCGTTCACGGAAACCGCCGTCGTGGTGGTCGAAATCGCCGGCGAGCGTCAGTTGCAGGATGTTCTGGCCGCGTTGCTCGAGGCCGAACTAAATATCCACTACACCTATCCCTTTCTGAACCGGCCCGCCGGAAAGTCGGCCTTGGTGCTCAATGTCGAACACCCTGAAGTGGCGGTCGACAGTCTGCGCCGCCACTACTTCACTGTCCTCTACCAGGGCGACGTCTCGCGCTGAGCCAGCGGGTGAGCGGCTCAGGCAAAAGGCTCAGACAATCCGGCGCAGGACTTCTTCCACCAGTGCTTCGGGAGGCTGAGAGATATCCAGAGTGATGGCGTCGGCCGGCGACTCGAGGGTGGCGAACTGGCTGTCGAGCAGGCTCACCGGCATGAAGTGACCTTCGCGGGCCCGCATTCGTCCCTCGATGAGGTCCCGAGATCCGTTGAGGTGAACGAACCGTATCCAAGGCTCACCCCGGCCTAGGGTATCGCGGTAGATTTCTTTGAGGGCGGAGCAGGCGATGATCCCGCTGCGGCCGACCGCCTGTTCGGATTCCATGTGGCTGCGGATCGCCCGCAACCACGGCCAGCGGTCTTCGTCTTGGAGCGGCGTGCCCGCCTTCATCTTGGCGATGTTGGCGGCCGGATGAAATCCGTCGGCATCGCGGAACTCCCAGCCCATGCGACGGCTCAGGGCCTGACCCAGCGTGGTCTTGCCGGAGCCGGCCACTCCCATGACGACGAGAAACATGGTGTTCGAAGCCTGAAGTTCAAAGCCGTGGCCGGGAGGGCCGTCGACCCTTACATGCCCATGATTTGGTAACCGCTGTCCACGTACAGGACCTGACCGGTGATGGCCGCGGCCCCGTCGGACGCCAAGAACACCCCGGTGTGACCCAACTCGGAGGGCTCCACGTTGCGTTTGAGCGGCGAGTGGGCCTCGTAGTGCTTGAGCATGTCGGTGAAGCCAGCGATGCCCCGGGCGGCCAGGGTGTTCATCGGTCCGGCGCTAATGCAGTTTACGCGGATCTTCTTCGGTCCGAGGCTGTAGGCTAGGTATCGGGTCGAAGACTCCAAGGAGGCCTTGGCCACGCCCATCACGTTGTAGTGGGGGATGACCTTCTCGGCTCCGTAATAGCTCATGGCCACGATGGATCCGCCTTGATCCATGAGCGGCGCCGCCTCGCGGGCCAGAGCGATGAGCGAATAGGCGCTGACGTCGTGGGACACCCGGAAGGCCTCGCGGCTGGTATTCAGGAAATCGCCCTCGAGGGCCTCTTTCGGAGCGAAGGCCACGGCGTGCAGCAGCAGGTCCAGACGACCGAACTTCTCCTTTACCGCGGTGAACACTGAGCGGATTTGGTCATCGCTGCTCACATCGCAGGGGAGGATGAGCGTGTCGGCTCCAAAGGTGCCGGCCAGTTCCTCCACGTTGTCCTTCAATCGCTCGCCTTGGTAGGTGAACGCCAGCGTTGCGCCCTCGCGGTGCCAGGCCTGAGCGATGGCCCAGGCGATGGAGCGCTTATTGGCGACGCCGAAAACGATGCCGAGTTTGCCGTCGAGAAGTCCCATAAAGAATTCTCAGTGTGGGAAAATCCCGGCCCGGGGGCAAGACCGGCTCGTGGACTGTCCGAGGCTCATTTCCGGGCCTCACGTCGTTGAAGAAAGAAGAATTTGTCCCGCATCTTCGGAAGATTTCCGGCCTTGGAGCGTCACCTTCCACGGTTGATTGCCGGCTGCCAGCCCACGGGTTGGGTCCAGGCCTGTTGGTGCTCGGTCTCGGTGCTCGGCACCTCCGGCTTCCGGGAGGAGACGACGACGGCCCGGACGTACAGTTCGTCGCCGCGTAGGTGATAAGAGGGTCGGGGGCCCTTCACCTCGGCAAGTATCTCCCCGATTTGCGGCCCGGTTTCAGCACGGTAGTCGAGGGTGGTCTCCACCACCGTTCCGGCAGCGTCCACCCGTGGCTTCCCTGCCAGCGAGACGCCCCGTCGGGTGCCGATGAACCGCGTGGTGAAGCGCTCCCCAGGGCGGGCGTGGATTTGCAGCGACAGGCGTCGAGAGTCCGCGTCGAAGGCCACGTCGTCGAGCACCACGCCCGTCGACGCGTAGAAGTCGCCCTGCTCCACCGCGTGGATCAGTGATTCCGGGGTCAGACGACGCGCCCGAACTTGGATCCAGGCGCGGAATGGCGGCGATCGCCGTTCATTCCCTTGGTAATCGTGGGAGTCATCCGTCGCGATCCCGTAAAGCGGCGGTGCCCCGAGACCGGCGATGCGCAAAGTGTTGGCAATGTCCCAGATTTGGTCGGTCGATGGGTGCTGCGCGTCGCCCGGGTCGTTGTCGCCGTCCACGCCGTTCCAGACCTCGAAGAAGCGCTCGCCCACCACGGCGGCGAGGTCCTCGGCGGTGACTCCCCATTTGTAGTTAGGATGGTTCACGTGAACGAGGGTCGGTCGGCCGGAGCGCTGACGGGCCTCGGCCACGCGGTCCAGAGCCTTTTGGATGATCTCCGGCACGGTGGCGCCTTTCAGCGACGGCAAGGCCTCATGTAGGTTGATGGCGCCGATGTGGATCTGGCGTTTATTTTCGGCGGCTTGGGTGATCTCTTCGGACTCGATGAGCAGGAATCGCCCGCGCTCCTCCACCAGCGCCCGGAATTCGTCGTAGGGCTTGAGACGCACCTCGCGAATCCCGTTTGTTGGGTTCGTCCGGGTTTGAACCCAATCCGGGCCGTGCTGCCGCAGGTAGGCACCGAAGGCGTCCCTGGGTCGGATACCTGCGTGCCAGGGCTCCCCCTTGGCACGGTCTGCCACCGACTTCAGGGACATCCATCGCTCGCCCCGACTTAGGAGATTATGGTCAGACAGGGCCAGGAAGTGGTATCCGCGCTGGCGGTACGACTCGGCGATCATTTCCGGGAAGTCGTCGCCGTCCGACCAGAGCGTGTGCGTGTGCAAGTTGCCCTTCCACCAGCGCAGAGTTTGCGCGGACGCCGACAGGCAGGATAGGTAGATGAGAAGACCGAGGATCCCCAAGCCGGATCGCCCCACTTTTGGTGGTTGCCGTTGAAATCGATCCGAGTGCGCGCGCATTGTGTTTCAGTGAGCTTTGGGATCCGGGGAATCAACCCCAAAGCGATTTGTTAGGCTGCAGTGCTTGGATTGTTGCAACGCTGTCACGAGACCACGGCCGTATCCGAGGGCAAGGAACGCAGTCCAAGCCGCCAATTGTTGGCAGATCGACCCTGTTTCGCCGTCAATCCGTCACTGAAACAGTCTTGGATTGGGTGAAATGATTCGGAGCTTGATCCTCGCCTGGTTGGCGACCTCCTGTGCCTTCGCCCAACTTCCCGGCCCCACCAATGGGACCACGTTGTTGCCCAATGGGTGGAGCATCTCGCCGGTCGGTCGCCACCTCTCGACTCCAGACTATGTGCTGGGCCTGTCCCCGTCACCCGATGGGCGTGTGTTGGTCGGCCTCCACAGTGGTTTCAACCCGCATGGCCTCGTGGTGACCAAGCCCGACGGGTCGGCCATCCTCCAGAGAATCCCCCTGCGCTCCTCGTGGATGGGTTTGGCGTGGAGCCCGGAGGGGGGGCGTTTGTTCGTCTCGGGTGGCAATGCTGGTGGCGGTAAGAAGCCCGAGGTCGCACCGATTTACGTGTTTGATTACCGCGAGGGTCGGCTGAGCGAATCGCCCGTGGCCCAGTTTACCAATGGACTGCCTGCCACATCCATTTACTGGGCTGGCTTGGCGCACCATCCGTCCCGGCCGGTCTTGTATGCTGCCAATCGGGGCACCGGAAGTGAGCCCGGCCATGTGGTGGCCTTTGATTCTCGCGATGGCAAGGTATTGGGTCAGGTCGAGGTGGAGGTCACTCCGTGCGACCTTCAATTGAGTTCGGATGGCGGCACGGTGTTCGTCTCCAATTGGTCCAGTCGCTCGGTGAGCGTCATCGACACGGCCACCCTGAAGGTCAAGGCCACCATCCAGGTCGGCACCAATCCCAACGATTTGCTGCGCGCCCGAGATGGTCGACTCTACGTGGCCTGCGGCAACGAGAACTCCGTCGTGGTGATCGACACCCAGGAGATGCGGTCGATCGAGACACTCCGCACTTCCATCCATCCGCGTGCGCCTGTGGGCTCAACTCCCAATGCCTTGGCGCTGGATCCGTCGCAACGCCTGTTGTTTGTGGCCAATGCCGACAATCACTGTGTGGCGGTCATCCATGTCGGTGAACGGGAGGAAAGCCACGTTCTCGGGTTCATTCCCACGACCTGGTATCCCTCGTCGCTCTCCATCTCCAAGGACGGGAAGTTTCTACACATCGGCTCCTCTAAGGGATTGGGTGGATATTCCAATATCCGTGGGCCCCTGTCGCCCTTGAACAAGGATGGCAACTCGGAAGGGTTGGGATCGGTCAAGTCGCTCCAGCAGGGCAGCATTACCGCGCTCCCGCTGGCCAATCTTCGCAGTAAGATCCGTGGGTACACCCGCAAGGTCATCGCCAACACTCCCTACCACGATGCGCTCCTGAGTGCGGCCAAGCCGCCCGCGGTCCGAGGAACCATCCTGCCCAATCGGGTAGGGGTGGGTTCTCCGATCAAGCATGTCATTTATATCATCAAGGAGAACCGCACTTACGATCAGGTTTTTGGGGACCTGCCACAGGGCAACGGCGATCCGCGACTCACCATTTTCGGACGTTCGGTGACGCCCAACCAGCACCGCCTGGCCGAAGAGTTTCTCCTGATCGATAATTTGTACTGCGATGCCGAGGTCAGTGTGGATGGTCACTCGTGGTCCAACGCGGGCTACGCCACCGATTTCAATGAAAAGCTGTGGCCGCCCAATTATGGCGGTATTAGCAAGGCCTCGTCGGCCCCGGCCCAAGTGCCTTCGTCGGGTCACATTTGGGATCTGGCTCGGCGCAAAGGACTCACCTATCGCTCCTATGGCGAATATGCCGCCCGCACTAGTGACGGTGGCCAGATGGACGCCGCCCCAGGGGTCGAAGGACTGGTGGGTCATGTCTGCCCGAACTTCCGAAAAACGGGCATGCGGGACACGGACAACGTGGCTGTCTTTAACGCTGAGTTCGATGGCTTCGTCGAGAACTACTCGTCGACCGATCCGAAGCGGCGTTTGCCCAACTTCATGGTGATGAGCCTGGGTGAAGACCACACCCAAGGAACCCGGGTGGGAGCACCCACGCCGGTGGCGGCTGTGGCCAACAACGACTGGGCCATCGGTCAATTGGTCGATCGCGTCAGCCATAGCCCCTACTGGAAAGAGACGGCGATCTTCATCATCGAAGACGATGCGCAAAATGGTTCCGACCACGTCGATGCCCGTCGCACCATTGGTCTGGTTTTGAGCCCGTACAGCCGGCGCCGTGTGGTCGACAGCACCCTGTACACCACGAGTTCCATGCTGCGCAGCATGGAGTTGTTGCTGGGTCTGCCGCCCATGACTCAGTTCGATGCGGCGGCCACTCCGATGTACGCGGCCTTCGAGGGCGGTTTGGACCTCACACCCTTCAGCCATTTGGCTCCGCAGGTCGATGTCAACGCCCGCAACGTCAAGGGTGCCCCTGGCTCAGCCGAATCGGCTTTGATGGATTTTTCGGACTACGACCTCACGCCCATGCTGGCTCTCAATGAGATTCTCTGGAAGAGCGTGAAGGGTGAAGGGGTTCCGATGCCGCTGCCGATCCGGGCGTTCCACGTCCGTCCTTGAGCGGTCGGTCGGTCTGGGTCAGGAAAGCGTTTGCCGATCAGATCCAAGGTGCCCCGCAAATCGGTTCGAGTCGGGGGGTTATCGGTCTGGGCCGCCGTGCTTCAACCGAATCTCGCCGAGGTCGGGGGTGACCTCTTTGCGGGTGATCCGCCCACCCGGCCATCGGACCCAGACTTCTAAACAGGGCTCCGGGAGCGTCATCACCAAGGTGGTGGCGTTCTGGGAGTAGTGCCCGCTGCCGGCGTGGATCTCCGACATGGGGCCGAAGCCGCTGCGCCCCCGCAGTCGCACCTGAGCGCCCACCCCGTCGGGGTTTCCTGTCCCTCCTTCGAGGACGACCCGTAAACCCGGTCGGGCTTGGTGGTTTCGAAATAGCAGCAGGGGTCCTTCACGCTGTCCAGCGGCCACGTCCCAGCGACCGTCGTGGTCGTAGTCCGCCAGGGCCAGGCCTCGTCCCTCGCCGGGAATCCGCAGCCCGCCCTCATCGGCGGACAGGACCCGGAAGGTGCCGCGACCCTCACCCAGGCAGAGCAACCCCAACCCGGCATGGTGACCACCAATGTCCGAGTCGGTAGGCCAGGAACCGTGGTTGAGTAGCAAATCGATTCGGCCATCCCCATCCAGGTCGCCGGCTGCCACTCCGTAAACCGCGGCGAATTGGGCTTCGATGGGCAATACATGAGCCTCCCACGAGGAACCTCGATTGAGGAAGACCATGGAATCAAGAGTCGTGATCTCGAGCGATTTCATGCTTTGGAAACTCTCGCCCAGGATGTCCTGAAGCCGGGCCCGGCCATAGTCCTCGGCCCGGCGGAATCGCTGCAGCACTGATGGAAAGGCCATGCCCAGTTCATCCAAAGTCAACCATGGCACCAAATGCCCCGACGCCGGGTCTCGATACGCCTCGATGGATTCCACCGAACCGTCTCCGCGAAGATCCCCAAAGAAGAGTTGGAGGGGATTCTCGGTCGAGGCGCTCCAGCGGTGGTTGCGTCCCCGGTTGCCCATGGCCAGATCCATGCGGCCGTCGCCATCGAAGTCTCCGGCGGCTATTCCGGTCCACAACCCGGAGAATGCATTGAGATTCCAGTCAGCCGAGTTGCTTTCGAGACGCCCGCGACGGTTTTTGAAGATCGCTGGGGCAGCCCACTCGCGGGCCAGCGACAGTTCCGGAAATCCATCGCCGTCGAGGTCGGACCACACGGCGCCATTCACCAAACCCACTCCCTTTAGCAGGCCGTCGTAACCCGTGGCGGGAGTCCACTGGCCGTTCTCATTAATAAAAAGGAGCGATGCGGTCGCCTCCGGATAACGGCCTGGGATCGCCGTACCGCCGACGAAAAGATCGAGATCGCCATCCCCATCCACATCGCCTCGGGCCATTGGGCCAGAATGGGCAGGCAATTTTGAAGGCCCCGTCGGCGTCGGCCAGCCCAACAGGCCGGGCGTCCTAGATCGCAATCCTTCGTCGTTGGGCGTGGAAACTGCCTGAAAACCACCTTTACCGAGGTTGCGGAAAAAGGCGGGTGCGCCCCGGTTTCCTGCCCCGATGATCAGGTCTTCCCAGCCATCTCGGTCCCAATCAAACCAACCGACCCCCGGTGCTGAGTTGCCCGAACGGCGGGGCATCAGCAACTGAGCGGATTCGCGTTCGGCCGCTTCAGCCGGATGGGTCCAACCCTGCGTCAGGTGCACTTCCCGAAGAAGGGGTTCTGGAGAGGTCTTAATCATGGGGCGTGCCGGTGCAGAGCCGACCGGTTCTTCGAGTTCAACGAGGGTATTGGGCTGCGCCTGATCGAATTGCGTGCGGTGCCCGCTGGGCCAATGGACCTCGAGCTTCATACGGTTGGTTGGGCTGCCAGCAGCGAAAACTAGTAATGCTTCGTCTGCGGAAAGGTATTTACCGCCGCAGGTGATGGACTGGCTCTGAGAGACGGGCCCTCCCAGGCAGAAGACCTTTGCGCCGATACCCTGGCTGTTGCCCTTCTGCCCTCTCAGCCGCACTGCTAGGCGAGTTGCGATTGAATCGTTGCGTAACAAGACAGCGGGTCCGTCGAGTTGGTTGAGCACCACATCGAGGTCGCCGTCGTTATCCAGGTCGGCCACCGCCATTCCAGGGCAGATTCCTGCAACATCGAACCCCCAGGCTTGGCCCACCTCTTCGAATCCTAATCGGCCTGTGTTTCGGAATGCGCAGTTCGGTGTGTCCAATCGTGGAAATCGGGCCCTTAGTTGAAGTCTCTCCAGGCGGGAGAGGCGCCGATCGCTTTTGAGGTTTTCCACCTCTCGGATGAAGTCCACGTTCTGGGCATCCCGCAAATTGCCATTAGAGACCAGCAGGTCTTCGTAGCCGTCCAGATCCACGTCGAGAAACCGAGGCGTCCACGACCACTCTGAGGCGTGTATACCGGCCAGTTGGCCGATCTCGGCGTAGGATCCGTCGCCTCGGTTCAGCAGCAGGGTGTTGCGCATCACTTGGGCGCGCTCCGAATTGCCTTCGACCATCGGAGCCTTGCCACTGCCGGTTTGCACCTGACGCCGGCGGTGATCGCGGCTGAGCATGTCGAGGACGAGGATGTCGTCGTCGCCATCCCGGTCGATGTCCGCGACGTCGACGCCCATCGAGAATCGGCTCGTGGTCCGAATGGCCGCGTCTGGCATGGACCTGAAGCGTCCATCGCCACGGTTCATCCACACCCGATCCGGTGAGGCGAAGTCGTTGCAAACATAGAGATCGGGACTGCCGTCCCCGTCGAGATCGCGCAAGAGACCGCAAAGTCCCCAATCAAAAGGAACTGCCGAGGGTCGGCCTTGCGTGTCGACGAAGTCGCCTTGGTTCCAGGGCACCCGGCTGAAGACCCCACGACCGTTGTTCCGGTACAACACATCGGGTTGGCCGTGCTCGACGATTCCAGTGGATGGATCAAAGCTGAATCGGCCCACCAAGTCGGGCTCGGTCACCGGGCGTTCGTTGACGGCGGTGATGATCGTAGCTGCGCCCTCGCGCTTCAGGCGGAAGCGGGTATCGGGTTCATCGCGCAGCGTGGTGCTTCGGTAATTGGCCACGTAGAGGTCTAGGTCGCCGTCCCGGTCGATGTCGCCTAGGGAGACCGACATGGCACCCGAGGCCCTGTCCAGTCCAGCCTGCTCGGTGGTGTCCTGGAATTGGCCGTGTCCGTCATTAACGAAGAGTCGAGTGCCGAAGCCGATCGTGTTGACCACTAGGTCCAGATCGCCGTCGCCGTCGACATCGGCGAGGACCACTCCGGTGGTTGGTAGCCCCCTGCAGCCCACGCCCGCGGTGGTCGTGATGTCTACGAATCGCCAATCCCCGAGGTTGCGATAGAGGCGATTGCCGCCCTCGATGTTTCCGAAGTAGAGATCGCAACGTCCGTCCCCGTCGATGTCGCCTGCTGCAACACCAGAGCCGTTGTGGAAAATCTGGTTGGTGATGGCCCGCATCCCGTCGAGCGAGTTGGTGAACAGAATCCCGCTGCGTGCCGAGGGGACTGCTTTGAACCCTGTACCGCCTTCTTTAGGTACGACCAGTGGCCGTTGGCGCCCTCCGGGAATTGCTTGCCAAGTCTGAGCTTCCAGCCCGGACGTGCCCAGTATCCAAAACACCCAGAGCGTTTGCCGAATGAGCTGGTGAATGGTTCGAGGGCGTTTCATGGCACTGGGGTTGAATGGTGAATTTGGAATTCGCTGAAGTCGCAACCCTCGCGACGCAAGAAGGGCCGGGGTGGATGCCCCGGCCCTTGTACTAACGGACACCTTCTTGATTCAAAGGAACCAATCAGGGTTTGCGCAATCGGAAGAACCGGCTGGCCGAATCAGCAGGGATGCTGACCGAGTTGCCGGAGACTCCAGTGACGGTCGACCACACCGACTGTGTGAGCGAGGTGGCCGATTCCAGCACATAGCCGGTGACCGAGCTCGGCCACGAGATGAGGTACTGGGCACCAGCGGTCTTGACCGAGAGGACCGGAGCGGTCGTGGGAACGACGGCCGTGGGGGTGAGCGGGGTGACGAAGTCAACCCAGGCGAAGTAGAAGCTCGCGTCCCGCAGTGACACACTGCCGGGCGTGGCATCGGCAGCGGGATTCAAGGCACGGGCTTCGACTACGAAGCCATCGGCGGTCGCCTCATAGGCCAACGTGGTGTTATCCACGAGGCTGGCGTTGGAGGGGTGCTGTCCCACGGATTGCAGGATGAGCATGCCATCCTTGCCGCTCTTGCCCGGAATCTGGAGGCGGTACTTGCCGGCTGCCAGTCGGGTGGAGGTGAATTGACCGGCCTTGCGAGTGGTTGCGCCACTAGATCCGGCGATTTCGCCGCCAATCAGGTTGCCAGCACTCAAGGGGACATAGACGAAGGAGAACTCGCACTTGTCGGTGGCCGCGTAAGTTGCCGGATCTTGTTTGTTCTCTTCGACCGAGCGGACGGCCACGGTCCAGCCCTTGCCGTCAGCGGTGGGCAAGCAGTTGACCTGGGGACCTCTGGCGGTGCCGTCGTCGTTGCCGGTCAGGAACAGCAAGCCGTCGTTCTTCGAGTTCACCTCAGGCAAGGTGAGCGTGGCCAGACCACCGAAGGTCTCTCCGCCGAGGTCTTCCCAGCGGAGGAGTGCCGCGGAGATTTGACGGTCGATGACGAACGAACCTTCGCCCGCAGCGGCGCTGTGCGAGAAGGCTCGGCTCCAGCGGCCCTTGGCACCTCCGGAAGCGTCGGCGAAATAACCCGCCTTCCATCCCTGCGAGTAGGGGAACCAGGCCACCGAGTTGTCGAAGGCCGCGCGCTGGAAACCGCCGGCGCTATTAGCCTGGGCGTTGGGGTGGGCGGCTGTGTCAGCCAACTTGGCCATACGCAGATAGAAGTCGCCGCCCCCGAAGGATCCGTCGTCCATGTTGAAATGGCGGGTGCTCGAGCCGTCCACCGCCATGAAGGCGTGGGCGTAGAATGGAGCCGCACCGTCATTCCATTGAAGCGATCCCACCTTGCGGGTGGAGGTCACCAGAACGCCGTGTTTGGGCGAGGGGAACCAAGATTGCGCCGAGGGCACGCTGGCTTCCGGTGCCCCATAACGTTGGCGGGTGGGGTTCGAATAAGGCCCGAGGTTCTCCTGGGCTGCTGTTGCATCGCGCACGCCGATACCGAAGTCCAGGGCGCCGGCCGCATAACGGGCGATGCCGAAGGGCAGGGGTCCTTGTTCTCCGTTGATGCTCAAGAGCAAGTCACGGGAAATGGTTCCGAAACCGCCCGTGTTCCAAACGATGGGGCCGCTCTGGGTCTTATCGGCGGTGTAGCCAACGCCGTCGGTCGGGAGGCTGATGTGCCAGTTCACGGCCGTGACCGTGCGGTCCGGGTAGGTGCCGGGAGAATTGGTGCCGGCCGGTGCGCCTGACACCGTCGCCGCGGGGGGCAGAGGAGTGTTTCCAAAGCTCTTGAAGCTGGCTCTGACGCGGTTGGCCGCATCCTCGTTGGAGCCGATGTGTGCCACGGCGCCCAGACCGACATAGACATTGGTCGGGAAGCTGTCCATTTGGTACTCGGCGACGACCTTCCATTGGATGCCGTTGGCGGAAACGAACGTCTGGAACAAATTGCGTTCGCGGCGGGCTCGGAGCCAGAGGGGGAACAAGTCGCCCTCATTCGGGCGGTAAGTACCCTCGTAGGGGCCACCATCCACCTTGACGGAGCCGCTCGGAGGATCATCAGTACCGCCGTCCTGGACGGGGCGGAAAATCGTCTCCACGTAATTGGCACCCGCGATGGGACTGGCGTTCAGCTGAATGTTCGGGCTGCCCGGGGTCAGATTGGCTCGGATGTGCAAGGCGCCCTTGGCGCTCTTTTGAGTCGATGCAGCATCGTCGGCTTCGACCGACAGTACTTGGACGCGCACGTCGAAGTCACCGCTCCGCAGCTGGTGCAAGTAGGAGAAGGAGTCGGCATTGTCCCAAGTATCACCGCCTCCAGCCGTGAGGGTGAACGATCCGTCGGCGTTGGTGACCACGGTCGAGACCACCTTGTTGTTGATGTCCAGCAAGGCGAACGGCTTGGCCGGTTCGGACGGAGTGTTGGTGGTCGAAGCAGCGCCGGCGTAGAGGCCGAAGTCGTCGATGCCCCAGTACCAGCTGTCGGTGCCGGCGTGGGTGAAGCGGAAGCGCACTTTGGCCTGGTTGTCGGCGCTGCTCACACGGAAGAGCTCGTAGCGCTTGGACTCGACGCGGTTGTCATTGACGCGGCCCTGGATGAACGGGGCCAAGCTGGCGGTGATCGGAACACCGACGAAGGCACCGTAAGTGCCGCCGATGATAGTTCCAGCGTCGTCGGTGTAGTTGGCCAGGTCGCCATGTTCCTTGTTGAGGGTGGCCTCGGCGTCCAAGGATCCGTCCTCCGCTTTGACCAGGTCCGCTTCATCCATGAGGTACACCAAGGGCAGCCACTGGGCTCCCCCATTGATGGAATATTCCACGGCTCCGATACTGTCTTGGTTCTGCTCCCAGAGACTCTTGAAGGCCAACTGCACGTTGGTGCGACCCGAGAGGTTGTAATCGGGCGTCGTAATGTGCATCACCTGGCTGCGGCCGATCGAATATCCCGAGGTGCTGAAGAGGAAACGACCCTTGGCCAGCGGTTCATTCAGGATTTGTCCGTTCACCACGTTGGCCGGGTTGATCACGTTCACCCGTTGGTAGTCCGTCCCCCAGTCAGCGGGGTTTTCGGGATTGTTGTAGGTGACGAAGCTGCCGTTGAACCGCGAGGCATCTACGCTGGTCCAATCGGCATACGCCGCGGAGCCGAGGTTGCCGAAGTCGAGCTCGGTATTGGCGATCTCGACGTAAGACTTGCGCGTCCAACCGGCGGGCACCTGTCCCTCGGGAATCGCATCGAAGTTCTCGAACACCAAAGGCGCGGGCAGTTCGATGTTGCGGTAGTTGGCCACCTGGAACGCATTGGTGAGGTTGAAGGTCTTGGCCGGGACACCGGTGTCCGAGAAGGACAGCACATAGACGTTCGACGAGGCGGGGGCCAGCAACAGTGCGTTGATGAAGGTCACCGAGGCTTGTTGGGCGGTGCCGGTCACGATGGCCGCTGCGGCTTTGCCGTTCAACGACAGGCGGATCGACTCGAGCGCGATGCCGTTGGTCAGTTCGGCCCGGTAAGGGGCGTTGGGCGCCACTCCGGTAGAGTCGGGGGCCGGGCTCGTGGAAACCACGCTCGCCCCGCTGATGATTGGGACGGCCACGGTGATGGGCTCACTGGCGAGGATCGTGTATCCGTCGTTCTCCAGCAGGTAGGCGCGGTAGTTGCCGGCGGCGGTGAGGCCTTTTTGGAAGGTGATCAAACCGCTGGCCTTGCCTGCGTTGCCCGCCTGAGTTCCATCCACGTAGTTCCAAATAGTCGAGCCGGTCGAGCCCGGGGTCACGCCTTCGGGATAGACGCCGATCCAGTCCTTCGGGTTGGCGGGACCGTTGGTGAACCCGACGTTGATGGTCTGCCCGGGGGCGTACCGGTTGGCGGAGGGGCGTACTGCCGGAGCCGTCGGCGCGATGACATTGAAGGAGACGTTGGTCACCACCGTGTATCCGTCGTTGACCAGAAGGTAGGCGGTCCAGACGCCGCCGAGGTTCAGGCCTGAGCCGAAGGTCATGGAGCCCTCGCGGAGACCGGCTCCCGCAGTGCGTGTGCCGTTGACGTAGTTCCAAATGGTCGAGCCGGTCGAGCCCGGGGTCACGCCTTCGGGATAGACGCCGATCCAGTCCTTGGAATTGCCAGGACCTCCAGCGAAGGACACCGAGATGGCCTCGCCCGGGAAGTAGTTCTCAAGGCTGGTGACGACGGATTGCGCTGTGAGGGCTTGGCTGCCGAGCAGGCAGGCCAGGAGCGCGGCCTTCGGGAGTCGCCCAGGTTGCGGGCACCGGGAGGATGGGGATGGTTTCATGGGTTCAATTCAGGTTCAGGAGTTCAGGAGTTCAGGGTGAGGTTGGTTCACAGGGAAGATGGGGGGTGAGGTCGGGAGTTCGTGATCGCGGAACCCTATGGGGTGCAGACCACCGGCGTGATGCCGTCGGGCCCGGGTTGGGCCCATTCGGTGACGATCCGCAGGCCGGCCTCGGAGGCGATGGCAACCCATTCGGTGTCGTTGGTCCGGCGCACCCAGCGGTGGGCCTGGGCTTCCGAGCGCGGGATTGTGGGGGAGGGTCCTCCCTGCCGGGCCTGCTCCATCTGCCGCTGCAACTCGGGCGAGTAGCGCTCGATGTAGGCCACGCGCCACGAGGACCGTTCCTCGGGCTTGCCGCTCACCGAGACGATCACCGCGCGGTAGCCGTCGGCATCGGGACCATCGACACCGGCGACCGGGGGGATGGCATCGATGGGGCCCTCGAAGAGCCGTCCGGCGCTCAGGTCGTAGAAGAATCCCCGGGGTCCGCCGGTGTCGGACGACCAGGTCCGGAACAGCAGTGCCAGGGCCGCGGCCGCTGCCACAGCGGCTCCGATGAGCCGGAGATTTTTCGGAGTGGCCATGGGCATGTCAGTGGGGATCGGCCTTGGCCGACCACCAGCACTCGTTGGTGTTGCAGGGAATGCGGCCTGGATCGAGTGAGCGCGCGCTTCCGTCGGCGAAGGCGTAGTTGGAACGGCGCTGATGCCGCACCGCACCCTTGTCGCCTTGGGCCAGCCGGTTGAAGCCCGGTTGGTTGGCGTCGCCCAGTTCCTTCCAGATCCACCAACGGTCTGAGGGCCACACCCCGTACACGTCGCTGTGGCCGTCCCCGAACAGGATTAACTGCGAGGCCGCCTCCACCATTCCCCACCGGCACAGGTTGTTTTCATACCCGGCCGGCCGGCCGAAGGGCGGTTGGGCCCCTCCCGAGAGCCAGTGGACATTGACGGCCGCTAGGCCGCTGGGGATCTCGATCTCGCCGGGCGTCAATTGGCCGATCACCCAGGGACTGGGCCGCGAATTCGGCCGGGTTTTGGCGCTGGCGTAGACATCGTTCTTTTCGGCTGGGCAGTCGTAGACCCTCGGGTTCTGGCCGACATTGGGGTAAAGGTAAGCGCGCCAGCTGGATTCGCCGTTGGGGATGCGCGCCTGAATGGGAGGGAAACCGTCGGAGTTGTCGTTGGTGTACAGGTGGAGGGCCACCCCCAACTGGCGCAAGTGGTTCAGACAGGCGATGCCTTGGGCCTTGGACTTCGCCCCCGACAAGGCCGGAAGCAGCATGGAGGCCAGCACTGCGATGATGGCGATCACCACCAGCAACTCGATCAGCGTGAACCCGACGATCCGGGCTCGTTTTCTAGTCGGTTTGGAAGGTTTTTGAGGACGCCACACTTAAGGACTCTATTCGGCGGTCGTCTGCAGTTCATCCAACAGTCTGGTGATGAATAGGTGACGCGGAGGTTGCGACCGAGAAGGGGATGCCCGAGCACGAAAAAGGCCGGGAAGCGTTGATCACTGTGGATCACACTTCCCGGCCTGTCAGGCCTGTCAGGCTCTTAGCCCCGTGTAGGGCCGACTACGAGCAACCGAGGCTCTCACCACAGTTGAGGCACTTGTAGCAGGCGCCGTTGCGCACCGCGATGTGCCCGCACTTCGGACACGGCGGCGCGTCCTTCTGGTTCTGGATCGTCGCTGTCAGGGACGCGGCGATCATGTGGCCGGCCGCCGCTGCCGAGGCGATACCCTCACTGGTGGTCGTGGTGGCGCTGACCTTGAGCATCAGCGACCCCTCGGCCTCGTCGGCTAAGGCCAAATCACTGACCGGGCGGTTTATCTTTTTTTTTAGTTCCGCTGCCATGGTGGGCATGGGCAGTTCGGCTTGGCCGGCATTGGGCGAATTGGCTTCGCGATAACCGGGAATGAACTGGCAGGCCATCCAACGGAACACGTAGTCGATGATGGAGCTGGCCTGACGGATGTCCGGGTTGCGGGTGAAGCCACTGGGTTCGAAGCGCTGGTGGGCGAACTTCTTGACCAAGGCCTCCAGCGGCACGCCGTACTGGAGCGACATGCTGGTCAGGGCGCCGACCGAATCCATGAGGCCACCGATGGTCGAACCTTCTTTGGCCATGGTGACGAACAACTCGCCGGGTTGAGCGTTGTCGAAGAGACCCACCGTCAGGTAGCCCTCGTGGCCGGCCACGTCGAACTTGTGGTTCACGGCCATGCGGGTGTCGGGCAGACGGCGACGGATCGGGTGCCTTGCACTTTCGCGCAGCGAGCCCAACTCAGTCTCCAGCTCGGCGATGCGGGCTTCGAGGGTTTTTGTCTGCTCAGAAGCGTTTTCGCCACCGGCGGCGTCGGTTTTGTCGCCACCTTCGCTGGTGCGCTTGGTGTTGAGCGGTTGCGAGCGCTTGGAGCCGTCGCGATAGATGGCGACGCACTTCAGGCCCATCTTCCAGGCATCCACGTAGGCGCTCCGGATTTCGGACGTGGTGGCGTTATTGGGCATGTTCACCGTCTTGGAGATGGCTCCGGAGATGAACGGTTGGGCTGCACCCATCATGCTCAAGTGCGCCTTGTAGTGAATGCTTCGCTGGCCCTTGAAGGGCTTGAAGGCGCAGTCGAAGACTGACAAATGTTCGGCCTTGAGGCCCGAGGCGATCACAACCCCGTCGTCACTGACCACGTCCTCGATGGTGTCTTGAATCTCGATGTGCTTCTCGATGGCGGAGATGGCGCTGGGCGAGTAACCCAGGCGCTGGAGGGCCTCCGGCACGGTGCGGTTGACGATCTTGAGCATGCCGCCGCCCGCCAGAAGCTTGTACTTCACGAGGGCGATATCGGGTTCCACGCCGGTGGTGTCGCAATCCATGAGGAAGGCGATGGTTCCGGTGGGGGCGAGCACAGTGACTTGCGCATTGCGGTAGCCCACGTCACGGCCCCGGGCGATGGCGCGGTCCCAGGTGCGGCGGGCCTCGTCCTTCAGGTAGGCGAATTCGCGGCTGGCTTGGATGCCTTCCACGGCGTCGCGGTGCTGTTGAACCACCTCGAGGGTGCTGGCCACGTTGTCTTTAGCCGTCGTCTTGGCGACGCCTCCGCAAGAGGAGTCATGGTAGCCCGGAAAGGCGCCTTGGATGGCCGACATGTCGGCGCTCTGCTCGTAGGCATGTCCGGTCATGATGGCCGTGAGGGCACCAGCCAGTGCCCGACCCTCGTCGGAGTCGTAGGCCAGGCCGTAGCTCATGATGAGGGAACCGAGGTTCGCATAGCCCAGACCCAGTGTGCGGAACACGTGGGAGTTCTCGGCGATCATCTGGGTCGGATAGCTGGCGTTGTCCACCAGGATCTCCTGAGCCGTGATGTAAATGCGGACTGCGGCCTTGAAGCGTTCGATGTCGAACTGCCCGTCGGTCTTCTTGAACTTCATCAAGTTCAGGGAAGCGAGGTTGCACGCCGTGTTGTTGAGGAACACGTACTCGGAGCAGGGGTTGGTCGAGTGAATCGGCTCAGTGCCCTTGCAAGTGTGCCACTTCTGGATCGCGCCGTCGTATTGCAGACCCGGGTCGCCGCAAACCCAGGTGCCTTCGGCGATCTGGTCGAGCAACCGGGAGGCGTCTTTCTTCTCGAGGGGCTTGCCGGTCACGGTGGAGAGCGTCCACCACTCCTTACCGTCGATCGCCGCCTGCATGAACGAGTCGGAAACACGCACCGAGAGGTTCTCGTTCTGGTACATCACCGAACCGTAGGCCTCGCCGTTGAACGAGCCATCATAGCCCTGCTCAATGAGGGCCCAGGCCTTCTTTTCTTCTTTGGCCTTGGCCGTGATAAACTCCTCCACGTCACCATGGGTGTCGCGGATGGTGTTCATCTTGGCGGCACGACGGGTCTTGCCGCCGGACTTCACCACGTTGGCTACCTGGTCATAGACCTTGAGGAAGCTCATTGGACCGGACGGACGTCCGCCGCCGGAAAGCTTCTCGCGGCTGGAGCGAATCGGGGTCAGGTCGGTGCCGGTGCCAGAGCCGTACTTGAAGAGCATGGCCTCTGAGTAGGCCAGTTCCATAATGCTCTCCATGTTGTCTTGGACCGACTGAATGAAGCACGCGCTGGCCTGCGGGTACTCGTACTGGGTGGGGGCGCGGCGGGCCACCTTGGCCTTGCGGTCCCAGAACCAGTTGCCCCGATCGCTGTCCTTACCGACCTCGTACTGGTGATAAAGCCCTACGTTGAACCAGACGGGCGAATTGAAGGCCCCGTATTGGTTGACGCACAGCCAGGTCAACTCGTCGTAGAACACCTCTCCGTCTTCTTTGCTGAAGTAGCCGTCGGCCACACCCCAGTCCGCGATAGTCCGGGTCACCCGATGGATGAGCTGCTTGACCGACTTTTCCCGCTCCGCCTTGGCCGGATCTCCATAGAAATACTTGGAGCACACCACCTTGGTGGCCAAAACGGACCAATTCTTCGGAACCTCAACCCCTTCTTGTTTGAATATTGTCTTACCTGAATCATCAGTGATCTCTGCGGTGCGGCGGTCCCATTCGATTTGGTCGAATGGCTTGATCTTTGCGTCGCTGAAGACCCTCTGAATGGGCAACTTGCCCGAAGAGGACTTGGAAGCCTTGGGCGCGGACGCCTTAGACGACGAGCCTCGGAGGTTGGCCTTAACGGTAGCCTTGTTCTTTGCCGACCGGCGGGAGGAAGCCGGGGCCGATGAAACGACGGAATCGCGGGCGTCGAGCATAGCCAGGATAGGGGATTCTAGGATTAAATATTGGGTTGAATGTCTTGGACGGATCAGGCCACTCCCACTTGGGTTTCCACTTGGGGTAAACTGATTCGCTGAAAACGTCTGATTTCAGCCGAAAAAACGGGTTTTAATTCGTTTTCTTTGGCTTCGCTTCAGTTGTTCCCGGCCCAACGGGTTGGGGCGGAGGAAGAACTTACCCCCATATCTTGTGGTTACAAGCCGCTTCTCCACAAAAAACTACGTTCTCGTTAAACCCAAAGAAACTCGCGTTTGTTACGATTGTAAACGTGCGGAAGTCAGCCCTTGTAAAGTCGTTTTTCAACGATCAAATCGAGGGGCTGAAATCTTGCTGCGGTGCGCTCTCGGCGACGCCCCTTCCAGTCGCCTCGAAAAAAGGCATAAAATACCGTTGTCTGAGGCCTGAAATTCATTGCGCAGCCCGGTTAGATTGAAGCGAGGCTCGGGCTCAAAGGCCGTGTTTCCCCGCTTTGCCGCCGGCTTCCGACACAGTAGCTTTGCAGTCGACCGATATGATCCGCTCGTTCGCCTTCACCACCGCCGGACGGCTCCATTCACGGGACATCGATTTGTTCCTGATGCCGACCCTCTTGGCGGACACCAATCTCTTCCTTTGGGTGGATCTGGAGGACGCGTCCCCGGAAGACACCCGTAAGTTGTTGGAGGGTGTGTTCCACTTCCATCCACTCTCAGTGGAGGACTGCATCAACGTGAGCCCTTCGCCGAAGGTCGAGACTTACGAACCCAAGGAGGACGACCGTTTTAATCCCTACTTGTTCATGGTCATCCACGCCGTGGACTACAGCCGCAAGGACGGGGCCTTCGCGACCAGTGAGTTGAACTTCTTCCTCGGGAAGAACTTCCTGGTCACCTACCACACGGTGCCGCTGCGAAGCATTGCCGTCATCGAGGAGCGTTGCTTGCGCAGCACGGTCCACGTGGCGCGTGCGCCCGATCGTGTGGCCCATGCGCTGCTCGATTCGCTGGTCGACAACTACAAACCAGCCCTGGAGGAGCTCAGCATGGAAATCGCCGACCTCGAGACCGAGGTGCTCGAACGACCCGATCCGGCCACGTTGCAGCAAATCCTCAAGGTGAAGAAAGAAGTGCTGCATCTCATCCAAATTATCGGCCCGCAGCGCGAGGTGCTGCAGCGCTTTGCTCGGGGTGAGTTTAAGCTGATTCGAGCCCATTTGGTGCCCTACTACCGCGACGTGTACGACGGGCTTTTTCATATCGGCGAACTGGCCCACGGGTACATGGATTCTCTCTCGGGCATCCTCCAGATTTACCTCAACATGTCGGCCAATCGGACCAGCGAGATCGTGAAGGTGCTCACCATGATCACCATTATTACGACGCCGATGACCCTCATCGCCTCGTGGTACGGCATGAACTTCAAGGGCATGCCCGAGATCGATCAACCCCATGGCTACGTCTTCGCCATCGTGCTGACCCTCATCACCACCGGGTTCACCTTTATCTACTTCCGGCAAAAGCGATGGCTCTGAATAGGCGCAACCGGGTCAAATCCGGCTTCCTCGACAAGGCCCTGGGGCATCTCGGACGCTTCGATCCCAGTGGTCTTCAGAGTGTCGTGCAACGGTTGGCCAAGGAGAGGGAGTTCCTCGAGAGCCTCTTCAACACCATCGACTCTGGAATCATCGTCACCGACGACCAGGGACGCATGGTGTACTTCAACCTCATGGCCACCCGCATGCTGGGCATTCCGCCGGAGACCGCCGAAGAAGAACCGGTCACGCGTTACCTGCCCGATTTGGACTGGGCCCACATCTCCGCCCTCGACCGAGCCGGTGGCCACGGAATGTTTCGGACCGAGTTCGAGGTGGAATACCCCCGGCATCGGTTGATCCGCCTGAACGTCCGACCCCTCGACGGTGCGGCGCCGGGGAGTTCTGGACTCGTCCTCGTGCTCAATGATGCCACCGAAGCTCGGCAGGCCACTTCTGAGGCGGTCGAGGCCGAACGGGTTCATGCGCTGACCCTCTTGGCCGGCAGCCTGGCCCACGAGATCGGCAATCCCCTCAATGCGCTGCACATTCATCTTCAACTCATGGCCCGCGAAGTGCGCAAGCTTCAGCGCATCGACGGCGTGCCGGATTTGAAGGAGGCGGTCGATCGGCTCGGGGGTTTCCTGGGTGTGGCGACCGGCGAGATCGATCGGCTCGACTACATCATCACCGAGTTCCTCCAGGCGCTTCGTCCGTCGGTGCCCAAGCTTCAGGCCGGCTCCCTCAATGACACGGGGCAGGAGACCCTGGCCCTACTTCGGCCAGAGCTCGAAGATCGAGGACTGAAAGTGGTCAGCGAACTGGCCTCTAGCCTACCACCGGTCCTCTTCGACCCGGCCCAGCTCAAGCAGGTGCTCGTCAACCTCATCAAGAACGCCATGCAGGCCATGCCGCCGCAGGGAACCCTCACCGTGCGCAGTGGTTCTACGCAGGAGGCAGTGTGGATGACGGTCAGCGACACAGGTCCAGGCATCCCACCCGAGCAGTTGAACCGTATTTTCGAGCCGTTCTACACCACCAAGAATAAGGGGACGGGCCTGGGCTTGCTCATCGTCCAGCGCATCATCCGTGACCATGGCGGCCGCATCGAACTGGAAAGCACCGTGGGCAAGGGCACCACCTTCAAGCTCTGGCTGCCTCTGCGGGATCGTCGCCCACGCATGATTGCTTCGAGCACGTCGGAGGCCTGAATCGACCCGACCTCAGTGCTTACAGGGCGAGGGTGTTGTACACGAAAAAGCCGGCAAGCCCCGGTGAGGGCATTGCCGGCTTCGATTCCGACGCTGCTGGTCAGTGGAACGCGATGATCGAATCCCCCAGTTTGTGAATGGTTCCGATAATCTCTGAGCGCATCTCCGCGCCGTCGGCCGCATTGAGCGTGAACTTCACGCTGTACTGATCGGCCTTGGTGAGACCGTCGATAGCCAGGAAGACGCTCTTGCCGTCCACGGACAAGGTCGCTGACTTCACTTCTAGCTTGTCGTGCCCGTCCTTGCCGGGGTTCTTGACCGACAGTTCCGGGGAGCCGTAGCCGCCGCTATAGCGGTAGTTCCAGAGTTCCACGGAGTAGTTGGCCGCATCCTGGGCCACTTCGGTTTTGAGTGGGGTGCTGAAGGTGATCTTCAGCCCGTTCTTGGCCGCGTGGGCCTTGAGGGCCGTGTGGACCGGGTGACCTGTGTAGCGGACGCGGAAGAACCCGCCATCGCGGGTGGCCGCATTCTGCCAGCCCTTGAGGCCGGACAGATAGAGTTGGCCGTCCTTGGGGCTGAAGCGCCCGCGCATGATGCCGCTCTGGAACTTGAGCCCGAAGGGCACCAGCGAGGCCTGGGTGGTACCGCCAACGGTGTCCATGCCCACGCCGTACAGCAGGCACTTGCCGTAGCTCATGAACAGCGGCGAACCCTTCCAGGGCCCCCACTTGTCGCTGGTGACATACACCTGACCACCGCTGGAGTTGTCCCAGCGCATGGGTAACCACGCGATGGGCTCGTCATAACCCGTGGGAACGGGCATGGCGCTGTCCCAGCCCTTGAGCTTGTTGGCCTTGCGGGCCTCGGGATCGCTCGGATTGACGCGAATCTCGCGGCCATCCGGGTACTTGAGCGTGAGCTCGCGCTGGGCGGCCGGAACCATGCCCATGAAGGAACCGGGGCGGACCAAGTTCAGCTTCGAGGAGGGCATCCAATGGCCCTGGTTGTCGCCCACCAGCACCGTATCGTCGGGTCCGACGGTCATGCCGTTCGGGGCCCGCAAGCCGGTTGCGAAGACTTCCATGTGCTTTCCATCGGGCGACACCTTGAGAATGGTGCCCTGATGGGGTGAAGTCACACTGGGTTCCCACGGCGCGCCCTTGGCGTAGTAGAAGTTGCCCTTCGAGTCGGTGTGCAAATCGAGGACGAACTCGTGGTAGTTGGGCGTGACGACCGTGTCGTTGTTGAAGTTCTCGTACAAGTCGGCCTCGCCGTCCCGGTTCAAGTCCTTGAGCCGGGTGATTTGGTCACGGCCGGCCACATAAATCTCACCCTTCACGACCTTGAGTCCGAGCGGTTGAAACAGACCCGAGGCGAAGCGTTTCCAGGTGAGCTTCTCGAGCTTCTCATCGATGCCCGAGACGATCCACACGTCGCCGTGAAAGGTGCAAACCGCCGCCCGTCCGTCGGGCAAGAAGTCGAAGCCCCCGAGGAAGGTGCTCACCCGATAGGGATTCGGGAACGGCTCGGTGATGGTGTCCACCACGTAGCTGCCATCGCCGCCGCCGGTGTTGAGCTTGCCCTGAGTCGACACGGTCTCGGTCCAGTGGGCCGGACCGCCTTGGGTCAGCTTGCGGAGGTCAGCGGCCTTGCCGGCCAGCGGGGGCAGGGCATCTCCGGAAGCGATGGCGATGCGGAAGGCCGATCCGGCACGGGCCTTGGCCAGCGTGAAGACCACCTGGCCGTCACGGACTTGCAAGGCACCCTGGACGTCGGAGTCGACCGAGATTGCCAGCGACGTGCCCTTGGCGGCATCGCGCAGCACCAGGTGGTTGTTCCCGGTGTTGCTCGCGACCGCACCAACTGGAGCCGAAGCGATGACGATCTGACCGCCGCGGATTGATCCGAGCGGCTGGATTGTGCGCACGATGACTGGCTTATCGGTGGAGCCCTCAAGCGAGGGGCTTTCCAGCACCTCGATACCGCCCACGGTGTACTTCAGCACCACTTGGTTACCGTGCAGGTAGAGACCTTCGTAGTGGGCCCAGTCCTTGGGCAGCGGTCCTTGGTGGTCTTTGCGCGCATCGGTGATGCTGCCGTGGGAGTCCGACCAACCCGGACCCATCGCGGTGTCGAACACGATGTTCGTGCCCTTCACCGAGGGGGGCGGCGGCCACTCGATCTTGGTCAGGGTATTGCCGAATTCGAGGAATTCGCCGGTCCAGGCAACCGACAAGCGCAGCGTGTCGAGGTCATAGACCACGTGGCTGCGTTGATCGGTGCCGAGGTTAATGGCCAGGCCTTTCATGGCCGCGGCGACGCCTTTGCCGCGCATGACGGTGCCGGACCAGAACGGCCCGCGAATGGGCCCGGTGGCCGGGGCCTGCGCTACGAGGCTCGAGGGCAGGAGCGGCAACGCCGCGGCCGCCACAAGGCTCCAAAATGCAGATGACTTCATGGATGAGGAATAGTTGAGAACTCCCGAAAATGTCCGTCACCCCTCCCCACAACGCAAGGGCTACTAGGTAGGGACCGATCTCCGAGCGGTCCGCGTGTGCCGACCCTGCTCCGAGGTAGGGACCGATCTCCGAGCGGTCCGTGTGTGCCGACCCTGCTCCGAGGTAGGGACCGATCTCCGAGCGGTCCGTGTGTGCCGACCCTGCTCCGAGGTAGGGACCGATCTCCGAGCGGTCCGTCCCCACCGACGCGGCGCTTTCGGAGAAATCTCCCTGAGACAGCGAGGTTCCCTATTCCCTCAATCGTGTCTCCAATGTTCCGGCGTCGGCGGCTCCATTACCGTCGTTCCGAACCTCCCTCGGCTATCCGTTGGACAGGAAGGCCAGTTCGGCCGACAACTGGGGGGTGGAATTGCGCGAGTTTGCCGAGCGGATCCTCTGCGCGACGACGCTGGAGGAGAAGCTCATCGACCCGCCCGGAGAACGGCTCACCGACGAGCGTCCCGGGCCCGCGTGGGATTTTTCCGCCGAACCGGGCCGACCGGCCGAATTGCGCTTCAAGCCATCGGGCTCCGACAAGGCGGGCACCGCGGGCAAGGCCGAGTTTCCGGGCCTGCACGGACTGGATAATGAGACGGGGCGCGGCAAGGTCCTGCACTTCTTCGCCAATCACGAACTCCTGGCCACCGAATTGATGGCTTTGGCGCTCCTGCGTTTCCCCGACGCGCCCCCGGCCTTTCGTCGAGGCGTCCTGCACACCTTGCGCGAGGAGCAGGAACACGTACGCCTGTACCTCGACCGCATGAAGGCCTGCGGCATCCGGTTCGGCGAACTGCCTGTTAGCGGCTATTTTTGGCGTTCGGTGGCCCCGATGCGCCAGCCGATGGACTTCGTCACCGGCCTGAGCCTCACCTTCGAGCAGGCCAATCTCGATTTTGCCCGTGTCTTTTCTCGGGGGTTCGCCGAGGCGGGCGACCTAGAGACAGCCGCCTTGCTGCAGCGCATCTTGCACGATGAGATCGGGCACGTAGCCCACGGATTGAAGTGGTTCCGCCAGTGGAAGGATCCGAGCTCCAGCGATTGGGACGCGTTCTGCGGCTCCCTGCGCTTTCCGCTGTCGCCGCAACGGGCCAAAGGCGTGGAGTTCAACCTAGAAGCCCGCCGCGCAGCGGGTCTTGAGCCCGAGTTCATCGCCCAGTTGGAACTCTTCGCCCGCTCCAAAGGGCGCACGCCGCAAGTCTTCCTCTTCAATCCGCTGGCCGAGGGATACATCGCCCGCGGCCTCGGATTCACTCCCGCCGCCCCGGCCCGTCAATTGGCCCGCGATCTGGCCCACCTGCCGCAGTTCTTGGCCCGCCGCGACGACGTGGTAGTGGTGCCCGAGGCTCCGGCCCCGGACTTTCTGGCGACCCTGAAATCAGCCGGCTTCGAACTGCCCGAGTTCGTGGTGGCCCCGGAGGGCGTTCGATTGGGCAATGGGCACGGCAACGGCCATGGCCATGGGCTCACCGATTTGCTCGGCCAACGCAAACTCGGCGGCCTGCGCCCCTGGGCCTGGGCCCCGGATAGCTTGGAACGCTTAGGCCCGCTGTTCCTGCAAGTAACCGGCGATGACCGGGGCCCGGACGACTGCTTCAACTCCCGCATCGCCGAGCTGTATTCCAAGGCCTGGAGTGCGCGGTTTTTGGGGGAAATCCATTCGGAACTCGCGGCGGTCTTTCCGGCGCTATGCTCGGTCGAGACAATCGGGCTTCCCGTCACTGAGTTGCCCTCAGCCCTAGCAGCCATCAGTGATTTCCGGGCTCGTGGATTCCACCGCTTGGTCGTCAAGCAAGCCCTCGGATTGGCCGGGGCCAATGCCATCCGGCTTTGGGAACCCGAACTCCTCGACACCCAGCGCCGCTGGATGGCCGACGCTCTGGAGGCCGGTCAAGTCCTGGTGGTGGAACCTTGGCTCGAACGCCTGGCCGATTTTTCGGTGCAATTAGAGCGGACGGACGGGGGCTTGAAACGCATCGGCTTCACCGATCTCTTCAACGACCACCGCGGACAGTTCCTCGCCAATGGGGCGAGCCCGGGCTTTGAGCGACGTCCGCCGGCGCGGGTGGTGCGGGCCTTCAACTCCTGGCCGGATGCACCTGGACTCCTGCGGCGGGTGTACGACGTCATCGCCTCGGCGCTCGAAACACGGTTGGCCGCAATCGGTTTTTGTGGGCCCGTCGGCATCGATGCCCTGGTGTGCCAAACACCCGAAGGCCCCCGGCTCAAGCCCGTGGTGGAGATTAATCCGCGCTACACCATGGGCCGCCTCACCCTCGAGCTCATGCGGGTCGTGGCTCCCGGCAGCCATGGACTTTTCCGACTCGTTAATCGATCCCAGCTCAAGGCCTCCGGGTTCGCTACCTTCGCCGACTACGCCCAAGACGCGGTGCGCCGGCACCCCCTTCACTTGGCTGGTTCGCCACAGCCTCGCCTCCGCGAGGGCGCAGTCTGCCTCAACGATCCCTCTCGGGTTCAAGTTTGCCTGGCCGTGTGGGTTGTGGGTCGAAACGAAACAATCTTGTCAACAACCTGAAATCCATCGGCCACAAACTGGGTTAAATAATTCAATCCCGTGACAGACGGATGACCCTGTCACGGAATGTAATCTGGATTTTTTAACGCTGTGACCTGATGGCGTTTTGTTCGTCACTTCAGCGTGAATAGTCTGAAGTAGTGCCCCGAACTTCATGGAATTCAGCTCGTTGTCTGCCTCTCCAGAAGCAATCTGGCGGATTTACCCTCATTGAGTTGCTGGTAGTCATTGCGATCATCGCGATCCTAGCCGGTTTGCTCCTGCCCGCCCTTGCGAGTGCCAAGCAGAAGGGAAATCAGGCCGTCTGTTTGAGCAATCTGCGCCAAGTCTCCTTGGGCACGACGATGTATGCTCAGGACAATGCAGACTCGATGCATTACTACATCGATTCGGACGGAAAACCGCAGGTCCCCAACCATGGGCAGTGGACGCTGACTCCGAGTCACAACGCGCTGCTAGATCTTCAAAATCCCAATCAGCGGGTTATCTCTTATTGGGGCGTAGCCTATGTCAGTTACTTTGGTGGGGCACGCCGCGCCTTCCGCTGCCCGAGCGCCAAGATTGTCGACGAGTGGCGGGAAACCGGTTTGGCCTATCCGAGCGAGTTTTGGCGCAATTCGACCTACGGCATTAATCGCTACGTGGCCCTGAACCCAGGGACGGTCTACACGGCCGATCCGACGCTTCCTCGAAAAATTAGCGAAATCCCAAGCCCCCAGACGACCGTGTTTGCTCAGGACTCGGCCGAGCAGCGGATGGAGGGACATGACGACAGTCTTGGGATCTTTCCGGGTTATAAGGAGGGCCTCATCCAATGGAAAGTTCGGTTGGCCAGTCTCTATCCCGGAGTCCGGATGGAGTTCGAGTGGTTCCGCCACAATCGCCAGTGCTCCACACTTTGGCTACCCGGCAACGTGTCCACCATCCGCTACAGCAAGGGGGTGGATTATCGCTGGTACACCGGCGAACTCCCGCAGGAAAGCCCTCGATGATTTGTTCTCCGTATTCCAACTCAACCTCCACTCCATGAACCCGAAAACCACCCCCATCGCATTGGCGGTCCTGCTGTCGGTTCCTGTCCTGCAGGCAGGCATCACCGACCAATTGGTGACTCACCTCACCTTTGATTCCAACTTGCTGGATATCTCCGGCAAAAGCCATCACGGCACCGCCGTAGGTAACATCCAGTACGGCCCCGGGCAGGTCGGAACGGGCGCTGTTCAACTCTCATTCAAGAAGGACGGCACCAGCTTCAACTACGTCACGTTGGGGGCTCCTGCCGACCTCAACTTCGGCACCTCGACGGATTTTTCACTGAGCTTCTGGACCAAGTTCCAACAGTTCATCTTTGACCCGCCGTTCATCGGCAACAAGGACTGGCTCAGCGGTCAGTATCAGGGATGGATGGTGGCCACGGGAACCGATGGACGTCTTCAGTGGAACTACGGTGGTTCACCGGGTCAGCGCAAAGACTACGATGGCCCGGGAAGCACCCTGAACGATGGTCGTTGGCACCACGTGGTGGTCACCTTTCTGCGCGCGGGCGAAGTGATGACCTATTTGGATGGGGCGCTGGTTGATGAGCGCGATGTCTCCGCAAGCCTCAACACTGTGGACACCGTGGTCGGACAGGCCGTCAATCTGGGTCAAGATGGCACCGGTCGGTACACCGATGGCAACAGCGTAGAGATCAGCGATTTAATGATGGATGATCTGGGAATCTGGCGACGGGTGTTGACGGCCGAAGAGTCCAAGGCCATTTACGAAGCTGGGTTGGCTGGCAAGGCGCTTGAGACGGTTGTTTCGACTCCGACGGCTCCCGTTCTGGTTCGCCAACCGTCGGCCGCAACGGTCGTGGCCGGTGAAAGCCTCACCTTGCGAGTGCTCCCCCGCGGAACCTCCCCCTTCACCTTCCAGTGGCGTCGTGGTTCGGTGAATCTCCCTTTAGCGACCAATGCCGTGCTCAATCTGAGCAATGTTCAGGCCTCGGATGCAGGCCAGTACACCTGCGTCGTCGGCAACAGTGTCGCGAGTGTAGCGACGGACTCGGCTGAGATCACCGTCGACGCCCAACAGGCACCGACGATCGCCGAACAACCCCTGAACGTCGCTGTGGGACCCAACGGCCGCGCCCAGTTTCAGGTGCGTGCGGCCGGCGTCAACCCCATCGCTTACCAATGGTTCCGCAACGGATCTCTCATTGCCGGGGCCACACAACCGACCTTGGTGCTGGCCCGAGTTCAATCGGGTGATGCCGGGCGCTACACCGTGCAAATCCGTGCCGCCAACGGACAGACTATCTCAAGCCAGGAGGCGACGCTGACCATTGTGGACGACATTCGCCAGGGCTTGGTCACCCACCTGACCTTCGACACCGATTTCAGCGATGCGTCCGGTCGCAACAACCATGGAACCCCGGTCGGATTGCCGACCTTGGTTGAGGGCCGTGTGGGCAAGGGCGCCTTGCGGTTTTCCCAGAAAGCCGACGGTTCAGAGTTCAACTACGTGACGCTCGGAACGGCGGCCGATTTGGAATTCAGCGTGGATGCCGATTTCTCGTTCTCCATGTGGGTGAAGTTCAGCAATTGGCAGCGCGACCCGGTGTTTATCGCCAACAAGAATTGGAACAGTGGCGGCAATGTCGGCTATGCGCTGGCCACCGGTGCCGACGGGCGTTTCCAATGGAATTATGCCGAGCAGGTGGGTGAGCGCCGCGACTACGACAGTGGTCCCGGATTGGTGGGTGACGGCAGTTGGCATCATGTCGCAGTGACCTTCCAACGTGGCGGGCAAGCGGTGACCTTTGTGGATGGCAAAGAAATCAATCGCCAACCGTTGCCGACGACCGGAACGACCGTCAGCCCGGGCCTGCCGACCAACATCGGTCAGGATGGCCGCGGCAACTACACCGACAACAGCACGGTGAGCATGGTAGATGGCACCATTGACGATGTGGCTATCTGGCGTCGTTCGATCACTTCCGACGAAATTCTGGGCATTTACCGCAAGGGTCAGTTTGGGGCCAACGTCCAGGAAAAGGCCCTCAGTGAGTCACTCGTCGCGTGGCTGCCCCTAGATTACGACACGTCCGATCGTTCCGGCCGCGGCAATCATGGTGTCCGCGCGGGCAATCCCCGATTTGTCGAGGGTCGTTCGGGTGGTGCGATCGCGGTGACCTCGATCACCAACGGTTCGTCCTTCAACTACGTTTCCCTGGGTGCCCCTGCCGATCTTCAGTTCGGCAAGGACATCAGCTTCTCGGTCTCGCTTTGGACTTCGTTCACCAACTGGACCGGTGACCCGGCCTTCATTGGTAACAAGGACTGGCGCAGTGGCGGCAATCAGGGCTGGGCGGTCGCCACGGCGGGCAACGGTCGCCTTCAGTGGAACCTGGGCGACGGCGATGCCGGTGGCCGCAGCCGCCGCGACTACGATGGTCCGGGTGGCACGTTGAACAATGGGGCGTGGCATCACATCGCCACCGTCTTCGATCGTCTTCAAGGCGTCGCCATCACCTATCTCGATGGCGCTGCGGTGAGCACCAACTCGATCTCCGGCGACCTCGATTCTATCGACACGGCCGCGGGTCTGGCCGTCAACATTGGTCAGGATGGTTTGGGGGCCTACACCGACAATGGTGCGGTGGGCCTTCGGGATGGCCGAATCGACGATGTCGCTGTCTGGCGACGATCGCTCGGGGCTGCCGAGGTTCAGACCATCTTCCAACGGGGCCAACAAGGGTTGAACCTCTTCGGGATGGCTGCTCGCACCAATTCGTTGCCCAATGGTGTGGCATCCGGAGACGTGACGTCTGATTCAGTGGTTTTGTGGACCCGTTCACTCGTGCCGGGTGTCCTTCGTTTCGGAGTCTCGACCAACAGTTCTTTGGATCCGTTGGTTTTTTCGAGTGCCGTCACCAATTTGCAGCCGGAGGTTCCGGTCAAGGTGTCCGTCACGGGACTCAATCCGGGCGTCCGCTACTTCTATCGGGTTTTGGATGGGCTTGAGAACAGTGCCTTTGGAACCTTCAAGACTGCGCCCGCTCCCCAAGCCTCGGTCGGGCTCCGCTTCGGAGTCAGTGGCGATTCCCGCGGTGAATTGGCGCCGTATCCGTCGATTGGCAACGTGGCCAGCCGCCGCCTCGATTTCTTTGTTAATCTGGGTGATACCATTTATGCCGATGTGCCGTCGCCGGCGGTGACCAATTCCCAGGTCCGCACGTTGGAGCAGTTTCGTCGCAAGCACGCCGAAGTGCTCGGCAATCAGCGAGGCGTCCCGTCGATGGCGGACCTTCGGGCAAGCACGGTGCTCTTCACCACGATTGACGACCATGAGGTGATCAACGATTTCGCGGGCGGTGCGGCTGTGTCGTCGGATTCCCGCTTCGACACCACCGGTAAGCTCATCAACGAGACCCAACTTTATCGAGACGGTCTTAAAGCCTTCTCCGAGTTCAATCCGCTCAAGGATGTGACTTACCAGACTCCGGGGGTCGCCCGCACCGATGGCAAACCCAAGCTGTATCGCGCCGCTCGATACGGTCTGGATGCCAGCCTCTTCCTGCTCGACGCGCGATCGTTCCGGGATGCCGAGTTGACCGCTCCCGAGGATCCCAACAACGCCTTGCAGGTGGGTGCTTTCCTCTCGCAGTCGATGGATCTCAATCCGTTGACCGGACAAGCGCTTCCGCGCCGCACGATGCTCGGACAAGCTCAACTCAGTGACCTGAAGAGCGATCTATTGGCCGCGGAAAAAGCCGGAGTAATTTGGAAATTCATTGGTGTCCCTGAACCCATCCAGAACCTCGGTGTGTTGGCTGCCAGCGACCGGTTTGAGGGGTATGCCGCCGAGCGTTCGGATATTCTCGGGTTCATCCACACCAACCGCATCCGCAACGTGGTGTTCATCGCGGCGGACATCCACGGGACATTGATTAACAATCTGACTTATCAGCCCGGCAGCCCGGCCGCGCCTCAGATTCCGGTGCGCTCCTGGGAGATCACCACCGGTGCCATCGCGTATGATGCGCCGTTTGGCCCTACCGTGTTGGATTTGGCTGCAGGAGTGCCGTCGGGATCCGGGACGTTGTTGAGCCAGTTCCTCGCGTCCTTGAAGCTTCCCAATCGGACCGCCTTCGATGCCTTGCTGACACCGGTTCAGAAGGACCAAGCCATCACCGGATTGGTCAATTCTCAGATCCAACCCTTGGGATACACCCCGCTTGGGCTCGAGGATTCAGGTCTGGATTTCCGGGTTGAGACCGGAGGGTCGGTTGCGACCTTCACCTATGGTTGGACGGAGTTTGAGATTGATTCAGCCACCCGTGCGTTGCGGGTGACCACCTACGGTCTCCCTAGCTATGCGGCCAACCAGATCAATGATCAGCTGCTGTTGGCGCAACCGGCCGTGGTCAATCGTTTCACGGTCTCCGCTGAGAAACCGGCATTGCAACTGAGGCGCTTGGCCACCGGTTTTCGGGTGGTCTGGCCGAAGTCTGAGGAAGGGTATCGTCTGGAACGAACCGTCAATTTGGGTGCCTCAGCCAATTGGACCCCAGTCGAATCGACGGTGGTCGGCGATGAAAACTCGGCGGCCGTCACCGACGAGGCAGCCGCATTTTATCGCCTCCGCAAACCCTGATCGGGCCGCCTGATCGGGCCGCTAGATTCACTCCTCATGCAGCAGCGGTCGGAACCTAAACGTCTGACCGCTGCTGCTTATATCCCCCCGAGGGGATCTCTGAGCCTGGCCTACCATTGCCATTTGATACGTACCCGTATCATTTGGTTTGCCAGTCTGGGGGAGGACCGCCAAGTTTGATCCTCTTCGGAAACGCCTCTCCGTCATGAACGCTTTCTCAGTTGCTGCTTTGTTTTCCGGTGTTGTCGCCCTGTCCCTGCAATTGTCGGCCGCCGATGGCTGGCTCACCTGGCGTGGTCCCTTAGGGACCTCGGTGTCTACCGAAAAGGGATTGCCGCAAAAGCTCGATGCCAAGGCTCCCCTCTGGAGCGTGGATTTCCCGGGCCAGAGCACGCCGGTCATCGCTGACGGCCGCCTCTACATCAACGGCTATCAAGGCGACGGCCAGGACCTCCAAGAGTTCCTCGCCTGCTTCGACGCCGAGACTGGCCAAGAACTGTGGCGTCACGGCGAGAGCGACTTCCTGAGCGACACCATTTACCTGCGGTATGCGACCTCGTCGCCGACCGTCGATCCCGAGACCGGCAACATCTACGCCCAGCACACGCAGGGCTTGCTCATGGCCTTTTCGCCCGAGGGCAAATTGCTGTGGAAGCATTCCATGATGGAGGAGTTCGGCCGGCTTACCTTCCCCAATTCTCGTACGGCCACCCCGGTCATCGACCATGAACTGGTAATCGTGCGCGGTATCACCAGTTCATGGGGTGCTCATGGAGCCGCCGGCGACCGCTTCTACGCCTTCGATAAAAAGACCGGCGAACTGGTGTGGTCGAGCGCTCCCGGCGACCGCCCGCAAGACAACACCTTCTCCCAACCGTGGCTCGACCTCTGGGGCGGCAAGCGCGTGCTCTACAGCGCCGGTGGCGACAGTTCTATTTTGGCCATCAACGCCCGGACCGGCGAGCCGCTCTGGCGATTCCCCTTTGCCAAGGCCGGCGCCAAGGGCGGCATCAATGCCTCGCTAGTGCGCTGGAAAGACAACCTGGTGGCCTTGCACGAGTCCGAGAATCTGGATTCGTCGGAAATCGGCCGCATGGCCCTCTTCCGTATCCCGGCTCCCTCGGAAGTTCAGCCCACCAACGCCACCACCCCACACGTCTTCGGACCCAAAGCGTTCGAGCAATGGCGCAACAGTGTTGGTTCGCTGGCCAGCTCGCCCGTTGTGGTGGGCGACACGCTGTATGAAGTGACCGGCACCGGAGACTTGGCCGCCGTCGAGGCAGGCACTGGCAAGGTGCTGTGGAAGAAGAAGGTCGGCATCGAGCAGCGCCAAAGCACGCCCTTCTACGCCGATGGCCTGTTGTATGTGGGTATGTACGTGACCCTGAAGGATGCCACCGCGGCCGCCTCGTCCGACGCCGACAGTGTCGCCAATGGCGATTTGCTCGTGTTGCGACCCGGAGCCGACGGTGCCGAGGAAGTGAGCCGCACTCAGGTCACCGGCCGCGTCTTCGGCTCGCCCGTGGGCTACAACGCCAAGGTGTACTTGCAAACGGACAAGAAGCTCTACGCCTTCGGCCAGAAGGGTCGCAATGCCGGCCTGACGGCGAACCCCGCCCCGGTCGCCTGGCCCAAGCCCGGACCGGCCGCCCAATTGCAGGCCATTCCCTACGAGGTGCTGCTGCGCCCCGGCCAGACCCAGTCGTTCCGCGTGCGCGTGCTCGATGCCAACGGCTTCACCGTGACCGAGAGCGTTGATCCGAAGTCCCTCAAGTGGGAGCCGTTCATCCCGCCCACTGCGCTCGTCAAGGCCACCCTCAAGGGATCCTTCAACGCGGCGGGCCAATTGGTCGCCGAAATGGCCCCGGCCGGCAGCGCTGGCCAGTTCAAGGCCACTCTGCAAGGTCCCGACGGCAAGGCGATCTCGGGCTTTATCAAGGGCCGCGTGCTGCCTGGGTTGCCGCTGGTGCAGAACTTCCAGACCTTCGCCCTGACCAACATCACCACCAACACGGTGGAGTCGCCCACGCCCTTCGCGTATCCGCCACTGCCGTGGAACTCCGCCCGTTTCCGCTTCGAAGTGCGCGGCAAAGATGCGGCCGGCGGCACCAACCAGGCCCTCGTTAAAACCATCGACAACAAGCTCTTCCAGCGCGGCCAGGTCTTCTTCGGCTTCCCTGACATGAAGAACTACACGGTCGAGGCCGAGGTCTTGAGCGAAGGCAACAAGCGCAAGATGTCTGAAGTGGGAGTCATCAATCAGCGCTACGCCATCATCTTGAAGGGCAATTCCCAACAGTTGGAGGTCAACTCCAACCAAGAGCGCATTAAGGTGGCCGTGCCCTTCAAGTGGGCCCCGGAGACATGGTACCACCTCAAGACCCGCGTTGACGTTGCTGCCGACGGTTCCGGCATCGTGCGCGGCAAGGCTTGGAAGAAGGGTGACCCGGAGCCCGAGACCTGGACCATCGAAGTGCCCCACAAAAAGGCCCACGCCAATGGTTCTCCGGGCCTTTACGGATTCTCGCCCCAAGAGATGCGCGTGGCCGTCGACAACATCCGCGTCACCGCCAACTGAGCGACCCTTGCTCAACCCTCTCCGACACTCTTTGCCTGACTGAACGAAATTCCGTTTCATTTCCCCATCCATGAACGCACTTCCGCTTCTCACCGCCGCACTGCTGAGTGCCGGCCTTTTGGCGCGCGCCGAAGATTGGCCCCAATGGGGCGGCAACGATCCGGGCCGCAACTTCTACTCGCCGGCCAAGGGCCTGCCCGATCGCTTCGAGCCGGGCAAGCTGAAGACCGGCACTGAGGAGATCGACCTGGCCACCACCAAGGGAGTGAAGTGGGCCGTGAAGCTGGGCTCGCAGAGCTACGGCAATCCAGTGGTCGCCGGCGGCAAGGTGTACGTGGGCACCAACAACGAGTCGCCCCGCGACAAGAAGCAGGTGGGTGACCGCTCGATCTTGTATTGCTTCGACGAAAAGACCGGCGCCTTCCTGTGGCAGTTGGTGGTCCCCAAGCTCAAGTCGGGCAAGGTCAACGACTGGGAGAGCCTGGGCCTCCTGGCCTCGCCGCTGGTGGTGGGCAACCGGCTATGGATCGTCACCAGTCGCTGCGAGGTGCTGTGCCTCGACACCGAAGGCATGGCCAATGGCAACGAAGGCCCGTACACCGACGAGGCCAAGTACATGGCCAAGGACACACCGAAGGAGTCCGCGCCGGTCGATCCCTCCAAGCAGGACGCCGACCTCATTTGGCGCTACGACATGATGGATGAGCTGGGTGTGTTTCCGCACAACGCCTCCAACAGCTCGGTGATCATGGTCGACGGCATCCTCTACGTTTGCACTTCCAACGGTCAGGACTGGACCCACGTCAACATCCCGTCGCCGACTTCCCCGAGCTTCATCGCGCTCGATGCCAAGACCGGCAAGCTCGTCGGCGAAGACAACGTGGGCGTTGGCCCGCGGATTTTCCACGGCCAGTGGACCTCGCCCTCGACCGGCAAGGTGGGTGGCCAGAACCTCGTTTTCTTCGGCGGTGGCGACGGTGTGGTATACGCCCTCGACGCCAAGCCGCAGAAGGGCAGTGGATCCAAGATCGTCCCCATTTTGCCAGGCGCACCGCTCGACCGTGACGAAGACAAGGACACCGACTACCTCAAGAAAGTGTTCTGGGCCGACCTCAACCCGCCCGAGTACAAGGCCGACAAGTCGGGCAAGGCCTATAAGTACCCCGCCGCCGAAGGTCCCAGCGAAATCAACTCCACGCCGGTTTTTTACAAGAACCGCGTGTACGTGGCCACGGGCCAAGATCCCGAGCACGGTGAAGGCGTGGGCCGCTTGGTTTGCCTCGACGCCACCAAGAAGGGCGACCTGACCCAGACCGGTATTTTGTGGGACTACAAGGGCATCAAGCGATCGATCTCCAGCGTGAGCATCGATCCGGCCACGGGACTGCTCTTCATTGGCGACTTCTCCGGCTTCGTGCACTGCCTCGATGCCGAGACCGGCAAGCTGCACTGGGTGTATGACATGAAGGCCCACATGTGGGGCTCGACTCTGGTGGCCGACGGCAAGGTGTATGTCGGCGATGAGGACGGCGACTTCGTGGTATTGGCCGCCAAGGGTGGGGCCAAGGCGCAAGTCTTGAGCGAGACCAACCTCGGAGCTCCCGTATACAGCACCCCCATCGTGGCCAACGGCACCATGTACGTGGCCAGCCAGACCCACCTCTTCGCCATCGGCGCCGAAGCCAAGCCCGCGGCCACCGACGCCCCCAAGGGCATCCAGCCGAAGAACTAAAGGGTTGGTCGGCAGGCAGGCTCGCGAAAAGCGATCGTCTGCGGATGTGAGGCGTTCCATGCCCGCATCCGCAGAACCCGTGGCACCACTGCGGCGGAACCCGGTTTGTCTTAATTGGATCCGACCGCCAGGATCCGAACGCTAGGATCTGAACGGCGGGGCAGGCCGGCCCCTTGTTCCTCTTTCGCATCAAGGATCGTCCTCATGAGGCTTTGACTTCGGACTCGACCGTCCACCAAAGACCGGGGGACCGGGATTGCCCCGCAACTCCGCCGTTGCTTCCCAACCGTCCTATGGCTAAGTTTTGGGTGTTGGTCCTTCCAAACGCGGGTGTGGTTCAATGGTAGAATGTGGGCTTCCCAAGCCTGAGACGAGGGTTCGATTCCCTTCACCCGCTCCACTCTTTTCCTCAGCAAATTCGCAGTTTTCCAGGCCACTGTCATACGAGTGTCATACGAAGCCGCCCGGATCAGCCCCGTTTCCTTGGGTTTTCACAGCCGGAATCGAAA
>CAJAHH010000047.1 GCA_903939515.1 uncultured Verrucomicrobiota bacterium
CCTCGGACTACATCCGGGTGGCCGAACCCTCGCCCCACCCACAAACGCCTCCGAGGTAGGGCGATTTCTCCGAAAGCGCCACGTCGGCAGACACGGACCGCCGCAGTGACGGAGTGAAAACCGATGAAGCCTGCCGGTTTGACAACCACAGAGCCAAGAAACTCACCAGATCAGCGATTTGGCCTGAGCTTGTTGGTTGCCCCAACGAATTCTTATCAACGCTGGTCGGCCCCAGACGCATTCGGCCTCATCCGGAAGGAGGAAGAAACGCTGGCGCTCATCCTGGGCAAAATCGGATTCGAGGCTTAGGCAAAACCGCGGATTTCAAAGGGGCAACAATCTGTGAATTTCGGAATGTTGTTGAGATTCGACCCACAACACTCGTTCAAATCGGTTAAAAACGAGAAAAATAACGATAACGAAACAGGTTTCCTAGGAATTCTGACATGAGAAATCCTAAAGCAACAGCTCAGCAGCAGATTGTCCGTCCCAGAGTCCAAGGGTCGCTTGGCAACCGTTCCCATGAATTTCTGGCTACGAGAAGGCACCAAAAGGGTCCACTCAAGCAATAGGAGCCGAGGTCTGATTCAAGAAAATCCAAACCAATGATTTAGAGCTTGCTAATTAGAGGTAGAGACGATCTATTTCCCATGAATTTCTCATATAAGAACTTTATGAAACTGATCCTCGCTGTTGCTGTTCTGGCCGCCTTCTCAACCGCAACCTTCGCCAAGGAAGTGACCCTCACGGGCGAAGGCAAGTGCCTGAAGTGCGCCCTCAAGAAGGCTGACAAGTGCCAGAACGTCGTCGAAGTGAAAGAAGGCGACCATACCACCACCTACAAGCTGACCGGTGATGTCTCCAAGGGTTTCCACAAGGAAATCTGCAGCGAGACCAAGAAGGTTAAAGTGACCGGCACCTTGGATAAGGAACACAAGGAGTTGGCCGTGACCCACATCGAAGCCGTCAAGTAATAGACCTTCAAAAGGGGCTGGCAGTAATACCAGCTCGAAGACAAACCCGCCTGATTCAGGCGGGTTTTTTTATGTGCGCCCTGTACGGTTATTGATCGCCGTGTAGGGCTCACCTCTCGACACCGATGAAGGAAATTTCCACCAAAAACGGGGGGATTGTGGGTACCTCGCTACAAGCAGTGATTAGCACGCGCTTCCAAAATGGGGAAGGTGCTTGGATGTTTCTTGCTCCGACCGGGATTGATCCCATTGGACAACGGCCATTGCTCCGGTGGTCGTGGGAAGGATCCATGTTGCGTCAAGAAGTGCCTTAAGGCTTAGAAACCGCGTAAAAACTAAGATTACCGTTGGTTACGTATCGAAAGTTCGGAGGATTATCATCGGAGGTGAGCTCTTCGTTCCAATCCCCCAACTTCTGGCCGTGCAGGGCTTCAAGGTAATAGGAACTCCCGGTTGCACGGAGCCATTGGCCTGAGGAGATGCGGCTCTGAAGGTCCCCCTGGAAATGTCGAGAAACCAGATTTTGTCTCTATCAGCGCAATGAGTCAGTGCTCGTAAAGTTTCAGCGCTCAAAAAGGGCCCAAAAACGGGCTGAAAATATGGTTGGCCAACATGGATTCGAACCATGACTAAGGGCGTCAAAGGCCCCTGTGCTACCATTACACCATCGGCCAACAGCGAGGCGAGTCTAGGACGGGTCCTTCCCGGCTGAAAGTGAATTCCACAGGGAACGACCGGCTCTCTTAAGTTTTACGCGCCGGCGACAAGGTGTCGCCAATCAGAAAACCCTAGGTTATCACTGGATCCCATTAGCGCTTCCGACACTCCATCTGATGTGGTTTTTATTCCACCGGCTGACCTGCCAATCCCAAGGCGATGGTCCCGGCTGTCCTTAATCGCTGCTGTTTTGTCGGTGCCCGCCTTCGGGATTCTTCTCATCACCCCCGGATGGCTGTTTCAGCGGCTGATGGCGATGGATATGAACGGCTTGGGGCCGGTGTTCCTAACGCTTTTCGTAGCAGTATGGGTGGGTTTTATTGGGTCGATCTTCGGCGGGCTGGCACTGAGGCGGCTCCAAGGCCCGGAGCCTGAGCGTCGCGGCCGGGCTTGGGCGTTATTCGCAACGGCCGGTATTCGAGGTCTATTGATGGTAATTGGTGGCACTCTAGGTTCCGTGGTCTTAGGCCGCGGGGGCGAAGAGGGGGGTGATCCGGAGTTTTTCAAGTCACGGTGGATTGCCGGGCTAGCTCTCACCCTCTTGTTGAGTGGGGTGTACCTTCGCTCTCGTCGTCGCGGCGTCCAGAAACCTCGACGGGGACGGGGTTGGTGGGCCTTCGCCGGGGGATTACTGCTGCACCTAGTCCTCATAGCTGCCTTGCCGTTTTCCATGTTCCACGCGTTGATCACATTCCACCCGGAAATCGTTCGAGGAGGCGGTCAGAACCGGCGTTATGAAGGTCCGCAGGAACCCGGGCTTTTTGCGCAGCGTCAATTGCGCCTGAAACCAGTGGCCGGGAAGCCAACGACGGTGGTTCTCAGGTTCTGGGAAAATGGGAAGCCTCGAGAGTTAGGGCGGAAGGTGGTCAATGACGCATCGGCCTTGGAATGGCGGCTGATCGAGGGCTCCGGTTCGACTCATGGACTCAGTCTGCGCTGGAGCAAACCAGCCAGCACGCCCGCTGAAACGTGGCCACTGGCCTTGCCGGCCGGAGTTGAACTCACCCCGGTGCTCGAACCGCAGAGCCTGACGTTGCATCCGGGAACGAAGACCAACGTGTGGATCTTTCAGAATTTTGATCAACCGCTGGTGACCCCGGCCATCGCCAGTCCGGATTGGGCGGTGGAGGTGCTTTTAGAATCGGGATCCCCATCGCCTTAAAGCACCTCGCAAACAGCATGGATACCCCGTTGGTCCGAACGATTTCTGTTGGATCCATCGTGTTGGCTGCGCCCTCTCGAGTCAGCGCTGGGTTGAACGCTCGTTACGGGCCTCCAGTGGGTTGGCTCCTAGTTCTCGCTTCGTTTTGTTAAGGAATTTGCCGCGCTATCATTGACCTGCCAAAGGACTGGTTCCGGCTGAGCCAGCGGAAACCTCTTCAATGGCTTTGAGGCAATACCACTTCACAGCTCCGCTCATGGGTGGATCCAGCTCCTCGAGCGCTTCGGGAGAACACCAACGGATGTCCCGATGTTCTTCGACCGCCAGGGTGAGCGAGCCACTGATGGGACGGGCAAAATAAATCATGCCGATGTGTTCGTGAGTGGCATGAATGCGGTGGATATCGAGGAATCGGGGAGCAATGAGGGCCCGGGTACCAGGTTCGGTGGTTGGCGGTCGCTCGCCGAGAAGCTCGATTTCCAGACCGCTCTCCTCACGGGCCTCCCGCAAGGCTGCCTGCTCTGGGTCCTCGTCTAATTCGATGTGCCCGCCCAGCGGCAGCCATTTACCGAGCTTGCGGTGTAGAATAACCAGCACCTTCCGGTCTTGAACGACGAAGAGGGCGACGGTGAAATCGATGTTTTCGTGGAGATGCGGCATGAACGGGTGAAAGGATGGAGGGCGTGGGAGGATTTAAAAGTGCCCGCAGGTCTCGAATTTATCCGTGAGCTGGGTCCCAAGAGATGCGGATCAAGGGCCTACTGGAGCCAGATTACCCAAAGAGCACCGTGACGGTCGAGGGCCCGGTCGATTTGCTTCCATCGTAACCAGTGGCCGATGGCTACGGTCAGCACTCATGTCTGGGGTTTTCTTGACTCCGCAATTAACAACGATAGCCATGAAACGTTTGTCTCTCGCCTCCCTGTTGGCCATTTGTGGCCTGATTCTTTCTACCGCCACCGGGTCGCTCTTGGCCCAGAACGAGGCTCCGGCGGCCCAAGCCGGCGCACCGGGTGGCCCCGGCGGTCGCCAGGGTCGGGGCAATTGGGATCCTGAGCAAATGCGTCAACGCATGATGGAGCGCGTTCGCGAGCAGCTGGCCGTGAAAGATGATGCAGAGTGGAGCGTCATTGAGTCTCGCATTAAGAAAATCAGCGATTCCCGATCCGGCATGGGTCGAGGCTTTGGCGGTCCCGGTGGAGGCCCCGGAGGCCCCGGAGGTCAAGGGGCCCCCGGAGGCCAGGGTGGTCAGGGTGGTCGTCAGGGACGCGGCGGTTTCGGTCAGGCTAATCCGGATGCGGAGGTCTTGCAGACGGCCTTAGATTCCGGCGCCTCTGCCGATGACATTAAGGTCAAGCTGACGGCTTACCGCGCAGCGGCCAAGGTGAAGGAAGGGCAACTCGAGAAGGCTCAAGATGAACTCCGCCAACTTCTCTCCGTCAAGCAAGAGGCCCGTGCGGTATTGCTCGGCTTGCTGAAGTAAACGACAAATCCTGCGACGACCCCGGGAGGGGCGCTTGACGGAAAATGGGGAACCAGGCTTCTCCACGTTTCCTCGGGTGCCACCTCCCGGTCTCATTATCGTAGGATTCCATTCCGACAATTGCTCCGTCATTCACACGCACCATGGCCGAAGCCTCGACACCCACCCAAACGCTTCTCGATCAGATGATCGCCGAGCGGCAACTTTCTGCCGCTGATGCGTTGGCGTTTGTTCAGGCCCGGTTACTCACAGGATCTTCAACCGCGGGGGGTGAGCATGCCACCGAGCGGGATGTTCTAGAATGGCTGAGCCACGAATATGGAGTGGGCTTTCTTCCCCTGGATTCGGTTGAGGCCGATCGTGAGGTTCTGGCGCTCTTCCCGGCCCGTATTCTCCTCAAGGAAGAACTGCTGCCGCTGCGCCGTGACAACGGTTCCATCGAAATTGCCAGTTGCCGTCTTTTTGCGACGCGGGGACTGGACACACTCCGTTCACTGACCGGCCTCCGTCTCAAATTGGTTCTGTCGCCGCGCGAGGCGCTCCTGCGGGAGATGAAGAAAAACCTCGGAGTTGGAGCCGACACCATCGGCGCACTCGACGAGGAAAAATTGGTTCAGGTCGTCGATGAAAACACCGAGGATTCCAACCTCGACGCCGGAGCCGAGGATGAAGCGTCGATTATTCGCTTCGTCAACCAGGTCCTTAAGGATGCCATTGAGCTGCGCGCCTCCGACATCCATCTAGAACCCTTCGAGCACGAATTCCGCATCCGGTACCGCATCGACGGTGAGTTGCAGGAAATTCCGCTCCCGGCCCAGCTCAAACAGTTTCAACCGGCGATCGTTTCGCGCGTCAAGATTCTCAGCCATCTGAACATCGCCGAGAAGCGCCTGCCTCAGGATGGGCGTATCAAGGTTCGGATCGAGGACACCGAGGTGGACATTCGTGTCTCGGTCATTCCGATGCTTCATGGCGAGGCGGTGGTCCTGCGTCTGTTGCGACAGAACTCAACCTTGAGGGGCCTGGCCCATATCGGTCTTGGAGACCGCGAGTTGGAGCGTTTTCAGAAGGTGCTAAATTTGCCGCACGGAATCGTGTTGGTGACAGGCCCGACCGGCAGCGGCAAGACCTCGACTCTTTATACGGCCCTCAACGAGATCAACGACGAGGTCCGCAAGATCATCACGATCGAAGATCCCGTCGAGTATCAGCTTCGGGGCGTGAACCAGATCCAGGTTTCAGAGAAGGCCGGACTTACCTTTGCTCGAGGGTTGAGGTCCATTCTCCGCCACGATCCGGATGTCGTGCTCATTGGTGAAATTCGAGATCGAGAGACAGCGCAAATCGCGGTGCAGGCCTCACTGACCGGTCATTTGGTTTTCTCTACCCTGCACACCAACGATGCACCCGGCGCTCTGACCCGCTTAGTAGATATGGGAGTCGAGCCGTACCTCGTGGCGTCGTCTCTTGAAGCCGTTCTGGCCCAGCGGTTGGTTCGAGTCTTGTGTCCTCATTGCAAGGTTCCCGACACCTCGGCTCATGCGAAATCCTTTCGATCCCGTATGGGTATAGCTCCGGAGGTCGAACTCTTTAAGGCCGTTGGATGCCGCGAGTGCCGGCAAACTGGATTCTTCGGACGGCACGCCATTTTTGAATGGATGGACACCGATGAGAATATTCGTCGGCTGATTCTGGAAAATGGCTCGACCGACCAAATTCGTTCGGCCGCCCGAACTTCCGGCATGCGGACATTGGCTGAGGACGGCTGGCGGTTGGTCGCTCAAGGCATCACGACCGTAGAAGAGGTCTTGAGTGTCACGACCGACAAGGAAACTCCGCGATCTCAGGCTCCCGCCGATTCAGGCGAAGCCACCGACCGAGCCCAGGTCCCCGGGGCATCGGGTTCACGATCCTGACCCATGCCCACCTTCACCTACCGAGCACTGCAAGCCGATGGGCGGATGGCCGATGGCATCGCTGAAGCGGCCACCCGTTCTGAAGCCTTGCGAGTCATCGAGACTCGAGGCCTGCGTCCCGTGAGCGTGACCGAAGCCCGTGGCAGCGGAAAACCCACCGTCAAACCAGCCAAGGATTCGGACGCTCGAACCCAGGGTCTGGGCGGGTTGTCTTTTGGTGGTTCTAAGGTGAGCTCGGAGGAATTAGAGAATTTCACCCGGCTGCTCTCCAGCCTTCTCGCGGCCGGGGTGCCGTTGAGCCGGGCGCTGACCATCCTCGGTAAGGAGGCTTCATCGCCAGTGGCCTCGGCGAAGTGGCGAGAAATCCACGGACTGGTAGTGGATGGCATGTCCCTGGCCAACGCCATGGCTCGATCACCGGAAACCTTCCCGAAGGTTTACACGGCGATGGTCGAGGCGGGCGAGGCGGGCGGATTTCTTGATGTTGTCTTGGCGCAAATCGCTGACTTCCAGTCCCGGGAAAAGGAGCTTCGCTCAAAGGTGCTCACGGCAATGATCTACCCAGCGGTCCTGCTGCTGATGGCCGTGGTGGTGTTGAGCGTGCTGCTGGTTTTTTTCATTCCTAAATTCCAGAAAGTTTTCACCAGCGTGAAGGGCGGCTTGCCCCTGATCACTCAGATCATTATCGCCACCAGCGACATCCTACGTTCTTACGGGGTGTTGGTGTTGGTCGGGTTGGTCCTCGGTGGTTTCTTTTTGAGGACCTGGATCATTTCGCCGGCCGGCCGGCGCGTTTGGGAAGGGCTGACTTTGAAGGCGCCGGTCGTGGGTCCGCTCAGTGCCCGGTTTGCTATGGCGCGTTTTTGCCGAATGCTCGGGACCTTGATCGGGGCGGATGTCCAATTGGTTCAGGCACTGAATGTGGCCCGTCGTTCGATCGGCAACCAGATCCTGGTCGATGCTGTGGCTCGTTCGATCGACCAGGTGCAGCAGGGTGGACGTCTCGGCCAAAGTTTAGCGGAGTGTCCCACCCTCTTCAGCGGGTCCGTGATGGAGATGATCTCGGTGGCGGAAGAGAGCGGGCGGTTGGATGTCGAACTCATCCGCATCGCTAACGTCACGGAGAGTGAATTAGACCGTCGTCTCAAAACTGCTGTGGCCCTGGCCGAGCCGCTGCTCCTCTTCCTGATCGCCGGTTTTATTGGCTTCATTTTCATCGGTATGCTGCTTCCGGTTTTTTCGCTGCAAGACTACATCAAGTAATTCCTTCTGACCTCATGAACCTGAACCTCTCCCTTCGTCCCCAGGCAGGAGCCTTCGCCGGCAAAACACGTCGTCGCCACCGTGGTTTCACGCTGGTCGAGATGCTGTTGGTCATCACCATCATCGGCATCTTGGCCGCCCTCGTGGTCCCGAAGATGATGGGTCGCAGTGAACAGGCCCGGCAGTCGGCGGCCCGAGCGGATATCGCCTCGATCAAGACAGCCTTAGACGCCTACGAGGTAGACAACGGCTCCTACCCGAAGACTTTGGCTGACCTTCTCCAGGCACCACGGCAGGCCCGCAACTGGCGTGGACCTTACCTCGATAAGATCCCTCAGGATCCCTGGGGCAATGAATATTTGTACGCTCAACCCGGACGACAGAATGCCACCTCCTTCGACCTGTCCTCCATTGGGCCGGACGGCAAGGCGGGAACCGAGGATGACTTTGGCAACTGGACGGCCAAATAAGGATCGCGGTCCGACGCGTTCGCGGCGGCACGGCTTTACTTTGATCGAAATGATCTTGGTGATGGCCCTGTTGGTGGTGGCTGTCTCGATGGTGTCTCCGCGCCTGTCGGGATTCATCCGCGGCCGAGCCTTGGAGTCTGAGGCCCGTCGGGTTCTGGCCCTGACGCATGCGGCCCGGAGTCGGGCTATTTCTGAAAGCATGCCTGTCTTGTTGTGGCTCGACGCCACCGTGGGCCGCTATGGTGTCGAGCGCGAAACTCGGGGGCAAAACGGCGACCCGTTGTCCCAAGAGTTCACCGTCGATGACCATCTCCGGATTGCCTTTGATCAGGCCCAACGCCTCATCGGCCAAACTCTGACAAGCACTCGCACCACGGGTCTGCTGCCCGGAGTGTCCACTTCCCCAAAGTCCACCACGGCACGAACCGAACCGTCGATTCGGTTCCTGCCGGATGGGACTCTCGATGAGGACAGTCCCAATGCCATTCGCATCGAGGACTCGGATGGGTCCGTGCTGTGGCTCGTTGAAGGGTCCGACCGCCGTCATTATGAAATTCGCACCGGTCTCCAATAACCGTCGGCGAGCGGGATACACCCTGGCGGAGACGCTGGCGGCCCTCCTCTTTTTGGCCATCGTGATCCCCGCCGTGGTTGAGGCTCTGCATGTGGCGAGTCGAGCCGGCACTGCGTCTATTCGGCGAGCGGTGGCCGCCCGCATTGCTGAACGGATGCTCACCGAGGCGACCCTCTACACCAATAGCAGTGCCACGCAAAGCGGGACTCAAGTCGAGGGAACAGTGGACTACCGGTGGACGGTGACCCGCGAGAACTGGGTGCAAAGCAGCTTGCCGTTATTGACGGCCGAGGTGCGCTTCCTGACGCAGGGACAGGAGTCTTCGGTCCGGTTCTCCACGCTGGGTCACCCCGTCGATGCGATCCCTGGCAGCAGTAGTAGCAGCAGCAGCAGTACCGCCACCCGATGATCACCCGAGTTTCATCCGGAAGCAGGAACCCATCGGGGTTCACGTTGATAGAATTGATCCTCTCGATGGGAGCGGCGGCCCTCATCCTCATCGTCGCCAATCAGGTACTCTTTACGAGTCTTCGGCTCCGCAACACGGTTTCTGATGCGATCGAATCGGCGGCCCCGCTGGAGCTGGCGCTCGATTCCCTGCGCCAAGACATCCAGGGTGCGGTGACCCCTAAGACCAACGGACTTATCTCCGGCTCCTTCCGCGCCGGTACTCTGTCCAGTACCGTCAATGCCCAGCCCGTTTCGCTCGAGTTCAATACAACCACCGGTTCGCTGCGCGCTTCACAGCCTTGGGGCGCGGTTCAGCGCGTTTCCTACAGTCTCCGGAATTCGGTCGAAGGAGGATCGGCTTCGATGGACCTTTATCGCGGCGTGTGCCGAAATCTTCTGGCCATCTCTGTGGCCGAAGTGGAAGACCAACTCCTCTTGCGAGATGTGGCTCGTCTGGATGTAGAATCCTTCGACGGCATTCAGTGGCTTGCGCAGTGGGACACCACCGATCTCTTGGGCACCACCACCAACCTTCCGGTGGCGGTCCGCATTCGTCTCCAGCGTGGGGTTTCTTGGGGTCCCGACCCGGGACTCGTCGAATTATTGGTGCCCATGAGCGCCCAGACCCGCACCAACTCCACCAGCACCGTCGGAGGCTGAATATGGTATCCCCAATCCTCAGCCGGGAAATCAGGACGCGGGCGAGAATCGGCAGGCTCTGGGCCGCGCCGGATTTTCGCGCCGGATCCCGGGCTTCGGTCTTGGTGGTGGTGCTATGGATTACGGCGGGACTGACAGCGCTAGTTCTCTATTTCGCAGCCTCCATGGGTTTGGAGTTGCGGGCTTCGGCCAACCGAGCGGCCGACGTGGCGGCGGGCCAGGCAATCGAGGGCGCGGCGCGCTATGTGGGGTGGGCGTTGGCTCAGTTTGCCACCAACGGGATGATGACCACTAATTCTCAATTTGTTTGCCAAGCTTTGCCCATCGGAGAATCCCGGGTCTGGATCTTGGGCCGCAACCCGGCTGCTGCAGAATCCGGGCTCAATCAGTTGGTTTTCAACCTTCAGGATGAGTCGGGAAAGCTCAACCTTAACCGGGCTAATTCCAATGCCCTCTCGATGTTGCCGGGGATGAGCACCGAGTTGGCTGCCGCCATCGTGGATTGGAGAAGCACCAACGGCACCTTGGAGTTGGGTTATTCGAGTTTGGGCTATGAAGCCAAGCGAAGTCCGTTTGAAACGGTCGATGAATTGCGTTGGGTCCAGGGCATTACCTTGGATCACCTCTTTGGGGACGATCGCAACCAGAATGGAATCCTTGACCCCGACGAACGCAGCCTCACCGGATCCCTGTTTTCGACTCCAGGCCTGCTGGATACGACCACCGTCTTTAGTCGAGAGCCCAATTTCCATGCCGATGGAACCCTCCTCACCAACGCCAACACCCGGGCCCAAATCCAGGGATTGCTCGAGTCGTCCTTCGGCACCGGCCGCAGCCGCGAGATCCTGACCCGCTTGGGCTTCACCCAGGGCGGGGGCCCCGGTGGAGGAGGCGGAGGTGGAGGAGCCGCCGCGACGCCCAACTTCCCGAGCTTGCTGCGTTTTTATCTGACCAGTGGCCTAAGCCAAGATGACTTCGAACGCATCGCCCCGGAACTTTGCGTCACCACCAATACCTACAGCTATGGGCGGGTGAACCTGAATACGGCCAACGCCACGGTCCTCACCGCGCTCTTTGTCGGGGCGGGTTTGGCTCAAGAAGCCGCAGAGGGCGCCGCCTCCACGCTCGTTCGGTACCGGGAACAAAATACGACGAGCCTGAATTCCATTGCTTGGATGGTGGCCGCACTGGGTCGTGATCATCCGGCCGTAACCACTTTGGCTGGCCGCGATCTCCTTACGACGCGGAGCTTCCAATATGGAGCCGACCTGGTGGCCGTAGGGCCTTTGGGCCGAGGTTATCGCCGAGTGAAGTTCATTTTTGATATCAGTGATGGAGTCCCGAAGATCCTTTACCGTCAGGATCTCAGCCGATTGGGCTGGGCATTGGGAGACCGTGTCCGTGAGGAGATCGCCCAGCAAATCGATCGCTAGATAAAGGCCCAGACCACCCCATGATGAATTTTCTGAAACTGGGTTCCCGTTCGCGTAAAGCTCCGTCCTCCGTACTGGGGCTTTCGTGGGAGGGCCGTCGCATCGAGGGCAGCCTCTTGCGCCGGACCCAGAGCGGGCTTGAGAAGACGCTCGGATTTAAGGCCGAACTGTCTCTGGACATTGATTCGGGTGATCCGGAAACGGTCGGCAAGGAGCTCCGGGCTCAACTGGATCAGGCCGGCATTCGGGAACGCACCTGTGCGGTGGCTCTGTCGGTTTCTAGCCTGCTGGTCACCCAGACAGAGATCCCGGTGATGGCCGATGCCGATGTCCTGAGCCTGTTGCAACTGGAGGCCGAGAAGGGTTTTCACGGCGATACTTCGACCCTTCAGGTGGCCCACTCGCGGTGTGTCCGCGGTGAGAGTAGCCAATGGGTGACCTTGGCCGCACTGACTCAGTCTCGCTTGGCCTCTCTGGAACGGTGGACCCGTGGTGCGCGGCTCAAGTTGGTGAGTGTCTCTGTGGCCCTGTGCGAGCTGGAGCCTCCCGAAGACCCTGCCTCGGAGGGGGTGCTGGCGTTGCACCTCGGTTCCGGACCCGGGCCAGTGACGCTCCAATTGAGCGCTGGAGGCGGTCTCGTCGCCTTGCGGTCCTTCGAGGGCGTCACCGAAGACGCGTCTGGCCAGTCGGTGTTGCATGCCGACAGCGTAGCGCGGGAGATTCGGATTACGTTGGGACAGCTCCCAGATCCTTGGAATGGCTCCATTCGCGATGTTCGCATCTTTGGACCCCAAGACCTGGCCCAAACCCTGGCCGCTGAGCTGTCTGCTCGATTGTCGGTGGCCGGTTTCCGCATCCGCCCCCAGATCACCGAAGTGCCCGGGTTGGCCTCGTCTCAAGAGCTCCCGATTTCAGCAGTGGTTGCAGCCCGAGTGCTGGCATCGCGGCCGGCGACCCTCGAGTTTCTGCCCCCGAAGCCATCGGTGCTCCAACAATTTCTGGCGCGTCACGCCCAAGGGCAGCGACGCACGGTCTGGACGGTCGCCGGCGGCGTGGCTGCCCTGGTGGCTCTGGCTTTCCTGACTCAGCAAATCCAACTCTCGCTCTTGGAATCTCGTTGGGCGGGTCTCTCAAGCAAGGTCCGGGAGCTGGAACGTATCCAGCAGGATTTGCGACAATTCCGTCCCTGGACGCCTCAGTCGGCCCGAGGCTTGGCAATTTTGGAGGTCCTGACCAGCGCCTTCCCCGAGAACGGAACCGTGACGGCCAAGGTCATCGAAATTCGAGAATCGGGGGAGGTCGTCTGTAGTGGCACGGCCACCGATAGTCCGGCCTTTTTGGCGATGACCGCCCGTCTGAGCGCCTTGCCCGGAGTCCTCAAGGTTCACCACGACCAATCTCGCGGCGCTTCTCCGATGCAGTTCAACCTTACCTTCCAGTGGAATGGAGGCATGGCTCGATGAATCCCGCCCAACGTCAACGCCTCCTCATGATCGTGACCCTGGCTGCCGTGGGTCTCTACATCGCCGACCTAGTGCTCATCACGCCGATGGGTCGAGCTTGGTCGGAGCGCTCAGCACGCATCGCCACCCTGCAGCGTCAGGTGAGCGAGGGCCGGGCGTTGATCCAGCGCGAGGGAGGACTTCGGGATCAATGGAACCACTTGCGCACCAACGCCCTGCCGCATGAACCGTCCCAAGCCGAGCAACGTCTGCTTCGGGCCTGCGATGAATGGGCCAAGGCGTCCGGGGCTCAAATCGTGGATCGAATGCCGCAGTGGAAGGGCGACGAAGCCGCCTACCAACTGTTGCGGTGTCGCCTCGAGACTTCCGGGTCTCTCGCCAGTTTGACTCAGTTTATCCAGCGGATTGAAGAGGGTCCGTTGGCCGTCAAGGTCGATAGCCTTCAGATGATGAGCCGCGATCCGGCCGGTCGTCAGTTGACTCTCAGCCTGCAAATCAACGGCCTCGTTCTCAATCCCTCGTCTAAGCCATGAAGGTTCCTCCCTCAATTTGGATTGGCTCCCTAATGGCCGGGGTCCTGTTTGGGTCCTTGCTGGGTTTCGCAGCTGAGACTCATCCGACGTCGGTGATCGACTCCAAGGAGGTGGCGCGTCGGGTGGGCGATCGAAATATTTTCGATCCAGAAAGGCAGCCCAAGATTCGGGGTGAATCCCGACCGGTGCCCAAGCCGAAGGCGGTGGCCTCGGCTGATGCCCCTGAGTTTGGACTCGTGGGAGTCATAACCTATCCGAGAGGCACCTTTGCCTTCTTCGACGGCAATGCTTCGGAGTTTCACAAGACTCTCCAGCTCAACGCGGTCATCGCAGGCCAGACCCTGAGCACGATCACGCCTCAATCGATTACTTTGATAGCGTCCAATCGTCCCCCGAATTTACTGAGGGTGGGTCAACGGCTGCGTCAGGATTCGGAAGGTGTTTGGCAATTAGTGACGGGCCTCGGCGGAGAAGGGTTCAAGCGATCGGGCTCTGCCGAGGGATCGACCGGGACGGCGGCGGCCTCATCGACGACTCCGAGCGAGGATCCCCCAGGATCCGATGAAATTTTGAAGCGGCTTTTGAAAAAACGGGAACAGGAGATGAAATGAAGAACTTGATCACTCGAGCCTTTGGCGCCGCCTGTGCTGTGGGATTTTTGGCTGGCGGCCTGGTAGCCCAGGAGGCCGGAGCACCCACCAGCAATGCCCTAGCCACCACCCGAACGGAAACGACCACGAGTCCGTCGCCCGCGCCCCGAGGGCAGAACTCGGCGGCCGGCAGCGCTGCGGGGATTCAGATGAATTTCAGGAATGCTCCATTGGAGCAGGTTCTTGAATACCTGAGCGAAGCGGCCGGTTTCATCATCGTTCTGGACGCCCCTATTAAGGGCACCGTCAATGTGATTAGCGCCAAGCCCATGAGTCAGGACGAGGCGGTGGATTTTCTCAGTTCAGCACTCAACAAAAATGGTCTGGCCGCCATTCGGGATGGTCGAACTCTGACCATTATCGACCGCACTGCGGCCAAGACCCGGGACATCCCGGTGAAGGTGAACAACGATCCCCGGATGATCCCGAAGAACGATGAGATCGTGACGCAAATAATTCCGATCCGATACGTCGAGGCCGATCAATTGGCCAAGGATCTCGTCTCCTTCATTTCACCCCAGGCGACTTTCGTGGCCAATGCAGCGGGTAACTCTATCGTGATGACCGACACCCAAGCCAATATCCGGCACATGGTGGAGATCATCAAAGCCATCGACTCGAGTGCCGAAGCCGAGACCGAAATCCGAGTATTCCATCTGACCCATGCCAGCCCTTCCGATGTGGCCACGGCCCTGGCTGGGGTGTTTCCCAGCAGCAGCGGGTCGGGCAATAACAATCAGGCACCGGTCCGGTTTGGTGGAGGACCCTTTGGAGCGGGCGGTTTTGCCGCGATGATGGCCGGCGGCGGACGAAGTGGTGGCGGCGGTGGTGGCGGTGGACGAGGTGGTGGCGGTAATTCAGCAGCCGGACAAAATGATCGGATTCGCCGTGCATCGCAGGTTATGGCAGTGCCCGATTCCCGGACTTCTTCGGTGATCGTCACTGCTTCCAAGGATTTGATGACTCAGATCGCGGGCATGGTGCGCGAATTGGATGTGGCTTCCACGCGGGACCAGCAAGTGCACGTGTTTCGTATGAACAACGGTGATCCTCAGCAGGCGGCGCAGGTGCTGCAGAACATGTTCCAGAGCACATCGGGCAGCCGGACAGGCACCAGCGGCAATGCTCAAAATAGTGCGCTCATGCAACGCCAGCAAAACAACAACCAGACCACGGGCGGCACCTCCAGCGGATCGGGTACCTTTGGGAATAGCGGCGGTGGCCGCTCCGGCGGGCAACTGTTCTGAACTTAAGAACCTTGAACGATTCCAGAATGAAAACCAGTGGTTCTATTTTTTCGCGATTTCTTTCCACAGCCTCGGCGTTTCGCGTCTTGGCCGCGGTCCTTGGATTGTCCTTAGTCCTACCCGCCCTAGCCCAGCAGCGCGGCGGTGGTTTCGGTGGCGGGGGCTTTGGCGGAGGTGGTGGTTTCGGTGGCGGAGGTGGGTTTGGTGGCGGAGGCGGCGGGGGCAATCGAAGCTCCGGATCCTCGGGTCTTTACAACAACAATGGCACGGTGGGTAGCGCCACCATCACGGTGGATCCGCAGACCCACAATCTCGTGGTCATCGCGGACGCCCTGACAGCCCTGCAAATTAGCAACGTCATCCGGAATCTCGATTCACCCAAGCCGCAAGTGCTTATTAAGGTGGTCTTCATGGAGGTTCAGAGGAACAACGGCTCCGAACTCGGAGTCGAAGGCGCTTGGGCCAAGAACAACATTGGAAACAACATTAGCAGCGGTGGTGGGACCGTGATGGGTCTATCCGGGGTCAACACGATTACCACCAACTTCAATGGCTTGGGGCAGTCGATGGGAACGGCACTGACTCCGTCGTCCACCGGCAGCGGTTCCGGAGGCCTTTATTCCATCGCAGGCTCCGAGTTTCAGGCGACGCTCCGGGCGGTGGCTACCTCTGGAAAAGCGCAGGTTTTATCCCGTCCGTCGATTATCGCCCGCGATGGCCAATTGGCCCGCATTGTGGTCGGTCAAAAAGTCCCCCTGCCCAGTGGCGTTTCCTATGCGGCTTCGGGTAACAACACCATCCCGATTATTAATGTCACCTACAATGACGTGGGTATCATCCTGAACGTCACTCCGTTCATTGGTTCTGATGGTCAAGTCGAGATGATCGTCCAACCGCAAATCTCTTCAGTTTCACCGACTGAAAAGCAGTTCTTGTCGGCCGATGTTTCGGCTCCTTACATCAATGTCCGTTCAGCCGACACTGTGGTGGTCACTCCAAATGCAGAGACCGTTGTCATTGGCGGACTCATCTCGAATAACCAATCCCAGAGCGAGAAGAAGGTTCCTTACTTGGGCGATATCCCGATTCTGGGCAATTTGTTCAAGACTCGCGCCAAGAGCGACGCCAAGACCGAACTCCTCATCTTTCTGACGCCCTACATTCTTCAGGCACCTTCTCAGTTGGCTCAATTGACAACGAAGGAAACCCACCAGGCTTCGTTGATCACCAATTCTGTCTCAGAGATGGATCTCAACCGATTCCTTGAAAAGGTCCCGGTCAAATCAGACGCCCCGGCCCCGGCCCCCAAGTCCAAGGGATTCTTCAAAAAGTGACCTGGGCCGAGGGTGGCGCTAGATCGGCTTGCTCATTGGAAGCCTGCCGACGGTCAGCACCAAAGTGTCGTTGACGGCAAATTCACCGGCCAACAGGGTCGGGCAGCGGGAGCCTGTAGGGAGCCTCTATATCGGGGCCCTTCGGAGACCCAACTCACCTTGATTATGAGCAAACTCGATTCCGTTTACGCGAAACTTCAGGTCAAGACCGGGGCCAAAATGGCCCTCATCGTTCTCGACGGCCTAGGAGATATAGCGACCCGTTCCCAGAATTGGATGACGCCGTTGGAGGCGGCCAAAACCCCGAACCTCGACGCCCTGACCCAATCGGGGTGCGCCCAAGGACGGATGATTCCGGTGGCACCGGGCATTACCCCAGGCTCGGGTCCGGGACACCTGGCCCTCTTCGGTTACGACCCTATCGAATGGGAGGTCGGCCGAGGTGTGATCGAGACGCTGGGTTTGGGCATCGAGCTCAAGAACGGTGACGTGGCGGCACGGGCTAATTTCTGCACCCTCGATTCCAAGGGAATCGTCACAGACCGTCGCGCCGGTCGCATTGCGACCGAGGTTTGCGAGCGGTTGTGCGGAATTCTCTCTGCTAAGATTCAAAAGATCGGCGCAACTGAGGTCCACATTTATCCGGGCAAGGAGCATCGCTTTGTCGTGGTGTTCCGGGGTCAGGGTCTGGAAGGCCCGCTGACCGATACAGATCCCAACCGCGAGGGGCTCATGATCGCCGAGGCCAAGCCGGTGGATCCGCAGAATGCCGGCCAGAAGAAGGTCGCTAAGCTGATTGTTGATTTCTACAAGCTGGCCTTGCCGCTCTTGGCGGGTGAGAAGATGGCCAACGGGTTCCTCATGCGCGGCGTCGCCCATCAGCCTGAAATTCCGACCTTCGAGCAGCGCTACGGTCTGAAGGCCGCGGCCATCGCGGTTTATCCGATGTACAAGGGCCTGAGCCAGTTGGTGGGCATGGTGAAGATTGAAGGGCCAGAGACCATCGCCCAGCAGTTCGAGCGCTACGTGAAGGAGTACGATCAGTACGACTTTTTCTTCATTCACTACAAGTACACCGACAAGGCTGGCGAAGACGGTGATTTCGCGGCCAAGGTCAAGGCCATCGAAGACTTTGATGCTGCCTTACCCATCTTCTTGGCCAAGAAGCCCGATGTCATAGCGATCACGGGCGACCATTCCACACCGGTGGCGGTGAAGGGTCACTCGTGGCATCCGCAACCGGTGCTCATCCACTCCGAAATTAGCGGCAGCGACAAGCTGTCCCGTTTCACGGAGACAGGAGCTAATTCAGGATCCCTCGGTATCTTCGAGGCCAAGTATCTCATGCGCCTGATGCAGGCCAATGCCCGTCTGTTCGACAAGTACGGCGCCTGAGCGGCCGGTCCACAGGCCGCAGTGGGATACCAGGACAAGGGACAGACCGATCTCGGGTCTGTCCCTTTTTCGTTGAACAGAGATCTCAATCGGTTCGGGAGCAGTGACCCGGTCAAAGAACCCCGAACGCAGTCCTGTGAGCGGGGCTTGATCGGGATGGATTAGGGACGCAGATTCTCTCCATGCACCCGCAGTTGCCGACACCCATCTTGGAATCCCTCAAGGCCTCCACGCGGCGGCGTTTTCTCCAGGACTGCGGGACCGGCATGGGTGCCTTGGCACTGAGTACCTTGCTCAACCCGTCACTGCGGGCCGGCACACCCGAAACGGGCGCGGCGTTCAAGGCCCCGCACTTCGCCCCCAAGGCCAAGAACATTATCTACCTCTTCCAGTCGGGTGGCCCTTCGCACCTCGACCTCTTCGATCCCAAGCCCGAGCTGACTAAGCGCAACGGCCAGAGGGTGCCGGAGGAGTTGGTGAAGAACATTCGCTTGGCTCAGATCGGCAAGGAGTCGAAGTTATTGGCCTCTCCGTATCAGTTTGCCCGACACGGCAAATCCGGAGCTTGGATGAGTGAACTCCTGCCTCATCTGGGTTCTATTGCCGATGATATTTGCTTTGTGAAGAGCTTCTACTCCGAGGCCTTCAATCATGATCCGGCAACTTTGTTCATGAACACCGGTGCCCAGTTGGCGGGTCGGCCGGGCATGGGTTCGTGGTTCAGCTATGGCCTGGGCAGCGAGAACAAAGACTTGCCGGCCTTCGTGGTGATGATGACGGGTGTCGGACAGCCTTTGACGAATGCGGCTTGGGGCAGCGGCTTCCTTCCGACGGTGCATCAGGGTGTCACGTTGCGCTCGCAGGGCGATCCGGTGCTTTACGTCGGGAATCCGCCGGGCATGGATCGCAAACGCCGTCGCCAAACATTGGATGTCCTTCGGGACCTTAACCAGACGCGGTTCGATGTCTTGCAAGATCCGGAGATCCAGACCCGTATCGCCTCCTATGAGCTGGCCTACCGCATGCAAACCAGTGTGCCCGAGGTCGTGGATATTACAGGCGAAGCAGCGCGAGTCCATGAGGCCTACGGAACAACTCCCGGTCGGGCTTCGTTCGCCAATAACTGCCTCTTGGCCCGTCGATTGGTCGAGCGCGGAGTCCGCTTTGTTCAACTCTACCACCGGGGCTGGGATCATCATGGCGGGCCGGATGGCAATCTCGTCTTCGATTTGAAGAAGCGTTGCGCCGAGACCGATCAGCCGTCTGTCGCCCTCATCAAGGATCTCAAGGAGCGCGGTCTTCTCGACGAAACCTTGGTCCTTTGGGGCGGAGAGTTCGGTCGGACTCCGATGATGCAAGGGGCCCTCAAGCCCGATCAGATCGGTCGGGATCATCATCCGCATGGATACACCATTTGGATGGCGGGTGGCGGCATCAAGCCCGGAACGGTCTACGGAGCGACCGATGATTTTGGTTTCTATGCCACTGAAAACAAGGTTCACGTGCACGACTTGCACGCCACTCTCCTGCACCTCTTCGGCATGGATCACCATAAGCTTACCTACCGATTCCAAGGGCGTGATTTCCGCCTCACCGACGTCCATGGAGAAGTGATCCGGGGAATCTTGGCCTAATCGATAGGGAGCGAGAGTGAGAATAACTCATCGGCCCTGTGCGTTGACGCTGTCCAAAAAGTTTCCATATTGGCAGACCGATGACGTTCGACCTCACTGAGATGCTGCAGGACTGGGATTATAAGCCCGGTCAGGTGGTGGCGCGCCGCTTTCAGGGCAAGGATGGTGAGAAAATCCAACTGCGTGTAGATCTGGGGATTCTCCAGATGAATGTGTTGGGACGTCCGGATGGCAAGAAGCCCATGGGAAATGAGTCCTGGTTCCACTTCTACCGAAAGCGTTCTGAACAGGCACCCGCCAGCGCTGATGGCGAGAATCCAGATTTCGCTCTGGGTTCGGAGGAATGCGGCCGCCTCCAACAGGAATCCATTCAGTATCACCACCGATACATTTGTTTTTTCCAGCTCAAGGATTACGAGGCCGTTGAGCGTGACTGTGCCAGAAACCTCGAAGTCTTCAGCTTCGTGGATCGCTTCGCCGAATCCGATGACCTCTCCTGGAGTGTGGTTCAATTCACGCCTCAGCTCACCATGATGCGCACGCGAGCTCGCGGCGAAGCCCGTCTCCAAGAGAGCGATCGGGACGCTGCAATGGTCGCCATCGAGGCAGGCATCAGCGAGTTGGCTGAGTTTTATCGAGACCACGAGCGCGAAGAACTCATCGAACAGAGCGGCGAAATCCTGTCACTGCGCGGATGGCTCGACGAAATTCGTCGTAAGCCACCGCAGAATGAGATCGAACGCCTTCGCTTCGCTCTTGCCGAGGCCATCCGGATCGAGGACTACGAGACCGCCGCAGAAGTCCGCGATCAGCTTCGCAAACTCCAAGCCTCCGAATCATGAGCCTCCAACAACGCGTTAACGACGAACTCAAATCCTCCATGCTGGCCCGCCAAGCTGTCCGAACTGGGACGCTGCGGATGCTCAAGGCGGCTCTGGGTTACGCCCAGATCGAAAAGAAAACGGAGACCCTCTCGGATGCCGATGTGATGGTTTTCATCCAACGAGAGGCCAAGAAGCGTCGAGACTCCATCGAGGAATTTGAGAAGGCCGGACGAACGGAAATGGCCGCCAACGAGAAGGCGGAACTGGAGGTGCTCATCGAGTACTTGCCCAAGGCGTTGTCGGCCGAAGAATTGGAAAATCTGATCCGAGAGGTCATTACCGAGGTGGGAGCCACTTCGAAGAAGGACATGGGAGCGGTCATGAAAGCAGCCCAGTCCAAGGTGGATGGCCGAGCCGACGGTAAGTCCGTCAGTGCCCTTGTATCCCGGCTTCTGCCCTAAGGTCAGAGAGCCTCGCTGGATGTCCTCATCACCTCAGTCCCCCCGAAACGCCACCGCGGCGGATTTTATCCGTTCCTTGAGCGCTTCGGCCCAGGTCGCTCGCTCCGGTGGGCAAACTATCGGTGAGTTCCTCGATCAACTGGGCGAGGGCAATGCCTGGTTGATGGCTCTGATCCTGACCCTGCCCTTCATCCAGCCCCTGCCCACCGGGCCCATCGCCACCTTCGGGGGGTTGGCCTTTGCAGGAATAGGTTGGCGGCTAATCCGTGGTGATGAATCGGTCTGGCTGCCGATGCGCATCCGCTCGACTCGGCCTCGGGCAATGACTTGGAACGCATTCTCCGGCTTCGGGTGTGGATTGCTGGGAATTGTCGGTCGCGTGAGCCGCACCGAGCGCATGGTTTGGCTGGTGGATGCGGTCGGGCGAAGGGGCGCTGGCTGGCTTATCCTGGTGGGTGGCCTTTTGGTGGCCCTCCCATTTATGGTGGTTCCGCTTCAGAACTCGCTTCCGGCCCTTATCATCTTTTTTGCGTGTGTCGGACGCCTTCAGCGAGACGGCGTCATGTACCTGCTGGCTCTCCTGAGTCTGGTGGTCACTCTCATCTATTTTACGGTGGTCACCTGGGTTATTTTCTTTGCAGCAGAGCAGTCTTGGATGTGGCTTCGGGGCTTGTTGAGGGGATAGAAATTGATCCCGATCTCCCGGGACTCTTGTTCAGTGACTCAGAAGCCAAGATGAACGTCAAAATCCAAGAGAGACGTCGGCTGATAGATCCGTTCGGTGCAAAGATTTCCAAAATCCGCTTGTGAAACTTTTCACTATCTCGTTATCTGGACCCATCAACAGTTGAAAACCTTCGCAGTCTGCGTGCCGGTGGCGTGGATCTGGTGGTTATCCTTTTATCACGATGGCCTGGTCTAAAACCTTAGTACTTCCGTTCGCGGGATTCTGCCTTCAGTTGGCAACCGTTGCCGCGGAGCATGGAAACCACGTCGAGGCCGCCCAGCAGCAGGGCTTGCCCTCCGCGGCTCCCGTCATTTTTCACATTGGACCGTTGCCGGTGTCCAATTCCATGATTTTGACCTGGGTGGTGTCTCTGCTGCTGGTCTTGGCTGTGCGGCTGGGCATTCGGACCATGAAGGACATTCCGGACGGGGCACAGAATTTCTGGGAGTGGCTGGTTGAAGGCCTGTACGATTTCCTCGGCGCGATCATCGGAGCCGAACTCGTTCGCAAGACGTTTTGGTTCTTCGCCTCGGTGTTTGTGTTTGTCGTTGCAACCAATTGGTTTGGCCTGCTCCCGGGTGTTGGCACTATCGGATATGGTTTTGCGGGGGAACATGGTTTCCATGTGACGGACCCTCTGCTGCGTGGCGCCAATGCCGACTTCAACATGACCTTCGCCATGTCGATGGTTTTCTTTGTCCTGTGGACGGTCTGGGCCTTGCAAGCCAATGGACCGATAGGATTTCTCAAACATATTTTCGGAGCCAAAGGCGGGTTGGGCGGCTTCATGGGGATTGTTCTGATGGTGGTCTTCTTTGCTGTCGGTCTCTTGGAGGTCGTTTCCATCCTTTTCCGTCCTGTTTCGCTCAGCTTTCGTCTCTTTGGGAATGTCTTTGCCGGAGAGAATATGCTGGAGTCGATGACGCATCTGGGTGGCGCCAAACTGGGCTGGCTCACCGCTTTGCCGTTCTACTTCATGGAGCTTTTGGTCGGCGTGGTGCAGGCTTTGGTCTTCATGCTCCTGACAGCGGTTTTCACGCTGCTCATCTGCTCACACGATGAAGAGCACGCAGAGGATGGGTCTCACCACTAACACTTTCGACCGTCAGACGGTGGCAAGACTGCCGGGGCGGTCGGCAACAACACTAGAAAGGTAAACATCACTATGATGATCGCAGAAATGTCCGGCAACATTCACGTCGCCGCCGCCGCAGCCGCTGCCGCAATCGGCGTCGGAATGATCGGTAAGAGCGCCGCTGAAGCGGTCGGCCGCAATCCCGGAGCCGCCACCAAGATCTTGGTTCAATCCATTCTGAGCACCGCCTTCGCTGAAGGCATTGTGTTCTTCGCGCTGTTCCTCTGGAACGGTAAGTAATCACTTGGGCGCGGGACCTGACGGTTCCGCGCCTCCCTTTTCGAGAAGTTAAGACCCCACAGATCCCATAGAGATGAGTCCGCTCCTATTTCTTGCGGCAGCCGATGCCGGTCCCGTTGGTGAGATTGCCAAGACCTTCGGGGCCAATGTCCCAGCGCTTATTGCTAATGCAATCAGCTTTGTGCTGGTGGCGCTGATCATGAAGAAGTGGGCGATTGGCCCCATCCAAAAGACATTGGAAGACCGCCGTGCGTCCATCGCTCAAGGTCTTGCCGATGCCGGCCGCGCTCGGGAGGAGCTCGCTGTTGCCCATCGCAAGTCTCAAGAATTGCTGGCAGAAACGGGCGCCCAGACCGGTCGAATCATTGAAGAATCCAGAGCTGCAGCGGCACGGGTTACGGAAATCGAAACTCAAAAGGCGATTGCTGCGGCCGCGGACATCATTGCCAAGGCCCGCCATTCTAATGAGGCCGAACTGACCCGCCTCAAGGCGGAACTCCGTCAGGAATTTGGAAGGCTGGTTGTTGAGGCCAGCATCAAGGTCACCGGAAAGATTCTGACGTTGGACGACCAAAAGCGCTTAGCTGAGGAAACCCAACGGCAAATCGCCGCCTAAGCCAACCCGAATCATAATTTAAATTTCTCGGATGAAGATTGGAAAACAGGCGCGGCGTGACGGTAAGGATCTATACCGGATTTGCCTGCTCGATGGTGTGCTGAACGAGGGCCGCGTCCGCCAGGTGATGACGCAGGTCTTGGCCAGCAAGCCTCGCAATTATCTGGCTGCCCTGACCCATTTTCAACGGTTAGTAGAGCTCGACATCCAGAGTCGCACGGTCCGCATTGACAACGCAGTGCCCACCTCTGAATCCCAGATGGACTCCATTAAAGCCAGCCTGACCCAGAAGTACGGGTCCGGTCTGGATTTCCAGTTCTTCGTGGATCCCACTCTGATCGGCGGGCTCCGCATCCAGATTGGTAGCGATGTGTTTGATGGCACCGTGAAAACACGGTTGGCCGCTCTCGAGAATAGTTTTTAACGATCATTTTCAACTTTCCCACAGTCGAATAATCCCACAGACGACATGAGTTCCCTGCTCCAAGAAATTGAGGCCCAGATCAACGGTGCGAAGGCTTCGGTGACACGCCAAAACATCGGACAAATCCGCGAGATCTCCGATGGTGTTTGCAAGATCGAAGGTCTTTCGGACTGCATGGCCAATGAGATGCTCGACTTCGGTGGCGGCATCATCGGCCTCGCCCTGAACCTCGAGGAAACCGAGGTTGGTGCGATTATCATGGGCGACTACACCAGTCTCCATGAGGGCAGCGAGGTGAAGACCACCGGCAAACTGCTATCGGTGCCTGTCGGAAAAGGACTGTTGGGTCGAGTCGTGGACGTCCTCGGCCGCCCGCTCGATGGCAAGGGTCCGATCGAAGCCACAGCGTTCTATCCGGTCGAGAAGATCGCCCCGGGTATCATCAAGCGGAAGTCCGTAAGCCAACCGCTCCAGACTGGAATCATGGCTATCGACGCGATGATTCCCATTGGTCGCGGTCAACGTGAGTTGATCATTGGTGATCGTTCCACCGGCAAGACCACGATCGGCGTGGATACGATGATCAATCAGGCCCGGATCAATCAGCAGAATGTTGTAGTTAAGGACTTCCGTCCGGTCTACAACATTTACGTCGCGATTGGTCAGAAGCAGTCCAACATCGCCCGAGTCATCGCTGAGCTCGAGAAGGCCGGCGCGATGGAGTACACGATCGTCGTGGCGGCCGCCGCCTCCGACTCGGCTGCCGATCAGTATCTGGCACCCTTCTCTGGAGCTTCTATCGGCGAGTGGTTCATGGATAACGGCATGGATGCGCTCATCATTTATGATGATCTCTCCAAGCAGGCCACGGCTTACCGTCAGGTCTCCTTGGTGTTGAAGCGCCCGTCCGGCCGCGAAGCCTATCCGGGCGACGTGTTCTACCTGCACAGCCGCCTCTTGGAGCGATCGGCCCGGGTGAATGAGAAGAGCGGCAACGGTTCGCTGACGGCCCTGCCGATTATTGAGACTCAAGCGGGCGACGTTTCGGCGTACATTCCGACCAACGTCATCTCCATCACCGATGGTCAGATTTATCTCGAGACTGACTTGTTCTACCAGGGTGTCCGTCCGGCCATCTCGGTCGGTCTGTCGGTGAGTCGCGTCGGATCCGCTGCGCAGATCAAGGCGATGAAGCAGGTCGCCGGCAAGATCAAGCTCGACCTCGCCCAGTACCGAGAACTGGCCGCCTTCGCCCAGTTCGGATCGGACCTCGATGCCAAGACCCAGGCCACCTTGGAGCGCGGCAAGCGGATCGTTGAGCTCTTCAAGCAGAGCCAATACAAGCCGATCCCGGTCGAGTTCCAAGCGATCATCCTCTGGACCATGCAGAATGGTCTTCTGGACGACGTGGACGTCGAGAAGGTTAAGGACTTCCAAAACAAGATCACTGACTTCCTCAGCACTCGGAAGCCGGCCCTCCTCGAGAAGGTTCGCACCGAGAAGGCTATCAATGACGCATTGGCCGCCGAATTGAAGGCCGCCGTCACCGAGTTCAAGCAGAGCTACCGCTAAGCCGCAGCCCGACCGGAGCCCCTCCCACTCATCATGCCCAGCACACGCGACATCCGGCGCCGCATCAAGTCGGTCAAGAATACGGCGCAGATTACTAAGGCGATGCAGATGGTCGCCTCGGCCAAGATGCGCAAGGCGCAGCAAGCTGCCCTCGCGGGTCGGCCCTATGCTGCCTTGATGAACGAGGTGCTGGCGGCTGCTACGGCAGGGGCCGGAGAGTTCCAGCATCCGCTCACCGAAAAACGCGAGGTCAAGAACCGGGCGCTGATTATCATCAGCACCGACAAGGGTCTTTGCGGTGCGTTGAACACCAACTTGCTGCGCGAGGCAGCCAAGGCGCATCTGCCCAGCACGGTTTATGTGGTGGCCGGCCGCAAGGCAGCCCAATGGGTGGCACGACTCAAGCGCAAACTGGTCGCCGAATTCTCTTACAAAGACATCCCCGAATTCGCAGAGGCCCGGGCAATTTCCAAGTTTGCCCAAGAACTCTTTCTGAGCGGTCAGGTCGATGGAGTTGATGTAGTTTTCACCAACTACATCAACACCCTGACTCAAAAAGCGGAGGTTCGAACGTTGTTGCCTCTGGGTCGTCTCCAGAAAATCGATCCCGATATTCGCGGTAACGGCGGCACAGAGGAGATTCAGCCGGGCGCCGCCCAGGAGTATAGCTTTGAGCCGCCTGCACCGCAGTTGTTGAGCAACCTCCTCCCGCACTACCTGAACTATCAGGTGTATCAAATGCTTTTGGAGGCCAAGGCTTCCGAGCATTCGGCGCGCATGGTCGCCATGAAGAGCGCCACCGACAACGCCAAGCAACTCATCAAGGACCTGACGCTCGAGTACAACAAGCTCCGTCAGGCGAACATCACCAAGGAACTTCTCGAAATTACCAGCGCCGCCATGGCGATGGGCAACTGACCTCTCTCGGAAATGAACACAGGAAAGATCGTCCAGATCATCGGTCCCGTCGTCGACGTGGAGTTCTCCGGAACTCTCCCCGCGATCTACAACGCGCTCACCGTCGACTTCACGCCTCCCGGCGGCTCCGCCACCCGTCTCACGCTTGAGGTGCAGCAGCACCTCGGCGGACACTGGATTCGCGCTGTCGCCATGAGCACCACCGAAGGCCTTAAGCGGGGCCAGCCGGTGCATGATCAAGGCCAACCGATTTCGATGCCCGTGGGCGAAGCCGTCATGGGCCGTGTCTTCAATGTCACCGGCGACGCAGTCGATGAGCAGGGTCCGGTCAAGGCCGACAAGTACTACCCCATCCATCGCAGCGCTCCTCCGCTGGTGGATCAATCCACCAGTCCTCAGATCCTGACCACCGGTATTAAGGTCATCGATTTGATCTGTCCCTTTCTCAAGGGCGGTAAGGTCGGAGCCTTCGGTGGTGCGGGCGTCGGCAAGACGGTCGTCATCATGGAGCTCATCAACAACATCGCGAAGCTGCACGGCGGCATCTCAATGTTCGCGGGCGTCGGTGAGCGTACCCGTGAGGGCAACGATCTCTACAACGAGATGATCGAGGCCAACGTCATCAAGACGAAGAAGGACGCCAAGGGCCACCCCGAGATCGGAGCCAACGGTTTGCCGATCCTCGAGCCGGGATCCCGCATCGGTCTGGTTTATGGTCAGATGAACGAGCCGCCCGGAGCCCGTCTCCGCGTCGCTCTCTCGGCCTTGGCCGTGACTGAGTATTTCCGCGACGAGAAGAATCAAGACGTGCTGCTCTTCGTCGACAACGTGTTCCGCTTCTCGCAGGCGGGGTCCGAGGTGTCGGCGTTGCTGGGTCGCACTCCGTCTGCGGTGGGTTACCAGCCGACGTTGGCCGCCGAAATGGGCAATCTTCAGGAGCGCATCACGTCCACCAAGAAGGGTTCTATCACCTCCTTCCAGGCGGTGTATGTGCCGGCCGACGATCTCACTGATCCGGCCCCGGCCACCACCTTCGCTCACCTTGATGCGACGATCGTTCTCGAACGTTCCATCGCCGAGTTGGGTATCTTTCCTGCGGTGGATCCGCTGGCTTCTAGCTCCCGCGCTCTGGCGCCGGAGTTTGTTGGCGAAGAGCACTACAACGTGGCTCGTGGCGTTCAGAAGGTGCTCCAACGCTACAAGGACCTTCAGGATATCATCGCGATTCTCGGCATGGACGAGTTGTCTGCTGACGACAAGTTGACCGTCTTCCGCGCCCGTAAGATTCAGAAATTCCTCAGCCAGCCGTTCACGGTGGCCGAGCAGTTCACGGGTCGTCCGGGCAAGCAGGTGCCTGTGGCTGAGACCGTCCGGAGCTTCAAGGAGATCCTCGAAGGCAAGTACGACGATATCGCCGAGGCCAACTTCTACATGAGGGGTGGCATCGACGAGATTCAGGACTGACCGCTTGTCTGTCCCACGCTCAGAACCCCAACGACATGGCCACTCTCAAACTGGAAATCGCCACGCCCGAGGCCCGGATTTATTCCGAGGAGGTCGACATGGTTACCTTGCCTGGGCTCGAAGGCGAGATGGGTATCTTCCCGATGCACATCCCGCTGATGACTCAGATCACCCATGGTGAGATCATCGTCCGCAAGGGCGGCCAAGATCACTTCCTCGCCGTTGGAGAAGGTTTTGTGGAAATCACCGGTCAACGGGTGGCCATCTTGACCGATATGGCTATCCGCGCTGCGGACATCGACGAGGTTCGCGCCGAAGAGGCCCGGAAGAAGGCCGAGGCGCGAATCGCTCAAAGATTGGGAGATGAGGAAACGGCTGTGGCCCAGGCTGCTCTGATGCACTCGTTGACCCAGTTGAACTTGAAGCGTCGTCACCATCGGTGAATTGATCCACCGGATCGGATTCAATAAAACAGTCGCCGCTAATACGGCCGCCTCTCATAGGGCGGCCGTTGTTATTCGAGCACCTCTCCCGAGCAAACACCTCTTCTGAGCTCGGTTGGAACGCCGCTCGGAGAGGCGGGCCTTCTGCAACCAAATCCGTCGAGCCAGTCAACCGCATGCCGGGAACCATCGAATTACCGACGCCCGACGTCGAGACGGATCCCAAGAAGGTTCGTGAGCAAGATTATACCGTCATCGTCTGGGATGACCCGGTGAACCTCATGCCCTACGTGACCCATGTGTTTCAGCAGGTCTTCGGTTGGGGACGAGAGAAGGCACAGCGCCACATGCTCGAAGTCCATGAGCAAGGTCGCAGTGTTGTGGTTCGAGACAGCTTCGAAAAAGCGGAGTACTATGTGCATGCGCTCCAGAAGTATTCCCTCACCGCCACTTTAGAACCGGCCTCGTGAGACTCCACGCGAGCGACGACGAGGGGACGTCCTGGTTTCTCAGTCCTGGGGAGCGCAATTTACTGCTCACGCTTTTTTCTCGTCCCATTGACCCCCGCCAACGAGCTCGGCTGAGTCGCACCTCTGAAGCCCTCGAGGAACTATGCCAGTCGGATCTAGCCGGTGAGTTGGAGACGCACCGAGCAGAGGTACGTTCCCAATTGGTGGTGCTCTTGGGCGTGGCGGTTTCGGCCCAAACGACGATCCAAACACCCACCGGACCCCGAGAAGACTCGGGCTGGATTCTTCGTCTGACTCCCGAAGACCGTGAATCCTTCCTTCAGGCCCTGAACGAATTGCGCCTAGGGGCCTGGGAACAACTCGGGCGGCCCGATCCCCCAGAGGTTCCCGACGATCTGGCTCCCGACTCACCCAATATCTTGCATTGGTGGACCCTGGAAATCGCCTCTCGCTTCCAGACTCGGTTGATCTCTGAGGAATTTCCCGAATGACGAATTTGTCCGGTTCCGTGGTCTTCCTGTCTCCAGGAGATCGGTTGCCGGATCCGAGCCAGGCCCGGGACGATGGACTGGTGGCAGTGGGAGGCGACCTGTCGGTGGAGCGGTTGTTGGAAGCCTATCAGCGCGGACTTTTCCCGTGGTCGGCCAACCCGATTACCTGGTGGTCACCCGATCCCCGCGGGGTTCTTCAGGTGGGCTCAGTGCATGTTTCGCGGAGTCTGGCCCGGACATTGCGTCAAGCCCCCTACACGGTGACTTTCGATCAGGATTTTTCAGCCGTTATTCGAGCCTGTGCCTCGGCGCCCCGGGGCGGGGCTACCTCAACTTGGATTTCACCGCAACTCATGGAGGCGTATGAACAACTGGCCCAGGCCGGACATGCCCACAGTGTGGAATGCTGGCAGGAAGGGCGGCTGGTGGGTGGGGTGTACGGGGTTAGCGTGGGAGGCTTCTTTGCCGGTGAGTCCATGTTTCACCGCGCGGATGATGCTTCGAAGGTGGCTTTGGTCCACCTGGACCGTCATTTGGCCCGCCGCGGATTCACCTTGCTGGACTGTCAGATGGTTACCTCGGTCACTCGCTCGCTGGGAGCCACGGAAATTTCTCGGGCCGATTATTTGGAAAGGTTGTCCCGGGCTGTGGGCCAACCTTCTCGGTGGTGAGGTTTACTGACCGGCACTCTCGGTCCTGACTTCTAGCCTTCAGGCGACCGCCACGGCTGAAGCCCGTCGGGATTCCAGCGCCAAGATCATGCTGTTCAGGATGCCACGGCCATCTTCTGTTCCGAGGATTCCTTCCACTGCTCGATCCGGGTGAGGCATGAGGCCCGCCACGTTGAAGCGCTCGTTGGCAATGCCCGCGATGTTCAGCACGGAACCATTGGGATTGGCTGCCTCAGTCACGGCACCGCTCGCGTCACAGTACTGCCACAGGATCTGGCGCTGTGCCTGCAATCGATCCAACGTGGGGGCATCGGCGAAGTAGCATCCCTCGCCGTGGGCGATGGGAATACGGATGGGAACACCGTCGCGGCGGACTTCTGAAGTAAAGGGAGTCTCGAAGTTGGCGGTTTTCAGAAAAACCTGTTCGCAGTGAAAACGCAGATCCCGATTACGGATGAGTGCACCGGGCAATAGACCCGCCTCGCAAAGGATCTGGAAGCCATTGCAAATGCCCAAGACGAGCCCGCCGTTGTCCGCGAAGCGGCTAACAGCTTGCATCACCGGGCTGAAACGGGCGATGGCCCCGCAACGCAGAGCGTCCCCATAGCTAAAGCCACCGGGCACGATCACGGCATCGACCTCGCCCAACGAGGTGTCCTTGTGCCAGACGAGTTTTGCTTGGCTGCCCAGCACGCGCAGAGCGTGCACGCAGTCTTGATCGCAGTTGGAGGCAGGAAACTGGAGGATGGCAAATCGCATAACCGAGGCGGTCGTCATTCCACGATCTCCAGACGGTAATCTTCGATCACCGGGTTACTCAGGAAACGCAAGGCCGCCTCGTTGAGGGCTTTGTGGGCTTCGGTGGCCGAGGTGCCTGGGGCCAAGTCGATCTCAATGTACTTGCCTACGCGGACGCCGGTGACTCCAGCGTATCCCATGTGTTCGAGGGCGTTGGCGACGGTCTTGCCCTGTGGATCGAGGACGGCCTTTTTCGGGGTAATGACGAGCTTGGCTTTCATGGCAGCGGAAGTTCCTCCGGAAACCCGAAGGAGGGAGGAGAATGAGACAGCATCTGGATGGAGGTGAAGCAGATTTCTGGCGGCTTTGGCTGGCCCAGAGCGAACCCAGCTGGAATTGGACGCTTGCCAGCGATTCGTCGGCCGGTAGACTATAGGTTCTTTCCGCCGGATTACCCAGCGGAACACCCGTTTTTATTTTATGGCAGTTAACGCGAACGAACTCCGCAAGGGTCAAGCGATCAAGTACAATACCGACATTTGCGTCGTCCTTGAGGTCACCCACCGGACTCCCGGCAACCTACGGGCTTTCGTACAGGGCATTTTGCGCAGCATCCGTACCGGCAAGAGCATGGATGTCCGCTTCGGCTCGGGGGAAAAGATCGAGACGGTGCCGTTGATGACCTACAAGATGGAGTTCAGCTACAAGACCGGTGACGACTATGTGTTCGTCAATCCTGAGACTTACGAAGAGGTCACGGTGACTCCTGAATTCGTTGGTGATGCCAAAAACTATCTTACCGAGAACAGCTTAGTGACCATGACCTTCGTCGAGGAGAAGGCCGTCATTATTGAAATGCCTTCGAGCGTCGTCCTGATCGTTTCCAATGCGCCGGAAGGCCTCAAGGGTGACAGCGCCAACAATGTGCAGAAGACAGTGACGTTGGAGACGGGTCTTGAGATTAATGTCCCCCTCTTCATCAAGACGGGTGAGAAGATCAAGGTAGACACGCGGACCGGCAAGTACATGGAACGCGCCTGAGCCAGTTCTCTACACTTTCCGACGCGTTCAAGTTTTCAGACGCCCGTCCTGCTTCTTGCAGAACGGGCGTTTGCTTTTGGCAGCCTAAAAAAAGGCGGAGCGGGACTGAGTGAAGGAGTGACCGGATTCAGTTGAACTCTCCTCAAGACCAATCGCAGAGCGCCGACACCGCGGCTGCAGAACCATCGCGCAGCCAGCCATCGAGCTGAGCGGGATCCTTGAGCTGTTGACCCCGAATTCGGGGCACCACCATGAAGCGGGTATCGATCTCGCCCAAGGCACTCAGGTCGCTCCAGAGCTTTTCGAACTGGGCGACGGGAAAGACATCTTCCTGGCCGTGTCCCCAGCGTTTCTTCACGTCCTTAATCGTGACATAGGTCGGCAGCCGACTGGCCATGGTGCGGATCGCAGAGGCAATTTTCGGTTCGTTCTGGGAAAGAATATCCTCCCGCGTCAATCCGAAGGCTTCCAGCAACCGGTCGAGATGGATCCAGGTCGTCATGGAGTTGTAGAAGCGCAACCGGAACTCATCCTCATCCCGCGGCATTGCCAACCCTTCGACCAACCGTGGTCGACCGTTGACCCGAGCGAGGCCTCCCCCCCGGTCTTCCAGCCGCCGCCCGATCACTTCGAAGGTGAGACAGGCCCCGCTGAGGATATGCTGCCCCAACAAGGCCGGATCCATGGAGGCTCCGAGGGTATCGATGTTGTGGAGCAGTAAGTATTTGAGCTGGGGTCGCTCACTCAGGAGTGCGGCCAGCACGCCATTGCGAAAGAGATTGGGAACTTCGAAGAAATGGCCCACTGGATGCAGGCATTGCAGCGGCACGTTGTCGGTGTAGTCGCCGGTCTCACCCGCAGTCTTGGCCCAGCCAATGAGGGCCGATCGGAGACTCTCGCGGACCTTCTGCTGCTGAACATCGAGAACCTGTTGAGGCATTTCTTCCCACGCGAAGCGAAGATCGCGTTCGGTCGGGATGAGTCTGAGGCCGACGCTGCGGCCGGGTGACAGAATCAGGGGCCCGGGGTAGCCATAATCCTCTACTTGTTGGAGGAACCGCTGGGTGGGTTCGTGGGTGAGGTAGCTCGTAGTGAACAGGTGAGGCAGGACTTGGCCCGCGAGGCGACCGGAGCGCCGGGACTTGGCCAGGTGGGTCTCGATGAAGGTCCGGTGCTGGCCGGCGAACTTCGCGAAGGGATGCAGCGCCTTGCAGGTGCCGGCGCCGCCGGTCCAGCGTGATCCGGCTCCAGCCGCTAAGGTTATTACGGCCACCTCACCGGCTCGCAACGCCGCTTCACCGGCAGCCCGGACCTCGGGCGGCACGGTGGTTGAAGGGTTGTCCCAACGGAGGATATCCGTTGCTTCGACGTCTTCGATCCGGCTATCGGCACGGAGGCGATTTTGGGCGAGTCCGATGCGACCCTCTCGCAGGTCTGAGCGGATTTGCTCATGCTGGGCGGGATCAAAACCGTTCTCCGCCAGCATCCCCTGCAATCCGCTGCGTTCGCTTTCACCGTTTCGGGAGCGAGGCAAGAGGGCATCGAAGAGTGTCTGGATCATCCCACCCAGCTCTGGCCGCGTGCGTGCGGCCATTCCTACTCGGTCGAGTTCAGTACGGCGAGCCGGGGTCAAAGAGCGGCGATCGGCGCGCAGCAGGGTGGGTACCGTGAGGGCGTAGTAATTGAGCGGCATCAGCGCCTCCTCGCCGGAGAGCAAATCGGCCATGGTGCCGTGCTCGTTAATGGCGTAGTCGAAGACCACCGGATCCATGGCGAAGGGGAGGGCCGTCGAGAGGCTACGCTTAGTTTCCAGCATGAGGATCTGAAGCCGCTCCTGAGCCTCGGCCTTCCGCTCCGGGGCAAAGATGAAACCCATGCCGCCGCCCGACATTCCCCCGAGCATCCAGAAGCCCCAGAAATCAGCACCAAACTCGGTCTCGCACTGCTGGATAAGCCGCTCGGTGAAGTGGTTGGAAGCCCAGGGAATGATGGCCTGCAGGGGTTGCCGAAAATTGCGCGTGGTGGCTTGGCCGACGGCGTGGATGTTTCCGCGTCGCAGCGCATCAATAATTTCGTCGAGCACCCCAAGCGCCTCTTGGCGTCCCGACCATTCGGAGGCGGAGCGCAGGAGGTATTTCTCGGTCACCATTTCGAGAATGGGGCCCACATTTTGGGCCATGCCTCCATGGACCACCACCAGCGAGTCCATCAGCGCCCGGCGTGAGGACTCCGGGATTTCTTGGCGGCTGAAAACATGATGGGTGGGCATGAGGCATCCCCGGGAAATGCCCCATTCGGGATCGTCTTCTGTGGCCGCCACGCCTGTGATGAGCTTGATACCCGGCCAGACCCCGCCCGAGTCTTGCCATCCGCCGCCAGAGCCGCCGAGCCACTCGCCTAAGAGGGCCCGAGCCAGAACGAGCCGACGCTCCGATTCTTCGAGAGGCCCGGTCAATGAGGCGGCCTGTCCGGTGGCCCGCATGCAGACGCTAATGAGCGAACCGAGCAAATTCGTGCTGACCGCCAGTCGCGATCCCTTGGGGATGTCGTTGACGCTGGAACAGAGTTCGAGGCCGCGTCCCGGACCGACGATGCGCCCGAGCAAGTCGGCCAGCGATTGGCCGGAACCTTCGATACCCGGCGGAACCACGCCCGCGGCAATGACGGCCGCCTTGAGCAACCCGAGATGGTCTTTGGCAAAATCGAAGACCTCGCTCAACGCGGTGATGTCGGCGGTCGCTCCAAGATCCACCGAGGTGAGGCGGAGCAGCGGTTCATCGAGCACGCGTAGCCAGGCGCTCACGGGAGGGCGAGGCCGCGAATCGCGTCCGTGAACTCCGAGGTCCACGGAGATGTTGAGCACCTTGGCCCCCTCGGGGTAGTCCATGCCCAGAAAGAAAATGTCGGACCAGGCCGAGTGGGTGAGATCCATCCGCACCGGTGTCAGTTCGCGGAGGATGGGGTAGGCTCCGTCTGGGGATCGTTCCAAGAGTTCCGGTCGCAGTCTCAGTGGCTGATCGGCGGGATGACCCATGCGGAACATCCACTGGTTGCCTCGCACGGTGCGCACACTGCGTCGGACCTGGTCGGCGAGGGTCTGAAAAGCCAGTCGGTGGTAAGCGGCCGCCAGGGCTGAGGCGATACCATCGGACGGCCCCTGCGTCTCGAGCTCTCCGAGAAAGCAGTCGATGGCCTCTTCGAAGCGGCGGTTGAGCAGATGTTCGAAGCCGGCAAACGGGATTAAACCGGCTTGTCCCGAGGTGCTGAGTTTCGGAGGAAGGTGAAACCGTTGGAGGGCCGATAGAAAGAACAGGGCCCGGACCCGTTCGTACAAATTTTGGGCCTCTCGGCGGAACTGGTCCAAGGCCGAGCAGGCGTCCAGCAGCTCAGCCAGTGTGGCCGGCCCGGTCCAAGCCTCCAAGGGACGGTTCCGCACGGAGGGCTCCGGCGACGTAATGAGGTCGATGAGCGGGTGGGCGGGCACGATGACGTCACCTTCCCCGAAGGTCTTCCTATCCGTCAACGCTCCGGACCGCGGGTTTCGGTGGCCGGTCGATCCGATCAATCCCGGCGGCCGAGGCCGGACAGGTAGCGAAGAAGGTCTCGGAGTTCGGTTTCGCTGAGTGCGTCCACGAGTCCGGCCGGCATGATCGAGCCGGCCTGGGTCTGGGAGCGGATCTCGGAGCGGGCCAACCGCATAGGTTTCCGGGTGGCCGCGTCCAGCAGCACCACCTCTTGGGGAGACGTGCTTTCGATGCGGCCCTGGATCTCTTCGCCGTTCTGGAGTGTGAGGTTCCAAGACATGAACCCTTCCTTCACTTCGACTTGGGGTTCTAGGAGTGCACGCAGGATAAAGTCGGGCGTCTGGGCCGTGCCGAGAGCGCCCAGATCGGGCCCTAGCCCGGGCTGGGAAGCCCCGACGCCGTGACAGGAAGTGCAGCCGAGCTCGGTCCGCGTAAAAACCGTGGCCCCACGCCGAGCATCACCCGAGGCACGGACGGTCTTCAGAAATTCTTGGCGGGCGGGGCCGCTGGCCAGTCGATCGGTGAGGGTCTGGTTGCCGGCGGTTCGACCGAGCGCCTGTGCTAATACCGGGGTGAGCTCGGGTACTTGGCGTCCGGCCTGGGCCAAAAATCCGGCCAGAGCACGGGCCGATTCTGGATGCGGTCTGACTGTTTGGAGGGCTTTGGCCAGAGCGCCAGCCCCGCCGGGTTGACGCAGGATCGGGGTCATTACGGTTTCGATCGCTGCGGTGTTGGCTTCTTGGGCCAAGACTTCGGATGCCAATCGGCAGGCAGCCCCCAGATCCCTGGCAGCGATGGCAGCGGCTGCGACGGTCTTTAGGACGGTAGGTGCCTCAGGGTTCGCCGCGCGGAGGATTCGAGACGTGTGTTCGGGACTGGGGAAGAGGCCTAAGCCGGCGATGGCTCCAGCACGCACCGCCTCGGGTGACTCTTGGGATTCGAGAAGACGGACCACTTCGGATTCCAATGAGCGGATTAGCCAGCGGCCGATCAACCGGGCCGCCGCCGCCTGAACCGAGGGATGGGCCGAAGACAGGAGCGCGCCCAGGGCCGGGCCTACGTCTTGGGTGGGCTTGAGTCCGAGGTTCCGGCCCAGCGTGTCCAACTGAAGTAAGGCTCGGGCGTGGGCTCCGGCATCATAGGCAGTTCCGACCGTGAAGGTTCGAGGCGCTAGCAGCAGGGGGATATCCTGAGGCCGAGCGGCGGTTAGCACGGACTCGACGAGCGAGGCTTGGGTGTCCGCTGGAAGAGCGACTTCTTGGACGCGTCGCAATCGGGTGGCTGCTTCATTTACAGTATCGGCGCTCCGATCGGCTCGGGCAAAGGCGTCACGTCGGCGCTGGTTGTTGCCGAAGCTCAGGGAACCTTGCGTGTAGGGGCCTTTCCACAGCGGCTTGAGGGCGTGGACGCATTGGGTGAAGGCATAGGCCACGGGGGCTTCTTCGGGCTTACCCGTGGCATTCTCCATGGCGATGGAAGCGACCTCTACGGCGCGCGCGTCCGGCACATAGGCGCAAGCGACCACGGCTTCCAAACGCACTGTGGCTTGGGTGTCCGCAGCCAGGCGTGTCAGCGCTTCCAGAGGATCCTTCAGGCGGCTGGCCCAGTGACCGGTAATTCGCGCGGCGCGGGCGCGGTGGTCGGGATTGCTGGAGTGGGAGAGGAGTTCGATGAATTCCGCATGGGGAACTTCGTGCGAGGCGAGGACACCAATGCCTTCGTATATTCGATCGAGACCCGCCTCTGCGGACGGCGTGGCGTGCACCCAATTTTGGAGGCCGGCGACCACGGGTTCGTTCGGTCGGTCCTTGAGGACGCGGGCAGCGAGTTGTCGGTTCCAGCGCTCGGGAGAAAGCAGCGCGTCAAAGAGAGCGGGCAGAGGAGCCTTCTCGAGCGCAGGGGCACGCAGGGCCGGACGCCCTTTGGCGGACACGCGCCAAATGCGTCCGCGGGTTTTGTCGCGGTCGGGATGCCGGAAGCTCGTCTGGTAGTGGCCAATGAGTGGATTGAACCAGTCGCAGAGGTACAGGGCGCCATCGGGACCAAAGCGCACATCAACGACGCGGAAGGCGGTGTTGGTCGATTCCACCAGGGGTGGCAGTCGGTCGACCTGGAAGGTTGCCCCGCGCGGGGTGAGGCGGAATCGCTCGACGCTGTTATGAAGATACCCGCCCGCCACAAATTCTCCGCGGTGCTCGGGGAGCCAGTGACTGTTGTCGGCGATGTCGGCCCCGCCGAACTTGCGGCCTTGGTTCCACAGCGGCGGATGCGCCTCGAAGTGCTCGGTGCGGATCATCGCCTGCGTAAGGTGGGCGATGCCGTGGCCGTTGCCGGCGAAGACGAAGGGTTGGCCGGCGCGGTCGAAGGTGGTGCCGAAGGGATTGTGGGCGCCCATGGCTCCGTCCCAGAAGGGGTCGAGCCTCATGCGGCGGGGCCAGAATCGCCAAAGGCCGGCCTGGTGGAGCGTCTCGTTGCCCCAGGGGGTTTCGATGCGGCTAATGGCGTGGAGGCCCTGGCTCATCATGAGTTCACCAGCGGGGCCCCAGGTGAAGGAGTTGAGGGTCTGGTGGGTGTCGCCGGTTCCGAATCCGCTGAAGATCACGCGTCGCACGTCGGCCTTGCCATCGCCGTCGGTGTCCTTGAGGAAGAGCAGTTGGTCGGCCGCTCCCACGTAAACGCCACCATCGCCGAGTTCCAGCCCGAGGGGCATGTGGAGTTGGTCGTCGAACACGGTGGTGCGATCGGCCCGGCCGTCGTGATCGGTGTCTTCGAGCACGACGATGCGATCGCGCGGGGCCTCGCCGGGACGGATCTGGGGATAACTGGTGGTGGTGGTGACCCAGAGTCGACCGTCGCCGTCGAAGCGGATTTGGGTGGGCTTGACTACGCCGTCGGCTTCGCTAGCGAAGAGGCTAATGGAGTAGCCCTCGGCCACGTTCAAGGAAGCCAGTTCTTCGGCGGGTGTTTGGGTGGCCAGGAGGGTTCCAGACAGGCAGAGGGCTGCGAAGGCCGCGGCCTGGATGAGTGCTCGGTGGGAGACGGGGTGCAAGCGGTGAGCAGTCATGGCGATTCAACGGGCGGTCTCGAGTGCGGTGACGCGGGTCAGGCGGGCGGCGAGGGCGTCGGTCTTTTGGTCGGCCGCTTGAAGGAGCGGGACGAATTGTTCCATTTCCGCAGGGAACCAGCGGATCTTGGGGTCGCGGTGGTCGCGGCTGCTGAGTTGCTCGGTGCGGTCGCCAGCCAAAAAGGCCCAATTGGTGGGTCGGCTGTAGCCTTTCCACAGCGCGTTGCGCTCGGTAGCGGCCTGTCGCAGTGCTTCCCACGAGGGTTCAGAGAATCGGCCGGCCGGATCGGTCTGAGGGACCACGAGTCCGTGAAGCCAGGGTTTGAGGGCGCTGGCGGCCACTCGGGCTTGTCCGGATTCGCTGAGTTTGCGTCCGTCGGTGGACAAGTTTTTCTGGGATCGTGCGGCTTCGAAGACGTCGATGATGGGCAGGTTTTGGCGCCGGGCGATATCTCGGATGCGTTGGGCGTAGGCTTCGATTGGGGGGGGATTGCTACGGGTGACGGGTATGGGGGTGACGAGGAGGACGCGGGTGCCCAGGGCTTGGCAGTCGAGGACCCATTGTTGGAGGCGTTCCGCGAAGTGTTCGAGGTGTTCGAGTCCGTCGAAGGCTTCGCCTTGTCCGAAATCGAGGAGACAGACGGTGGCCTTGGCGGTGGCTACTTGTTGAAGGGGGCTGGGATAATTGACTTCACGGAGTTGGCTGAAAACGGTGTCGCCTTCGCGGGCGAGGTTGAGGATTCGCAGGTGGTGGGTGGGATGGGCAGCGATGAGGAGTGTTTCCCAGTGGGCGCTTCGGGCTCGGGCTTCAGCGGAGCCGCCGCCGATGAGGGCGATGATATCGTTGGTGCGCAGGGAGTGAGCGGGAGGTGGGTTTTCCGCGCCGAGGCTCCATCGTGCCCAAAGGGCTCCGTAGGCTAGGATCCACAGGAACGGTTTCATGCGCTTTTGGGAGAGAGGGGCCCAATCAAACAGTCTGGGGCGGGCTTGGGAAGTCTCAACACGGTGGTGCGCTTCTTGGGTGGGCTCCGCGGGACAGGGCCTGCACTCGCAGGGATCGTACGGGAGGTGGGGCTATCGCGCTGCCGCGCTGTGGGAATGGGGTGCTTCGATCCAATGCTCGCTCCGGCCCTATCCCGCTGCAGCTGGGTTGTCTTGGGGGGCGTGGGGTGAAGAGCTTTTGAGGAATGGTGCGGGTTTGGTTAGGGACAGGCTATTGGGAACGGGTTGGGAATGAGACTTTAGGTGGTGTGCTTCTTCTTGGAGGTGGCTCCGCGGGACAGGGCCTGCGCTCGCACGGATCGTACGGGAGGTGGGGCTATCGCGCTGCCGCGCTGTGGGAATGGGGTGCTTCGATCCAATGCTCGCTCCGGCCCTATCCCGCTGCAGCCCGGTTTGTCTCGGGGGGCGAGGGGTAAAGAGCTTTTGCAGAATCGGGAGGGTTTGGTTGGGGACAGGCTATTGGGAACGGGTTGGGACTTCAGGTGGTGTGCTTCTTTTTGGGGGTGGCCTCGCGGCTGGGGTATCTGGGTGGGGCGTGAGGTAAAGAGCTTTTGCAGAACGGGGATTGGGTGGTGTAAGGTGATTTCAGAAACCCATTTTGCCATGACCTTCTCCAACTGGCTTACGTATGTCGGTGTCTTGTCTTTGATGGCTGCTGCCGGGGCCGCCGATTCGATGGTTCAGGTTCCAGATGCGGCGCTGCAAAATTCCGTGGGCTTGGGGTTGAAGGCGAACGGTGAACGCCAGCGGAGCGCTGCGGCGGCATGGAAGGTGTTCCATGGGTTTCAGTTCAAAGACCAGGCAGCGGAAAGCGGAATTACGTTCCGACAGGTGCCGGTGGATGATGGGGCACGGGATTATAAGGCGGTTCATTATGATCACGGTACGGCCATTGCGGCGGCGGATGTGGATGGGGACGGCCGGCCAGATCTCTTCTTCGCCAACCAGCGGGGGGGCAATCAGCTGTGGCGCAATCTGGGCGGGGGTCGTTTTGAGGACATCACCGCGCGGGCCGGGGTGGCGATGGCGGGCAAGGTGAGCGTGGGGGCTTCATTCGCGGACATCGATAACGACGGGCGGCCGGACTTGCTCGTGACGACGGTGCGGCAAGGTCTGGCGCTCTTTCACAATGAAGGCGGGGGTCGGTTTCGCGACATCACGGCCGAGGCGGGTGTGTCGCCGAATAAGCCGGGGCACGGGTCGGGTGCGGTGTTCTTCGATTATGACCGGGATGGGAAGCTGGATCTCTTCGTCTGCAACGTTGGGGTGTATACGCGAAATGAGAAGGGCCGTGCCGGGGAATACGTGGGTCGTTCGGATGCCTTTCAGGGCTGGCAGTTTCCGGAGCGCAGTGAGGCGAGCCCGCTCTTCCACAATCGGGGTGGAGCCCGCTTTGAGAATGCTTCGCAGACGACGGGATTGATCCATCGGGGCTGGAGTGGCGATGCGACCTTTTGTGATCTGGATGGGGACGGATTTCCAGAACTGTACGTGCTGAGCATGTCGGGGGAGGACCGCTATTACGTGAACCGTCAGGGGAGCCGCTTCGAGGACCGGACGGCGGCCTTATTTCCGAAGACGCCATGGGGTTCGATGGGTGTGAAGTTCTTCGACCACAATCGCGATGGGCTGATGGATTTAATCGTCACCGACATGCACTCCGACATGACGACGGCGCAAATTAATGCAGGCGATACAAACCTGACGGTGGCCTTCGACAAGTCTAAGAGCGACGCATGGTGCGCGGCGGAGTGGAAGCCGGAGTTGTTCGGTCGGGCCACCAATAGTGTGTTCGGTAATGCGTTCTTCCAGAACCAGGGTTCTGGCCACGCGTTTGCGGAAGTGTCTACGACGGTGGGGACCGAGACTTACTGGCCGTGGGGCGTGACGGTGGCAGACTTCAATGCCGACGGTGACGAGGACGTGTTCGTGACGGCCGGCATGGGCTATCCGCTGCGTTATGTGGCCAATTCGCTGCTGCTCAACGACGGAGGAAAGCGCTTCGTGGATGCGGAGTGGGTGCTAGGGCTCGAGCCGCGCCGGGGCGATCCAATCCTGCGCGAGGCCTTCGTGCTCGATACGGCGCTGCCGGAGGAGCGTCGCCATCCATTGGCGAAGGGTCGCACCGGCAAAGTCCGGGTGATGGGAACGGCGAGTTCGCGCTCGTCGGTGGCTCTCGACGTGGACGGCGACGGGGACCTTGACCTGGTGACCAACGAATGGAACGACGCGCCGCAGGTGCTCTTGAGCGATCTTTCCCAACGCACGACGTTGCGCTTTCTGCAGGTGCGGCTGGTGGGCACGGTGTCCAATCGCGACGGGCTGGGAGCGACCGTTCGGGTCCACTGCGGTTCGCGGGTCCAGACGCGCTTCCATGACGGCAAGTCGGGATACCTCGCTCAGAGCAGCTTGCCGCTCTATTTCGGACTGGGATCGGAGAGAGCCGTGGATCGTATCGAGGTGGTCTGGCCCTCGGGCCGTCGGCAGACGCGCTCCGGCCCGATCTCGTTCAACGGGACGCTGGAACTGGTGGAGCCGCAGTGACAGGGGGTCCCGGAAGAGCCTTGGCTGGGGTGGGAGATTTTTCCCGCGTCATGGGCCGATAACCGATTCCGGAATACTCTGCGGCCTGCGGTACCCAGTCGGTGTCGAAGCGGGGGTCGGGTCCTTCGAGCCGGTTCTGGCGGGGGTCGATCGCTTTCTTGGCATCGAACACCCGGCCCAAGATCACGCAGTTTTCCACGCGGGCTCCGGCATTGATGGCTAGTTCGTATCGGGGATGGCCGGGCAATCCGCCCTCGGAACGATTGGCGTGGAAGAGGTTGGCGACGTAAACGCTGTCGCCGCCCATGTCGTCCACGCCGTTGCGGTTGCCAGTGAAGGTGCAGTTCTGGACGAGGGCCAGCGACTCCCAAAAAATGGTGATCGCCCCGTTGTTGGCGAAGGGCTTTTCGCCGGAGGCCTTGGCCACCAGGTCGTCGCCGGTATTGGAGATGTTCCCGACGAAGAGGCAGTTGAGGACTTTGGCCGAGCTGCCAGCCAGAAGATCGATGGCTGGCCCGGTGCCTTGGGCCTTGTTGTTCAGAAATCGGCAACTGGCGATGAGCACTGGGGTCTCGCGGAATCCTTGTTGTTGAACCGAGATGCCCGCGCCGCACGGGCGCGTGAAATTATCTTCGATCGTGAGCTCTATGAGCCGAGGAGAGGAACGCCCGAAGATCTTCACGGCCCCGCCATCGGAGTAGAAGAAGTGGTTCTTCAAGACGGTCCGGTTGGGCTCCAAGGTTTGGGTTCCCTCTTTGGTGAGGAAGGCGTTGGCTCCAGTCAGCCGGAACCCGCGCAGGAGGGTGTTGGTCGAGACCCCGTCGCCAAAATAGACCACGTGGTTCACCACCGCTGGGTGCGACGGCTCGTTGGTGGCTGAGAGCGTGGGATTGGCCGCGGTGAGCGTGACGTCTCCGATAGCCACCAGACGGATTCCGTCATGCCGTCGGTTGAAGCCGATGAGTGCCTGGCGGTTGGATTCCGGTCGGTACAAGCCCGCGTGCACCCAGACCGTTTTCTGCACGGTGTTGGTCGCTGCCTGATCCAGCGCCGCTTGGATCCGGTCGCCGGGCCGAACATGATAACCATCTGGCTCCAGTGTGACGCCACCCCAGGCCAGCGCCGCGGATGCGGCCCAAATCGCCACGGATAGCACGGATCGGGTCATGGTCCGGCGATCTCAACAGGCCGAGCTGCGGCGACAAGGCGATTCGCAACCAACAAGGGGAACCGAATGCCTCAAAACTTTTGACACCCTGTGGAATTGGCTTTGCGTGGGAACCGAATGCTCAGGTGTGCCCGGCAAGGGTTACCGAATCCGTCTGGGTTTGGCGAAGCCCTCGAACAGGCTTGGACGCCAGCGGTGCTTGGCGGCACTCTCAGGGCCACGATGTCCGAGTCTGTGCCCAAGCCTGTCACGGCCTCCACGCGCTTGGCCGCGGTGTGGGGCGCTCCCATCCGCCATTCTGCGTCGCCGGCCATGCACAATGCCGCACTGGCGGCGCTGGACTTGGATTGGCGGTACCTCGCCTGTGAAGTCGCACCCGAAGAATTGGCCGTCGCTCTCGAAGGCGCACGGGTCATGGGTTTCTGCGGCGTGAATCTCACGGTGCCCCACAAACGACTGGCTTTGGGCATGATGGATGATCTGGATGTCTCGGCCGAGGCGTGGGGAGCGGTGAACACCGTGGTTTTCGAGGCGGAGAATGCGGAAGGCGTTTGGACTCCAATCGGCCTTCTGAGGTCGTTCCCCGGTCCGGTGCGGCTGCGGGGATACAATACCGACGCCGACGCCATCCTCCGCTCCCTCCGCGAAGACCTGCACATGGAACCCCGCGGGGCCCGCGTGTTGTTGCTCGGTGCCGGCGGTGCCGGTCGCGCGGCGGCGCTGCGGTTGGCCGATGAAGGGGTGGAAACCTTGTGGCTCCAGAATCGCACCGAATCGAAAGCGGCCGAGCTGGCCACCGAGATCGCCGAGCGATTTCCGGCGGTTGATGTCCGTACGGGTCTGCCCGACTCCGACGTGGAGTTCATCCTCAATGCCACCTCGTCGGGCCTGAAGCCGGAAGACTCGCTGCCTCTGGATATTCAGGCCTATCCGTTGAGTCATGCCGATGCCGTGTACGACATGATCTATCGGCCTGCTGAAACCCCGTTGCTTCGGGCTGCTCAGGCCGCGGGTTGCCGCACGGCTAATGGACTCGGGATGTTGTTGTATCAAGGAGCCGCGGCCTTCGAGCTTTGGACTCGACGTCCAGCTCCGATCGAGGTGATGCGGGCCGCGTTGATCCATGAAGTTTACGGCACAGGAGAGTCGCAATGAACTGGGAAGACGAACTCTACCGCCACCACGGTCCGCTGGGGCTGCCGTTCCATTTCTGGACATTCTTCATCGGCATCTTCGGAGCCATGACCGGCAGTTTCCTCAATGTGGTTATCCACCGGATGCCCCGCGAAGAGAGCATCGTCCATCCGCCGTCCCATTGCCCGACGTGCAACCACCGCATCCCGATGTGGCAAAACCTGCCCATCTTCTCATGGCTGATGTTGCGGGGTCGTTGTGCTTCGTGCCGGAGCCCTATCTCCCCGCGCTACATCGGTGTGGAAGCCCTGACTGGCGTGCTATTTGTCGCGGCCTGGTTGCACTACGGAGAAGAAGCCCCATGGGCTGCGGCCTCTGCGTCCATTTTGTTGGCCGGATTCGTCGCAGCCACCTTCATTGATTTCGAGCACTTCATTATTCCTGACGAAATTACCCTGGGAGGCATCGGTGTGGGTTTCCTGTTGTCGCTGGTGGCCCCTGAGTTGCATCAGGAGACATCCATCTTGGCCGCACTCCGCAGCAGCGCTTTGGGCATCCTGGTTGGTGGAGGCGTTGTGTATTTGGTGCTTCGGTTGGGAAAGTTTCTTTTTGGCCGGGAACGCGTCGCCCTCGAACCGGGAAGCCGCGTGATTTTCCATGATGCAGGTATCCGGTTGCCGGACCGCGAGATTCCTTTTCAGGACGTGTTCTATCGCGAGTCGGACACAGTGGTAATGGAAGGCAGGCATTTGGAGTTGGCCGACCGCTGCTATGTGTCGGGCGAAATGCGCCTCTCGCCCAAGGCCCTGCGTATTGGCGATGAGGTATTGGATCCGGAGTCCGAACCCTACCTCGCAGCTGAAGTTGAATCGCTGACGCTGCCGCGCGAAGCGATGGGTCTGGGCGATGTGAAATTCATGGCGGCCATTGGAGCCTTCTTGGGATGGAAGGCCACCCTCTTTAGTTTGATGTTCAGCTCGGTGTTGGGTGCAGTGGTCGGACTGGGCTTGATTGCCCTGGGCCGCCAGCATTGGTCAGGACGACTGCCTTATGGGCCCTATATCGCTGTGGCGGCCACGGGGTGGGTTTTTGGTGGATCGGCCTTGTGGGAGCGCCTCTTTGGTGTGCGCTGAAGCAGGAGGCCCGGCCGGGTGCTCTGCCCAAGAGCGGACCCGTCCCGGAGCCGCGACCGTCGCCGCCTTCGTTACCGTCGAAATGAGGCCGCGAAATCCGATGCGTCACCGGCCACGGTTTTTTTCACGAAGCGCGATCCAGCGATGAGTTCTTGAAGTTTCAGTGCATAGGCTTCGGCATCGAGCGGAAGCGTTACCGTCTGGCTCGTCAGGCCTGAATACAGCATGGCATTGGCCAGTTCCACTGAGGCCAGTCCGTCGGGCCCGGGAGCGATGAGCGGTTTTCCATCGAGAATTGCCTCGGTGAAATTAGTCATCAGTTGAGCATGCGGCTGATCGGCGTTGTCGAAAGGAATTTCCACGTTCCACGACTCCGGTTTGGCGAAGCCGGATTGGGACGTGCGGCTGAACTCGGTCATGTCGCTGAGATTGCGGATGAAGCGCAGTTTGCCGTCTTCCATCACGGCCCGGCCGCGGGTACCGGTGAGTTCGAGCCGGTTGGTTCCCGGTGACTCACCGGTGCTGGCTACGAACACGCCGGTGGCGCCGGAGGGATAGTCGAGGTAGGCCGTGACGTTGTCTTCCACCTCGATGGCGTGGTCGCGACCGAGGGTGACATGAGCCCGCAGCGACGAGGGCATCCCCAGCAGCCAGGCGAGGATATCGAGGTTGTGGAGGCATTGGTTGAGGAGCACACCGCCGCCTTCGCCCGCCCAGGTGGCCCGCCAGCCGCCGCTCGCGTAATACGCGTCGGTCCGGTACCAGTCGGTGTTAATCCAGTTCACCCGGACGATCCGTCCCAACTCGCCCGATTCGATGAGGTGCCGCAGCTTCTGGTATCGGGGTTCCACGCGCAGTTGGAACATGCCGCCGAACACCGTCTTCGGGTTCCGCTCATGGGCGGCGATCAGCTTGAGGGCGTCGGCCTTGTGGGCAGAAATAGGCTTCTCGACCATGAGGTGCACGCCGGCGTCGAGGGCGGCGATGCCGAGGTCGGTGTGCTGGTAGTGGGGCGTCGCCACCAAGACGGCATCGACCGCGCCTGAGGCGATGAGCGCACGGGCGTCGTTCCAAGCGGCCAGCGGACGGTAGGCCTCCATCTTGGCCGGCGTTGTCGAACACACCGCCACCAGTTCGCAACGGGGCACCTTGCCAGCCTGCAAGTAGGTGGCGTGGTGGCGACCGATGTTGCCAAGGCCGATGAGGCCGAGACGGAGGGATTTCATGGTTCTCGTTGTCAGAGGTGCATCGACGCGCGGTGGGTCCGTCGGGGCTCAGTTGTTCTCGGGCAGACCTTCGACATGCCCGAGGTTGTGGACGGGCCGGAAAATCGCCTGAACCTCTTCCAGCAGACCGGTGTCGATGGGTTCTTCAATCCAGCGCGCCCAGTTGCGGATGTTCTCCGGGTTGGCGCTGCCGGCGATGGTGGTGGCGATGTCGGGATGTGCGCAGGAAAACTGCAGAGCCAGTTTGGCGATGTCGGAGCCACGTTGGGCGCAGAGCGCGGCCGCGGCACGAGCGGCCGCCTTCACCGCCTCAGGCTCCTTGAGCCAGGCCGGCAAGGGAGCGTTGGTGAGCAGGCGTGCGCTGAAGGGTCCGGCATTCATGGCGCCGATCCCGCGGGCCTTCAGGTAGGGCACCGTCTCCTCGGCGAAGCGGGTGTTCTGGAGGGTGTACTGGTTGTAGCTGAGCACGCAGTCCACCGGGGCTTGATCGGCGATGACGCGGAAGATCTTCTGCGGATAGCCGCTGAAGCCCACGAAGCGCACCTTGCCGGCGGCCACGGCCTTGCGGAGGGCCGGCAGCGTCTCGTCAACGATTTGCTGCATGGGCACGAACTCGATGTCGTGGCAGAGCAAGATGTCGAGGTGGTCAGTGCCCAAACGATGTAAGGACACGTCGATGGACTCGGCCACCCGGCGCGCCGAGAAGTCGAAGTGCTGGAGATCGTAGCGGCCCAGCTTGGTGCACAGCGTGTATTGCTCGCGCGGCACGCCCTTGAGCGCGACACCGAGCAACACCTCGCTCATGCCCCGCCCGTAAAAGGGCGAGGTGTCGATGAGGCTCAGACCGCAGTCGAGGGCCACGCGCACGCTGCGCAGGGCTTCATCGACGGTGACGTTGCGGAATTCCTGGCCCAGCGAACTGGCGCCGAATCCGAGGATTGGCAGCGACAGTCCGGTGGTTCCGAGGGGTCGGGTTTGCATGCGGGTGATGGGAGTTTCAGACCGTCGAGATCCGAGAGTTACTCGTAGATATCACCGGCAGGCCGGGCCATCTTGCCCCATTTTTCCCATCCGGGAATCGGGTGTTCCTTGAGGATTTCCTCGACCATGTAGAAGTCTGAACGCTTCTCGGTTTTGGCCCGGACCTTGGCCACCTGCTCAGCGCTGACCGGCGGCAAGTTGTTGCCGAAGGACTGGCGGACGTAGCTGATCACGCCGGCGGCCTCTTCGTCGGTGATCATGCCGCCGAAGCCGAGCATCGGGGGTACGCCGTTCTTCGGGCCGAAGCGCTGGCCACCCAGCTCCAGCGGACCCCAGAGACCCTTGAGCACCACCTTGATGAGGCGCTCGTCTTCGGCCAGCCACGGATTGTTGGCCACATTCAGCGGCGGATAAATGCCGGCCACGCCTGCTCCGTTGGATTGATGGCAGGTGGCGCAATGGGCGTCGCGGTGGAAGACTTCCTTACCGAGGTCGTACTGCTTTTTCTCGGCGGCGTTCAACGTGCGGGTCGGTCCGTAGACGACTTGATCTGCGGACGGCGGGGCGGCACCGATCTTGAAGTTTCCAGCCAAGTAGGCCTTGGCATTGGGATTGTCGGCGAAGGCGTTGGGTTCGGCCTTGGCCAGTGTGGCGACCGATTGCTTGAAGGTGCTCTCGAGGATTTGGCGGGTGACCGGGCTCATCCACTTGTCGAGCGGTTGCCGCAGGCCTTCCAGCACGATGCGGGCTCCCTGATCACCGGGTAGCCACGAGGCACCTACGATGGCTTCCAGTCGTACGCGGCCGTGAGGGTCGTTGACCGCCTGGCGGAACAAGTCTTGCGAACCGGGGATTTGATGCGCCGTGTAGCGCAGCACGTGGGCCGCAGCCGCCCGAGCTTGATGGGAACGGGCATTGAGTGCGGCGCGCAGCAGCCCGGCGTCGGGCTTGTTCTGGGCCCAGGTGGCCCACAGGGCTTCGCACAGGTGGCGATCGTAGAGAGGGTCCTTGCGGTCGAGCTGGGTGGCCCAGGCCTTCACGGCCGGGAGGACTTGTGCGGCCGGCCGACCGCGCAGTTCGCGGCGCGTCCGGTAGCGGGTGCGGTACTCGGGCGACTTCAAGTTCTCGAGCAGTTCCGGGACGCTGGCACCCGCGACCTTCGAGGGCTTCACCAGCGGGCGCGACGGGTAGGTGACCCGATAAATGCGGCCATGGTCATGGTCGCGCTTCGGATCGCGGGCGTTGTGCTGCATGTGCCCGATGAGGGCGTTGTGCCAGTCGAGGAAGTACAGCGAACCATCCGGCGCGAACTCGAGGTCCACCGGGCGGAAGTTGGGATCGCTGGAGCTGATGAGGTCGCCCGCCAGGGAGCCGGTGAACCCGGATCCGTCTTCGCGCACCGCGCTGAAGTTCAGACCCAGGAACCCAATGCTGTTGCAGGTCATGAACTGACCTTGGCGATCGTCGGGGAAATGGCGGGAGGAGACGAATTCCGAGCCCGAGGTGGGCCGAGACCGCTTGGGCACATACTCGCCGGCGCGTTGGATTTCCACGCCATACGGCATCTTGGCCGAGATGGGAAGACCCCAGTAATTCTCGCCGCTGGAGGCGTCGGACAGCACGCACTGCTCCCAGTCGTCGAAGGCGATGCCCCAGGGGTTGTTGACGTCGCTTTGGATGGTGCGCTCCAGGCGGAAGTTCTTCGGATCGAAGCGCCAGGCGCCGCCGTCGTTCACGCGCTGCGGACCATAGGGCGTCTCGACCTGGCTGTGCAGGAAGCGGCCCTCGAGCAAATAGAACGCGCCCGAGGCGTCGGCGCTGTAGGCCGAAATCGCGTGGTGCGTGTCATGCGTGTCGAAGCCGTGCATGAGGATCTCCAGCCGGTCCGACTTGTCGTCGTGGTTGGAATCGACCAGCAGGCAGAGGTTGGGTTCCTGTGAGAGGTACACACCCTCGGGGGCCAGCTCGAAACCGATGGGCAGGTGGAGATTTCGGGCGAAGATCGTCTGCTTGTCGGCCTTCCCGTCGTGATTGGTGTCTTCAAGGATGATGAGCTTGTCATCAGGTCGGGCATCACCCGGTCGGTAGTGCGGATAGCTGGGCATCACCGCGACCCAGAGGCGTCCCTGGTTGTCGAAGGACATTTGCACCGGGTTCTTGAGATCGGGGAACTCCTTCTCGGAGGCGAAGAGCTCGACCTTGTAGCCGGGCATTACGGTCATCTTCTCGATGGCCTTCTCGCCATCGAGGTAGTCCACCGAGCGCTTAAAATTGGTGGGCACCTCCGGCAGGGAGCGGGTCTTGGAGTCGTCCGCCGCGAGGTCCTTGCGCTTGCCGGCGGCGATCTCATGAACGACCTGGTCGCGCAGGGTCATCATCTCGCGGGTCTTGAGGATTTCGGCCGGATAATTTTGTGGGCCGAAGGGATCGTAGCGCTGGCCGTGCGTGTGCACGCCGTTGACCAGGTTGTAGTCGTTGTTCCAGAAGAAGTCCTTGTCGAGCACCGCCTTGTGGACGAGCTCCGGGTCGGCCTTAGATGCTTTGCGCTGACGGCCGAAGGTGCCGTCGGCGAGCATTACGGCCAGTTCCTGATAGCCCAATTCCGTGGGCGCGAACCCATTGATGGTGAGCGGGGCCAAGGACTTCTTGTTCAGGCGGGCCTGCGTGGCCGCGAAGAGATCGACGAAGGTGAGTCCGCGCCGCTTGGCCACCGAGGCCATGGCCTTGGAATACAGGGCCAGATTGGCGTTCTCCTGCTTGCCGTCCGGCAAATCGCGTTTGGCCGACAGATTTTCGAAGGCGATGGGCGAGACGAGCACCAATCGGGGCGCGGCCGCGCCATTGTAGGCTTTGGAGAGCGTGTGCGTGACCCAGGCGTCGAGTTCGGCCTCGAAGTTACCGACCTTGTCCGGGCCGTCGAAGGACTCGTTGTACCCGAAGAAGCCGATGACCGTGTCGGCCTGCAAATGCGTGAGCCATTGATCCGGTGTGGGATAGAATCCGCGGCCGAAATGCGAATTCAGGTCGGGATGGAATTTTTCCGCGCCGGGAAAGGCCCACTGCGAAACGCGGCCCGGGTGCGGCCGGAATCCCGCGGTGTCGCCGGGCCGGCCCATGTTGCGCACGATGAGGTTCAGTTCGGGATAGCGCAGGTGCAGTTCAGTCTCCAGGCGGCTGAAGTACACGTCGCGCTCGGCCAGTCCGTTGCCGATGAAGACGATGCGCTCGCCGGCTGAGGGTTTGGCGAGCGCCTGTGAACGGGCCGAGGTCGCGGTGACCGGCAAGGCGGTGGGCGCGTGGGCGCGCTTGTCGGCGTCGGCACCATGGAGGTCAGCGACGGCCAGCACGGCTGCGGTGAGCAAAGCCAGGGAGGATTTCATTTTGGAAAAGAGGCTCGGGTGATCTTTAGAAAAACGGTGGGAGAGTGGTCAGTCGAGGAAAAGGGGGCGGATGTGCCGCGAAAACAAGTTGTCGGTCACATTGCGGGCTACGAACGCCTCATGCGTGCGCAGCGCCTGCAAGTAGCGGTCGCCCTTCTTGGCGGCGATCTTGAAGCCCACGTGCAGCAACTGGCGCAGGCTGGGATTGAAGTCCGGGTGCTTCGGATCATGCCGCAGCGCCCCAGTGAACTGCGCGGAGGTCCATCCAGCAACTTCCGCGGCGCCCGGGAGTCGGGACCGGTCGATGTCGATCACCGTGGCGTACGGAGCACACAGCTCGTCGATGTGCTCCAACGCGGCCGCGTACAAGTCTTTGGCCAACTCCAGCCCGTCACCGCCGGCCTCGGCCAGGCCGATGACTTCTTCGAGCCAGGTGGTGCCCGCGGTCTTCAGGTGCAAGCCAGCCCCGGTGCGGCGGATCGCTCGGGCGATGGGCCCGTAAATGGAGAACTTGTCGCTGCCCGAGTGGACGCTGAGCTTGAGCTCGGCGGGCAGGCCATAGCGTCGGATGGCCTCGGCGATAACGGCCAAGTCGTCGTTGAACTCTCGCTCGAACTGGGCGACATCACCGACATAATCCACGCCCTTGTTGAAGCGGCCGGTGAATTTCGGCGCGATGGTTTGCACGGGCACACCGGCCTCAGCCAGTGCTGCCAGGATGACCATCAAGGCCGGCGGGGTTTGCGGCGCGTCGGTTTCATCCATGGATACCTCGGTGATGAAGCGTCCGATGCTTTTGACGGCGGCGATGTGCCGATACAGCGTCCCGGCCTCTTGAGTGGCCTTGAGGAATTGGGCGGCGATCCGCCGGATATCCTCGCGAGTCGTGACCAGCGGTTCGGCAATACCCGGTACGACTTGGATTCCGATCAACTCGGGATGCCGTTCCAGGAAGGATTCGACTGCCTCGGGTGCGGCCGGCTGACCAATGAAATCAGCCACATCGATGGTGTAGAAGTCGCAGTGCGGCAAGAAGCGTCCCACTGTTTCCAGGCGGATATGATCGGCATCCAAGAAGTGCGGAGCCACCCAGCCGAGGGCCGTCACGGCGGCATCGGCGGCGGCACGGGTGGCCGAAGGCTCAGAACCGATGATGGAGTGCTCGCGGTTGGACTTGTTCCAGACCGGAATGATTTCGACACCCTGTTCTAAGGCGAGTTGGCAGGCGCGCAGTTGGGCTTGCGCTTGGTGGGCAAATCGGTCGCCGATGCCGATAGAAAATCGGCCGAGGATCAGGGGTTGGCTCATGGACTCTTTCGAAGCCTAACCGCGTGGCCCAGCTGGAGGCCAACCTTTCTCAGGCCACACTCCGTACGACTTTCTCGATGATTTGGAGTCCTTCTTCGGCCTGGGTCCGCGACAAGTTGAGCGCCGGCAGGAGTCGGACAATTTGTGTGCCGCTGGGGATGGTCAGCACGCCAGCTTCGTGCAGCCGGTTCACCATTTGGAGGCTCGACACCGTTTCTTCCCGTTTGAAGCCCGGAATTTGGTCGAAGGGCTGCAATTCGATGCCCAGCATGAAGCCCAGTCCGCGGGCTCCCCGGACCACGCCCGGATACTGCTCGGCCAACCGGGAGATCTCAGCATGCAAGAATTGGCCGGTGGTCCGGACGTTGTCGGCCAGTTTTTCGCGTTCGATCACGTCGAGGATGCGCAGCGCCACCGCACAACCGAGCGGGGTGCCGCCGAAGGTGGTGCCATGCGTGCCCGGCCCGAGGATTTGCCCAAGCGCAACACCGTGGGCCTCGTCGCGGAGCCAGAAAGCCCCGATGGGGAAGCCTCCGCCCAAGGACTTGGCCATGGAGATGCCGTCCGGAATAAATGATTCGCCCCCGGCGACGCCTTCGAGCATCCGCTGGAAACTCTGGAACCGACCGGAGCGGAAATGCCCGCACTGCACCGCATCGACGAGCAGCAACAAGCGCTTTTCGTCGCAGAGCTTGCGCAGTCCCAACAGGTATTCGGCCGACGCCGGGGTGATACCGCCTTCGCCCTGAATGCCCTCGATGAGGATGGCCGCCGTCGCGGGCGAAATAGCTTCGCGCGCCGCGTCTAGGTCGTTGAACGGGATGTGTCGGAACCCTTCCACCAGGGGCTCGAAGCCCTTCTTCACCTTCTCCTGACCGGTGGCCGAGATGCTCGCCAGCGTGCGCCCGTGGAAGGAGTTTACTGCTGTGAGAATTTCGAAGCGGCCTTCGTCGTGACCGAATTTCCGGACCGTCTTGTAGAGACCCTCGTTGGCCTCGGCTCCGGAATTGCAGAAGAACACCTTGCCTGGCGCCAGGTGACCGACCAGGCGTTGGGCCAATCGGCCTTGGGGCTCCTGGTAGTAAAGGTTGGAGACGTGGACCAGCCGCCGCGATTGTTCCACCAGCGCCTCGGTGATTTCGGGATGGGCGTGACCCAGTGAACACACGGCGATGCCGCCGCCCAAATCGAGGTAGCGTTTGCCGGAGACATCCCAAACATGGCTGCCGGCGCCGTGGCTCAAGGCCAGGTTGAATCGACCGTAGCTCGGCACTACAAAGCGTTGGAACAGCTCGCGGATTTCCTGTTGCTGATTCTTCAGGATCGGCGGAGGCGTCGGCAGGATCACCCGGTCATTCATCGTGTGGCGCGATATGCGGTCGCAATCTTTCCAAACGCAAAGAAAAACCGACGGCTCCTTCGGGCCGAATTGCGCCAAACTGTTTGTTACCGGCGAGGGGTTGGGACTGAGGTGCTGAGAAGGTGGTTGCGCCAAAAGTCCTGTTACCGTCGCCAACAGGGACAAATCGATGAGTTCTGGGATGCGACAAGAGGTGTTGGAGAAGCTGCGAAGGTGCAACCAAGGTGCCGGGGCCGGGCATCACCCTAGCCCAGCTTCCCCTACCGGATTACACCGACTCGGGTAACACCCGTTTTGGCGCAACGAATCCGGGTGACGGGCAGCCACGGGTAACGGTGAGTTCTGGCGCACGGCGCGGGCAATCCCGATCTCGCCCCACAGAATCCTTGCTCGGGGTCGTGCGTCGTGGTCTTTGGAGTCCATGGAACGTGACACCCTCTTTCTTCTGAAGCATTGCTTTGTAGATGGTCCCGGGACGGCCTTTTATTGCCCGGAGTGTTCCGAGGTCAATGGGTTGCTCCACTACCATCCGGAACTGCGCCACTCGGTGGATGTGCGCTACGTCGAGTTTCAGCGTCCGCGTCCCGAGATCATCGCCCGACTTGGCGAGGCCAACCAGTCCTGTCCGGTGCTGGTGCTGGCGGCCGGCTCGCCGGGCGACGGGCCCGAAGTGAAACGCGCCGAGGGACAGGGCACCCGATTTGTCAGCGGATCCCGCGACATTGGTAACCACTGGGCCAACCGCTTCGGCACGTCGCGGCCGCACTGAATTCCGCGACGCTTGGATTGCCATGACGACGCACTCACACGGTGGCCATCGAGTTCTGGTGTCGCTCGTCCTGACCTTCACTTGCTTCCGCCTCATGTCTCAGACACCGCTGAATCCACCGCCCCCTCCCACCGGCTCGATTCCAGCCGCCGAAGCTTGGCTTGCGGGCGCAGCGCTGGCTCCGGAATTCCGGGTGCCCGCCACCCGCGAGGCGTGGAACACCCGTCGGGCCGAGATCCGAACCACGCTCGAGGGTCTGCTGGGGCACCTGCCGCCGCGGCCTGCGCGGCCTGCGGTGACCACGCTGCTGCGCGAAGACCGGGGCGAGTACCGATTCGAGAAGTTCACCTTCGACAACGGAGCCGGCGCGACCGTGGCGGGATACGTATTTCTTCCGCCGCAGGCCAAAGTCCGGGGACCGTTGCCGGCGGTGCTCTACTGCCACTGGCATGGGGGCCAGTACGATATCGGTAAGGACGAGATGTTGCAGACCAATGCCGTTCCCGTGGCGGCCGGTCCGGCCTTGGCGCGGTTGGGTTACGTGGTGTTGGGCATCGACGCCTATTGTTTTGGTGAGCGCAACGGTCAGGGCCCGGGCGGCCCGGCCGAAAAAGGCTCTGCCGGCGAGATGACGGCGTCCAAATTCCAGCTGTGGGCCGGGCGCACTCTTTGGGGGATGATGTTGCGCGATGACCGGATGGCCCTCGATTACCTCGTTTCTCGGCCCGAAGTGGACCCGCAGCGCATCGGTGTCACCGGCATTAGCATGGGAGCCACGCGCTCTTGGTGGCTCATGGCCTTAGACGATCGGCTCCGCACCGGGGTGGCCGTGGCGTGCATGACGCGCTACACCGACCTCATTCGCGAAGGCGGCCTCAAGGCGCACGGCATTTACTACTTCGTCCCGGGCCTGCTCCGGCACTTCGACACGGAGGCCGTCATGGCTCTGGCCGCGCCCCGACCCCTGCTGTTCATGACCGGTGGAAAGGATTCGGGTTCCCCCGCGTCCGGCATCGCCCGGCTAGAGCCACCGATTCGCGAGGCCTACCGGCTCTACGGAGCCGACCCCTCCTTCGAAAGCCGCCTCTATCCCGACCTCGGCCACGTGTATACCCCCGAAATGTGGGACCGCACCCAAGCCTGGCTGGGCCGGCACCTCGGTCCGTGACCGGCGCGGGCGTCTGAGGACTGAAGAGTTGCAACGCATCAACGCTCATCCGCGGGCGATGTGAGCTCCAGCGTTGGAAGGATCGTCGGCCCGCTGAGCAAGGGCTCGTTCATGACCCGTTGGATAAAAGAACTCCAAGTCTCGTCCGGGCTCCAGACCTCGCGCATGGGGAAGCCCGCCTCAGCCTCGGTGTGACCGAGCACCTGCCGGCGGTACAGGTGGATGAACGCCGACGCGCGCATGTTCTTGGCGCAGTGCACCCAGACCTTCCGACCCCGGAATGCCGTCAGGATGGCTGCGAATTGGTTAAATTGCTCGGGCTTGGGATCCTCCCAGAGCACCGGGATTTGGACGTAGGCGATGCCCAGGCGTGCAACCCGGTCGGCTTCATCGGCCAGAGCCCCCGGTGAGGTGGGCAAGGCCAGATTGATGACGGCCTCGATGCCCAGGGCGGGCAGCTGGTCGATGTCCCGCTCCGAGAGCTGGCCCGACGACCAGAGCCAATCGAAGACTGGATGGGTGTTTTCTGCGTCCATGAACGAACTTGAGTTCCAAGCTGCCTTCTGGTGATTGCAGAGACAAGGGGCCCGGTGATCGACGGACCCGGTCAATGACCAACAACTTCGAGCGGGGGCATTTCGAGACTACGGAATGCCCGGAGGTTCCACCCGTGCCAAAGACGGCCCAGCCCACTGCTTGGGTCTTCAAGTTGCGGGCGCGCAGCTGGAGCAGAAAGGATGGGTGGCTGACGAGGATTGCTCATCACCCGGCCTGGGTGCGAATCGGACCCGGATCACGTTGCTCTTCAGATCCATGTCCAGGATCCGGTGGAAGACGCGTGCGACCCTCAGCAGTCGCTTCAAGGGATCCGCCGCTCCACAGTCTTGTGCCCAGTAGTCGGCAAGCCTTCGAGTGGTCGTGTAGTGATAGCGGAGCTGGTACTCACCGGGCCGAGAGACCTGGGAATGGTCCAGATATCGAGTCACCGGGAAACCCTCGCCAAAGGGGTTTAATTCTTGGTCGCCCCCGACCACCACCAACTCTTCAGCACGCAGACAGTCCTCGACCCCACACCTCAGTTGCTCGGAAAAGACCGGATTCCCTTGGGAGTCGACGATCTCAAGCCATCCGAAGGAACCCACGGCGAGCACACCCTTTTGAGTTCGGTTCCGGAGGGTGACTTTCAGATCGGGATACTGGCCTACCAGAAGGTCGGAAGAGGATGCCGCGAGAACGCAGTCAAACTGCTGCACCGGAGCCCCAAAGGCCAGTGACCACAGGATACCCAAGATTTGCACTCCGGCCATGGCCCAGAGCAGGCGAGGATGGTTTCGTGCCAGAGAGAACATCAATTGGGGAATTTGGTATCTGTAGACAAAACCAGGAGCGTTCTGAAGGAAATTCTTGCGAAGAAACTGATCCGACAGCGGACCATGCCGGGGTTTGGTTGGGCGTTTGTGGCGACCTGTGCCGGGGTCTCCCGAACGCTGTTTTGGAGCCCTCTGATGGTGGTGGCGGTTGGTTGTCGATTGTATCAGAAACCACAAGTTTCCGATAAGGTCTTTGAAGACCGCGACGGTGCCGTAGGCCTAGGTCCGGGGTTCCCGAACGACAATCAGCACCTCATAGGCCGGAAGGTGCAGGGGCTCGTCAACGACCATCGAACGGTGGCGGCTCCCCTCACTGCTTGTCGTCCCAACTTCTGGCCCAACGAACCACCCCGGTCATTACCAACACCACTCCCACAGGAATGCCAATGACGTTGTCTGGGCTGACGCCGACCAGCAAAACAATCCCGGCCAGTAGGACGATGGAGGCGCTGATGGATTTCAAGGTGAAGGAATGACTTTTGTGGACCGCAGTGCGGAGGCACGGTTGATATCGGCGGTCTTGGATCCGTTCTGAAGTGGATTCCTACCAACGACCTTGCTGGGCATTGGTGCCCCTGCATCGACTCCGTTGCATTCAGACTCAAAACCGGCCGAGGAGCCCGACCGCGGCCAAGTGTGCACGCCGGAAATGTTGGATTGCACCCAAGCCTGGCTGGGCTGGCATCTCGGGAAATAAGGGGGCCGTCAACGGTTCTGAAGCGCTCTCCTCGCGGAGTCGGCCCGGCTGAGGATTCCCTGGGCAGCTCCCCTGGGTAGGGCGATTTCTTCGAAAGCGCCGAGTAGCCTGGGGAACGCCGGGTCAGGGGACCCGGGCCTACAGGGTGATGTCGTTAGCTGGGCGGTGCGTTGTAGGCCCGGTGCCCCATATGCGTTAACCTAAATCTCCATTAAGGGAAGTCTCCAGTTTCACTACTTGTCTGATCCGTTTACGTGGTGTCTCCGCGAGTTTGGTCGCGATTCTACGCCCGTTGCTGATGAGATGTTGCAATCGAAGTCCTGGAGCCAGGACTGCCTTGACCGCGTCGCGCGCTTCGATGAACGCACGCCATTGACTCTCATTCTCCTCGGGAGTCTCCCCAGGGGGAAAAAAGCTCCGATTCCAGGAGCACCCTCTCAATCAGCAGTGAGGTCAGTATCTTCGCCTGCATCCACGCTCTGGCGGACGCATCATTGCTCTTTGGAACATGCCCCAACCCCAGTAGACTTTTGAGCCTCTTGAACACCAACTCCACCTGCCAGCGGTTCCGGTAGGTCTCCAGCACGGATCGAGTGCTCAGTAACGTTGCTGGCACCGATGTCAGCACCAGAATGTACTCTGTAAGTTCCAAGCTCGATTTATCGGGCTTGGTTCCGTTCTTCTGAGCCTTTCGCAGCGACTTGCGCATGGCCCGATCCGTTGCCAAGTGACCCTTGCGGCATACGCATAAGCGCATCTCATGGCGGTGTCCTCCGTGCTCAAACGTCACGGGCCACTCC
>CAJAHH010000048.1 GCA_903939515.1 uncultured Verrucomicrobiota bacterium
CTCATCGTCTGAGTTATCTGAGTCATCGGCTGACGCTTCGGCGCCATTGGATTCCTCATCATCGATGGCCCGGACCGGGAGGATGGGTGCATCCTCGCCGCTCTCGAGCGCCTCGAGTGATGCGAAGGCGGCCGAGTCGATTGACGCGCTTTCCTCTTCGGTGTCGTGTTCATGCTCGTGCGCGGCGTGATGTCCCTCGGAGTTGGCTCCGTTGGAATCCCCGTCGTGCGGTTCGAGTCCGTCATGCTTGGTATCGGCGTCTGCCACGTTCAATCCTTGCCGCGTCAAGCGGCGGTTCGTGGCGGAACCTTCAAGTGCAAGTCCGTGTCAGTCAGCACTCGACGAATGAACAAGCGCGCCCGGTGGATCCATGACCATCGATGTTCATCGATGATCGATCCAATTCGGGCGACGGTCGGTCCGTCGGATTCGTGTGACACAAGCTCGTTAATCGCACCGTGTGTTCCGCCTGGGTGCCGTCGTCTCGCGCGCTCCGCTATGGAGCGCTCTTGGGGTCCGCCACGCCGAGGGTCGGGGGTCAACGCCGGAAGGGCATCGTCCCGCTTCGCACCGTGGGGCAGACCTGTCGTTTCGAGCGACGGTTCAACCCGTTGTCCTTACTTGGCTCGAGGCACGCGCCTTGGAGCCGCGATCCGTGTTTATTCGGACACCCAGTGTCCAAATACATCGGGATCAAGTTTCCTGAGTTCGTCGCGCAAGGCTGTTTCAACCTGACGCTCCGAGTCGAACGAACCGACCCGTCGGGCCAGGCGTTCGCATTGTTCAATCGTTACTGATCTGATCACCCGTTTGATGACGGGGATCTGGTCAGGAACCATGGAGAGTGTACGCAAACCCATGCCTAACAGCAACATGGAAAAGAGCGGTTCGCCGGCCATTTCGCCGCACAGGCTGCAGTCGATCTGGGCGCTACGGGCGGCGCGGACGATCGATTTGGCCAGATAAACGACCGCCGGATGGGCTGATTGGTAGAGATGTGCCACCCGCTCGTTGCCACGGTCGACCGCCAGGGTGTACTGGACCAGGTCATTGGTACCGATGGAAAAGAAGTTGCTTTCGGCGGCAAAGACCCGGGCCATGAGGGCCGCTGAGGGCACCTCAATCATGACTCCAACGGGCATCTGCCGGTCAAAGGCGATGCCTTCGTCCTCCAGTTCCTCGCTGATGTCGGCCAGCATGAGCTTGCCTTGGCGGAGCTCCATGAGGTTGGAGACCAGGGGGAACATCATCTTGACCGGGCCGTGGGCGCTGGCTCGCAAGATGGCGCGCAACTGCAGTTTGAACTCAGCGGGGTTCGCCAGTGAGTGCCGGATGGAGCGCAGGCCCAAGAAGGGATTTCGCTCCGGCTCTTCCATTTGCGCCTGTGTGTATTTGTCCGCGCCGAGGTCGCAGGTGCGAATGGTGAGCGGCTTGCCATTGAGCAGGTTGATGGCGCGCAGGTACGCGTCCATGTGATCTTGCTCAGTGGGCGGCTCCTTGCGGGTGAGCCAGAGGAATTCGGTTCGGTAGAGACCAACGCCATCGCCGCCGTTGGCGAGGACCGCCTCCACTTCTTC
>CAJAHH010000049.1 GCA_903939515.1 uncultured Verrucomicrobiota bacterium
GGTCCGTGTCTGCCGACGTGGCGCTTTCGGAGAAATCGCCCTACCTCGGAGGCGTTTGTGGGTGGGGGGAGGGTTCGGCCACCCGGATGTAGTCCGAGGACCTCCTTGGTGGGGAACGATCTCCGAGCGGTCCGGCGCTGCGGTATTGCCCGTCGAGATTGCCTGCCCTGGAGAGGGCCGTATCTCAGTCCTGTTCAGCGGTCCGTCACTGCGGCGGTCCGTGTCTGCCGACGTGGCGCTTTCGGAGAAATCGCCCTACCTCGGAGGCGTTTGGGTCAGGTTGGATCTCAGCAACGTTCCGGAATCTACCGACAGTGGCCGCTTCAACCTCGCTTCTCCGCACTGTTCCACGTGGAACATTCGATTCAAATCACCGCCTCGCCCTGAGATTGCTGATTGGGAAGAAATCACTACCCTCCCGGCATGTTCGTCTATCCTAAGCGGTATGATGTCATTGTGGTGGGAGCTGGCCATGCTGGGGTGGAAGCGGCTTTGGCTGCCTCGCGGATGGGCTGCAAAACACTGCTGTTGACCATCAATTTGGACACCATCGGGCAAATGTCCTGCAATCCGGCCGTTGGCGGACTTGCCAAAGGTCACCTCGCCCGAGAAATAGACGCTCTAGGCGGAGAGATGGGAAAGACGACCGACCTCTGCGGCCTCCAATTCCGAATGCTCAACACGAAGAAGGGGCCCTCTGTGTGGGCTCCCAGGGCGCAATGCGACAAGAAGGCCTATCAGTTTCGTTTGAAGTGGGTCTGCGAACGCCAGCCCCTTTTAGACTGCAAACAGGGTCAAACGCTCCGCTTGCTCCATCGAGAGGGCCGCGTTTATGGGGTCGAGACCGCCTTGGAGGTTCAATTCCTCGCCGAAACTGTCGTGGTTACCACCGGAACGTTCCTGCGAGGTCTCATGCACATTGGGGCCAATCAGCAATCCGGCGGTCGTGCGGGTGAATCGGCGGCCACCGGCCTTTCAGGGTCCTTAGCTGATGTGGGCCTCCGCTTAGGCCGACTGAAGACCGGAACTCCCCCTCGATTAGTCCGTCAATCCATCGATTTCACCCGAACTGAGCCCCAATATGGGGATGAACCGGTTCCCTGGTTCACTTATTGGAAGGAAGACCTCTGGAACGATCCATTGTTCCACGTGGAACATCGCTCTGGAAGTTCCACACTTCCTCCCGGGCCTTACCCTGCGGGATCCATCCTGGCACGACATGGCGGTCAAGAACCCTGCTACATCACCCATACCACCGATCGCACCCGGGAGATCATCCTGCAGAATTTGCACAAGTCCCCGATGTATTCAGGAGTCATTGAGGGCGTCGGACCCCGTTATTGTCCGAGCATTGAAGACAAATACGTCCGGTTCGCCGACAAACCAAAACATCAGATCTTCTTGGAACCAGAGGGGATCGCCACCGATGAAATCTACGTCAACGGGTTCTCGACCTGCCTTCCCTTTGAAGTTCAGATCGAAATGGTCCATTCCATCGTTGGTTGCGAACAGGCGGAAATCCTCCGGCCCGCCTATGCGGTCGAGTATGATTTCTCTGATCCCACCCAACTCTCTCCCAGCTTAGAAACCCGCTGCTGCCAGAATCTCTTCCTAGCAGGCCAAATTAATGGAACATCCGGTTACGAGGAAGCCGCAGCCCAAGGAATCATGGCCGGCATCAATGCGGCCCGACGAGTCCAAGCAAAGGACCCGATCGTCCTACGACGAGATCAGGCTTACATTGGGGTTCTCATCGATGATCTCGTCACCAAAGGCACCCTGGAGCCTTACCGGATGTTCACCAGCCGGGCCGAATACCGCCTCCTCCTGCGTCAAGACAACGCCGACCAACGCCTTAGCCCGATCGGTCGGGACATTGGTCTGCTACCTCAGCGGCACTTTGATCAATTCTCCTCCAAACTTCTCTCAATTCAGGAAGAAGTCCGTCGGCTTCAAACGACCCGGCATGGTCAGGACCTCCTGTCCGATCTCCTCAAGCGGCCCGAAGTGGAGTATCGCACCTTGCCCGGTCTCAGAACCGATCTGCCCGACGAAGTCACTCTACAGGTCCAGATCACTCTTAAATATGCCGGTTACATCGATCGCCAAGAAGCGGAAGTCGAACGCCTGCGTCTTTGGGAGAATCAAGGCATCCCTGCCACTTTGGACTACGGACAAGTCCCCAGCCTACGGATCGAGGCCCGTTTAAAGCTCCAATCCATTCAACCCACCTCCTTAGGTCAGGCGGGTCGGATCAGCGGTGTCACCCCCGCCGATGTCTCGGTCTTGAGTCTCTTCCTCAAACGAATGATGGCAGCCCCATCCAAAGCAGAATCGGAGTCCAACGCCTGCTGCTCAGAGGAACACTTAGACGCCCCAGGAGCCCACAATCAGTGCTGCGGAGACCTCTAAAGCGGAATAGTTCAGCGGAATCGGTCGTCCTTATCGAGCCTTCTTCCACCGGCGCTTCAATAGCTGGCTCGTTAAGGACCTCCCCCTCGATCTCCCCCGCTTACCCACTTCCCTGCCGACTGAATTGTTCCGGCTCCTGCCCTGGTCTTAAACTCCTTTCAGAACCCTGGGCGCCTCCCGAGGCATCAACTCAACCCATCGCGTCTGTTCAGGGACTCTCGGTTTGGAAGGTTGCCGAAACGGGCGGAATCCGAGTACCGTCTGCGCGTGCCGAAGCCCTCGCGTCTCCAACAAATCCAGGCGGATGTCGCGGCGACTTTCCTCGACGGTGTCCACGCCCATCCGGATCCCGAGTCTCTGTCCGCATTCCAGAAATTCACCCATTTCTGGGCTTTGGTAGTCCGATTCTTCTGGAAAAACCGCTGCCAAATCCGGGCCTCGGCCCTGGCCTACACCACTTTAATGGCCTTAGTGCCACTGCTGGCGGTCTCGATCAGCATGCTGGCGATCTTCCAAATCGATAACGCCAAGAAATCGATCGATCGCTGGATCTCTCAGTTGGTCCAAAATGTTGCTCCGACGTTGGGATTGTCGGGTCAACAAGGAGCCGACGTTTCACAGGAGGCCGTGGTCACCGAAATCGTCAAGATCGTCTCAAACATCCCATTCGGCACGATCGGCATCACTGCGATGATCGGTCTGATCTTTGCCGCCATCTCAATGATGCGGACCATCGAAGCTGCCTTCAACGACATCTGGGGTGTCACACGCTCTAGGTCCTGGTGGAACAGCATTCTTCTCTATTGGGGGGTTCTGACGCTGGGGCCGGCCGTCCTAGCCTTGGTCACCACCTCGAGTTATGTTAAGGCTACCTTCCAACAGGTTGAATGGATGCAGCGACTCCCCCTCTTGGGCATGCTCAACACCGCCCTTCTCCCCATCATCACGCTGGCCATTGCCTTTGGACTCTTCTACTTGTTGATGCCCAATACTCGGGTCGATCCCCGATCGGCTGCCGTTGGAGCAGCGGTTGCCGCCACCCTCTGGTGGGGTAACTCCCAACTGGGAGCCCTCTACAATACCCGAGTAGTCACCTACTCCAAGATCTATGGATCCCTGGGTGCGGTGCCCTTGTTCCTTCTAGGACTCTACTTTTCCTGGTTGATCCTGCTCTTTGGATCACAAGTGGCCTACGTCTTCCAAAATAGAGGCGCTTACCTTCAGGACCGTCAAGCCGACTCGATCCACCAGAACGGGCGCGAGTTCGCCGCCTTGCGTCTGATGACCGCCATTGGGATGTGCTTCCAACGGGGCGAGCGCCCTCCGGCCGCCTCGTCCCTGGCCAACCAGTTGGGAATCCCTCCTAAGCTTGCTACATCCCTGCTCGGTTCACTGGCCTCCTCCGGCCTTTTACATGAGACCTCAGGGGCCGAAGCCGCCTTCGTTCCGGCTAAACCCCTGAACGAACTATCCATTCAATCCATCCTACTCGCCATCCGGACGGCGCATGGAAGGGATATTTCTACCGCTGAGGATGCCGGACGCCAGCCGGTGACTCAGGCTCTGGATGCGGTTCGAAAGGCCGAAAACTCCATGGCCTCCACCTTCACATTGGCCCAACTGGTTGATGAAGCTATTGAAGCCGCCGTGGACTCAAAGCCTAAGCTCAAAGAGCCCTCGGCCAGTCCTTCGTCGGTCTCCTGACCTCTCACCACCCAGCTCTCGGCGCCGGCTCCGCTGCCAGGCTCATCGAGGAACCGGGCCGTCAAACGCCAACTCAGTTTTGGTCCCGCGAACGTCGTCGACCATGCTCACACTGCACGTCCATCGGTCGGCCTGCTCCCGGAACTGGGTGATCGAGAAGTGCTTCAGCCGAACCTTGCGCGCGTCATAGACCTCGGCACTCAAGACCACTCCGAGCTTTTCATCGATCCAAGACCTGACCGAAGCAGGTCCCTCGGGTTTCTTGGAGACACTTTCGAGCACTTGACACCACCTACCATTGCTCAATTCACGACTAATAACACGCTGTTCGCGCCAATGAAGAAATTCCATACCCAATTCACGGAGTAAAAAATCACTCTTTGCGATCGCCCAATCCCCAGACGCTCGGCCCCCCTGGATGGGTGGTTTCCCAAGACCCTCGACCACCACTTCAAAGGTCGGAGGTCCCTCAGCACTGTAGTGGATTCTTGAAACCTCCCCTGCGCCTTTCGCGTCCGGGCCTCCCACCCGATATTCAACTGTCCATCGCCCCTTCCCGGGTTGAGTGACCACAGTCACCGGAATCTGACGGCGTCCCTCCCGATTACGGATCCTCAAGACCGCCTGATTGGTTGAGGACTCTTCGGGAGCCACCGTCCGCAACCGTTGGGCCAACTCACGTCCCTGGGACTCCGCCGTCTCATCAGCGAAAGCGACCGACAACACACCCGTCCCGACGACAAGAATCCAGAGGATGGACCAGACAGATGCGGGAACCCGGCTCTTTGCCTGCAATGAGGGAAGCATGACGCTCATCGGAGAATCACTTGGGGCCGCTCTCCGCGCCGACCTTGCACGATCAATCCGGCCGACCCTGGAGTCGACGAACCACCCGAACAGCCACAACCTCCTCCGCGGCTCCCCAGCAAACGGAGCCCTTTTCGCGGTGCCCATCGGGCCCACAGGAACAACGCCAGCGTGATTCCCACCACGCTCAGAGCCGCTAATTTCTGCCAGTCCATACCCAGCAGCATAGCCGCAGGCCCCTGGGGAGCAATCCCTCGCGTCGGGGGACAAATTTGGACATTCCTGACGATTGACCTGATGGCTAGGCATGCTTGTCTGTCCGCCATGCAACCCCCCCGCTTGATTGGGTTACGTCGCCTGGGATGGGTTCTCGTCTTCGGGCCCGCTCTGGGCTGCGGTTTATTAGCCCTCTCAGGATGCTCCGCTACCTCAAAAGCTCGGCTGCTCATGCCCGCTCCAGACTTCCCTGCCGTCATCCACCCTTTAGACGGGAGTGTTGGCTCCGTAGTTCTGGTCAATGAGCGCCTCCGGTTTGTGGTGATGGATTATTCCTTCAGCACTCTGCCACCCACCGGCTCCCTTCTGGAAGTGTACCGTTCCACCAACCGCGTGGGCCGAGTCCGGTTGTCCCGATGGAGCAATCCGACAACGGCCGCCGCCGACATCATTGAAGGCGCCCCCCAAATCGGCGACACCGCTCGACCCGATTGATGCCTCATGAGTTGGTTTTAATTTCTTATACCTTTCATCCGAAGGGAGGCTCGCTTGACCCTCCAATGGGCCAATCTCTACGGTACGGCCGTGCGTTCCTTTTGCCTCTTCATTCGCAGCGTGGTGCACCTCACCGCGATCTGCCTTGGGCTCCTCTGCCCAAATGGCCTGATGGCTGCCGAACCTGCTGCCGGTCTGGCCCAAACACTGCGATCAGGAAACTCATCCGATCACCGTACTGCCGACGGAATTGCCCTATTTGTGCCTTCGGGCGAACCCGCTACGCCCTTCTTGGTCCCAGGGCCCTTCACCTCAGCCTGGTCTGGTGAGCTGTCCGTCGACCTTCGCGGCGAGTACTCCTTCCATGGGCTCTTCACCGGCCACCTCAAGGTTTTCATTAATGATGCGGTGGTCCTCGATGCCGACGGCAAAAGCCCGGCTTGGATCGAGAGCTCGAAGGTCCGACTCAACAAGGGGGCCAACAAAATCCTGACCGAATACACGGCTCCCAAATCCGGTGAAGCCCTGGTGCGAGTGTATTGGTCCGGCAAAGAGGTTCCCTTCAATCCCATTCCCGTGGGCGCCCTCAGCCACACGGCCAATGCCGACATCTCCTCCGCCAACCAACTGCGACGAGGCCGCGATTTGTTTGCTGAACTCCGGTGCTCGCACTGTCACACCACCCAAGGCGGCATGCCCGATCTCACGGCCGACGCTCCGGCCTTCAGTGGCATTGGATCCCGGCGACACTCGACGTGGCTGGCTCAATGGATCGCCAACCCAGAATCCCTGCGACCCGGCACTCCCATGCCCGCGCTCTTCCACGGAGCGGACGCCGCCACCCACTCCGACGCCATTGCTGCCTTTCTCGGTTCACTCAAGGCAGCGAACCCTCCTTCACCGGCTGCGGCCTCTACGGCCGAACTCGTGGAAGCCGGAAAGTCCCTCTATGAGAAGCTCCACTGCGTCGCATGCCACGTGGCTCCCGAAGACACCAAGACCGATCCGACCAAGATCTCCCAAAAACAGGTGCTGGCCAAATTCAAGCCGGGAGCCCTGGTCTCTTTCCTCCGGAAGCCCTCCGAACACTTCGCATGGATCGGGATGCCCGACTTCAAGCTGTCCAACGACGAAGCTTCTCAGCTGGCTGCCTACCTCGAATCGGCCGCAGACAAACCCTCGGAACGTTCTATCCCCTCCGATGAGGCACTAATTCTCAAGGGCAAGAACTTGGTCCAAAGCTCCGGCTGCCTCAACTGTCACACCCTAGACCTCCCCAACGCCTACAAAGCTCCCGCGCTGGCCACACTCAAGCCCGAGGCCTGGTCGGCCGGTTGCTTGGCAGCCTCACCCACCGGTGAATCCAAAGCACCCCGCTATACTCTCTCCTCCGCCGATCGCCAGGCGCTGGCGGCCTTCGGTCGGACCGACCGCTCTTCGCTCACCCGACACACCGCCGCGGACTTCCTGGAACGCCAGTCGGTGTCCCTCAATTGCCGGGAATGCCATGGGAAATTCGAAGGCTTTCCTGCCTGGGAGCTCCTCGGTGGTAAACTCAAGCCCGAGTGGGCCAGCCGCTTCATCGGTGGATCTGAGTCCTGGAAACCCCGCCCGTGGCTTGAATCCCGGATGCCGGCTTTCCCCACCCACGCCGCGTTCCTGGGCCAAGGCTTAGCCACCGCGCATGGATTGGCACCAATGACAGCGGCCGATGATGCTCCCGACGCCGAATTGGCCAAAGTGGGCCACAAGCTCATCGGTACCTCCGGCGGCTTCGCCTGCATCTCCTGCCACAGCGTCGGTGACTTCGGAGCGACCCAAGTCTTCGAAGCGCCGGGCATCAACTTGGCTCACTCCTTTGAACGTTTGCAGCCCGACTTCTATCGGCGCTGGCTGCGCAACCCTGTTTCCATAGACCCCAATTCCAAGATGCCTGCTTACTTTGATGAAGAGGGCCGGAGTGCCCTCGCCGAGGTGCTGGAAGGCGATGGGCCCAAGACCATTCGCGCGCTCTGGGAATACATCCGACTGGGTTCCAAGATGCCCAAGCCAGAATAGTCCTGGTTCGATTGCTCCATCGACAGAGAATCGACAGAGAAAACCCCGGGCCAATAACGGCACCGGGGTCCAACCGAGCGAAACCAAAGTCATCGCCGATTTGGTCTGAAACCGGCGACGTGGGCTGTCTTCTTAATCTCGGCCCGGTTTCGAGGGTCTCATCAGAACGCCCGATTCAAGACCCAACCCATTGCTCCCTTCGGAGCTGGAATCGCGTTACCAACGCACGCTCTCGAGATACTTTAGCGACTGGGGGATTTGCTCCACGCTCGAGGCCGATTCATCCTCGAGGAAGTAGTGCTTCACACCCGACTTCTGGGCCGCCTTCAGGATCTTGGGCCAGTCCATTTGACCGGTTCCCAGTGCCACATCGTTGTTAGGATCGGTTCCGCCATTGTGGAAACCCGTCGGTACGCCCTTCTTCAGGTCTTTCAAATGCATCAACTCCCAACGACCGGGATACTTGGCCAGCCAAGCGGCGGGATCTTCACCGGGGTATTGGACCCAAAGGATGTCCATTTCGAAGGCCACGTAGCGCGAGTCGGTCTCCCGAATAAGAATGTCCATCGCCTTCTGCCCTGAACTATTCTGATGTTTGAATTCATAACCGTGGCAGTGGTAGAAAACCTTGATCCCATGGGCAGCCAGGGCCTTTCCGGCCTTGTTGAAATCAGCCGCCGCTTTGTGGGCTGCCTCGATGTCGAACTCGCCTTTGCCCTTAATCCAGGCCGCGCCCACATACCTGATCCCCAACTCCTGACATTCCTTGGCCACTGCCTCGGTGTCACCAGTGATGCGATCCATGGGGAAATGACCAGCGATGGGCTTTAAGCCTGCTTGGTCCAACATTTGGCGGAATGCGGGATTCTTCAGGTTGTAGTTGCCGGCCAACTCGACCTCCTGAATGCCAAAACCTTTCACCGTCCCAATGCTCTGGGGAACGCTGCGGGTGAACTGGGCTCGAAGGCTGTAGAGTTGGATGCCCACCGGACCGTGGAAATCGGACCCGGTACCAACCGCCGGACTGTGGGTGGAGCAACCCACGGTGACCCAGGCGGCCACCAATGCAGTCCAAATGTAATGACGAAACGAAGTCTTCATGGAAGAGCCAGAGTCAACCTCATCGGGTCGGTCTGGCGCAACCGGGGAATAACCCGCTTTGGCGCTCTTTCCTCAATCACCACCACACCCAATCACCACGGTGTCGTCTGCCTTCAGCTCATGCGCATCGGCATGATTACATACAGAAACGGCTCATTGGTCTTCAAAACACCCGGGCTGAGCTCATCAATGAGTTCAAAATAAACCTCATCGGTATCCAACGCCTTCAGGGGATCCATTAAATAACCCGGGTTGAACGCGATGGCGAAATCTTTGCCTTGGTACTTGATGGCTACCGTTTGCCGAGCTTCGCCGACCTCTGGAGCATTGGCAGTGATGGCCAACTGATTGCGGCTGAAGGTCAACTTCACCGAATTCTGCTTATCGGTGGTCATGATCTCAGCCAGTCGGAGCGACTTGAGAAATTCTTCTCGATTGAGCGGCACCCGTTCCAACGGTTCGGCAGGAATCACCTGACGATAATTCGGATACACTCCATCCACCAATTTGGTGACCAAGATCGCCGACACGGCGCCTTCGGTGGTGGGCTTCGTTGCGAACGAGGCCTGATTCTCAGTGAATTTGACCTCCACATTCCCGCCACCCTGGAGCAAGCGGGTCAATTCATTGATCGCTTTGGTGGGAAGGATGAAATCGGCCTGGTTGTCTGCTGAAATCTCGAATTCCTCTTCGCACAAGGCCAGCCGGCGGCCATCGGTAGCCACCAAGATCAGCTTGTTTTCCTTGAGGCTGATGTAAATGCCGTTGAGCACAAACCGGCTCTCGTCGGTTGAAACCGCAAAGCTCGTCTTGCGAAGCATTCCTTTGAGTTTGTCCTGAGGAATGACCACCGTGCGATTTTGTGCAAACACCGGCAGCGGAGGAAACTCCTCGGCGGCCAAACCGTTGACCTTGAAGAATGCGCTTCCGGCTCGGATTGAGGCCACGGACTTCTCATCAACCTCGATCTCGATCTCCGTAGCCATGAGCTCCCGGGTGATATCGACCAGCTTCTTCACTGGCAGCGTTGCCCGACCCGGCTGCTCCACGGTGGCGGCCACCGAACAGGTGATCGTCACGTCTAAATCGGTGGCGGTCAGCGAGAGGCGCCCTTCGCCCGTCTCCAACAGGACATTGGACAAGATGGGCAGCGTGGATCGCGACCCGACAATGTTCTGCACGGCCTGAAGGCCAACGAGCAGCTGATCCTTGGCGATCGTTAGTTTCATGTTCGGCTTACTATCAGTGGAGAGTCTTCAAAGAGAAAGTCCTTAGTAAGGACGGTGAACAAACCCTACAACCTGAGCAAACCCCAGTAAACAGGGCTGATAAAAGATTTTCCATCGGTGAACTGTTTTGGGAACAACCCGGGCTGAAGGCTGAAACAGCGGTTGTTGGCTCCCTATTGGCACCCCGTTGGACCGTTGTTCCCAAAATCCTGCGAAGAACTTCCTGCGCGCGAAGCTTGAACCCGAAGAACTCGTTCGTACGGTTTGTATCGAATGGAAGCGATCAACAGCGATGGAACCGCTGATATCCGGGGCTGGACGTTGGAAGGCCGATGTTTGGTCCGAACAGAAGTGTTTACTGATTTCCGAGCCGCGATGCTCTGGGTCAACCGGGTTGCCTGTTTGGCTGAGCAACGAAATCACCATCCGGACATCCATATCCGTTGGAATCGAGTCACCTTGAAGTTGAGCACGCATGAACAGGATGCTTTGACCGACCGGGATTGGTCCTGGATTAAGGCCGCTGAGACCGATTTGGTTGTCGATGCGAATGGATCGTTGAAAAGGGATAGCCAAGAGGCTTTTTAAGGACAAAAAAAAGCGACCACTTAATCTTTGGTCAGAAAAAATCCGCGTTGCTTGGTCGAGACCGGATAGCCGGCTCGATCTAAAATCTGCAGCATGTCTTCCCAAACTTTTCGTTTTTCTGAAAGGGCCTGATTTCGAAGCAGGTACGCTGGATGATAAGTAGGCATGAGCGGTATCCCTCGATAGTTTTGCCAAGCGCCCCGCAGTTGGGCGATACCGGTCGTTCCTTTACCCAAGAGACCTTCCACAGCGCTAGCACCCAAAGCCACCAAGACGCGGGGCTGAACTAAGTCGATTTGCCGTTCAAGCCATGGCAGACACGTCGAAACCTCGTCGGGCCTAGGTTTGCGATTGCCCACCGAATCTCCGGGAGTGTCCGGGCGACATTTGACGATATTGGTTATAAATACCGAATCCCGACCCAAACCCATCGCCGTGAGAATCTTGGTGAGCAGTTCTCCAGCTGGACCGGTAAAGGGTTCACCACTCAAATCTTCTTCGACCCCGGGAGCTTCGCCGACAAACAAGATCTTGGCCTGGATGTCGCCGACGCCAAAGACCACCGAATGGCGAGAGGTAGCGAGATGGGAGCAGCGGGAGCAGGCAAGAATTTCTGCCCGGAGTTCGGCCACAGCAGCGGCTCTGGCCTCAGGCGGCAAGGGAGGTGGTAACGGAGCGGCAACGAGGGAATTTTTCGGACTAAAAGAGGCAGAGGGAAGGGCTGAAACGGCCTTCGACCACCGTGACACGGCCGCCTCAGAACGGACGGCGGTAGGAACAACAAACGACCGAGGAGACGCGGAGGCCAAACGCTCCGGCGGAACAAAAGACATCGAAGAATCCTGAATTGCGGGCCCAGTCGGTTTGGCAGCCTCGCGACGCACCAGCGAAGGAAGGGGATTAAGAGGCTTTAGAGCGGGGCTAACAATTGAAAGGAGGGTTTCGCGACGCACCGGTACCCAACCAGCACCTCGGTCTTTCAAGGTCTCCAGATGGGCGATGGTCGCATCCAACAATTGCAAGTAAGCAGAAGACATCGGGTCCGAACTCCACAGTCTAATCAATCGGATCATTTGCCAAGCGCCGTTGACCCGGCTCGAGATGGAGTGATGCTTCGACCAGACAAACCCACACCAGAAGACCCATGAGCATCTACGGTATCAGGAAAACCAAAATCATCGCCACACTTGGCCCGGCCACCGATTCGCCAGAGATGTTGGAGCGCCTCATTCTAGCTGGGGTAAATGTCCTCAGGCTCAACATGAGTCACGCCAAACCGGAATGGGTGCGACGCGTGGTCCAAGACATTCGCGGTTTGTCCGAACGGCATCAGCGGGCCATCGGAATTCTTTTGGACACTCAAGGTCCGTCGATTCGGACCGGCGATGTTGCCGAAAAAATTTCGTTGTCAGTGGGAGAGCGGTTCACCTTCACGGTCCGCGGAAAGATTCCGGCCCAGGGCAAGTGGACCAGCGTCGGTTACGATCAATTTGCCGACGACGTGCATGCCGGCGACACGCTGATCGTGGACAACGGGGAAATGAAGATGCGGATTTTGTCGAAGACGGCAGACACCGTGGAATGTGAAGTCCTCACCGACGGAACCTTAGGCAGTCGTCGGCATATTAATTTGCCTGGGGTCCACGTTTCGCTCCCTGCGCTAACAGAAAAGGACAAGGAAGACATCCAACTGGGACTCGAGGTCGGCGTCGACTACATCGCCTTGAGTTTCGTGCGCGAATCTAAGGACATCGAGTTACTGAGGGCCTTTCTGAAACAACACCCTTCGGCCCACCAACCGCAAATTGTTGCCAAGATTGAGCACCAGTTCGCGGTCAATCATTTTGATGCGATCGCCCGAGAAGCCGATGTGATCATGGTGGCCCGCGGCGATTTGGGAATAGAGTGCAACTATGAGGAGTTGCCCATCATTCAGCGGCGAATCGTCAAAACCTGTCAGCAACTGGGCCGACCCGTGATCGTGGCCACCCACATGTTGGAGAGCATGATCCAAAGTCCGACGCCCACCCGGGCCGAAATTACAGACGTGGCGAATGCGGTCTACGAGCAGAGCGACGCCATCATGCTCAGTGGTGAGACCACCGTCGGAAAACATCCCCTGGGTTGCATCGAGGTCATGGACACGATCGCCCGACGCATCGAGCGCAGTGGTGGGACTAACTATCAGGAAAAAGCCGAGCTCACGTCTTCGCGACAGAAGTTAGTACGGAGTGCCGTGGGGCTCGCCGATGACATCAAAGCCGATGCAATGTTGATCTTCACCAAACGAGGCCACATGGCTCGGTTTGCCTCATGGATGCGGCCGCGCCATTCGGTTGTTTATGCGTTCACCGATCGATGGCCCACCGCCGATGGGATGACCTTGCTGCGCGGAGTCATTCCCCGGGTGGTGGCGTTTAATTCTCAAGATCCGGATCGAACCGTCGATGCGGCAGTCGCCCAACTGATGAACGACGGATTACTGCGACGCGGTAATACAGTTGTCGTTGTCACCAACATGGCTTCCGGAGAGCGGATCGTGGATGGAGTGAAGATCCGAGCGCTTGACTGAAGCGGGCCGTCAGAAGGGAATCCCCGATCTTGAGTTCCACAACCCCATCATGGAGATCTTGGCTGATCCTCGCCCGGGCCTCTAATTTGCCGACGGTGTGGTCCAATTGTCTGGCGGCAGGGGTCTTGGGAGGAGGGCTGGAATTCGGCCGAATGGGCGCGGTTTTAGTATCAGCCAGTTTGATTTACATCGGAGGCATGATCTTGAACGACGCGTTCGACGCCGAGTTTGACCGACAGTTCCGACGGGAGAGGCCCATACCCTCGGGAGCGGTTTCCGAGCTTCGAGTCTGGCAGGCGGGGTGGTCTCTCATCGTGGCCGGCGTCATTGGGTTGGCGGTGCAGGGCTGGTGGACCACGTTCTTCGTCGGACTGCTGGCCGGGTCGGTCATCCTCTACGATTGGATCCACAAGCGAGTGACGCTCTCCCCGGTGTTAATGGCAGCCTGTCGTTTCTTCCTCTTCCTGACGGTGGCATCGGTCGGGGAACGCGGAGTCACCGGAGAAGTCGTGTGGGCAGCCTTGGCGCTGTCGGCGTGGATCGTGGGCCTGAGCTACATTGCACGACGGGAAAGCCGGAGGGGTCCGATGGCCTATTGGCCATTGGTATTTTTGGCGATACCCGGACTTTTGGCCGGATTGGTCCATGGAGACGATCCGGGCTTGGGCGTAATTTTAACCGGACTTTTGGCGCTGACTTGGACCGTCTGGAGTCTGAGCCATACCGTGGGTCGGGCCCAACCCCACTTCGGCCGAACTGTCTCCGGACTTTTGGCCGGCATTTGTTTGGTAGACGTGCTCGCCATCGCCCCCGATCCCAGCGGGATGGGACTGTATGTGGGGCTCTTCATCCTTTCGCTCTTGGCTCAGCGGTTCATTCCGGCCACCTGATCGCAAGATGAGACCGCCGCGACCAGACACGGGTGGAATCCAACTTTAGGTGTAACCCGAGAGGGTCCGGGCCAAAGCATCCGAGGATTACAGGAGCTGGATTACTTTCCTTTTGGCGAGGACGCGGTCCAAGTCCATACTTCGGCTCGTTCGGGGAGCCGTTGATGTCACGGCTGAGAGGGGGGCCGCAGCCTCCGACCCGTGGAACCTGATCCGGATCATGCCGGCGAAGGGATAACCCTTCGCCACCCATGTCTGCCGGGAGGTTCCATCTGGAAGTTTCCTAACGGAATCACCGGGAACCGACAATTTGTCCGTTTTAAGTCCCAGAGACATTCCACTATGAACGCCGATCCCAAGACCTCTTTTGAACCGCATAGCCGGGAGCAGTTGCCAAACTCCAATCGCGTTTACGAGGCCGGCATCGTGCATCCAGCGATTCGGGTACCGTTCCGGGAGATTAGCCAAAGCCCCACGCACTTGGTGAGCGGAGCCGAAGAGGTGAACCCGCCGGTTCGAGTGTATGACTGCTCGGGCCCTTGGGGAGATCCGCAGTTTAACGGAACATCCGAAGAAGGGTTGCCACCGTTGAGGGCGGCTTGGATTCGAAGCCGTGGTGATGTCGAGGAATATGATGGGCGCGAAGTAAAGCCCCAAGACAATGGTTACCTCTCCGGAAAGCACGCGGAATACGCCAGCAAGGCCGAGAAGAACCGCTTGGTGGAGTTTCCCGGTCTGACGGCGAGCCGTCGCCGTACGCTTCGGGCGAAGCCAGGTCAGGGAGTCACCCAATTGGCCTATGCCCGAGCCGGAATCATCACACCGGAAATGGAATTCATCGCCATTCGTGAGAATATGGGTCAAGCCCAGTTGGCTGATTTGTCGGGCGATCGCGCCCGCAACGAGTTGTCCAAGCAGCATGCCGGTTCGAGCCAATTGCCGGGCAGTCCTTATTCACCGTCTATTTTCCGTCGATTTCCCCAACGGATTCCGACCGAGATCACCGCTGAATTCGTCCGTAGCGAAGTCGCCGCCGGACGGGCCATTATCCCATCGAACATCAATCACCCGGAGAACGAGCCGATGATTATTGGTCGAAATTTTCTGGTGAAGATTAACGCCAACATCGGCAACAGCGCCGTGGCCTCCAGCATCGAGGAAGAGGTCGAGAAGATGCGTTGGGCCACCAAGTGGGGAGCTGACACGGTGATGGATCTTTCCACGGGCAAAAACATTCACGCGACCCGAGAGTGGATCTTGCGCAATTCACCGGTGCCCATCGGGACCGTTCCCATTTATCAGGCTTTGGAAAAGGTCGGCGGCAAGGCCGAGGATCTGACTTGGGAAGTCTATCGGGACACCCTCATCGAGCAGGCCGAACAGGGTGTCGACTATTTCACCGTTCACGCCGGGGTGCTCTTGCGATTCATCCCGATGACGGCCCGTCGCATGACCGGCATTGTCAGCCGAGGAGGCAGCATCTTGGCCAAGTGGTGCTTGGCACACCATCGCGAGAATTTCCTCTACACTCACTGGGACGAAATTTGTGAAATCATGGCCGCCTACGATGTCAGCTTCAGCATCGGGGATGGCTTGCGACCGGGATCCATTGCTGATGCCAATGACGAGGCACAGTTTGGAGAACTCCAGGTGCAAGGAGAACTGACCCAGAGAGCGTGGAACCATGGCGTGCAAGTGATGAACGAAGGCCCGGGTCATGTCCCCATGCACATGATTGAAGAGAACATGGCCAAGCAGTTGGAGTGGTGCCAAGAAGCTCCGTTTTACACCCTCGGGCCACTCACGACGGATATCGCTCCGGGCTATGATCACATTACCAGCGGCATCGGGGCTGCGATGATCGGTTGGTTCGGATGCGCGATGCTCTGCTACGTGACCCCCAAGGAACACCTGGGTTTGCCCAACAAAAAGGACGTCAAGGATGGGGTGATTGCCTACAAGATTGCGGCCCATGCTGCGGACTTGGCCAAGGGTCATCCGGGAGCTCAAAATCGTGACAATGCGCTGAGCAAGGCACGCTTCGAGTTCCGCTGGCAGGATCAGTTCAACTTGGGTCTCGATCCGATCACGGCCCGTGAATTCCACGATGAGACCCTACCGCAGGAAGGAGCCAAGACCGCTCACTTCTGTTCCATGTGCGGCCCTCATTTCTGCTCCATGAAGATCACCGAGGACGTCCGCAAGTATGCGGCCGAACAAGGGCTGGCCGCCGAAGAGGCCCTGAAGAAGGGCCTCGAAGAAAAATCCCGAGAGTTCGTCGAGCAGGGAGCTGAAGTTTACTCGAAGGCCTAAGCCGGAGTCGTTGAGCTCAGCCGCAACGATGCAGTTGCAGACCGTATCGTTGCGGCAACCCTCGAGTCGATTGAACCGGTTCCGAGCTCTGATTCAGACCGAACGCCCAGAGTGATTGGGACTAGCAGTTCAGGCCTTGCGCACGAAGCAGGCTTTGAGACCGAGGGCGACCCCATCGATCTTGCAGGAAATTTCGTGATCTTCATCCACCAGACGGATGGGCTTGGATTTTGATCCGCCTTTGAGAACCCCGGAGGAACCACGCAGGGGAAGGTCTTTGATGAGGATTACGCAGTCGCCGTCATTGAGCACGGTGCCATGAGCATCCTTCACAATCCGGGGTCCGTCTGGGGCCTCGGCTTCCGTTGCGCGTTCCCACTCATGCCCGCAAGTGAGGCACTCCCATTTCGCGGGGTGTTCCATCACATCGGTCATCTCACACATCGGGCAGGCAGGCTTACTCATCCAACCAACAGGCTATCTGGGCCGAGGTGCGGATGGAAACCGAATCCGGGTCTCAAAAAGTGACGGTACACTCCACCCACGCATAAAGGGTGGCGCCATTTGGATTCGCATTCGGGGCATTTTGGAGAAAGGAGCCCTTGAAGAGAGTGGCCACACCGGTATCGAGGCGACAGTTACCCGGAAGGATGTCCCAGCGGATCCGAGCTTCCAGTGGTTGTCCTACATACGATCCAGAAAATCCGGAGGAATCCCGTACCCCAGCGGCAGTGAAGGCGTCGAAGGGACTTTCCAACCAAATCCATCGGTGGCTCAGAGTGGTTTCCAGAGTCTTGGTGGGTCGGATGGAACCCCGAATTTCTGGTGATCTGAGGTTGGCTCGGGCAATGGCGCCGTAGAGGCCGGTGGGGCCAAATTCAAAGCGGCGGGCTCCGAAGAGCGTGTCGAAGCGCTGGTTCTGCCCATCATTGGGGTTGCGATCGCCGCTGGCTTGGTCGACGCGAACACCCAATCGAGGTGTGCCGCGGGCCTCCCACGTATACCCGGCCCCGCTTTGGAACATCCAAGCGGTGTGGTCGAGATCGGCGGACAGGCCGGTTCCCGATCGCGAAGAGCCTCGCTGCAAGGACGCTTCTGCCTCGAAATCCCATTGGCCGGGTTTGGCATTGCGGAAGAAACGACTTCCGGTTGTGTGCAATCGTCGATGGCGACGCGAGGGGTCGGCGTCTTCAAAAAGGCCTAACCAGTAGGCTTCAACCCGGGCGTCCAACCCAAGGCGGCGAGAGGTCGCATACACGCCATAGAATTGTTGACCGAAACTCTGAGTGTCGGCGGTGATCTGGTTGTCGAGTAGGGACGGAGCATCTTCGGGAAGACGTTGGACCGGCAGGAAGGCAACGCTTCGAATGGAGGCGTCGGAATCACCCGTCCAAAGCCAATCGACACCGGTGAATGAATTGATGGTGTTGCGATAGGCGTTGCGCGCCACCAGTCGCCGATTGCCCAAATCGAGGGTTTCGCGACCGAACTGGATTCGGTGCTTGCCGCCGGAGAAGAGGGGGCCGGCATCCCAACGAACCTGAGCCTGAAGCAAATCCACAGCATTGACCTGCGTTGTGTCGATAGCGCTGCCCGAATCGGAGAGGTACTGCCTAGAATCCAGGACTTCACCCAACAACCCCACCGGTTCGGTTTTGATTTGTCCGAGCAGGCTGGTTCGGAGCGCCAGCGCCTGGTCGCTGCCCGGACGCCCGGTGCGAAAATTGTTGCCGAGAGATTCGTACCGAAGCCGTTGTTCCAGGCCAATATCCGCCCACTCAGGAAGATCGAGTGCCGAGCGAAGACGCCAGGGACCCTCAGCGGCTAGGGCAGAGAACCCCGCCAACATCAGACAAAGATATCGAAAACCCGATGGGCAAAAGTTCAAGGTGATCACGAAACCCGCCTCGGATCAAAAAGACTGAACGACCGTTGGAGAAGCCTTTTTCGGAGCGGCGTTGGAATTAAACGCTCGACGGCATCGAAGCGGGGCGTAACAACCGAACCCAGCCGTCGCGCTGCCGGAACGGTTCGATCCACTATGACTTTGAAAATGCCGAAATCCAGCGTCGTCGCAGTCGCTGTTGCGACTCTGTTCTCAACCTCCCTGACGGGACAGTCCTTGTTCAAAGACTCGTTCGAGTCGAACACTTCGGCCGACTATGATGTGAGGGTAGGTTATTATGCTGGCACCTCGACCAACGACTACACTCTGGATTGGTCGTACGACTACAGCGCTCTCACGTTCAACCGTTTTGCATTCCAGACGGCGACGCCCGAAAATTTGCCGGTTCCGCCCGCGCCCAATTCTGCTGTGGGTGGGTCGAAGGGACTTAAAATCACCGTCAACAAGAACGACGACGAGCCGGGTCGCTTTGCCCTGAGTCTTTATCCGAAGACCACGAATTTTTCCGGGGACTATGTTCTCAAGTTCGACGCCTTCTTGAATCATGCAGCCTTTGCAGACAGCGGAGTCGGAACTTCTGAGTTCCTCACGTTTGGTCTGAACCACTCGGGAGATTTAGTGAACTGGGGCGTGCTGTCGGGTGCAGAGCAGCGAGAGGATTTCGCGGCCGAGGCCGTGGGCGGGAGTGGCAGTGATGGCCTCTGGTTTGGGGTTGTCGGAGACGATGGCGCAGCGCGGGGTCTTCAAAGCTGGGAAGGACAAGCCGGACAAGCCAGTCGTTACCTCGACGGCGAGGCTGCGGGTGTTCCCGACCGCGACGGCAACGGCAATCCGGACGACGATGGCAGCGAGCCTTACCTGCGAACCCAATTTCCGTCACCGCGGTTCGAGGCCCCAGGTGTCCTGGGTAAGCGGTGGGTCCAGGTCGAAGTGAGTCAGGTGGGTGATGTGATTACCTGGAAGATCGATGGGCGGATCATCAGCCGTCGCACTAACACGAGTCCCTGGAAATCCGGGCGAGTGATGGTGGGCTACATGGATCCCTTTGCAGGCGTGGCCGAGGTGAAGGGGGAAAGTTGGCTGCTCATCGACAATCTTCGCGTTGAAACGGTGCGGACCGTGGTGGTTAACACGGCCGACAACGCATCAGCGGCCGGTGATGGAAAGACCTCCCTGGCGGAGGCGCTCAAAGACGTTCGCTCCAATGACCGCATTACCTTCAATATCCCTGGTGCTGGGCCGCATTATCTGGTCACACCGACCGCGGGCTATTCGATGGTTCAGGCCGATAATGTTTTGATCGACGGTTTTAGTCAGCCCGGAGCTATCGCCAACACCAATGTCCTTCAGGGTTCCGACACCGCCCAATTGCGGATTGTTCTCGATTCACGGGCTGGGGGTCGCTTTGCACTGACCGACTACGGAGACCATGGGTTCGGGGATAGCGAGAGCGCGATCTTGCCGATTCTTAATTCTCGCAACTTCACCCTGCGTGGTGTGGCCGTGCTCAGTGCGACCGGCGGAGACTCCGCGGCCGATCCCTTTATCTATGGCGTGGCGTTGGTCGGTGCTTCGACCGAAGCCCGCATCCAGGGTTGCTGGTTCGGTGTCGATCCGGCGAAGCCGACGGCATCGGGAGTTCGCGGTGGTCGTGCTGCGGTGGCCTCCTTCAAGTGGGACAACAATATCACCTCAGAGGGATTGGTGGTCGGCACCGATTCGGACGGTTTTGGGGACGTGGCAGAACACAACCTAATCACCGGCCAATTGTTGGCCATTCATCTGGAGACCCCCAACACCCGGATTTCAGGCAATCGCTTCAACTACCTCCCCGATGGGTCGGTCTTCGATTATTCGCAAGTGGCGGGCTATCTCGGGGATTTCACCGACATGGAAGCCATTGAGAATGGGCGAGGCCATTACATGCTCATAGGTACGGATGGCGACGGCATCAACGACGCCAATGAGCGTAATTATTTTGGTCCCCTCAACTACGAGGTAGTGGTGGAGTTTTGGCGCACGGCGACCGGCGTGGTCCTAGCCGGAAATTCTTTTGGATACGGACCGTCGGGTTCGGTGCTCTTCAAAAACCCGACCCCGATGAGCCTCACCACGGTTCGAAGCTATTCGACCCTCCGGGTGGGTTCCGACTTCAGCGGGCCGGCCGAATCCGACGCATTGGAAGCCAACAAGTTGTCCGGGATGGGAGCCCCCCTCATTCGTTTTCACGGCAGCAACGGGTCAGCGGATCAGCCGGCGCGGGTTGTTTTTCGCGGCAACGTTTTATCGAGCAATGTCGGCAGTGCTCCGTGGGATGCCGCGAGCGGCCTGGCGGCCGACAAATTCTATGGATTGGCTCTGGCAGAACCCACTGGTGAAATCCGGCCGGTGATTCAGACGAATTCGACCACCTCTAAGCTTTCGGTTCGGGTGCCAGCGCGCAACCCAAGCTACGCGATGGGAGGCATTCAGGTGGATGTGGCTTTGGCGGATCCGATCGGCTTGGCTGCGACTTCAGAGGCCTACCCCAACGGTTCGGTCCAAAGTCTGAAACACTTGAAGCAAGTGACCTTGGACGCCTCGATGGATGGGGGATTGGTGGACATTGATCTGAGCGAATTGGCCTTGAGTGCCGCTGATTTGAAACGAGTCACCGTCTCGGCCAGTTACGTTTTGGATGCGGTTGCTGCATCCGATACAACGATCGCCGTTCCGGTTTCTGCGGTGACGTCGCCGTTCTCGGCCACCTTGGGAGGCTTCGAAGTGCCGACGACGCCCATCCGAGTGGCGGTGACCCTCACGGGCAACACCCTCGGACTCTCCTGGTCCGGAGGCCTCCCTCCTTACAGTGTTCAGGTCCGGAGCGCCTTGGATGCCCCATGGAAGAATTTGCTCACGACCAATGACTTAAAGACCACGGTGCCGGTCACCAACAGTGCGACCTTCTTCCGTATTAGCGGAAACTGAAGCATGGCCGGTTGGCCGAGCCACATCCCTCCCGCTGAGGCGAAGGGGTTTCGGCTCGTAGGCCGGCGCTAGGCTCCTCGCATTCCTAATGAAGCTGGTATTCTCTGAGGCGGTCGCAGATCCCAGCCGCTACGTCTATCCGTATGCGGTCTGGGCATTTCCGGAACCTACAGAAAGCCCCGCTGATTTATTTGCAGCCGGATTTTTACCATCCGCTCCAGATCTCTCCCGCTTCTACATGGGGCGCCAATTGCGGGTGCCGCTGGGAGAATGGCGAACCTCTTCCGAAAACCGCCGTGTGCTGCGTAAGGCTGGAAATTTGCAGTGTGAGTTGGTGCCTCGGGATCGCTTTGACCTAACGCCGGAGCGCCGAGTGGCCTGGTTGGCCTTTGCCGAGGCGCGCTTCGGTTCCGGTGTCATGCCCGCGGCCCGGTTGGATCGATTGCTGGCGGGTCGGGTGATTTCCCACTTGCTGGTGTTCCGGGACGGCGGTGGTGATGGACCCGAACGGGGAGTGGCTCTGCTCTACCTCGAGCCGCCGCGGATGGCCTATTACTACTATGCGTTCTATGACTTGTCCGATTCGGGCAGCCATCTCGGGATGGCTATGATGACGAGGGCCGTGGCTTGGGCTCAGGAAAGTGGTTTGGGTCACCTGCACTTGGGCACCTGCTATGCCGAGAGGGCTCTCTATAAGACTCAGTTCGAGCCGATAGAATTTTTCAATGGGCACCGATGGTCGCGCAACCGGGATGAATTGCGGCACTTGCTCCGCACCCAGCCCGAAACCCATCGGTTGGAGTCGCCGGACTATCAGTCATTTCTCGACGGTGGTTTGTCGGCCGCAGCGGCCGTTTCGCCCTTCCGGGTCTCGCTCAGCGCTTCAAGCTGAGTTCGATGGCATCAAAAACCGGTTTTCGCCACGCCTCGTAACCCTCGGCGTTAAGATGGAGCCGGTCAGCGGCAAAAAATCGGGGATCGGGTTTGCCTTGGGAGTCGAGCAATGGCGAGGCCACGTCGATGACGCGCACATGCTGACGAGACTGAGCTAGGATCTTGAGCCGTCGGTTGAACTCCGATTGAGCTTCGAGGAGATGCACACGAGAGGGGCTCGGCTTCACGGTGAGCAAGAGGATCGAGGTCCCCCGGAGTTCGGTTTCGGCTCGCTCCAAGAACACGGCCAGATCTTGAGCGATTTCCGCGGGGGTTTGGCCATCGGCCAAATCATTATCGCCTTCGTAGACCACGACCACCGAGGGGCCATAGGGCAGCACCACTCGGTTAAAGAACCGCAGGAGATCCTTGAAACGGGAACCACCGAAACCGCGGTTGAGCACCGGCCGATTTTGAATTGAGGCGGGCAAATTGGTCCACAATCGGATGCTAGAACTCCCCACGAACAAGATCGGCCGAGGCGGTGGTGGGACTCTGCGGTCTAGGGCTTCAAATTTTAGAACCTCCGGCTCAAAGCGATTGGTGGAGGCCAATTCAGCGGCGTTCAAAGGAAGCAGAAGGATCAGTCGGGAGATCCAGGCCAATAGCCAGAATCTCATGCCGGTGGGATCGGAGAGAATTCGTCGGCATGATACGAACTGCGAACTAAGGGACCCGAGGCCACATGGGTGAATCCCATGGCATCACCCTCACGCCGGAGTGAGTCGAAAACGGCCGGAGGGATGAAGTCCACCACCGGTAGGTGCTTGAGGGTCGGTTGCAAGTATTGCCCCAGAGTAAGGATATCACAGTGGGCCTGGCGGAGGTCTCGCATGGCTTCGAGCACTTCTTCCTGAGTTTCACCCAGCCCGAGCATCATACCCGATTTAGTGTGAACTTTGTCGCCGAGGCGGTCTTTGACCTTGGTCAGCACGCGGAGGGACCGCTCATAGGTGGCGCGATGGCGCACCGAAGGAGTCAGACGGCGAATGGTCTCGAGGTTGTGGTTGAAGATGTCTGGCCGAGCCGCGAGGACCGAATCGATCGCGTCGTCACGATCGAGGAAATCGGGAGTCAACACCTCGACAACGATTCCAGGATTAAGATCTCGGACCGCTTCGATGGTGCGGCGGAAATGTTCGGCTCCGCCGTCCTGGAGGTCATCCCGAGCCACGGCGGTGATCACCACATGCTTGAGTCCCATGCGACGGGTGGCCTCGGCGACTCGCTGAGGCTCATCCTGTTCCAAGGCCAGTGGTTTGGCTGTCGAGACCGCGCAGAATCCGCAGGCGCGGGTGCAACGATCTCCCGCGATCATGAAGGTCGCCGTGCCCTTGCTCCAGCACTCCCAATGATTGGGGCACTTGGCACTCTCGCAAACCGTGTGGAGGCCCAAGCCATCGAGCAGCGTGCGCGTGGCCGTGAAGGCACTGGAGGTGGGTAACTGCACCTTCAGCCATTCGGGCAGACGGCGCCTGGGAAGTAATGGGATCGCGGCCATCGGGGCCGCCATCGTTGAAGAACACGAACTCATCGACAGCCTTGAAGCTCAAACCGGACCGGCCGCTTGGCAACTGCTTTTGGGAAGGCCTGCTTGCTGCTCGATGAAGTCGGCGGCCTGGGTGGCGATGACATTCCAGTCGAGCCGGGCGGCGACTCGAGCGGCCGCCGAGAGACCGAGGGCCCGGCGTTCGGTGGCTGGAAGGGCGAGGATTGCCAGAACGTTCTCGGCGAAGGATTGGCCCGTCCAACCGGAGAACCGGATCGCCGGTTCGTCGGCGAAGTAGCGGGAAAGAGTTTCTAGAGGAGTGCTGACGCAGGGAATCCCGCAGCCCAGGTATTCGACGGCCTTGGCGACAAAGGCGCAGTGAACACCTTGTGATTCCTCATAAGGGACCATACCCACGGAAGCTCCGCCCAGGGCCTCAGCCATTTTGTGGTACGGAATGAAGCCGGTCATTTCGAGCGGGATCCCGGGAGCGGCCGCCCGAACCGCCTGAGCCAATTGCAGCAACGCAGGAGTCTCCTTCCCGAGGAATCGGAATCGGAGATCCGGCCGGCGAGCGTGCAGGTGCAACAAAGCGTCTCGGGCGATGGGGCCTAGGTGATGCGTGTCGAAGGACCCGTGCATGACCACCACGGGCCTCTGGGAATTCGTCGGATTGGCCGCGGTTTCGGGATGCGGCCGAAACAGGCTGGCATCGTAGCCATATTGGATGACTCGGATCCGGTCCGCCGGATAACCGGTGGCTTGGAATCGTTCCGCCAACGGAGCCGACACGGTCATCACGCCCTCGGCATTGAAGCGCCGCGGCAACGAGCGCTCGTAGCGGTTGAGCCAGGGAACCAAACCCGATCGCGTAAACACCGCGGGCCAGGTCTCCATGAACCCTGTGAGGTAGTCCAGGAAGTTGAGGACGATGGGGACTTTCCAGCGACCTCTCAGTAGGCCAGCGGCTACGGCAGAAATCGTGTGCTGCGAGAGGAGGACGTCGAAGCGAAATTCCGAGACGGTCGATTGGCGCAGGGACTTCAGCGTCCGGTCGGCGTGCTGGGCCAGGGCGAGCGGATAAAGCAGGTACTTGAGGTTGCGGTGGGGCGTGTAGCGACCCATCGGCCACCGGGTGAAAGGATGGATGTGAATACCTTGGGTCGCCGCAATGGATTCCCAATCGGGGAAGATCGGGCAAAACAAGTGGACTTCATGGCCTCGGCGCACCAATTCGCGGATCAGATAAATCGCTTCTGCTGAGCCTCCGCCGCTGGGAGGGAAATAGGGTTCATGGGTGAGGAAGGCCAGGCGCATCGCAAGGGGAGATGTGGAGTCGAGGGCGGTTAGTCTAGGCCGCGAAGGAACCGCTCGAGGATAAGGATCGATTTTTCCAACTGGGAGATGGCCAGCCATTCCCGCTCGGTGTGAGCCTGGGCGATGTCTCCCGGACCGAACACCACCGAAGGGATCCCTCCCGCGGCCAAGGGCGCCGCATCGGTAAAGTAATGAACGCCTCGGGTAGTCCGACGTCCGGCGGCGCGGGTCAAAGCCTGAACCAGCGGAAGGTCGGGATTCGTTTCGAGCGGCTCGCAGGGACTGGTCCGGAGGGTGTCGAAGGAGGCTTTGAGTCCCTGCCGCTGCAACAAGGCACGAATTTCGCGCCGAACCCCGGCTTCTGTCTCGCCGGGAAGAGTGCGTCGATCGATGTCGATGATGCATTCGGCGGGCACGATGTTGGGTTGGCGTCCCCCGTCGATCCGGCCGACGTTGATCGTGGGCCGACCAAGGCGAGGATGAGCGGGACGAGCGGCCAGTTCGGAGGCATACTCTGTCTCGAGAGCTAGAACGATTCGAGACATGGCGGTCACGGCGTTGCGGCCGCGATGCGGTGTGGCCCCATGGGCTGGACGCCCGATGGTTCGCAGGCGCAGCCAGACATCGCCTTTGTGCGCCGTCACAATTTCCAAGCCGGTCGGCTCACCGACAATTGCCAAATCGCTCTTAGGCCCGTGGCTGGCAAAGTGTCGGGAACCCAATTGCATGTTCTCTTCGTCGATGAGGCCGACAAAGAGGATCTCAGTATGCGCCGGCCGTGGGCCCGCGGCGGTCACGTTGAGCAGGGATTGAAAGTAAGCGCTGACAGACCCTTTGGTGTCGCACGCGCCGCGCCCATAAACGCGCCCGTCGCGGACAACGGGCTTGAGCTGCAGCGCGTAGGCCGGTTCACCGACTGTGTCGAGGTGCGGAGCCAACAGGACTCTATGGCGGACTGGGCCCCGCGGGGTTAATCGGACGAGGAGGTTGGAGCGTCCCGGGACCACGGGTTGTGATTCCACCTCAAGGCCGTGTCGACGGGCCGCCGATGCCAGGAATTCCGCCACCCGATGTTCGCCATGAAAATTGGGATCGCTGAAAAAGGCAGGGTTCACGCTGGGCAGCGCGATGAGATCCTGAAGCAATCGGACGCTGGTGGGTTGGGAGGCCACGGTGATCGAGAGCCTACCGGAGGGTTGGCTCCCCGGCGATCATCAACTTTTACGGCGAGCGGCCCGTTGGGTCGGAGTGGCCATGGGGTAGAGCCCTGGACAGCAGCCGAAGGTTTGATGGAACGCGGCGCTGAAATGGCTGAGGCTCGAATACCCAACTTCTAACGCCGCCTCGGTGACGTTAAATGATCCGGATCGCAACAAGGTGGCTGCCTTTTCCATCCGCAGCTGCCGTAGGTACTGGGGAATGGTTTGTCCCATCTCCTTTGAAAAAGTCCGGCTCAGGTAGAACGGACTGCATGCGGCTTCCCGGGCGATGGTTTCCAGCGAAGGGGGGAGGGTCAGGTCTTTCTTGAGGGCCTCGACCACGGTTTCCACACGGTCACGGGCAACCCGCTGTTGGCGATGACAGAACAGTTCGGAATCCGAAGGCGGGGCGAAGAAGAACTCGCTCATCAACTCTCGGACCTTGGCCCCGTACCAAAGCCTTTGAGCTCCGGCCAAGACCGGAGGTTGGCGCAAGGCCATGACCAGGTCGCGTTGACGGGTGGTCAGGGGCTCGGGTTCGGAGACGCCCGAAACGGCAGGTAGGGCATCCAGCGACGTCTGGATGAGGGGGTGGAGAAAATCCCGACTTTCTCCCAGCTCTCGGCGCAAGAAATCGGGGCGAAACTCCACCGTGATGAACTGGTGGGTTTGTCCCGGGGAGCGAACAGCAGAGAGGGGGGACTGGCCTTGGCGATAGAAACCGGCGGACTGGTTGCGGAAACGGGCCGTCTTGCTGCCACAGCTGACCGAACCTTGGCCCGAGAGATTCAGGCAGAGCTCGACGCTCTCAGGATGGAAGCTGCGGGCCCAGTCAATCGGATCGGATGCATTGAAATCGTGCCATTCCAAGCTGAAGCCCAGGCTTCCGAAACTGCCGAAGAGTTGTCGCCAACCGGCCCCGATGGCAGCCCAAGCAGCGACCTCGCCTTCAAAGCGGGGCGGGTTTGTCTTGGGAGTCCGAGGCATGGCAGCAAATTTGTTAAGCTTCAGGGTAGGGCGCGAGCGGCGCACCGACAAGATTCCCTGCCAAAGGGGTGTTGGACGGCCTGCGCCGAAATTCTCGAACCACTTCGGGTTCGAATCCCCAGCCGCACGATGCCTTTCTATTTTGCGCCAGAACGGTAGGTTCTGCATCCATCGCATGGCCCTGTGCTTGTTCAACTCGCTCCACCGTCGGGTGGAGGCATTCACGCCACTGTTTCCCGACGCCGAATCCATTGGGTTCTATTGCTGCGGACCCACTGTGTACGACTTCGGTCACATCGGAAACTTTCGGACCTTCGTCTTTGCAGATCTCCTGCGGCGCTACCTCGAATTTCGGGGATTTCGCGTCAACCATGTGATGAACATCACGGACGTGGAGGACAAGATCATTCGTCAAGTGGCGGCCACGGGACTATCGCTGGCCGAGTTTACCGGCCAGTACACCGAGGCCTTTCTCGCGGATCTGACCACCCTTTCTTGCCTCCGGCCCCATCATTTGCCCAAGGCAACCGATTACATTCCTCAGATCATCGACCTTATCCAACGGTTGGAGCAGCGAGGCATTGCTTACCGAGCGGGCGATGGCTCGGTGTACTTCAGTATCAACAAGTACCGGGCCTGTGGTTGTCGCTATGGTCAGTTGGTGACGCTGGATCCGGAGGCGCAGCGGCGCACCGAACGCGTTTCGGGCGACTCCTACGACAAGGACGACCTGGCCGATTTCGCGCTGTGGAAGGCCCGTGTTCCGGGCGATGGGGCTGTCTTCTGGGACAGTCCTTGGGGCGAAGGTCGCCCGGGTTGGCACATCGAGTGTTCGGCCATGAGTATGGCCATTCTCGGACCGAGTTTTGATATTCACCTGGGTGGCGAAGATTTGGCATTTCCCCATCACGAAGACGAGATCGCCCAGAGTGAAGGGACGGGGTTGCAGCAGCCAGGTCAACCGTTCGTGAAACATTGGGTTCATGCGGCCCATTTGCTGGTGGACGGCAAAAAGATGAGCAAGTCGCTGGGTAACTTCTTTACGGTGCGAGATTTGTTGGGACAGGGATTTCAGGGTCGAGAAATCCGCTTCCTTCTCATCAGCGCGCATTATCGCGAGACATTCAATTTCACCCGAGACGGCCTCGAGGCCACTCGATCGGCATTAGCCCGATTGGATGCCACCGTCGCTCAATTGACGGAGCGGGCCGGGTCGGTGGTCCCCGAGACCTCCACGACGCCGTCGGCCTTGGAGATTTCGTTCACTGAGGCCTTAGATGACGACCTCAATGTTTCGAAAGCATGGGCAGTGATCTTTGACTGGGTCCGGGAAACCAATGCGGCCTTGGCCTCGGGTTCGCTGAGCCCGAGCGCCGCCGCGGCACGCCTTCAGTCTTGGTTGCGGGTCGATGGAGTCATGGGCTTGGGCGGGCGCCCTGTGGCGGAAGTCCCCGCCGCTGCGATAGCGTTGCTGGAGAAGCGCAATGCCGCCAAAGCGGCTCGCGACTTTGGAATGGCCGATACCGTGCGCAATGAACTCAAGGCCCTGGGTTGGACCGTCGAGGATTCCAAGACTGGGTCGAAACTCAAACGTCTCTAATAGACCGGTGATGGAAACCCCAGGCCTCGGAGTCGTCGCTCTCAAATCGTGGGAGAACGCCGTGCTGCGCCATTTGTTATTAGCAGAGCCCGATGCGGCGCTGGCGACTCAGTTGGTCGGCGTGACGGTCTTGGGACGTGAACGATTGGGACCCGCGCTGTTGATCCGACTTCGCGCCCCGGACGGTTCATTTCCAGGAACTCGCGGTGCCACTTTTGGAGGCCATACCTTTGCCCAGATTAAAGGATGCCCTTCAAGAGCGGCCTTCACACTCCACCTCGATGACCAGGGCTGGGTGAGCCACTTGTTCGCCTTTCTGGAGGATGATTCCTCGTGGCCGTCGAAGACGGATGTCGTCGAGGTGTTGGATGCGAAGAGTCAGGCCTGACGGGTGGGCGGCCGATGGATTTCCAAGACGGCTCGAGCGACGGCCCAAACGACCACGCGTTCGGCGCCTAGATTTTTCAGAACGGCCGCCACTCCATCGGTGGTTGCCCCGGTGGTGAGGACGTCGTCCACAAGGATCCATGATCCGTGGATTTGAGGCGTACCGGCCGGTTCGAAGGCGGTCCTCATGTTGCCGATTCGATCCTCTCGGCTCAGGGAAGTTTGGCTCGACGTGGCCTCGCATCGTCGGACCAGATCCGTTCTCAAGGGCACCCCCAACGCGTGGGCCAGAGGTGCGGCCAGACGCTCGGCCTGATTGAATTCGCGCTCGCGCTGTTTGACGCGGTGCAGTGGTACCGGCACAACACCTTGCCAGGAATGGTCGACCAATCGGGGCAACGCGGCCTCCATCATGAGCCCCGACAAAAATGTCCCAAACCAGAGCTCCCGCTGGTATTTGAGCCGGTGAATGCATTCTAGGGTGATGCCCTCGGCGATGGCGGCGGCACGGGCTTCATCCCAGGCCCAGGAGTCCCTCCGGCAGGCGGCACAAGTTTGAGAGCCGATGATCGTTCCGGAGAAAGGTATTCCACAGCGTTGGCAGCAGGGCTCGGTGATCCGGCGGACACTGCCCTGGCACGCAGTGCAGACGTAACCCTGATCGCGATCGGCCCGATGTTGGTGGCAGAGAGCGCAAACCGGGGGATACACGAGCCCCAGAATGACCTCGGGCCAATTGCCTAGTCCGAGCCCGCCGACAGGCCTGTGAATGGGACCGCTGATGGAGCGTTCAAGGAGCATTGCCCAGAGGGGTAGGATTGGCGGGGTTGGCTGGGCTCTTGCGGCGTCCGAGGACACCCATAAAAAAAGCGCTGGTAACCGCGATCACCGCAAAGGTTAGCCAGCCATCGTGCAGGCGGCCCGAGCCCCACCACCACGATTGCGTGCCTTGGTGGGTCAGCGGTGCCGTGAAGAACGTGTAGGATTTGAACCAGAAGATCCATCCGGCGTGCAAACCCAACGGGACCCACAGCGCACCGGTCCGCTCGCGGCACCAGGCCAGTAACCAGCCGATGGCCCCCAGGGTGAGAAATCCGGGGAACACCTGCGAGGGTTGGCTCAGACCCGAAAGCATGCGGCCCAGCATTTCTAAGCCGGTCCAAGGACCCACTGAAAGGGGGGCTTCAGGCCTGTGGAAGAAATGGACCAGAGCATAGAGAGCCGCGCTGCTCAGAGCGGCGGCCGGAAAAGAAAATTGGCGGCGAAGCGATCCAAAGACCATCCCACGGAACAGCAGTTCTTCCATGAACGAAACGGCGATGGCCGCACCGAGCGCCCGAATCGCATGAGCGAGTAGCAAGCTCCAGGAATGAGCCGAATCCCAGGTGCGGACACCGAACCCGAGAGAGAGGAGAGCCACCACTGCCAGCGACATCATTCCGCCCGCCAGGCCGATTAACAGGTCCCGTCGGGCCGGTCGGCCCCACACCATGCCGACGGAGTGCCAACCGGGAAAAAGGCCACTTTTGGCCATGGGCCAAAGCCCAAGCAGGGCAACCCCCAGAAGGCTTCGATCTACGTACCGGCGAAACGGTTGCGCGGCCAATGAAGAGTGAGGGCCCACGTGCTGGACGAACATCCAAAGCCACGGAGCTAGGAGGGCCCCACCCACAAACACCGCCGTCAGGTATCCACCCAAGACCCAAGCCGAGTTGGGTGGTGGATTGGGTATCGATGGCCTATTCATGGGAGCCTGGCGCAAGAGGATAGGAGGAGACACCGACTCTCCGCACCATGGCATCCCGGCCGCCATGCTCAAGGCGCTTGGCAGTTGGGGCAGATTCCAAAAAATTCCATTCGATGGGAAATTTGGGTGAATCCATGCCGGCGGGCCAACTGATCCTGAAATTCATTTAGGAAGCAGTCGTCGAGCTCGACGATGCGCGCGCAGCGAGTGCATACCAAATGATGGTGGTGGCCATCGCCTTCCTCGGGAGATAATTCGAAGCGGGCGGCTCCGTCGCCAAAATCGTAACGCCTCACCAGCCCCATGCGTTCGAGGGTGTGCATGTTGCGGTAGATGGTCGCCAGATCGCAGTCGAGCTTGCCGAGCGAGGTGTGGATTTCCTTGATCGTCAGCGGGGACGAATGCTTGCGGAGCACGTCGAGAATCGCCTGACGCGGGGCGGTGATCTTTAGTTCACCTCGGCGCAGCTTGTCGGTCAGGTCGGACAGCGGTTGCTGGATGAGTCGGTGAGGGTGCTGGTGCTGGGGGCAGGGCCGGCTCATGGTGCGTTCTGGTGGGCACGTTGCAGCCGACCTCCAAGTAGGGACACAATAAACAATCCGACCAAGGTCAGCGTGATGCAGGGGCCACTGGGCAAGTTGAGCGGATAAGAGAGAATCACCCCGCCGCTGGCGCCAATGAGGCCCAGGAACAGGCTCAAGAGAATTTGCTGTCGCAGACTTCGGGCCAGATTCCGAGCCGCCGCCGGTGGAATCACCACCAACGAGGTCACGAGGATGATGCCGAGCAGGCGTATGCTCAGCGCGACGGTGACGGTGAGTAGGGCAACGAATCCGTAGTTGAGCCAGCGCACTGGGATACCCGACACGTGGGCCAGATCGGAATGGGCGGTCAATAGAGCCAGAGCGTTGAGCTTCCAGAAAAGGACCGAGCCCACGGTGATCAACACCACCAAGGCCAGAGCAGCATCACCCCATCCGACGGAAAGAATGTCACCAAAGAGGTATCGATCGAGTTCACCGCGATAGCCCTTGAGGAGACTCAAAATCACCATACCCAGGGCCACCGACCCGCTGAGCAACAGGGCCATGATGGTGTCGTTGAGCAGGACGGTTTGTTCTTTGAGCCAGAGAATCAGGCCTGCGATCACCAGGCTAAAGAGGATCATGGGGACCGTAGGGTCCGGCAGACCGAGCCAGAATCCGAGGGCAACACCCGCCAGGGCCGCATGGGCTACGGTATCGCTGAAGAAGGACATGCGCCGGGCCGTAACGAAGACTCCAATGAATCCGCAGAGCGGTCCGAGAAAGAGGGCCGTCAGGACCGCACGCAGCATGAAGGGTTCAATGTCCATGGCTGCCGTGGGAATGAGGGTGCTGGTGCTGGTACGGGGTGAAATGAATGCCGTAGGCCTGTCTTAGGGACTCCGCATTCATGACTTCTTCGGGAGCGCCTTCGCAGCAAATGACGCCATTGAGGGCGAAAACTCGACTGGCGTGGCGATACACCATGGAAAGGTCGTGCGACACGAGAACGACCGTGAGTCGCCGGCGTCGATGCACTTCGGCGATGAGTTCGTAGAAATCGGCCTCACCGGGGGTGTCTACGCCGGCGGTAGGCTCATCCAGCAACAGCAATTCAGGGTCATTGAGCAGGCTGGAGCAGATCAGAACACGCTGGAGCTGTCCGCCGCTGAGTCCGGCCACCGGGCGGTCTAGCAATCGGGTGACATCCATTTCGCCCACGGCCTCGTGCAAGAGCGCATCTATTTGGCGAGAGGGTCGCCAGAACCAACTGGCAGTGAGGGGTCGGCGGATCGCCAAGAATTCCCGGACCGTCAGCATGAAACTCGGGTCGAGTTGGAGCCGTTGGGGCACGTAGCCCATCCGTTTCAAGATCCCTGGACCCGGTGGGCCTTCTTGCAGCAGTCGGACCGATCCCGAGTCTGGTTTCTGCAAGCCCAAGAGGCAGCGCAGCAGGGTGGTCTTGCCCGACCCATTGGGGCCGATCAGCGCAACCATTCGGCCTGCCTCGATGCGCAAGTTCACACCCCGAAGCACGGGGTTGCCACCGAGTCGGACGTGGAGGTCTTGAACCTCGACGGCTGCTGGTTTCTGCGATCGGAAAGCAATGTCCATGGGGCGTTAGCGCAAGGAGGATTCCAGAGTGCGCAAGTTTCGGCGAAGCCCCTCGATGTAAAAGGTCCGGGAAGCGGAGCCAGTCTCGAGGACATCGAGTTCAGCAACGCCGATGGCGAGATCGTTGGCCAGACGTTTGACCAACCGGGGATGGAATTGAGGTTCTGAAAAAATCACACGGACCTGTTGTTTTCGGATGGCCCGGGAGAGTTGTGCGAGGTACTTCGGCGAGGGGTCCACGCTCGGGACTTCTTCGACCACGCCGACGAGCTGAAGGTCATACCGTCGGCAGAAGTACGGGAAGGCATCATGGAAGGTGACGATCCTGCGGTTGCTTAGATCTTTGAGCGAGGATCGGATTTGCGTATCGAGCTGGTCCAGTTCCTGGAGATAAGTCGCTCCACGGCGGGTGTACCCATCGGCGTGGGCTGGATCGGCCTGACAGAGGGCCTGGATAATGTTGGAGACACAGTGTTTGGCGAAGACAGGGTCGAGCCAGACATGGGGATTGGCATCCTCATCACCGTGGTTATGGGTGTGATCCGAGTGAGATTTTTTAGACCCGGTGGTTTCGGCATCCATGGCCAGTGGAGTGAGGTGGTGGATGAGTTGCGGCTGGAGTCCGTCAGTTACCGTAACGACACGGCGGGAGGGTTTTGAGGCCCCTCGGGTCACAGCCCGTGTGAGCCAAGTGTCCAAGCCCAAGCCGTTCATGAGCACCACGTCGGCGGCGGCCAATTTTCGAAGATCGGAAGGTCGGAATTGGAAGTCGTGGGGGCCTACGTTGGCTGGAAGCAAGCTCTCTACAGTGGCCGCATCACCGGCGACGTTGGCCGCCCAAGAATGGATCACCGGCAGCGTGGTTAAGATCCGGATCTCAGCCGCCTGCGATTTCAGCCCACAGAGCAGGCCGAGCAGCAATGCCAATAAGTAGGAACGGTGGCCATTCACGGTCGGCAGGATAGGAAGCGGTGCGGAAGATTGCAAACCGCTTGCATCTTCAAGGTGATCTAAAGAAACAAAAAACCCGCCGGCGAACCGGCGGGTTTAAAAAAGGTCGTAACAGTTTACTTCATCAGAAGCATCTGCCGAGCGCGCTTGATCGCGATGCTGAGCTTGCGCTGGAAGGGGGCCGGCAAGCCGGTGTACTTCCGGGGCAGAACCCGTCCGTTGTCGGTCACGTACTGCTTGAGCAGGGCGACGTTCTTGTAATCGATAGCGTCGATGGTGAACTCGACCTTAGGCTTCGGACGCGGGGTCCGGGCTGCGGTCGATCGGCGCTTCTTCTTTTCCTCGAGCTTGGTCTTGCGGGGCATAGCTTACCTTACTTGATTTCGCGATGCAGGGTATGACGGCGAAGGAAAGGATTGAACTTCTTCTTTTCCACCTTGTCGGTCTGCAGCTTCTTGTTTCGGGACGTCTGGTAGCGGGAGACGGGCTTACCCTCCTTCTTCGCTTCCGTACACTCAATGGTCACAATCTCACGCGGCATAAATCAGTTTTCCTTATCCTTGGTCGGTTTCTCCTCGACGTCGCTGTCGTCGTCTTCAACGTCCACCGAGGCACCGGCCTCGACGGAGCCCAGCGAACCGAGGCGGTTTCGCTGGCGCAGGACGCCTTCCTTCTCGAGTTGGGCCTGCGATTCAACCGTGTAACGGGCCCAGGGGATCGCCTCTAAGCGGGCCTTGGGAATGACTTTTGAGGTCAATTCGCAGACACCGTAAGTGCCTTTTTCGATCCGTTTGAGGGCTTCCTCGATCTCATAAACAGCATCTTGGTCTGAAGACAGGAGGCTGAGTGCGAAATCGCGATCGAAATTGTCGGTACCAGAGTCACCCATGTGGAGGCTATAGCTCTCCATCTCAGATTGGGATTCTTTGGCTAAACCGCTCATCTGGCCGCGGAGTCGCTCGTGCAGGTCCAGAAGGTTTTGGTAGAACTTCTGCCACTCCGGCTTGACCCGGGAAATGGGCATCCAGTTCAGGGTCTCGGGAGGTACGGGCTTTCCACCGGATTTCGCCAAGGGGCGTCCGAGGATCGTGGCAGCACTAACAATGCCGACCTTTTGGTGGCCTGTTTTCTTGATCGCAACCGGTGCCGGTTTTTTTGCCATGGCGTCTCTTTCCCTGTTTACTTGCTGAGGCACTCGTCCACCGCGGACGACTCATCCGCCAAGTGCTTTCTCCCACAACTCATTTCGAATCGAGGGCCGCGGAACCTAACAAGCGGCTGACAGAACGCCACTAAAATCTTTAGATGATGCGCGAGCATCCGGCCAACGAGCAATAATCTAAAGGAATTTTGAGCGCACCCAATGGCGACGGGCGATGCCATTCCGGAGGGGGCAACTGGGTGCCTGATATCAGATCTGGGCACTGTGAAGCAGATGGAAGTCGCGGCCCTGGCGGACCTTCGTGCTTCCTTCGCCTTGCTTCGTGAGGGAGCTTGCGCACACTCCGCGCCGCCCTGGCGATGATCCAGTGGTTCTCTCTATCAGAGTCTAATGAACGCGATTCTCGCCCTTGAAGACGGTTCGGTGTTCCGTGGCCACGGATTTGGAGCGCAAGCTTCGGCGTCCGGGGAGGTGTGTTTCAACACCTCGATGACCGGCTATCAGGAAATCCTGACCGATCCCTCCTACAAGGGGCAGATCGTGACGATGACCTACCCGATGATTGGCAACACGGGCATCAACCTTCAGGACATGGAGTCTTATAAGGCTCATTGCTCGGGGTTTGTGATCCGGGAACTGAGTCCCTGGGTGAGCAACTGGCGGGCGGATCAATCGCTGGCGTCCTACTTGGAGCAGAATGGCATTCCGGGAATCCAGGGTGTCGACACCCGGGCCCTGACCAAGAAGCTCCGCGTGCGGGGTTCTTTGGCTGGATTCCTTACTACCGAGCCGATGTCGGATGCAGACGCCGTGGCTCGGGCTCGGCAGTGGGGCTCGATGGAGGGACGCAACTACGTCGTCGAAGTGACCCATCGGGAGAGTTTCATCTGGGATGAGAAAGATAAGGACTCGGCGGAATTCGCCGTGACCCAGCAGCATTCACCGCCCAACCCACGGCACATACGCCTTCCGCTGCGGGCAGCGGACATCCCGATCGTGGCCTACGATTTCGGCATCAAATACAACATCTTGCGAAGCCTCCGCCAACGAGGGTTTCGCATTCGCGTGGTGCCCGCAGGGACTTCGGCTGCGGAGGTGCTTTCTTACAAGCCTGCCGGGGTGTTCCTCAGCAATGGTCCGGGCGATCCGGGGACGCTGAGCGGGATTGTCGGCGAGGTGAAGACGCTGGTGGATACGGGGATCCCGATTTTCGGAATTTGCCTGGGTCATCAGATTCTGGGCCAGGCGTTGGGCGGCAAAACCTTCAAACTGAAGTTTGGGCATCGGGGCGGAAACCAACCGGTGAAAGATTTGGAGTCGGGTCGGGTCGAGATCACTTCGCAGAATCATGGTTTTGCGGTTGATCCGGCGTCGTTGCCGGCGGAGGTGGCTGTGAACCGGATCAATCTCAACGACCAGACGGTCGAGGGGCTGCGCCACAAGACCAAGCCGGTGTTTTGTGTTCAGTACCATCCGGAGGCGGCTCCCGGTCCGCACGATTCCTCGGTGCTCTTTGATGAGTTCCGGGACCTGGTAGTGAAGAGGGGTTGATCGGTTTCTGTTTCAGGAGAATTCTGAAATCAGCGGGGTTCGGCTGCGCGAGGTTCGAGGGTGATGATGAGGGCGTTGCCCATGGGGCGCTCGGATCCTTCGCACGGGGTATTCATGACCTGACCGCGGGCCCATAGGGTTGAGGAACCACCACCGTCAAGATTCAGCGCATCGGTGCATCCCAGGCGAGTGAAGTGGGCTGCCAATTCGGCGAGAGACATGCCCACTGACTGGCCGCGCTGACGGCCGTCCACTTGTACCAGGAAGAAAAACTCTGCATTCCATCCGATGGCCGAGCGCGGATGCCGAGCGTCTGAGGATTGAAACTGGGTGGGCTGGCCGTCTTTGAGTAGAGCGGGACCGCCGCCCAAAGCAGTTGGAGTATTTTTTAGGTTGGGTCGAGTTTCAGTCGACAAGGTCCAGAGAGATCCGGGTGCGGTTTGCGTGGGAGAGACTTCGTTCCTTATGGGTAGCGAAAGAACGACACCGTTGGTGGGAATCAGGGTGTTGCCGCCCGAGTGGACGGAGTGGAGTCGGAAGGTCGAGCGGAGGCCCGGTCGGATGGGCAACACGGTGCCCGCCTCGGCGATGAGAAGAAATTCGGTACCGGTGGCGGAAGGGGTTCGAGGACCTACGGCCGCCGTAAAGAGGACGGGGCGCTCTTGGCGCTCTTCGTTGAGCCCGATGGCTAGGCTCGTTCCGTCGGGAGCAATCATCGAGAGTAGCGAGACCACTGGACCAAGATGGAGCGAACGATCCGGACCCATCCAGAAGGCGCTCTTGCCGTTGGGTGCGGAGATGAATTCCCCGTCCCGAATGCAAAGTCCCTCTGGATCGCCCAGGCAGGGGCCCCCTCTCGCAAAAAAGTCCCCGTTGAGAGCAGCCAGCGCCTGACCTTGAGCTCTCGGGAAGTTCGAGGCCTGACTGGACAGCGTGGCCACACCCAGTTGATGGCCACCACCCAGGAGGACATGGATCCCTAGATCTGAGCGGTCTCGTCGGATGCGGATCACCTGTACGGACCAGGGACCCTCCGCCAATGCCTCATGGTTGTAAGAGAAACCGTCGGCGAGCCGACTCCTGGGCGCGGGTGCTTGAGAGAAAGATGGTTTTTCGGACGAGCGGGAGGCCTCGGTTCCGACGAGTGCGGCAGCGCCGAGAAAGAGCGTGAGCCAGCGCTTCATGGCGACGGTTTCCCGGAGGGTACCGTAGGTTGAGTCTCGGGGAGCCGGACAACCAAGAGGCTCGTGGCCGTGGCACGTTCACGTCCGTAGCACGGGCTGTTGAGCACCTGACCGTTCAGGATCAATTCGGTGGAGCCGCCGCCATCGAAGTTAATGGCTTCTTGGCAGCCGAGTTTGACAAGGAACTCCGAGAGCTCTGCAAGAGTCATGCCCACTGAGAGCCCGGCCTGACGCCCATCCACGACAACGAGGAAGCAGTGACGCTCATTCCATCCGAACGCGGAACGCGGATGACGTTCCGAAGAACGGGCTGCGGACTTGCCGGTGGGCGTGCCGAGGTGAACGAGAGCAGGGCCGCCGCCGATGGCCGAGACCGCAGATTCCAGGGTTGGTTCGGTGCGGGTCTCGAGGACCACCCGGGCCCCGGGCCGCAGGAGATCCTGCAGTGGGGTTCCAGCACGGAGAATTAAACAGTCCGCCTCCAAAGGCGCAGAATGGTTGGTTACGGCGCCTCGGACCACGGCCCGGAGCGGTTGACCTGCCTTCAAGGGTGGCCCGGGATGCGATCCGTCGCGGGCCAAGATCCAGCCCGAGGGGCGGTCCCCTTGGATGGCTGTGGACGCGGCCGGGGTAAGCACCACCGGACGTGAGCCGTCGAAGTCCTCGTTGAGTCCGAATTCTTGTGGGGCCGATTCGCCCACGCGCACCGTGAATCGAGGGCGCACGGTGTCGATGTGGGGTTTCCCGGATGGGTCGAACCAGAGGCAGTCGCGCTCGATGGGCGCGCTCATAAGTAAGTTCCGCTGGATGAAGAGGCCTCGAGGGTCTCCGGGCATAGGGTCGTTCTCGGTGGCATAGAAGTCGCCATTGATCGCGGCGACGGGTCTCCCGAGAGATTTCGGAAAGAGGGTGAGCTGATCGGACAAGGGATTGAGTCCAATCCGGTCATGGAAGGCCAGTGAGGGAAAGAATCCTAATCCGGGCTGGGAGCGATCGACTCGAACGATGTGTATGGACCAAGGCTCATCCCGCACCGCATGGCTGACACTGATTCCCGGTGATGCTTCCCGGAATGCTGGGAAGGCCTCGCCCCAGACTTGGACTCGGCTGAGCCCAACCAACATCAGCCCTAGAAGGACCTGATTGACGACAACTCCGTGGGCTGTCCAAAACATTCGGGTCAATGGGTTTGATCCCGAGGATCGGGCGGGAGTGGACTGAATCGGCGTGAGGCTTCGCATGGCGGATCAGGCCAATCCTTTCCAACGCCGCAGCGACCATTCGAGAACCAAGAGCCCCAGCAAGATCGCCAGATATATCGGGCGGTCCCAAAGGGGCTTCCGAAGGAATTCGATCCAAGGCTGAGGCAACTCTCCCCAGAGGGCCTCTAGACCGCGAGGATGAGTCTCTTCGACGCGGAGGGCCATGCCGTCACCGGATTGAGCCACGCCTTCCATCACCGCAGGTCGGGCCTGAAGATCGGCCAATTCCGGATCAACGCTTTCGGCCACCAGCAGTTGACGATCTACGCCGAGGGATTCCCCACCTCGTTGCGCCACGGCGCTGATAACAAAGGTGCCCGGTTTTTGTAGAGTGATGGGAGCCACGTAGGCGCGTCGGTTTGGATCGTAGCGTGCCACAGCCACTGCATTGCTTGAGGAGCCCGTTCCGGCATAGAGAGTCACTTCGGCATCGGTGATTTCGTGTTGGGCTTGATCTCGAACCCGGATGGATGCCGAAGCCGTTGCGCCTGGGGTGACGTAGGCACTGGAAAGATCGAGGAGGACGGGCGGATTGGTACGACTGCTTCGGCCGGCGGCCAACCAGCGGATGGCGTTCACCCAGAACCGGCGGTAGTAGCGCGAGTCGCAGTTGTCCTCGGAGACGAGCCATTTTGGATTTCGGGGCTCGCCCCAGAGAGTTTCAAAATCCGCACCCCAAGACCGGGTGGTGTCGGAAGTGAAGGCCATGGTGCGACCTCGACCCACTTGCTGGACGGCCAGCAGGACATCGCCCTCGATGCCTTGGGGGGCATTGTCCGCATAGGCCAGCACTTGTGCACCGGGCTTGGCCCGTTCCATTCGGTTGATGCCATGGAGGGTAGGAAATTTCTCAGTCCAGATTTTGCGCGTCTCTTCGGCATCGGCCCCGATGGCTACGATGGGATGGGTCCACGCGGCTCGGGGAACCTTCGGCAGAAAGTCTTCTTTCGAAGAGTCGAAGGCGCCCTCCATGGCGACAGGGATGATGCGGTCGAGGAGGGTTTGGTGGTAGCCGCCGCGCCCGAAGGCCGAGTTGCCGCCGATCATGAGGAATCCACCGCCGAACTCCTCGACCAGTCGTGCCATGTTGGTCAATTGGAGCGGACTGAAGGAGTCGCGCCGAATGTCGCTGTGGATGACCACATCGTAGTTCAACAGTCCGGCGAGATTTTTTGGGAAGCCTTGGGTGGGATGGTCGACTGGGTAGATGCGCTCGCCCGTGTCTGGATCGGAATCCACCGTATTGAGGTACTGCCCGTTGTTGCCGAACTGCCGATAGAGCGTGGTTACCTGAATGCCCGGGTCGCTTTGCAGGGCGTCTTTGAGGTACTTCCATTCGGGCTGCGGGCTTTGGTTATTCTGTGGAGTTCCCTCCATGTAAACCACTCGCAGCGTGGGATCCACCACCTCTAATCCGAAAGGCCTCCGGTTGTTGGAGGCCAGCCATTCGCCAGGGCTCGTCGAGACGCTCACCTCGTACACTTGGAATCCGCGCTGGCGTGGCGTGAATTCGAGTTCGACATGCTGAGCGTCGCCGTTGAGCTCCAGCGGCTTGGCCGCGAGAATCTGCCCATCCTTGCGGACTTGCACAGTGACGGTTTTCCCGGCGAAACCCGCTGATCGGAGATCCACCGAGACTCGAGACGGCGCGTTCTCAGCGACCGCGCGTCGGACCTCCAGGCCGGTGATGCGCACATCCCGCACTTCGTTGGTGGTGCCGCTCAGGAGGGTGTGGACACGCAGACCATGGCGGCGCAGTCGGCGAGCGGCCGTCTCCGGATCCAGCCCATCGGTCTCGATGCCATCGGAGACTAAGAGAACGCTCGTCAGGGGATCTTCCGGTGGCAGCGTGAGCAAGGAGTCCAGCGCGCGGGAAATCCCAGACGATGGACCCTCGGCTGGCCCGGCGACTCCATTGGTTTCAAGACTCATGACGTCGCTGAAACGCAAGGCCAGCACATCGACCGAGTCCGGCTTGGCCGGCAAGACATGGCGGGCGATCCAGGCCCGGGCCGCGGTCAATCGGCCCTCAGGGATGTCGGTGGTGGCCATGCTCCGGGAGGTGTCGATGAGCACCGCCAAGCGGGTCCGACGCGGATGGATAATTTTTTCAATCCACTGGGGATCCATCAGGCACAGCACTAGCCCAACGATGGCCGTGAGGCGGAGCAGGCCGCACAGGACCCGAACCCAGGGCAGCGTCCGACCGCGGGCGTACCCATAGCTCAGGGTCAGCAGGCTGACGGTGACGATCCCCGCGAGGATCAGCCACCGAAGCTCTGGCAATTGGGTGAACTGCATCATGGTGTGGGTGCGGAGGTCATTGGGCCCGGGTGAGGCGACGGAAGTACTCGCTAATTTGTTCCTCGAACTGTCGAGGGGCTTGCTCGGCTGAGACATCCGTCCGTTCGGGACCTTGCCGCAAGGCTCGCTCGAGCAGATCGGCCGCCGACTGGACCCCAGCCGCCGCCAAACTGCTGCTGGTTTCGGCAGACTCACTGCGGCCATCACCCAGCGCCTCGGCGGCCTGGGCCATTTGCTGGGCGGCGGCCTCCATGCGTTTGCTGGCGGCGAGCGCCTCGCGAGCCTCAGGGCTCTTCATTCGGTCGATCTTTTCAGCCAGCTTGCGGGCTTGGTCTTGCAGACGTTTCTGACGCTCAGCCATGGCGCGATCTTCCGGCCTACCGGGTCCGCCGGGTTGTCCATTCGGTTTGCCTGGCTGGGAGCCAGGGCTCGGCGGAGAGGGTTGAGATTCTCCAGGTTTCCCCGGTTTTCCGGTCTCGCTCGGCGGGCTGTTTTTATCCGGTGAGCCAGGCTTGCCCTCGGGCCCTTTTTGTCCGGGCTTTTCACCCGGGGTGGGCTTTTGAGCTTTGGCAGGATCAGACCCTTCCACCAGACGGGCCAATTCAGATTGAGCCTTGGCTAGTGCCAGCGCCTCCGCGAGGGCTTTCTCTAGCTCGGCCGCATTGGCCGGCTTCTGGGGCTTTTTATCGATGCCTTCCAACACGACCTGGGGTGGTTGCGGTTCGGGCGGAGATTCTTCAGGCGGTTTCTCGGAGAGCTCGGGTTCGGTCGGAAGGTTTTTGAGCTGCGGCATGGCTTTGATGGCCCGGTACAGAGCTGCCAAGGCTTTCTCCTCGGCGGGGAGAGCTCCTTGGGGCGTTTGTCGTTCCAAGGCGCGAGCTGCGTCGTCCATGCCTTCTAGGGCTTCGTCCAGGGCGAACTGGGCGGCCTTGGGCGCATTCATGGATTCCAGCTTCTGTTGGTAACGGGCGGTGAATTCGCGGGCCTCGCGTTGGCGCTGGGATAGGTCCTGGAAGGTCTTGGCGGGTGCATTGGTTCGCGTGGCCGTGGTCTCGGCCAAGAGCCCCTTCTGGATGGCGATGAGGTTGAGGCGCTGTTGGGGTTGCCCTTTGCGCTTCGAGGGCGGCGGACCGGAGCGATCGGTCAGTTCGATGAAATACGTGGGTGAGCGACCGATCCCGGGACCGTCGAGCGTGTTGTTGTCGCGGGCTTCAGCATAATAGGAGACCACATCGTAGGGCTTGAGCCCGAGGCTACCCAGACGGAGGACCACCGCGCCGAGGGTTTGTCCGTCCTTGAGGTTGCGATCGCGGACTTCCAGCCGTTGCTCAGGACCGCCGAGCACGTGGTAGACGAGGGTGATCGAATCCAATCCGAAGTCGTCCGATGCGGCGACTTTTAGCGGGATGATCTCGTCTGGGTCGGCGCGGATGTCTTCGCCAGGCTCGGTGATGTCCACCTTGGGGGGCAGATCGGGAAGGGCGCGGATCGGATGACGGGCTGCATTGGCGAGGGAAGGTCGGCCCCGAGTGTCGGTAATCAGAATGGAATATTCGGAATCGGCGGAGACGATGAACTCGCCGCGCCAGAGGTTCGACGCGGCGGCTTTCAATGCGATGACCGTGCCGTTGGTGAGCCGCAGCTCGGCTTGGCCCAGCGCGACGTTTCCTGTCACTTCGAATAACGCTCGCGAGCCACGCAGGGCGGTGATGGGCGGAGAAGATTGGCGCAGTTCGGGAAGGCCGGAATAGGTCGGAGAGAGGAGCCGAATCGACAGCCGAGCCACCTCGGGTGGGACGTAGGCCACCAGAGAATAGGTTGGGGAGAGGGTGTCACCGGCGCGGATGCGGAAGGTACCGGATGTGGTGACCATCAGGGTCTGGAACGCGACCGCATTGGAAAGCACCGGCACCGACAGACGCTGCCAGCCAGTGTCGCCTTCGGAGCGCCATAGGTAGTCTACCGACGGGGGGATTCGTCCTGAGAGACGGTGGGTGAGAGTCAGCCGATGGCCCACCGGGAATTCGCCACCGGCCGGTTCGACCACCAACTGGGTGAAGCGGGCCTCCGACCATGGGGCGAGGGTTCGCAGCAGGGCCGTGCCGGATTGCGGCGCCAAGATCAAGAACCCCACCAGGGCCGCCAGGACGCTGGAACCGAAGAGGAGCCCAGGGAGGCCGAGTCGTCGCAAGTAGGGAACTTCGTCGGTGCGCGCCACGCGGGCCGCGCGTTGGCTCAGGGCGCTCGCCAATTCTGATTCGTAGGCCCCCGTGGGTGTCCGGACACCCGACAGGTATTCGGCGGCCGTGGACACTTCGCATCCGAGTTCAGGCCGGGTTGACTCCAGGTCGAGGGCGGCCTCCTTCAGGGGAGTTGCCTGCTGGCGGAGGCGCAACCACTGACGCACTCCGAGTACCAGGCCCAGCAGGAGGCCCAACCAGGCCAAGACCCGTACCCCGGTTGGTAGCAGGAGCTTATAGTCGACAAGCATCACCGCCAGCGAACCCAAGAGCAGTCCGGCTACCATGGCCGCGACCGCACCGGTGCGTCGCGCGGCGTCCTTGCGTCCGGCGGTTTGGGCCAGTTGCCTGCGGGCTTGATCGGCGGGTGTGTTCATGGGGTTGAGCGGTTGGCGACAACGGTTTCGATGAGCAGCAGTGCCAGGGCCGCTGCGAGCAAGATGCGCCACCATTCTTGTCGGCCAGGTTCGTTGCCGAACCATCCAGGCGGCAGATCTGATTCAGCATCGGTACGACGTGCTAAGCGCCCCTCGGCGGCCGAGGGCTCCCAGGCGGCGAGGTCCGATTCAATGGGCGGTGGATTGGCGGCCAAACGCCATCGTTCCCGACCGGATTCATCGCTCACGCTGTAAAATCCGGAAAAAGGAACCTCGAAAACCGCGGTGCCATCGGATCGAACTTCCAGTGCCGGTGGTGGGCTTGAGGAAGCGGGTCGCACCTGCAGGCCGAAGCGAGCGAAGGCTGTGGGAGCTGCTGGTGTGGGTGTAACAGCGGTCGCCGAGGCCGCGGTGAGCGCCTCCGGGACCGCCGCCGCAAATGGGACAGACGGAGTGTTGAGACCAGCACCTCCGTTGCCCCACCGGATTCGTCCCTCGGTTCCGGTGATGAGCGGATCGGAGGATCGCAGAAGGCGTTCGTCGCCACGGTCGGCCAGCCAGGTGACGGCCGCCATGACCCACGGAACGAAGCTTTTGTGTTTGGGCCAGTCCGTCCATGCGGTGTCTGCCGAGGTGTTGGCCAAGAGCACGGCGCCCCGGCCTACAGAACGGCCTAAGAGGAAGGGGTGTCCGTCGTCGAAGCGTGCCAGCACGGCGCTCTGTGGAGAGGCGGTCAGCGCGTGTCGACGGGTGAATTCAGCGACGGCAGGACCGCCGGACCGAGCCTCTGTGAACGGCCGAAAGACCGGGCTTGTTCGGTCGAAGGCACCGATGCGCCAAGGCACTTCGGCGTCGGCCGAAACCGGCGAGCCCCATTGCGCCGGAGACAGCGCGCCAAATTCCGCATTGAAGCGGGAGGGTTCTAGGGAGTCGCCGCCGAAGAAGAAGAGTCCTCCGCCCTGATCCACCCAGGCGTTGAGTGCGGCGATGGCGTCACCCGGAAGCGATCGCATCGCCGGCAGCAGCACTACGTCGGGTGGGCGTCGAGTACCGTTGGGTGCCAGGGCTGCCGCCAATGCTTCAGGGCGGAGGATGTCTACCACGAAGCTCCCTTGACCCGAATTGGTGGAGCCGAAGAACGGGTCTAGGGCGGCGGCTACAAAGAAGGTCTGCTCTTCGAACGATCGTACCTGGCTGCGATTTTCGACGGCGACGACGCGGATGCGTTCCGGCACCTGGAAAGCCAGTCGGCGAACATTATCCTCGGCCAACGCGTCGGATACTTCTAATTGAACTTCGGCCTCATGCCAGCCGGCCGTGAGCCGCGGCAGTTTCCATTCCAGGGAATCCGAGACACCGGCTCCTCGAGAGAAGGAGATTTTGGAAAGGGTTTGCCCATCGAGGACGCACCGAACCGTGTGATTTTGCACCGGCTGGTCTCCGTAATTGGCGACGATCATCGACAGAGGTCCGTTGGGTTCGGCGGGAAGTCGGAAATCGGTGACGGCCACATTGGGTGAGACCGCAGGTCCGACTCGTATGAATCGGATCGGCAGCCAGCGTGGGAGAGAAACGCGGTTGAGTTGTTCTGCCCCGGTCCGCTGGAGGTCGCCGATGACGATGACAGAGGCAGTGCCGGGTGAATTGAGGGTCGCCACGAGTGACAAGGCCTCCCGAAGGGCGTCGCCTGTATCGCCTCGACTGGAGGTGGGTTGGAGATCCTTCAGTCGATCCAGAATCAGGGAGGGTGGCCCAAAACCCGAAAGAACCTCGGCGCGTTCCCCGATCCCGACCAGCGCAGCCCGATCGCCCTCGATCAAGGAGGCGAGGACTCGGCGGGCCTCCGCCAATGCGGCGGGCCAGCGGGGTTTGCCAGAATCGGTGGCCCGCAGGCTCAGGGATCGGTCGAGCACTAGGATCACATCTTGGCGCTTGGGCAGCGGTTGTCCGCTCCAGCCCTCCGGGAGGTAGGGCCGGGCGAAGGCGAGGACGATGAGCGCGAAGACCAGCAACCGGAGCAGCAACAGCAGCAGGTTCTTGAGTTTGCGTCGGGATGAGCTGCGGGTGTGCACGACCTCGAAGAAGCGCAGCGTGCTCACCTTCATCCGCGGATTTCGCTGCTTGAGCAGGAGGTGCAGCAGTACGGGAATCCCCAAGCCTGCGAGGGCAGACAGCAGGAAGGCATGAGTAAACAAGAAGGGCATGCCGGGTGTCAGTGAGTGGGCAGTGCCTCGTTGAGGTGATTCACAGGTACCCCCTCCGGTCGAGGTAGGCCATGAGAGCCTGATCGAGGGGCTTGCCGGTCGAGAGGCGCACGTAGTCGAATTCGTACCCGTCGCAGGCGCTCTTCAACCGATCACAGAAGGCTTCGAGCCGTTGACGATATCCCTCGCGCGCCTCGTCGAGATGAACGACGCGTTCTTCGCCCGTTTCGCTGTCTTCCAAAACCCATTCCCCGGTCTCGGGCAGCTCCAGCTCTTCCGGTGACAGGAGGTGGAAGACGAGGGTTTCTTGACGGTGGGCATGGAGTTGGCGCAGGAGTTCAAAGCCCGAATCATCGATGGTGAAAAAATCCGAGATGACTACCGAGAGCCCACGGCGCACCACTGCCTGGACGATCCCGAAGAGGTCCGGACCCAGGACCGTCTGGCCGCCCGCCTGAGCTCGGGCCAGAGCGGCGAAAAGTTCCATGGCCTGGTTTCGGGAGTTGGCGCAAGGGATCGCCTGACGGCTGTCTGGCCCGAAGAGAACCAGTCCGGGCGCATCCCGCTGCTGGATCATCAAGTGGGCGAGTGCGGCTGCCAGCAGTCGGCCGAAGGTGAACTTGTGGGCTGGCCCGGTCCCGAAATCCATGGAGGCCGAGGTGTCGAGGTAGATTTGCCCGCGGTAGTTGGTGTCGTCCTCGAACTGTTTGATGTAGAGCGCGTCACTCCGAGCCCAGACCTTCCAGTCTAGGTGGCGGAGATTATCGCCCTGAACGTACTGGCGGTAACTCGCGAACTCCGTCGAGTACCCGAGGAACGGACTGCGGTGAAGTCCATCGAGAAAACCTTCCACGACGGTCCTGGCCAAGAGCGGCAGGTCTTCCACCGACGCCAGCAAGCGCGAGTCGATTGGGAGGTGTGTGGACATGGTTTCAACAAGTCTGGCAAGGACCACGAATTACCGGATGGGAACGTCCTTCAAAAGGCGGTCGATTAAAGTCTCCACATCGACCTTCTGGGCGCGGGCGTTGAAGTTGGGATTAATGCGGTGGCGCAAAACTTGTCGGGCCACACGCCGTATTCCCTCTTCGTCCGCGCAGAGGCGGCCGGTGGTTGCTGCGTTGGCCTTGGCCCCCAGCACCAAGAACTGGGAGGCACGGGGGCTGGCTCCCCAACGCACAAACTCGCGAATGTAGGATGGGGCATCCGGCGTCTCAGGCCGAGTGCGAGAGACCAGCCTCACTGCATAGGCGATTACCTCGTCACTGACGGGAACACTGCGCACTAGTTTCTGCGCTTCGATGAGTTCAGGTCCGGTGATCACCGGTGTGATCATCGCTTGTGAGGTGCCGGTCGTTTCTCTCACCACCCGTTCTTCGTCGGCCACGGAGGGATAGGTGGTGTTCAGACAAAACATGAACCGATCGGCTTGGGCCTCGGGCAGCACGTAGGTGCCCTCTTGTTCGATCGGATTCTGGGTGGCGAACACGTGGAATGGCTTCGGCAGCGGGTAGGTCTTCCCGCCAACGGTGACTTGCCGCTCTTGCATGGTCTCGAGCATCGCGGCCTGGGTCTTGGGCGGGGTCCGGTTGATCTCGTCGGCCAAGATGAGATTGGCGAACACAGGTCCCGGCAGGAACACCTGTCGTCTCCGGCCCGATTCCGGATCTTCTTCTAGGACGTCGGTGCCGGTGATGTCGCTGGGCATCAGGTCGGGGGTGAACTGGATGCGGTTGAACTGAAGGTCCACCGCCTGACTGAGGGAGCGAATCAACAATGTTTTTGCCAGACCCGGTACACCGGTGATCAATGCATGGCCTCCGGCAAACAGGGTCAGCAAGGTGTTGTCGATAATCTCCTGCTGCCCGATCACGGCCTTGCCGATTTGCTCCACCAACGCCTGTCGCCGGGCGGTCAATTGTTCGATCGCGGCGACGGAAACGGCTGGATAGTCGGAGGGATTCATGAGGGGGGAAGCGACGCTGAAACCAAGGACACCCGGAACTGGAGATGGTTTCAACCGCAACGCTTTAAATATCTTCAATCATGAAGTCGGTTGCTGATTCTGCACAGAGGCACTATCTCAGCGGCCTCGCACATGTCTTCACCCTACACGATGATTGGTTCCGATGGCCGCGAATACTCCGGTTCGCTGGAGGAATTGCGCGAATGGTCTCAGGATGGGCGGTTGGGTCCAGCGACGTTGGTTTGGAGCGAGGCCGATGAACGCTGGCTCGCGGCTGCGGCGCGTCATGAGTTGGTCTGGGATCTGCCCGGTTCGGAAATCGAGGCCGAAGCACCCTCGGCTCCGGCTTTCTACCGTGCCGGGTTTGTGCCCCGCCTGGTGGCCTTCGTGGCTGATTGGATGGTGATTCTGTTTTTAGTGAACTTGGTGGTGATGCCCTGGCGTGAATCGCTTCAGGCTCTCGTGCAGCAGGTGCAGGGGCAGTTGGAGTTGACCGGCGATGCTCAGCCCGATCTTTGGCTACTGTTGAGGTTCCAACTGATTTTCACGGCGATCTACACATCAGTGAGCCTCGTCTATAGCGTGGGATTTCAGGGGCGCTTCGGAGCCACTCCTGGGAAACGGCTGCTAGGCCTCAGCGTGGTCACCCTCGACGGCGTGCCGCTGGGTTATGGCGGAGCCTTCCGCCGCTACTGTGCTGAATTGCTCAGCATTCTTAGCTTCGGTTTGGGGTACCTCATGGTCTTGGCCCCGGAACAGCGCGCCTTGCACGATATCCTGACCGGGACCCAGGTGGTCTTGACTCCGCGCAATTGAGACCAAGAGTTTCCTGGCCGGAGATCTTTCCTGACTTCGAGCGCGACCCCACCAAAACGTTGCCGAACGATGAATTTTAATCATAGTACAACTTTCTAACGATTCGTTTGAATAGCACAAAGTTCGCTTTTAGGGATACAGGCTTAAGAAATGAGATATCTGGCTCAATTTTTACAGATTGTCTGTTCCAAGACCGGTGATACCGGTCTCTTAAGAGCTTGGGCTCAAGGTTTTCTTCAGTCGGGTTGGGTCCAGCAACGCCCGCTTTGGGTGCTTATCCCTGTTCGTATCCCCGGTCGAATCTCCGGTCGAATCTCGGGTCGAAATGAGGCCGAGGGGCTTGGCCGACGCACACCGTCTCGCGCAGACCTTCAACGCCTAGGGTATGATGGTCACCCGCACCGCGACCGCCCGGTTTTCGGGAGGAATTGGTCATCATGAGAGCCGCTTTTGCGACGGTCAGAGCGGGTTCCATTTACACGCTACGATCTGAGTTGTATCGATCCAGTCTTCCGCAGGCTGCTGAAGACAACGGTCGTCGCCTGATTTGGATGAACACGGTGTGTGCCCTCTTCCTGGCGGGCGGAGTGTTCGGAATTGCTCATCCCCCGGGATTGGTTGTCCAGAAGTTCACGGCAGACGAGGTGGTTCAACCGGTTGAAATCCGTGAATTCAAACAGGAGCTCCAGCAGCAAGTCGCCTCCGAGGACGATACTCCCCCAGACGAGCCGGCCCCGGCTGAACCGGTCTCTGTGCCGGCGGTGGTGGTGGCCCCGGCCGATGCCACTGTTGCTTTTGCGGTTGAAGTGAAGGGTCCGGTGATTATTTCCAAGGATCCGAATTTCGCCGTGCCTCCGCCACGGGAGACCCGCCGCAACGTGTCGGCGGCTCCGACGGGACCGCGTCGTTTCGAGTCGGGCAAGGGGGCGGGTACCGGACGGTTCACGCCGGAACCTTCTTATCCACGGGAAGCACAAGTCCGTCGGGAAACCGGAGCGGGAGAGTATTTGGTCACGATTGATGGCGCGGGTGGGATCTCGGAGTTGAAGCTTTTGGCCTCTTCCGGAAGCTCCACTTTAGACAATGCCTTTCGTCAGCATGTTCGCAGACTTTGGCGTTTCCGCCCTGAGGATGCCGGAGACTGGATCATTCCCTTCGAATACCGCCTTCGGTGATATCTTAACCCAAGACTAAGACTCTGGATCTAACGCCCATTCCCCAACCGCGGCTTTTTTAACCCTCACGACTGACGCTACAATGCTCGCAAATACCCTCGCCGAATACTTCAACAAGGGCGGACCGATCATGTACCCGATCGCTCTTGTTGCCATCATCCTGTTTGCGGTCGTCGCTGAGCGCGGAGTATTTTGGTTCCTCCTCGGGCGCCGTCGCGATATGGCCCAACTGGAAAACACCTTGGGGGCTATGGAAAACAGCGACTTCAAGGCGGCTGTGGTCCAGACGCAGGGATCCAATGATCCGGTGGTGCGCATGATTTACCACGGTTTGACTCACATGCACGGCTCCTTGCAGGGGGCGCTCCAAGTGGCCGCCGGCATGGAAATCAAGCGCGCGGGCCGATTCATGGTGCTCATCGACACGTGCATCACCCTGGCGCCGCTCCTCGGATTGCTGGGCACCGTCACCGGCATCATGGGTTCCTTCCAAAAGATGGGTGAGTCGAGCATCGCCGGCGCCATGACTGAGATCCAGGGCGGCATCGGCGAGGCACTCATCGCTACGGCCGCCGGTCTGGGTATCGCCATTATCGGGGTCTTCTTCCTCAACATCTACAACGAGATGATGGAGAAGCTGAAGTTCGACCTAGAGACCGCCGCGACCAACGTCGAGGTCATGGTCACTCAGGCCAAGCAGGAAGGCTTTGACACAGTTGCCTTCCGCCGCGAAATCGCAGCCAAAACCCACTGACCTATGGCTGGAGGCGGCGGCGGCCGCAGTGCCGCATCAACCAGCGGGAAGCGAGGGAAGTTCTCGTCGCCCATCCCGATTAAGAAGGCACGCATCGAAATCGTGCCCTTGATCGACGTGATGTTCTTCCTTCTGGCGGCGTTCATGATGGTTTCCTTGAGCCTGCAGCAGTCGAAGACGCGTCCGATGGAACTCATCGACGCCAAAAAGGCGACCGACGACTTTAAGCCAGACGTCATCAACATTGGTGTTGAGAAGGACGGCACCGTCGCCATCGGTACCAACATCGTGGACACCGCGGCGCTCGTTCAGGAACTGAACTCCCGATACAAACAGAATCCTAAGACGCCGGTGTTTATCACCGGCGACAAATCCGCTCCCTACCGAGCCGTCGGTGGGGTGCTTCAGCAGGTGCGTTCGGCCCGCTTTACTCGGGTTTCGTTCGTGACCAAGGAAGCCGAACGCAACAGCAAGTAGACCGATTTCGTTCCATGCATCTGGGTTCCTCCACCTCCGTCAAGAAGGCCCGCGTCGAGATCATCCCATTGATCGACGTGATGTTCTTCCTCTTGGCCGCCTTCATGATGGTCACCCTGACCATGAACCGGCTGCGCACCTTGCAAATGGACCTGCCGTCGGCCGTCGCCCCGAAATCGTCGGAGAAGCCTGACATGATGGAAATCGTCATCGATCGCGACGGCGACTTGAAGGTGGGTGGCCAGCTGCTTCCCTTCTCAGAATTAGCGGGACGGGTGGAGGCCAAGGTGGCCTCGAATACCAACTATCCGTTTTATCTGAAGCCGGATTATCAGACGACCCATGGCAACGTGCTCCGGGTCCTCGACACCATCAAGGCGGCCGGTGCCAACAAGATCTCCATGGCCATTGACGTGACCGGGGCCGACAAGAAGTAAGTCGGGTTGCCTTAGGAGACCTCACGGTGTCTTCGGTGGGGCTCATCCGGAACGTTGAAAGCACAGCCGGTCGATACCGAGTGCTGACCACGAGTGCTGACGAGACCCAAACCCCATGGACAGGCGCCGGCTGCGGGAGTTTCATCCGAAGGCAACCCTTTGAAGCGCCTGTCCCCATGATCCGCCGCTCTGTTCGACTCCTCGCCTCCGTCATAGCCGCTCTCAGCGTGGCCGTTCCTTCGGCTTCGGCTGCTGCAGACTGGCCGCAATTCCTGGGCCCCACCCGCGATGGGCACAGTCCTTCGACGACTTTGGATATGGTGCCCAAGGAAGGCTGGCCGTTGCGCTGGAAGGCGGCGGTCGGCGAGGGTTTTTCCGGACCGATCGTGGTGTCCAATTGCGTGTACTTGTTCCACCGCTCGGAGGGCCAAGAGGTGCTGTCGGCCTATCACGTGACGGATGGAAGTTTGCGGTGGAAACACGCCTTGCCCACGTCGTATTCGGCCCAATTTGGTGGGACTGAAGGTCCCTCGGCCACTCCAGCAGCGGATCACCAACGGGTGTTTGCCCTGGGTGCCTCTGGAAAGCTCCGGGCTGTTTCGGCGACCGAGGGTCGTCTTCTTTGGCAGGTCGACTGCGCGGAGCGGTTTGGAGCCGAGTCTGGCTTCTTCGGCTTTGGCAGCTCACCGCTGTTGCTCGGCGATCGGCTAATCGTTCAGGTGGGCGGCCCGGAGGCCTGCGTGGTGGCTTTTGCGGTCAGTGACGGTCGGGTGCTGTGGAAGGCCGGAACCGACGAAGCCGGATATGGTTCCCCGGTGCCGCGAACGCGAGCCGGTCAGCAAGAAGTCCTGTGTTTCAACCGTGCCGGTTTATTGGTGCTGGATCCGGCCAATGGGGCGGAGCGAGCTCGGTTTCCATGGCGGGCTCGCATGCATGCCAGTGTGAATGCCGCCTCGCCCATCGCCGTGGGGGACGGAGTCTTTATGACTTCCAGCTATGGCGTTGGGGCCGTCTTGCTCAAACCCGATGGAAAGACCCTTCGGCCCGCGTGGTCGGGTGACGAGTCGCTCTCTTCCCATTTTGCCACGCCGGTGTTGGTTGATGGTTTCTTGTATGGATTCCATGGACGCCAGGAATCGGGTCCCGACTTCCGCTGCATCGAGGCGAGCTCCGGAAAGGTCCGATGGTCGTTGGAGCGGGCCGGATCAGGATCGGTTTTGGCAGCCGGTCGAAAACTCGTGCTGCTCATGGAGAGTGGAGAAGTGCGCGTTTTGGAAGCCACCCCAGAGAAGCCCGTCGAAAAGGGTCGATTCCAGGCCGGGGTTTCAGGAGCACGAGCCCTGCCTGCGTTGGCTCTCGGTCGGTTCTTTTTCAGGGATCGGGCTCACCTGCTTTGCCTAGAGATTTCCCATTGAATCACCGGCTCGTCTTTGTTGGGAAAAAACAGAATCTGGCGGTTTCGATTTGCCTGCATTGGTTCCAGCGGTTAGTTCCACCTCCGTCCATCGACCGGTATTTCTATCGACACTATTTTTATGCCCAACGCCTACCACGCTTCGATCGAAGGCGCCCAGCACGGCGCGAAGTCCCTTGAGCAGTTCCTAGACTATGCCAAGAACGCCGGTGCCGCCGGCGCACAGCCCAGCAACTACATGCTGGGCGATGGCAAGGGTGGCTTCCGAAAAGCCAAGGACATCGCCGCCGCCTTCAATAGCCGGGGCATGCGCTTGGACGGTATCTCTTCCCACTGCCCGTTCTGGGTGCACACCAGCGCCTGGACCGGCACGAAGTCCGGAAACCCCTTCATCGCACCCGATGTCGCCAAGCTGTCGCCCGAAAAGATCGAGGCCTGGCACGAGAAGTACCTCCTCAAGCTGATGGATCTCTCGGCGGACCTCGGTGTGAAGTCCATGCCCATGTTTTGGGGCGTGGCCTTCGGTTGGGAACTGGCCAGCGGTTATCCCTGGGGTTTCTGGGGGGGATCTGGCTTTGATCTCGTTAAGGAAGGCCAGGAGCGCTTCGTCAAGAAGACGGCCAAGCTGCGCAAGCACGCCAACAGTTTAGGTCTGAAGTTGTGCCACGAAATCCATCCCGGCACGGCCGCCATGACGGCCGACGACTTCCTGATGCTGGTGCAAATTTGCGACAACGATCCCTGCCTCGCGGTGAACGCCGATCCGTCTCACTGCTGGGAAGGTGAATCCTGGGAGAGTCGTTTCCTAAAAGTCGGCAAATACATCTATGCCGCCCATGTGAAAAACTTCGTGATCCGCCCCGGATTCCCGCTGCGGACTATGGAGTCCAACTGGACCCGTCGGGCCATGCAGTTCACCGACCTCGGCAGCGGTGACCTCAACATGCAGCGCTACGTCGAGCTCCTCTTGGCCGTGGGCTACCAAGACCGCTACTGCAAGCTGCACGGCTGCGAATCGGCCCCGCTGGTGGTCGAGGCCGAGAGCGCTCACAAGGCTCTGGATTTCTGTTCGGCCGATGGCATTGCCTACGTCGCCAAGAATCTCTGTTTCCCGCAGGCAGGCGGAAGCTTCGAAGACGGCATGGGAGCCTGACCGATCTCTGTGTGGGTTTCAGCTGGAGCTATTCAATAGCCAATTGAGGCGGCGGGTTTCCCGCCGCCTTTTTTATTCCGGGGTTGCGGACTGGGGTCGCGGTTGATCTCTGGGTCTGCTCTGTGGCACAAAACCCGGAGATGCATTCGTTTCGCTATGTCGGTCGGGAACTCTTCTGCGAGGATGTCCCGCTTTCGGACCTGGTCCAAAAGCACGGAACGCCGCTTTACGTCTATTCGCAGGCCACCCTGTCCGACCACTACTCCAAGCTCGATACCGCATTGGCGTCCGTGGATCACCTGATCTGCTTCGCCATGAAGTCCAACTCCAATCTCGCTGTGATCCGCACCTTTGCGGACCTCGGAGGCGGGTTCGACACGGTGAGTGCTGGTGAGATCCAGCGAGTCATTGCCGCTGGCGGTGATCCTGGCAAATGCGTCTTTGCTGGAGTCGGCAAGACCGAGGAGGAGATCACGTTCGCTCTGAAGCAGGGTATTTATAGCTTCAATGTCGAATCCGAGGCCGAGTTGGCGCGCATCAGCAAGGTGGCGGTGAAGCTCAAGAAAATCGCCCCGGTGGCCGTGCGGGTAAATCCGAATGTCGATGCTCACACGCACGCCAAGATCACCACTGGCACTTACGACAACAAGTTCGGCATCCAGTTCGAATCCATCGAGGCCGTCTACGCTCGGGCAGCCAAGCTCCCCAACATCCGCCTTCGGGGTTTGCAAATGCACATCGGTTCCCAGTTGACCAATGTTGAGCCTTTCCGGCAGGCCGTCGAGAAGGTCGCGCCGCTGGTGACCAAGCTCAATGCCCGCCATGGATTCGACTTCTTCAGTATCGGGGGCGGCATCGGCATTGTTTATCAAGATGCCCTCGCCTCGGGCGACGCTGCCTGGTGGAAGACTGCTGCTGGCCGGGAGATCCTCACTCCGGACCTGTATGCAAAGACGCTGATTCCGCTCCTCAAGCCCTTGGGCCTAAAGATCCTCCTCGAACCGGGTCGGTTCATGAGTGGTAACGCGGGCGCCTTGGTCACCCGGGTCGAGTACATCAAGAAGACCGGCAAGAAGAACTTTGTCATCGTGGATGCGGCGATGAACGACCTCATCCGGCCGGCCTTCTATGACAGTTTCCATGAAATCGTGCCGCTGACGAAGAAGGCTGGGGCTAAGGTGTCGTCCGACGTGGTCGGGCCTGTCTGTGAGAGTGGTGACTACTTCGCTAAGGATCGTCCGCTGCCCAAGGTGGGAGAAGGCGACACCCTCGCGCTGTTGAGCGCCGGCGCCTATGGATCAGTGATGGGTTCCAACTACAACAGTCGGTCGTTGCCGACCGAGATCTTGGTCCACGGCAAGAAGACCTCGGTGGTGCGTCGCCGTCAGACCATTGCCGACATTTGGGCCAATGAAGCGATCGCCGACTGGCAACAGAAGTCTCAGCCGTCGATCCCCGAAAAGCCCCGGGCCAAGGCCAAGGCGACCAAGGCCAAGAAATAACGGAGCTCGCTCGCGGGCGTTGGGAGTAAACCAAGAAAAACGGGAGTGGGGCTCAGCGCCTTCCACTCCCGTTTTTTTGATCCGGAGGGTCTGGGTCCGGGTGTCTTATCGGACCGCTCTCACTCGTAACCGGGACCCACTGTCGTCACACTGGACCACCATTTCGCGTCGACGAGGGAATCTCCCGCCGGGACATTCAACCCGGTGTTGCTGCCTCGGCCGAATGTTCGGATCTTGCTGCCGACCCATCGATGAATCTCCGAATGGCCATCCGCAAAGGAGAAGCCCGCGGCTCCGTTGTGGTACGCTGCAGGGAAATCGATGATATTTCCGGACTTGGCCTCGGGCCTGACCATTTGAACGGCGCAGGCCGCATCGTTGATGCTGTCGGGATGCTCGTCCAGCAACACCCAAGTCATGGTTGGATTCACAATGTGGTCCAGTCGCCCGTAAGTCTTGTACGGAGGCGCCGGCAACCACCCACCATAATCAAACACCTGACTCATCGATTGGCTTCTGACCCGCGGAACCTTCTTGCCGGCTTCAATCCGAGTCGTTCGATCTGCGGGGCATCTCCAAACCTCGCGAGTGTTGCCCAGGTATTTCATCAGGGGGCTCTTGTCGATGGTGTTGGTCGGAGAATCGCTGGCGGATCCCGCCACGAGGAGGACACGCAAGTTGTCCTCGGGTCCGCCAGCCAGAGATTTAACTAGTAAGCCCTGATTATCATCGGCGTACAGTCGCCAAGCCATCATCATCTGCTTGTTGTTGTTCATGCACTGGATGCCAAGGGTCTTGGATTTGGCTTTCCCCAATGCGGGCAGGAGCATGCCTGCTAGGATGGCGATGATGGCGATGACGACGAGCAACTCGATGAGCGTGAAGCCACAGCGAGGGGGTCGATGGGTTTGGGACAACAATTTCATTGGGGTTATTTTTAAGCTGTTCCATTGGATGTGGGGCGTCAACAGAATCGTGGTTGGCAATCTGGAACGATTTTCTCGCCTCGCAGGCGGGGTTTCCCTTCAGTTGTTGAACCCGCGGACATCGCCCATCGATCCGCGACCTAATCCCCGCGTATGAAGGCCATTCAACTGGAAAAGCCCGGATCCTTCCGGGTCATCGATATCGACGAACCCTCCGCTCCCGGTCCGGGTGAGGCCGTGGTCCGCGTTCATCAAGTGGGCATTTGCGGCACCGACCTCGGAGGCTACTTGGGCAAGATGCCCTTCTTCTCCTACCCGCGGATTCCTGGGCACGAACTGGGCGTCGAAGTGGTGAGCGTCGGCGACGGGGTCACGAACGTACGTCCCGGAGATCGGTGTAGCGTCGAGCCGTACTTGAACTGCCAGCGCTGTCATGCGTGTGGTCGGGGGCACACCAATTGTTGTCATCACAATCAGACCCTGGGCGTGCATTGCGACGGAGGCCTTCGGCGGTACTACACGGTGCCAGCCCGTAAACTTCATGTCGGTGCTTCTCTGGATTTCGAACAGTTGGCGCTCGTCGAGACCCTCGCCATCGGGAGTCACGCCGTGTTCCGTGCCGCGCCGAAGTCGGGCGAGACGGTTTTGGTAATCGGGGCCGGTCCGATTGGATTGAGTGTCATCGAGTTCGCCAAACTCAGCGGGGCTCGGACGGTGGTGATGGACATGAACGAGCAACGCCTGGCCTTCGTCCGAGACGTCATGGGAGTTACCGACACCGTGCTGACTCGGGGCGACGGATCCGAGTTTACAGCGGTCGAGAAGCTGACCGACGGCAACGGGGCCGAGGTAGTCATCGACGCCACCGGGTCTAACAAATCCATGAGCCAGGCACTGGGCCTCTGTGCGTTTGCCGGACGTCTGGTGTATGTGGGTATTACTCAGGCCGATTTGAGTTTCCCCCATGCCCCGATTTTGCATCGCCGGGAACTGAGCATTCTTGGAAGCCGCAATGCTCTCCCAGAGGATTTCCGTAGCATCATCGGCCATATCGAGGCGCGTCGGATCGACACCCGGCCGTGGATCACCCATCGCTCGGCCTTCGGAGAAATGATCGATCAGTTTCCCTCGTGGTTGAAACCCGAGACCGGGGTCATCAAGGCGATGGTGTCGGTGGACTGAATTCCTCGGCCGTTTCTTCAGCCGTCATGAAATCTCCTCCCCCCTTGCTGCCTCCGCGCGGGGAGCCGCTGCCGTTGGAGCGAGGTGCGACCCGGGTGTTGATTGCGCTGAATCTGGTGTTCTTCGCCTACGAGCAATGGCTCGACCGGGTCGATCCCGGCCGCCAGCGCTGGTTTGAATTGAACCACGCCCTCAGCCTCGAAGGGTTGCAACGGGGAGCCTGGTGGCAATGCCTGAGCTTTCAGTTCCTGCATGGGGGGTGGATTCACTTGGCCATGAATCTCCTCCTGCTGCACTCATTGGGCCCTGTAATGGAGACGACCCTGGGGCGGTGGCGTTTCGTCCTGCTCTACCTCGCCAGCGGAACTCTGGGCGGCATTCTTCATGTGGTGGGCGCTTGGATGATGCCGGATTCCTTTGGAGGACCCGTAGTGGGCGCATCAGCAGGATTGTGCGGGTTGTTGGCGGCCCTCGGAGCGTTGCACTCTGAAGAACGTCTGAGGGTGCTGCTCTTCTTCGTTATTCCCCTGGAAATCCGGGCGAAGTTTGTTCTATTGGGAGGGATTGTCATCAGCGCCCTCGGTGCCGTCTTTGTGGTGGGTCCCATTGCTCATCTGGCCCATCTCGGAGGCTTTATCGGAGGCTTGGCCGTCGCCCTAGCGCTTCAGCGGAATCTCTGGCTCAGCACGCGGTGAATTCGGCGCGAGTGGATCCGCATTGGAAAATGGGCCCAGCCCAGACTATTCTTAAACGCAATGCTTTCAGATCGGGATTACATGCGGGAAGAGGACAACGGGATGCGTTTCTCTTGGACGGTGATGCTCCTCATCGCCTTGGTGGTGGTCTTCGCCGCGGACGAAATTGCCAAAGCCTACCTGGGCCTGTCGCTGCAGCAGCACGGGGCCCTGTCCAGCAGCGTTTGGCGATCGGGTTGGGTCTGGCAGTTGGTGACCTTCCAATTTTTGCATGGCAATTTCGCTCACCTGTTCTTCAACGGGTTGGGTATTTGGATGTTCGGACGCCCCATCGAGGCGGCGTTTGGCGGCCGACGAATGCTGGGCCTTTGGATGGCCGGTGGCCTGGTGGGTGGTTTGCTGGAGTTGGGAATTAGCGCGGCCTTTCCGGGTGTATTCTCCCCAAGTGTGGTGGGGGCGTCGGCCGGGCTCATGACCTTCCTTGCGATTTTCTGCCGGCTCGAGCCCGATGCCCGAATCTTGCTGGCCCTCATTGTTCCGGTTCCGGCCCGTTTCCTGTTCTACTTCTCGGTCGGTGTCGCCGTGTTCTTCATCGTGGTCCCATCGCGGGACGGAGTGGCTCACGCTGCACACTTGGGTGGTTTGCTTTTCGGGTGGTTCTGGGTCCAGGCCGGATATCATCGGGGCGAGGGTTTGTGGGAGCGTCTCTCCGAAGCCTGGTATCGTTGGAACCAACAACGCCAAACGCCCCGCGCCCCCTCTCGAGCGGCCGATGGCAAGATTATCAAGCCGTCGTTCCGTTCGGACTCAGCTCCGACCCCAGCAAAAGAACTCTCTGACGCTGAGTTCATGGCCCGTGAGGTGGATCCCATTCTCGATAAGATCGCCCGGGATGGGATTGGCAGCTTGACCCCGGCCGAACGTCAAACGCTCGAGGCAGCTCGTAAGAAAGTGACCCGCCGCTGACAGCCCTCTGGTTGGATCCACCGATGAGCCCATCAGGTCTTAGCAGCCATTGAGGGAGACCCATAAAGGGCGATGTCATCCCAGTGGCGTGCTCAATGCCCTAGTGCAGTGTCTCACTCCAAGACACTACCTCGGAAGTGGGTGGGTAAGGATGGTTTTTCGGCCACCCAGATGTAGCCCGAGGACTTCCTAGGTAGTGACCGATCTCCGAGCGGTCCTGTCTGCGGCGGTCCGGCTCTGTGGTATTGGATCGGGAGAGTGGCGCTCTTTGTCATGTTCGCCGACGTGGCGCTTTCGGAAAAATCGCCCTACCTCAGAAGTGCGTGGGTGAGGATGGTTTTTTCGGCCACCCGGTACCGGCTAGTCAGCCAAGATCTTGTCGGCCGCTCGCTCGGTGGCTCCTGGAGGTCCTAGAAGCTGGCGAACCAGGATGAGTTCTTTTCGGGCCTCCGAGAGTGCACCCGGAGTTGTCAGGAGGTTCAGGGTAGCCTCAGCCAGGGCGTCGGAAGTGGCCGCGTCTTGGACAAACTCCGGCAGGACCGCCTTGCCGGCCAATAGATTGGGCATGGCCAAAAAAGGAACTTGGATGATCCGCTTCCCAATTTGGTAAGTGCTCCACGAGGTCTTGTAGAGGGCGATCGTGGGCACTGCGAACCAGGCGCACTCTAGAGTCACGGTTCCGGTCGAGGCGATGGCTACGTCGGCGTCGGCCAGGATGGCGGCGAGTTTGCCGATCTGGATAGACATGCCTTTGGGATGAGCAATCGCCGGAGGCAGAGCCGACCGGGCGGCTTCCTGTGGCAACACCAGGGTGCATCGGGCCCCGGTTTTCTCGATGATCTTCTGGGCCGCCGCCGCGACCACTGGCCAGTGGCGTCGCAGTTCTTCAGAGCGACTTCCCGGGAGCAGCACCAGATGGGGTCGCTCCCCAGCCGATCGGAAGGGGGGCGCCGGCGGTAGACCATGCCGATCGACCAATGGGTGACCCACAAAGTCGACCTGCACACCCGGTGCATTCTGGGCATACCACTCTTTTTCGAAGGGAAGGATCGAAAGTAATCGGTCCAGAATTCGAGGCATCTCCCGGGCCCGTCCGGCACGCGATGCCCAAACTTGTGGCGACACGAATTGCACCCGTCGCGGCCGCCAGTTCTGGAAAGTTCCAGAGCACTCAGCAGTCATTGCGGTGATGGCCTTGAGGAAGCGCAAATTGAAGGCCCCGAAATCAACTCCGATCACTACGTCGGGAGTCCGTTCGCGGGCGGCTTCCAACAACAGTCGGAACGCGCTTTGGAACCGCCCCAACTGGCGAAGGGCATCGGCGGGACCGATGACCGAATGCGTGGTCAAGTCGCAGAGAATTTCCACTCCGGCTGCCGCCATGGCCGGCCCCCCTGCTCCGAAAAACTGGGGTTCCAGAGGACCCGTCCTTTGGCGCAGAGCGCGAACTAGCTCGGCGGCGAGTTGGTCGCCACTGGGCTCACCGGCGATTAGCAGGATGGACGAAGGCTTCACCGTGGGGCCGCAAGCCTAGGAGGATTAGCCCGATTGTGGAAGCGCTCCCCAAACACCATTTTGTCCCAGAAATAATTTCTCTATGAACCCGGTTTCCACGCGCTGCGCCGCCCTCCTGAGCCTCCCCACCCACGGGGCGACTCGGACTGGCCTAGGGTGCGGTGATCTCCCCTCTGGATCGTTGGGTCGCTTCGCCGAGTCCTCCGACGGGTCTTGTCACTCATCGGCACACCGCGCCGTGCGCCAGAACTAACTGTTACCCGTTGCTGCCCGTTAATTCGCACCGCGTTTTCCCCGCATCAGGGCCTCTTCCAGTCTGGCTTTTGGAGGGAGTCTGCCAGAAAATCACCCAATACCAGAGCCCATGAAGATCCCCCTGCTTCCCGAGGCAATCGCCCTGTTCACCGGAACCCTCCTGGTTTCCCAGACAATGGCGGCGACCGACTTCACGGCCGAGATTGAGCCGCTACTAATTCGGCGTTGCTTCGAATGCCATGGCCCGGACAAGCAAAAGGCCAATCTTCGCCTGGATTCCCGAGCGGCGGCCTTTCAGGCGGCCGAATCTGGCAAGGTGGTCCTCGAGGTGGGAAAACCCGAGACCAGCGAACTCATCCGTCGCGTCACCGCCACCGATCCAGATGAGGTCATGCCGCCCAAGGGTCCGCGATTGACACCGGCTGAAGTCGCCAGCCTCACCCGTTGGATCCGCGAAGGTGCTGTATGGCCTGATAGCAATATCCAGAAGCATTGGTCCTTCCAGGCGCCGATCCGACCCATTCCTCCAGAAAATCTGCCCAAGACGGCCACTCTTCAAAATCCCATCGACCGCTTCATTGTGGCTCGATTGGCCAAAGAAGGGCTGCAGCAACAGCCTGAAGCCGATCGGGCCAATCTGATTCGTCGCGTCTCCCTCGACCTCACTGGCCTGCCTCCGGAACCGTCCGAGATCAGCGCCTTTCTCGCCGACAAGTCGCCGCGCGCGTTTGAGACTCTTGTCGACCGCCTACTTGCCTCGCCCCACTACGGGGAGCACATGGCCCGGGGTTGGCTCGACCTCGCGCGCTATGCCGATTCCAATGGTTACCAGGTAGATTTGGCGCGTTCCATTTGGCCCTACCGCCAATGGGTGATTGAGGCCTTCAACAAGAACCAACCGTTTGACCAATTTACCATCGACCAGCTGGCCGGTGATCTTTTGCCTCAACCCACCTTGGCTCAGCGCGTCGCCACCGGGTTCAACCGCAATACTAAGGTCAACGACGAGGGGGGTGGCGATGCCGAGGAGTACCGCACCAAGGCGGTGAAGGACCGGGTAGCAACCGTGGGCACGGCCTGGTTAGGACTCAGCCTGAACTGTGCCGAATGCCACACGCACAAGTATGATCCGATCACCCATGAGGAGTACTACCGGTTTTACTCCTTCTTCAACAACAGTTCCGACTCGGGCAATTACAGTCTCGGCCCCTCGGTCGAGGTGCCTAAGCCAGACCTGACCGACATGGATGCGCACCTGTCTCGGCGATTGCAGGAGACCCGGGATGAGCTTTCTCGCATCGAGAAGGAACTTCAAAAATCTCAGGCCGTTTGGGAGAAGTCGGTGGCTCGGAAGGCCGACCCGTGGCGCACTCTCCAACTCGTCAACCCCCAGTCCACCGGCGGTTCCAGCTACACGAACTTGCCGGACGGATCCCTCCTCGGAACTGGGGTCAACGCCATCTACGACACCATTACCGTCGAAGCCGAGACGGACCTCACAGGCATCACGGCTGTCCTGCTCGAAGTGCTGCCCGATCCTAGCCTCCCGAAGAATGGTCCGGGTCGTTGGGGCGCCAGTGGCAATTTCATCCTCGACGAATTTTCCTTCGCCGCCGCTCCCATGAAGGGCGCCGCTCCGGCCAACACCAATCTCTTCTTCAGCAGCGCCACGGCCGATTGGGAACAGCAGTATTACAAGGCCGAGCACGCGATCGATCGTAATTCCAAGACGGGTTGGTCCATTGGTCCTCGCTTTGGACAGCGTCACTTTCTCATCGCTCGGTTGCAGGATCCGACCGGATACCGCGGGGGCAGCCGGCTCACCTTTCGCTTCGACCATTACCATGGGAACAGCCATTGCATCGGCCGATTCCGCATCTCGGTGACCACAGAGAAAGATCCCCAACGCCAATGGCCCCTGCCTGAAGACGTGCGGGTGGCCGCCTCCCGGTCCTCGCAGGAACGGTCGACCGAGCAGTCGGCGCTCCTGGCGGCCAGCCAGCGCTCCGCCTCGGAGAAGGTCCGTACCCTGGAACGCGAACTCTTCGTTCTCGAGCAAAGTCGCCGGCAGCGCGCCGCTCAGAAGTTCACCACGCTGGTGATGCAGGAACGATCCGAACCGCAGCCGCGCGAGACTTACATTCATCTCCGAGGCGATTTCCTAACGAAGGGGAAGGTCGTACAGCCGGGTATCCCCGCGGTGTTCCCACCCCTGCCGGCGGGACTCCCGGCCAATCGCCTGACCCTCGCCCGTTGGTTAGTCGATCCAGCCAATCCCCTCACGGCTCGGGTCACGGTGAACCGGTTCTGGGAGCGCTGCTTTGGAACGGGTCTGGTAAAGACCAGCGAAGACTTCGGCCGCCAAGGTGAATTGCCTTCCCATCCCGAACTCCTCGATTGGCTGGCCACCGAATTCATCGCCAGCGGATGGGACGTCAAGGCCCTGCAGAAGCTCATCGTAATGTCGGCGACCTACCGACAGAGCGCCGCCACCGATGCCACCCGCCAGGAGAAGGATTTCTATAATCGATTCCTCTCGCGAGGCCCGCGTTTCCGCATGGATGCCGAGATGATTCGAGATCATGCCCTGGCGGTCAGCGGCCTGCTGCACCACAAGGTGGGTGGCCCGAGCGTCTACCCCGTGCAGGTGCCCAACCTCTGGAAGGAAATTGGATTCCTTCGTCCCGAGATCGGCATGGACGAATGGCCGGTGAGCGACGGCCCCGACTTGTATCGACGCGCCCTCTACACTTTCTGGAGACGCGTTTGTACTTATCCCACCTTGGCCACCTTTGATGCCCCCAGCCGCGATGTCTGCGTCTCACGGAGGCCCCGGACCAATACGCCGTTGCAGGCCCTGGCCGCACTGAACGAGCCAACACTACTCGAGGCGGCTCGATTTTTTGGACAGCGGATTCTGGCCGAGGGCGGTCCGGACGATGCCTCCCGCGTGGACTACGCCTTCACGCGGAGCGTGGGCCGACCACCGACCGCGGCAGAACAACGGCGGCTCCTGGCCTTTGTCCAGCAACAGGAGCGGAGTTTCCGGGCCGACCCCAAGGCGGCAGCGGCGTTAATTCAGGTGGGGCAGGCGTCAAAAGCAGCCGATTTGGAGACCCGAAAACTGGCCGTTTGGACGACCCTGGCCAGTGTCCTTTTCAACCTCGACGAAACACTCACCAAGGGCTGATCTCAGCCGCCAATGCAGCTCATGGAGCGTTGCGGTTGAACAAAGTCGGCCTGGCCGATCCGATGTCCTGCTTCCTTGTGTTGAACCCGGTCTCGCAGCAAGGAGGCCAGATCCTCGTCGGAGCCACCCCCCCGCAGTAGCGGCTTGAGGTCGTGTTCATCGAGGCTGAAGAGACAGGTTCGCAGTTTTCCGTCGGCGGTCAGACGCAACCGGTTGCAGTGACCGCAGAAGGGCTCACTCACCGGAGCAATGATGCCCAACTCGCCCTCAGACCCTTCCAGACGCCAACGGCGCGCCGTTTCTGAGGGATTGGCTGAGGCATCGACCGGCAGCAAATTAAACTCCCCGCGCAGACGTTCCAGGATCTCCCGACCGGGAACGACCAACCCCTTTTGCCAGGCACGGCTGGAGTCCAGCGGCATGAATTCAATGAAGCGCAGGCTCAGATTTTGTTTCACCGCGAAACGGACCAAATCGGGGATCTCGTGGTCGTTCATTCCGCGGATCACCACGGCATTAACCTTCACAGGATGAAACCCGAGTTCCCGGGCCAGGCGGATTCCGTCGAGCACACCCTCCAGACCGTCTCGCCCCGTCATCTTCTTGAAGTTGTCTCGGTCGAGTGAATCCATGCTGAAGCTGACTCGGTTCAGCCCGGCCTTCCGCAGGGCAGCGGCCTGGGATCCGAACAGCGCCCCATTGGTGGTCATGGCCAGGTCGCGGACGCCTGGAATTTGCGAGAGCGATCCGACCAGTCGGTCGACTCCGTGGCGCAATAGCGGCTCACCGCCAGTGACGCGGACCTTCTCTATTCCTAATTCAACGGCGATCCGGACCACCCGCGTGATCTCCTCAAAACTGAGGATCTCTGACTTCGGTTTCCATTCCCGGTGAATAGGGGTGGCCGACGGGCTGGCCGGGGTTGGGTTCCGCAGGCCGTCGTAGCGGGTGCGGTAGAAATTCGCGGCCTCCTCGGTCTCGGGCAGGCAGTACAGGCAGCGGAAATTACAGCGATCGGTCACGCTAACCCGAAGGTCTCGCATGACTCGTCCGTGGGAATCCTGTAATTGCCCGTGCATAGCGCCAGCTTGGGCCAGCACGGTGCCGGCCGCAACGCGGAGAATTACTGGTGCAAGTTGACCCCAAGGGTTGGGGTCTACGGCTTGGGAGCGGTTTCCACCCGGGTGGATCCGTCGGTACCCACATCCACCTTCAAGGGGTAGGCGTTGGTGGCCGAGTTGGCCGCGGCCTTGGGTCGAATACCTTCCTGGAACAGTTGAGCGCCCTTCTTGTCGAAGCCGTAAAGCCCACGCCGGATAAAGTCGAGTCGGCGAGCGATGTTGAGCTCTTCCTTCAGTTTGCGGACCTGATCGCGGAGGACCGCCAAGTCGTTAAACTTTTTCTCGAGGTCGGTTTTTTCGGCGATGAGCCGCTTGAGCTCCTTCTTGAGGGCCTCACGGTCACCCTCGCTGGCGGCGAGCTTCCGTTCGGTGATTTTAATTTGGTTCTCGAGACCCCCGATTTGACCGGTCAATTCGCCCATCTTTTTGGTCAGGTCATCCTTCTCTCCCTCCAGGTCGGAAATCTGTTTGTCCCGGCGCTCGATCTCAGTCTTGGCCGCGGCCGCCGCCTTTGCTGCCTCGGCGGAAGTGCGGGTCAGTTCTCCGGAGGTAGCGACCCACTTGTTGGAGACCGTGTTCAGATCTTCGATGCGCTGGCTGAGATTGGTTTCGAGGGTGGCATTCACCCGCACTTGCTCGGTGAGCTTGCCCGTCGTGGCCACTAGATCGTTGGACAGGGCCGATTGCTGACCCTCCATGTGGATCCGTGTCTCTTCAGCTTTCTTCGAGTTCAGAAACCATCCGGTGCCGAGGCCCAGGCAGATAAGCACCAGCACCGCGGGAACGAGTTTGGATTTCATTGATCAAATAGGTTTGGACGGCCGAAAGATTCCCGGTCGCTGGATCAATAGACACCGAATCAGTCCGGACATTCAATCTCCGAGCAAGGGCCCGCCTTGCGTTGGCTGGAGCTCACTTTACCGTGGGGCCATGCTGATACCCGACCGAATGGGGGTAATGATCCTGGGAGAGGCCAGCCTGTTTCCACAGGCCATGATGCCCCTGTTCATTTTTGAACCCCGCTATCGGGAGATGCTGGCCGAGTCGCTGGAGACTCATCGGATGTTCTGCCTGGCGATGCAGCGGACCGATGCCAAGCGAGAGTCCCCCTGCCGAATCGCCACCCTCGGACTAGTCCGGGCCTCGGTCCAAACCCCGAACGGAACTTCCAACCTCGTGCTGCAAGGCCTCATCCGGGTCCGCTTGGGTCGGATCGTCCAAACCCGGCCCTTCCGCCAGCACCTCATCACTCCCATTAAGGAGAACGTGGAGAGGTCCCCGGAGGTGGTGGCTCTGGTCAACCGCAGCCTAGACCTGATCGATGTGCGCCTGCGTCAGGATCAGCCGGTGCCACTGGATCTCATTCGGCAACTGGCCTCAGGTGGTCAGGCCCAATCGGAGACACGGGTCGAAGATTGCATTCGGGAACTGAAGCGCATCAAGAACCCGAGCCGCTTCGCCGACCTTATCGCTGCTCTCCTGCTGCCCAATCCCGCGGCTCGGCAAATGATCTTGGAGACCGTCCAACCCGAAGCCCGCCTCCGTCATCTCGTGCTGTTTTTGGCGGCTGAGATTCACCGGGGCGCCTCGGGCGAGGGAGAGGGATGACACCCGTAACCCATAATCCGCTACCGACCACGCCCTCGACCCATCTCTGGAGCAAGTACGGCCATGTGCTCTCCATGGGCATCCAGAACACACTGGTCTACCGGACCAACTTCCTGTTTCGGGCTGCCTTTGGATTAGTCCCGTTGGCGGCGACGCTCTTTCTCTGGGAGGCGATTTATGCCGACAAACCGGCCGGCGCGGCCATCGGAGCCTACACGCTGGCCCAAATGGTGAGCTACTACCTGTTGGTCACCGTGGTGGATTCGATTACCGCCGTCGCCGAAGACGACTGGCAAATCGCCGCCGATATCAAAGACGGAGCCGTGAGCCAATTCCTGCTCAAGCCGCTCGATTTCTTGGCCTACCGGCTGTGCCTCTACCTTTCCGGACGTGTAATTTACACCAGCGTGGCCCTGATCCCGGTGGCTTTCTTTTTGTTCTTTCAGCGGGAATACCTGGTGGGTCCCGCCGAGTCCTTGGGTTGGGTTCTGGCGCTACTGTCGGTGTTGATGGCGGGGCTTCTGCAATTTTTCATCGCGTACACCGTGGCGCTGTTGTCGTTCTGGGTGCTTGATGTCAGCACCTTCATCTTTATCCAGTTCGCCTTCGAGTTCCTGGCCAGTGGCCACCTCTTTCCGTTGGACATCCTTCCGGACGGATTGCACCGACTGCTGCTCTGGTCCCCTTATCCGTACCTCCTCTATTTTCCGGTGGGCGTTTATTTGGGCCGCATTCAGGGTGCGGAGTTGTGGCAGGGTTTTGCGCTGCAGTTGGCTTGGGTGGTGGTGGCCTTCCTGATAGCCCGGTTCGTCTGGTCTCGCGGCTTGCGAAAATACACCGCGGTCGGTGGCTGAGGCGCTGGCTGAACCAATAATCTGCATGCCCTCCTTCTCTCGCTACGCTGGCATTTATGCCGCGTTGATCCGCTACTCGTTGATCCACGAGATGCAGTTCAAGGTGAACTTCCTCCTCTGGATCGTTGTCGAAGCCCTGTGGTTTGGACTTCAACTGGCCTTCATGACCGTTCTGTACGGGCATACCGACCAGATCGCTGGTTGGTCGCGGTGGGAGGTCGTCTTACTGGTTGGCTGCAACCAGTTCATCCAGCAGCTTTTCCACACCCTTTTCGTCACCAATTTATCCAACCTCTCCGAATTGATCCGCAAGGGGACTCTCGATTTGTTGCTCCTGCAGCCGGTGAACACCCGCTTCCTCATCTCGGTGAAAAAGTTTGAGATCGGCAACATCATCAATGCCCTGATGGGTCTGGTGGTTATCGTCTATTCGCTGGCCCAGCTGGGACGAGTGCCGACGTTGGCCCAGTGGTTGGGTTTCGCGGTGGTGTGCCTGGCGGGCCTGAGCGTGCATTACTCGCTGATGTTCCTTCTGGCTTGCATCTCCTTCTGGACAGTCCGGGCTCAGGGCATCGTCTGGGGGTACTACAACCTCTTCAATATTGCCCGCCTTCCGGCGGAGGCCTTCCCGCGGGGAGCCTACCGGGCCGTCTTCACCTGGGTCTTGCCCATGCTGTTGGTCTCCAATGTTCCCGCCAAGCTGTTGGCTCAGCGTCTGGCTTCGCCATGGGAATGGCTCGCCCTGTTGGGCATGGCCGTTGCCTGTTTCGTGGTCAGCGAACTTTTCTGGCGCTTTTCTTTGCGCCATTACACGAGCGCCAGCGCGTAGCCATTAGCCGACAGTGAGCCTCGGAACCGCGCTCGGCACTTTGGCAAAGCGGTAATGGCTGACGTGCCATTGGTTTCCGTCTTGGAAATCCCACAGCTCGGCGCAGGCCATGAAGAAGACCCTCCAATAAACCCACCAACGGGTCTCTTGGTCGGCGCCATACGTCTCTGCGAGGATGCGTCGGACTTCCGTCTCGTGGGTGTCCATGTTCTCCAGCCACTGGTTGGCCGTGCGACCGTAATGCCGACCGTTCACCACCCAGTGCTCCTCGAGCCGCAGGTCTTCGTTGAAGTAGAGCAGCAAATCATCGCTCGGCATGATGCCCCCGGTGAAAAAGTACCGGGCCATCCAGTCGCTCGGGCTTCGGGGGATGAAGTGGTAGGCATACTCCCGGTGGGTGAAGATGTGGACGAACAGACGTCCATCGGGCCGGAGCCACCGGGCGATATTGGCCAAGAGCTGCCGGTAATTCTTCATGTGCTCGAACATTTCCACGGAGACGACCCGGTCAAACTGCCCATCGCCGCCGGGGGGCTCGAAGCGGTTCATGTCACAGGTGATGATCTTCAGATTTCCAAGGCCTCTTCGGAGCGCCTCTCCTTCGATGTGTTCCCGCTGCGTGCGAGAGTTGGACACGCCGGTAATCCGGGCGTTCGGATAATGAGCGGCCATCCAGAGCGAGAGCGATCCCCAGCCGCAACCCAACTCCAAGATGTTTTGCCCATCGGCCAGGCCCGCGCGCTCGCAAGTGAGGGCGAGCATGATGTCCTCGGCCTCGGCCAGGCTTTCCTGGAAGGTATGATAGTAGCAGCTCGAGTATTTAAAGCGTGGACCGAGGCATAGTTGGTAGAAGCGCGTGGGAACCTCGTAATGCTGCTCGTTGGCCGCCGCGGTCTCAATGGCGATCGGCAACTCAGACAGCTCTCGGATCAACCGCATCCGGTGTGCCCTCTGTGCCTCGACATCCCCGTGGGCCTCCTCTTCGGCCAATCGCTCCCGCAACAGTCGGCGGATGCCGAAGCGGATCACCGGATCGGGGAGCACATTGGCCTCCAGCAAACGGTCCAAAAAATTGGGCCCCGAATCCTTCGGAGACGGTGAAGCCGGGGCGGGCGCGGGAAACGAACTCATGACGGGCATCATCCATCGCCCAGATCGCCTCCGGGTCAATACCTCTTGTGGGTCCGATTGCGTTGATGGGAAAGAAGGGCAAGATTGAACTAATTAGCTCCAACCTCTACCACTGTACCATGTCTTCGCATTGCCTTGCCCTTGCTCTGGCTCTCTTGGGAGCGGTCAGCCTCCATGCGGCCCCCCAGGTTTCTCTCACCCGGGTTGCTGGCGGCCTGACATCTCCGTTGTCCTACGTGTCCCTGCCGGATGGACGGGCGTTGATCGTCGATCAGCCGGGTTTCATCCGACTCCTGGATAAGACCGGAGAATTGCGCGAAAGCCCGGTCCTCACCCTCACGCCTCGGCTCAGTTCCCTCAACCACGGGGCCTTCGATGAGCGCGGAGTGCTGAGCCTCGTCTTGCACCCTCAGTTCCAGAAGAACCATCGGGTCTTCATCTCGTACACCGCTCCCCGCCGGTCGTCCGCCCCGGCCGACTGGGATTGCACCCTGCGCATCTCGGAGTTCACCGCATCCCCAGGAGAGCCGTTCACTATTGATCCGGCGACGGAGATCATTCGCCTGGAGGTCGACAAGCCTTACAGCAATCACAATGGAGGCCGGATGGCCTTTGGGCCTGAGGGTTTGCTCTACATCGGTGTGGGCGATGGAGGGAATGGCAACGATGAGGGCAAGCGGCCCGAGATCGGTAACGGACAGAACCTCGACACGCTCTTGGGCAAGATCCTGCGCATCGACATCAACACCCCCGAGGGACACCTCATCCCCACGGACAATCCTTTTGCCGACGGCAAGAAAGCCCGCCCGGAGATTTGGGCTTACGGTATTCGTAATCCTTGGGGCCTGTCCTTTGACCGCGGGGGTGATCACGCCCTCTACTCGGCCGACGTCGGCCAAACCCTGTGGGAAGAGGTCAACGTCATCCAAAAAGGGGGCAATCATGGATGGCGCTTGCGTGAGGGATTCATCGGCTTCAATCCGAAGGCCGCCGACAAACCCCTGCCTGAAGTTCCGCAGACGGGTCTCCATGGCGAGTCCTTTGTCCAACCCGTGGCCGTCTACAAGAACCGTAACGGGTTCAAGAAGGACCCTGAGGCCTATGGTATCAGCGTCACCGGTGGGTTTATTTATCGGGGTAAAGCGCTGCCGGAATTGACCGGAGACTATGTGTTTGGCGATTGGGGTCGGATCTGGGGAGTTCCCAGCGGGACCTTGCTGGTGGCCCACCGCCCCAAGTCCGGTCCGGGCCCATGGACTGTGGAACCTCTGCAGCTGGGCACCCCTTCCAAGATAGCTTCGTATATCATTGGTTTCGGTGAAGACAACGAGGGTGAGCTCTACGTGTTGACCAACGGAAACATTGGACTCACCCCGGGTAAGGGCGAGGTGTGGAAGCTGGTCCCCAGCGCTCCTTGAACCGGACTTTGGGCGGTTACCCCCGACAGGGTTCAAGAATAGACCAAACAATTTCTGGCCAACCGGGCGGCCAATCATCCGCCCGGCATCGCCTTCATAGGGGCTGAGCGAAGGGCCAAGACGACCGCCGCCAAGATCAATGCGCCTCCGGTGGCTCGCGCTAAGAGGACTCGGGGTCCGGAGTCCCGACGTTCTGCGTTGCCGAACCAAGAACCGGCCCACCAAACCAAGGCTAGGCTCCACAGTCCGCGGGTTCCATAAACCACATTGACCCCCGCAGCATCTCGCCAGGTGGCGATGGTGCCGGTGATGAGCAGTGCCTGAACGGCGGACAAGGCCGTCGCCAGGCCGATCCAGCGCCAAGCCTTTGGAGAAGCCGTCAGGGAACGGGTGGCTTGCTGAAAAATAGAGAGATGCCTGGTTTCTGGACGGGCTCTGAACCCCAACAGCGGCAGTACCAAGATGGATTCGAGAGCTAAGGCTCCGAACAGCAGGGACAGGAAGTTGAGCACCCCGAATTCCGCAGCCCAGATTTGGATCAGGACATCGGTTACCGCGAAGGCTCCCGCACATCCCAGAGCGAGCAGGGTGGTCCATCCGGCTCGGCGACCGGGTTTCAAATCGGTGAGTCCAGTAATTAAGACACCAGCACTGGTTAGGGCCGCCGCCGTCAATTGACCCTCCGACAGCGGCCACCCGAATGCAAAACGAGCAATTAGGGCGACAAATACAACCTTCACCCCGAGCAGGGGTGTGGCCACAGAGACATCCCCCATCCGCAGGGCAGCCACATTGAACAAGTGCCCTACGATGAAGGTGGCCGCAGTTAGGAAGGGCAGGTGCAGGCGGTCCCAAGGAATAGGGTTGGGATCCCAGGCCATGAGCGGCAGGAATAGCACGCCGAGAATAACATTGTTAACTACAACCGCATGGGACAGTGACGCCCCCTCTGCGAAGGCACGCTTAAAGACCAACGAACCGGCGGCGAAGGCGATGGCGGCAATCAGCGGGAGAATCAGTTGCATCGGGCGCGCTCAAGCTCCGTTACTACAGAAAAACACTCAATCTCAACCGTTTCCGAGCTTGGGACTTCAAATCTGTCCGAGAGGTTTGTACAGTCTCAGGCTGTCGGTGAACGATTCCCTCTCCAATAATTTGCAAGTCGAGCACGGCGTCCGCGCTGCGCAAGGCTGGTTTGAACTCGGTTTGGCGGCCGAGGCTGAGGCTGAGATTTCTCGCCTTCCTGCTCCGGCCCAGCGCCTGCCTGAGGTGCTCAAGCTGCGTTTTCACGCGGCCCGCGCCTGCAAGCGCCATGATGAAGCTCTGGGAATTGCTCAGGTCCTCATGGAGGTCGCCCACGATGAGTTGTGGGGGTGGCTCTACCGTTCCCAGGCGTTGCACTGGTTGGGACGTACCGTCGAAGCCTACGACCAGCTCCAGCCAGTTCAGCGTCGATGGCCCCGGGCCTTTGAGATCCCTTACGATTTGGCCTGCTACTGTTCGCAATCGGAGCGGATCGATCTCGCAGGCGAGTGGTTCGGCAAAGCATTGAAGCTCACCAAGCACCCGGCCGCTGTCAAATCGATGGCCTTGGCTGATCCCGACCTCAACCCCCTTTGGCCAGACATCGAAGTGGGCCGTTGGAGCTGAGGCCGTGCTCTTGATCCGATCTGGAATCCTTTTCGTAAATCCCCATGACCCGATTGGTATTGTTTGACATTGACGGCACCCTCATCCGTACCGGGGGGGCTGGCATGCACGCCTTCGGTCGGACGGCCGAATTGCTTTATGGTGTAGCCGGCGTGGCCGAGCGAACCCACTTCCATGGGCGCACCGATACGGCATTGGTCCGGGAGTTCTTCCTGAGTAATGGTCTGCAAGGTCGCTCCTGGGATATTCGGCATTTCCTCGATGCCTATGTCTTCTTGCTCGACCATCGCCTTCAAGAAAATCGGGGAGAGATTTGCCCGGGGGTTCCGCAATTTATCCAGGCGTTAAAACAGCTCTCCGAGCCCCCCACCCTGGGCCTTCTGACGGGCAATATTCGCCTCGGAGCCAAGATTAAACTCGGGGCCCATTCTCTTTGGGGAGACTGGACCTGCGGTGCTTTTGCCGACGATCACGACGACCGCAATCAATTGGCACGGATCGCCCGCGACCGGGCTTCGCGTCAGCTCGGACGCCGTCTCGAAGGTCCCGAGATATTGGTCATCGGCGATACTCACCGAGACGTCGAATGCGCCCAAGCCATCGGAGCCCAGAGCCTTGGGGTTTGCACTGGCGGTGGTTCGCCAGACGAACTCCGTACGGCTGGGGCCACTTGGGTGGTGAGCGATCTCAGAGAATTTCCGATGCACAGTCTCCAAGGGCGACTCAACTGATTCGGAGCCCTTTTCCAGAGGTGGATCCACTGAAGTTGCGTCAACAGATGTGAACAAGTTTTGCCCAACAACCGTCTTTTGTGTTTGACCCTTCCACCGGCTTTCTTTAGCTACACCCTTACATCCGTGATCGCTCGCCGCTAGGCACGCCAAGCTCGAGCGTTTTTTAGTCCTTAGAGGACTGAGATTTTCACGTGAGACGAGCTCACAGCAAAATGCTAAAAGCCAAAACATTTCTGGGGATCGACTTCGGGGCTGGCACCCTGAAGATCGCCGAATTCGAACCCGCCGACGGCGGCGGTTTGAAGCTCCTCCGCTTTGGCGTTCGCGCCCTCGGGCTCCCTGGATCCCAAGATGCTGCACGCGATGGTGTTTTGAAGCGTGCCTTGAGTGAGCTTCTGGCTGAGGGTGGTTTTGTTTCCCGCCAAGCCAACATTTCTGCACCGGGTTATCAGGTCTTCTCTAAATTTGTCAAACTGCCCCCGGTTGACGCTTCGAAGATTTCTCAGATCATCCAATACGAGGCCCAGCAGAACGTTCCGTTCCCGCTGACCGAAAGTGCCTGGGACCATCAGATTTTGGGCACCGCTGCCGATGGGGCGCGTGAGGTGCTGTTGGTGGCTATTAAGGCCGAGGTGGTTGAAAAGCTCTTCGCAGTCGGTGAATCGGTTGGCTTGAAGATGGAAGTGGTGGATGCGTCGATGGCCGCATTGGCCAACGCCTTCCGTTACAACTACGGAGATATCGAGGGCTGCAGTCTGTTGATCGATATCGGTGCTAAAACCAGCAACGTCCTCCTCTTCGAGAAAAACAAGTTTTACGTTCGCACGGTCCCCGTCGGTGCAAACACCATTACTCAGGAATATTCGGCCGAATCCAAGGCACCCTTCGCTGAGGCTGAAAAGTTCAAGATTTCCCAAGGTTTCGTCAGTTTGGGCGGTGCTTACGAGGAACCTGATGATGCGAAGGTAGCCGCCGTTTCCAAGGTCGCCCGGAACGTCCTGACCCGCCTGCACATGCAGGTCAACCAAACGGTGCAGTTTTACCGGACCCAGCAGGCCGGATCTGCTCCTCAGCGAGTTTACCTCTGCGGTGGCGGCTCGGTGATGGCCTATTCCGCTGAGTTTTTTCAGGAAAAGCTCAACCTGCCGGTCGAGTACTTCAGTCCATTTCGTAATATTCAGATTGATCCCTCGGTCAACGTCGAGGAGTTGGAAAAATCCGCGTCCTTCTTCGGTGAAGTGGTGGGTCTGGGATTGCGCAACATCGCCGACTGCCCGATCGAACTGAATCTCTTGCCCAAGAGTTCTAAGGCACGTCAAGATTTCAACTCCAAGAAGCCCTTCCTTGTGGCCGCCGCCTTTGTGGCCGCCGCCGGTGTTTGGGCCGCGGGGCTCTTCTACAGCAAGGTGGCCTCGGTTCACCGAGAAGGCTTAGCCACTATTTCCGAGAAGGTTGAACCCCTGGCCCGAGTAGAAACTTCGCTGAAGAGCGAAGAAGTGAAGCTGGCCGATGTTCACAAGCAGACTGACCAACTCGGAGCCTGGCTCTCCGAACGCGCCTATTGGCCAGATATCCTTACCGAGGTCCGGGCCATCTTAAAGGCAACCGAAGTAGAAACCTCCCAGAAACTCGGTGTGCCGGTGGGCATTTGGGTGGATACGTTCTATTCGACCGAACCTCCCAAGCCCGAGGTGGCTGCCGCTGAAGATGATGCTCCGAAGCCCATGCAAATGAGCAGAGAGCTCATGGCTCGCTACGGACTCCTTCCTAAATCAGCCGTTGCCGGTGCCGAAGGTGGAGAAGCTGGCGCTTCGGCAGAAGGCGCTACGCCTGGCGGTGGGGCTGCCAAGCCCAAGTCAGCCGCCTCAACCAATGAGGTTGCCGTGCTAAACTTGAGCATCCGGGCGGTGAATCTCCAGAAAGTGAAGCAGGAAGCCAATGGTCAGATCGCCTACGATCTTGAGAAGATCGCTAAGTCCAGTCCGCTATTCGACGCATCGGAGACCCAGCTCTCCGGCAACCTTGAGCAGGTCGATGACACCACTGCGACCTTCACCTTCCCACTGAAGCTCAAGCTCAAGCGTCCCATCAAGCTCTGATATGTCTTGGATCAAGCGCAATCTAGCCTTCGTCATCAGCTTGACTGTGGCGGCAGCCCTGCTCATCGGCGGGGCGGTCTACCTGTTCTCCGCGCAGTCAGAGGCTGAAGCAGCCACTGGAGAACTCGAGGCCAAGAAAAACGAATACGATACCCTCGTCAAACGGGAACCCTACCCGAATGCCAAGAACATCGATTTAGCGAAAGCTGAACAGGTGCGTTTCAACACTCTCAAGTCTCAGGCTCTGGCAACCTTTTCCCAATATCCCGCCGCAGGGGTTCTAGATGATGCGTCCTTCAAGGCGTTGCTCACCCGAACCATCAGCGATTTAGAACATTCTGCCGAGCGAAAGGGTGTCAAGTTGCCGGCTGGAGCTGACTCCGCCTCTGGTTCAGCCTCCAAGTACAATTTCACCTTCAATTCTCAGCGCCGAGAGCTGCGGTTGCCTCCGAGCACCCTCCAGCCATTGGTTTTAGCCCTGACAGACATTCGCCAATTTACGGAAATTCTCTTCGCATCGAAGATTCACTCGCTACTTCACATTAAGCGCTCGGCCATCGGCACCAACGAGCTGGCTGGGTCCGGCGACATCCTCTCCAAGAAGGTCAGCACCAATACAGTGATCGGTGCCGGCATCCATCCCTATGAGGTACAATTCCAGTGCTTCAGTTCTGAATTGGGTGATGTGTTGACCCACTTTGTCGGATCTTCCAACGCCTACGTTCTCAAGACCCTCAATGTAGACCGTCCTTCCTCCGATGGTTCTGATTCTGCCGAGGCCGCCCCAGTCAATCCAGCGGCCAGCATAATGGCCATGATGAGCCGCTACGGACTGCGGCCGGGCATGGGAACTATGCCTCCTGCCCAAGCCAATCCGGCCGCCCCGGCCGCATCGGGCAAGGTGGGTGATATCGTTCTCGAGCAAAAACCCATCAGGGTCACCCTAGGCTTTGAGGTGGTGCGTCTCGCGCCTCCCCCGACCGCAACTCAGGCTCCGAAGGCGACCCGCCGTTAGGCCGCAATTCTGGGAACCTATGGAATTCATCAAGAAACATTACGAGAAGCTGGTCCTGGGAGTCGTCCTTCTGGCCGTCGCTGGTTTGGCGATATCGCTGGTCTTTTCCGTGGCCCAGGTCCGATCGTATCTGGAAACCGCCCTGCAGCAGCTCGCAGGAGCCAAGCAGAAGCCTCTGGTCCCCGAGAATCTCGAGACCAATCTGACCCAGACTGCCCTCACGCGAGTCTCGCAGCGTGCGCCGACAGTTTTGGCTGCCCAGGATCATTACACGTTCAACCCCATCACCTGGACTCGTGCGGCCAGTGGACGTTTGGAGCCCTCCAAGCCGCGTCCTAATACCGGGGCCTCCGGCTTGGTCTACGTTGCCGCCCACGATCTCGTTCTGGAAATCGCTTTTGAACAAGTCGCCGGCACGCCTGAAGCGCCGCGTTACCAATTCTCTGCGCGCCGCGACTATGAAAAGACGGTCAATAATCGCCGCGCCATGGTTGAGTCGGTGGCCGTAGGATCAGAAAATAAAGATCAACTCTTCCGACTCCTCGAGGCCCAGGGTCCCAAAGAGTCTCCCACCAATTTTGTCTGCGAACTTATGGCCACTCGGGAGGCTTTTAACCTCACCAAAGGTAAGAATTTTCGCCGCACTCAAAGTTACTCCGCCGACCTCCGTTACGAGGCCGATCGGCGTGATTTCCCGCAGAAGCGTGTTGGCGAATCCATCAATCTCTCCGGCGCGGTCTACAAGATTGTTGCCATCGAGAAAGACGAACTAGTAGTGTCCGCGCCCAATTCCGTGCGTACCACCGTGGCGAGGTAATTCCCTTAATCGACTCGTTGCATGTCCATTTTAGTCCAAACCGTGAAGAACCCCATGACGAAAGTCTCGAAGATCCTGAGTCTCGTCGCACTCATTGCCGCGTTCGATTCCGTCTCTACCCGCGCCGTGGCGCAGGAAGCCGGTGAGATCGCCGTACGGCGCGAAGAAAAAGCCATTGTCTTGCGTAAGACGCTGGAGGCTGCCGCCACTGCTTCCAAGCAGGGCGATCTGACTTCGGCGGCCAAAGCCTACGAGGACGCCTGGAACTTGACCGAGGAATTGGGCTCCAATGTCGAAAAGGAGCGCGGCATCACGATTGAGGGTTTTACATCCAGTCGCTTGGCGTTGGCCTATGCCGCCGCCAAGGCGGGCGACTACAAGGAGGCGGACCTCCAGGTCAAGCGGTTGCTCAAGGTCGACCCCAACCACGTCAAGGCGAAGAACTTCAAGCGAGAGAACGATCAACGCTTGATGAACTTGGTCGGCCGGGTTCCCTCCGAAGAGGCGCTCAGCTACATCGGTCAAGACAAGACCAACAAGCTCGCAGCCGCTATCGCTGTCCAAGACGGCAAGTTGGCCTTCGAGATGGGTAGCTTTGATCGCGCCGAGACCAAGCTTCAGGAAGCAATCAAGCTCGATCCGGACAACGGAGCGGCTTACCAATACCTGAACATTATCCGCGAGTCGAAATACACCCGGGCTCATCGTGAGAAGCTCCTGACCGACAAGGACAAGCTCCTCGAAGTGGAGCAATATTGGGAGCAGCCGAAGTCCAAATTGCCCATCTCCAATCCATTTGCCCGAACCAATCGGGTTCATACCGGATCGGGCCGTCAAGCCATCTACCACAAGCTCGACACCATCCGGATTAACGAAATCAAATTCGATGGTCTGCCGCTGGGTGAGGTCGTCAAGTATCTGGATGAGCAGACCCGTCTCCGAGATCCGGAGAAGAAGGGCATTGCCTTTGTGGTCAACTCACAAGCCGACCAGCCGATGTCCTCCCCTGGCTTCGGTGGGATCGATCCTGCGACCGGAGCTCCCCAACAGTCTCAGCAGGCTGCTGAACCCTTGGACCTGAACAACGTTCCGGTACGCATCAACCCGGCCCTGCGTGATCTGCGTTTAGCGGATGTCTTGGAGATCATTGTTAAAGTGGCCGAGAAGCCTCTGAAGTACTCCGTGGAAGAATGGGGCATCATGTTCCGTCAGCGTCTTCCTGAAGCAACGCAGCTGCACTCCCGTTGGTGGCGTGTTAATCCCAATACCTTCATGGAAGGTTTGGAAAGTGTTACCAGCATGAGCCCAGCCGTCTCTTCTCAAAGTGGTGGTGGTCAGGGCGGCGGCGGCGGTGGTGGTGGTGGCGGCGGTGGCCAACAAGGTGGTGGCGGTGGCGTCTTCACGATCCCACGCGTCGAAGTCAGTGGCGGCGGTGGTGGTGGCGGTGGTATGGGCGGTGGTGGCGGTGGCGGTGGCGGTGGTGGTCAGGGCGGCGGTATGGGTGGTTCTGGAATCACCGGTGTTACCCGCACGAACCTCACGGCCAACATTCAAGTGGTTGTCCGCCAGTTCTTCATGGCCTGCGGTTTGAATTTCCCAATGACAATGATGCCCGGTGGTGCCGGTGGCGCCGGTGGTATGGGCGGCGGCGGCATGGGTGGCGGCATGGGCATGGGCGGCGGCATGGGCATGGGCGGCATGGGCGGCGGCATGGGCATGGGTGGTATGGGCGGCGGCATGGGTGGTGGCACGGGCGGTGCCTATCCAGCGGGCGTCGCTCCCTGGGAGCAGGATCAGAAGGCCCTGTTCTTCAACGATCGCGTTGGCATCCTATTTGTCCGAGCAACTCTCTCCGATCTCGATATCATTGAGAAGGCCATCCAAATCCTCAACGTCGCACCTCCTCAAGTGGAGATCGAAGCCCGGTTTGCAGAAATTAACCAAACCGACAGCAAGGCTATCGGATTTGATTGGCTCTTGGGCAACGCCCTAATAGGAGGCGGTCGCCTCGGTCTCTCTGGCGGCAGCTCACCGAGCTACACCGGCCAACCGTCTGCGGCCAATCCGGGCAGCATTTCCCCGGTGGATGGATCTCAAATTCTCCCCGGCGGAGTATTCCCGGGAACCAGCGCAGCGGGCTTGGCTGCTCCCGGAGCCAACGATCAGTTGGTCACATCCGGCCTGCGCAATACCACCGCCGAAAGCGGCAAGATTCCTGAAGTCTTCAGTTTGACCGGAATTCTCACCGATCCTCAGTTCAAGGTCGTGATCCGCGCCCTCGAACAGCGCGACGGCGTAGACCTGCTCTCAGCGCCGAAAGTCACCACGTTGAGCGGCCGTCAGGCCCACGTCGAGGTGTCCGATGTCCGAACGATCGCCACCGGGTTGAACAACCAGGGCGGCGGCGGCGGCGGTGGTCAAGGTGGCGGCGGTGGTGGTGGAGTCGGTGGCGGCGGCGTTGGCAACAACGTCAATCAGGCGGCCATCAACTTGATCATCCCTGGAACTGTCTCCCAGCCATTCGGCCCAGTTCTCGACGTGGTTCCCTATGTGTCGTCCGATGACGAGACCATCCAGATGACCATCCTTCCGACCATCACAGAGTTCGTCGGTTATGATGATCCGGGTCCCTTTGTGCCGCAGATTCTCGGCCTGACTTCCGGAAGCTCTCCGATTAGTCGTACGTCCGTTCTTCCGTTGCCGCGCCTTCGGGTGCGCATGCTCACCACCAGCGCCATCGTCTGGGACGGCCAGACCGTTGCCTTGGGCGGCCTCATTGCCGAAGACAACGTGAAATCTCGTGATAAGGTCCCCGTTCTGGGTGACATCCCGGTCTTGGGCCGTTTGTTCCGCAGCGAGAATTCACGGACGGTCAAAAAGAACCTCATGATCTTTGTCACCGCCACCATCTTGGATGCTGGAGGCAAGCGCGTGCACGATCCTGAGAATCCGGGGTATGATCCCACCACCACACCGCCGAGATCGACCAGCAACCAGACGGCGTTTTAAACCAGCTGCAAAGTTATAGCCGGTGGAATGATTGAACTGCCTAGAGGTCTCACCAGTCTTCTGGCAAACCATCCATGAACCAAATTCGAAACTGCCGATCATCGTGGACGCTGATGGGGCTTGCAGCACTCATCGGTCTGTCCGGATCGAGCCTGGGGCAAGGGGTCCTCTCCAGAGCACCACGACTGACAATTCAGGAAGTGGCTCCGGCTACCGTCGAATTGCTCGGATCCGAGGTGCGAATCCTCCCCAACGGCACCTCGCCCTTGGGTTTGGTGGGCGATCAAGTCAATGCCTCCGTGGCCGCCAACGGATCGGTTGCGTTTGTGGTCTGGCAAGACAACGCCATCGACGGTGATGGGCTCGGCATCGGATCCCGCGTCTACAACTTGCAGACCGGGTCGGCCAGTCCTCAGATCCTTCGGGTCAATCAACAGGCTCTCTTCAACCAGGAGAATCCAGTGGTTTTGTCCCTGGCTGATGGTTCTGCTTTGGTGGCTTGGCAATCCGGTAAGCCTGGAAAGCAATCCATTCATGCGCGTCGGCTCTCCCGCACCGGTGTGCCTCAAGGTGATGAATGGGTTGTGGCTCTTGCCGATTCGAATGGCAGCCATGAATCACCGGCGATGACTGAAATCCCCGGTGGCGGCTTCGCCGTCGCCTGGCAGGCTATCGGAGCAGATGGGGTTTCGTCTAAGATCCACTTGCAGAGCTTTAAGAGCTCCGGATCACTTTCCGGTCATCGTCGGGTTCTTGGCACTTCGGCCGTTGTGGATCGAGCGCCGACGCTCTCCGCTCTCCCCAATGGCGACCTTGCCGTTGCTTGGGTTGCTGAACAGGCTTCTGCTGATGTGCTGAATCTCGGTGGTCAGGCCACTCGTCGTGAGGCAAATTCAGACATTTTCGCCCAAATCATTCAGGTTGACGGCCAAGCGGCATCACCTACTTGGGTCAACGGAGCCGCATCGCCCTGCGACCGGCCTTCCATGGTGACATTGCCCAATGGAAAGCTGCTCATCGGATGGTCCGAATTTGATCTGGAGTCCAAATCCGCATGGGATATCCGATCAGCGACGGTGTCCAACACGGGCGTCATTGTCGGGTCCCCCATCACCCTCAACGATTATCGATCCTACGATCAGACCGGGGTTCGCCTTTCGTCCGGGCCTGAGGGAGCATTGGCTGTATGGTCCACACGTGGGGCCGACGGATCCGGTTTGGGTGTCGCTGCCAAGGCCATCACAGCCAATGGACTGGTTGCTGGAGAAGAAATGATCCTCAACCAAACCCGCAAGAACGATCAATTTGCTCCGAACGTAGTCGCTACCGACTCCGGATATCGGGCCATTTGGAGCAATTTTTCGGGTATTAGCACCGGCGTTGACTTGTCGGCTCGCGATCTCAAAAAAGTATCCGTGACTCCGCGCCAGAAGCTTCGCCTTTCTTGGCAAACGGTGGTCGGGGCCCACTACCGTTTGGAATCCTCCACAGATCTCATCCACTGGAACGAGGTTCAGGCCACTCAGACGGCCACCTCTACCACTCAGTCAGCGTCCATCGATGGAGGCGCTGCTGCTCAGTCCTACTTCCGCGTCCAATCCGATCGCTGACCATGCGCACGACCTATTTCATCGTCCAAATCGTTGCCCTGCTGCTGCTCGGTACGGCGCCAGGCCAAGCATTTACTCTGCTCGGGCCCTTCTCGGGATGGCAAACTCCGGAGTTGGGTTATGAGATCGCCGATGGTGGCGCGGAGTATGGTGGTCCACGCCTCCGCGGTGACGAATACCGTCTCAGTACGCCGGTCGTTACCTACGGCATTGATGGATCCTTCTTGGAATTCTTCGGTGTCGAAGGAGCCCAAGCTGTGGACGCAGCGTTTGATGCGTTCAACAGCCTCACCACTGTTTCAGCGTTCAGCCAAAACCTTGACGAATTCCCCCTCAAGTCTGATGGCATCAACCCAAGCGCCCGTGCAATGGGAATAGTGGATCTCAAGACCCAAATGATGTCCCAGATTCTTGCGACGCTCGGACTGACGTCGCCGGAGCGTTGGTGCTGGTCTCTCCGCGCTCGGTATGCTCCGACTCCCACCCCGTCTTATTCGGTGGTCAATTTCAACTACGATCCAGTTTCCGGACGACCCTCCCGATACGTTAACGGAACCCTCTATTCATACGTCATCCGCGAGATCTTCAATGGCGACGGAACTGTGTGGTTTTATGATGCGCGAGAAGTCCCGGTGGATTCCGCCAACCCGATGGTGACGCTTGCATCTACTATCAGCGGCAATCCCTTTACGACGAGTGATGACCGTGTGAGCCGGGCAATGAGTCAGGTGGGACGCTACTTCACCGGTTTGACCCGGGATGACGCCGGCGGATTGCGATATCTTTACCATCCCGCCAATCGAAATTACGAAGGTGCCCCGGCGGGTTCTTTCCGGGGCAGCGCAATATCCGGTGGAGGTGGAGGTGGAGCCTCAGCCAGCTTGGAGTCGCCATGGACCATTGCAGGATCAACCGGGCAAGTCGGAACGACTGCGGTGGGAACTACAACCACCACCACGCTACAATTAGTGAATCTCGCGGTCCGCGCCGGTGTGGATAGGGTTCGCTTCGACAAGGTGAACACGGATCCCGTGCTCCGCCAGTCCGCCCGCCAGTCTTTCGTTACCTATCCGGAAGTCGTCAGTTCCAATGGTGTTGTCATTCGTCAGGTGGTGAGCCGAATTCTAACTCGGCCCGACATTCTGATCAGCGCTCGTGATTTGGGCGTAGGTACCTTTTTGCCAATTTTCGGATCATTGGAGCAACCGACCTTCTTCAACGCAGGGGCCACGTTGGATCCCAATGCGGAAGGCCCAGGGAATATTGAGCCTCAATCTGGCTTCACCTTCAGTAAGGTGGGCGTCTACTCCTGGAACATCGGCAACACGGACGAACAAGACGGGCGACCCGGAAGCCTCTGGGGTTCTTTCGACGGAAGCACCAATGCTCCAGTGATTTATCCTATTGGCAGTAAACTGGCCGACCTCGAGGCTGCCGCTCTTTATCTGAAGGGCAATTGAACCGTCCGATGAACACCTTCAACCTCTCCAAAAGCCTTACCACCATGGTGAGATCCCTCTGTATCGCCTTCACTTGCGCTTGGGTGGTGTCTGCCGGCGACTTTTACAACGGCGGAAACTATTCGGTCGATCGACCGATCGACGCTGTTTCCTTTGTTAATGCCGGCTCTTTCGCAGCCGACACCTTCGATATCTTTGCCACGCGGAACACGTTAACCTACACGAACTTCGGGACCATCCAAGCGACGTACGGCATGGAGTTTCAAACGGTGGATTCTAAAGGTATTCGCCAACCCAGTGCCACCATCTTCAATGCAGATCGAGCGGTGATAGAGGGTCTTGGGATCGAACTCCGCCCTGACTATCTTGCGGGCCATAATTACACCTTCGGTGACGGCGGTTACTTATCCCTCAACGCGACGAACATTATTAATCGCGGTCGTATCTCTGTTTCATTTTGGGGTGACCTTTCTGCCGCCGGTCAGCAGGTGGATCTGACCCGTTCCACGTTGACGACATTGAATCGAGATCAGGCTGAAAACGGTAGTGTCGTCCGCGGCGACCCTATTAACATCGCCTACACGCCTGGCGGCGTCCAAAACCTTTACTGGGGGTATTGGAATACAGACATCGACTTCGCTTCCTTTGCCACCCCAAAGTCAGTCAGGACTACCTATCCCACTGCGACGAATCCGATCGTGGTCACCAATATTTTAGCGGACATAGACATCAGTTATCTGGCCTCAGTAGACCGGGTGCCTGGTGATCCCACCACCAATCCGAATTGGAGGGGTTACAGCATCAAGACGGCGGGTTCCCCCGCATTGACCTACGTCCAGACCAACCAACTGACTCCGACAAACAATCGGATTAACGCAGTTTTTATCATCAACCGAAATTCGAACATTCTGGCTTCAGCTCGAGTGGGTGGCACCGGCAGGTTATCGGTGACGTTGGGTTATTTGAACACCAACAACACCGAAGGATCGGTGGAATTTGAGAGTCTCAACATTCTCGAGACTTTCACGACTGCGCCCACAAATATTTATGGATGGGACCAGCGGTCCCCTTCGACGGCCGTCCCCGATAATATCCAGGTCTCCCGCAATGCAGGACGTCCGATCCCTCTCAGTCGGGCAGACCGGACTCACATTGGAAACGAACTGGACCCTCTCAATCCGCTCTCCCGATCCAATTTGTTGTCTAAGTATCTGAACGAATCTCGTTCCGGAGCCAACAGCCTTTTCACTAAGGATTTGTTCACTACTGCCTATTTTGGACTCTTGACCAACGGCGTGGCCTACACCAACACGGTGTTGAACACCAATTATATGGCTTATGCATTCGGCATTACTTCATTGCCGTCCCAGATTCCCAATCTATCCAATGGTTCGTTGGGTGGCACTCAGGGTGGCTTTGGAGGTTGGTACTCATTCTATCAGTCCCAGACACCGTTTGCTTCCTCCACGAATCTGGCTGGCAGAGTGCGTGTTAAAGCCGACAATCTCAAACTCGATGATGCTCGCATCCGAGCTCATGGCATCGTCAACCTCCAAGCCAAGCATGTAACGTCCTCGGCCAACACCAGCATTGCGGCCCCCTATGCCAATTACGATTTGGGATCCACCAACGGTACGCTTGTCTACCGCGGGTTTAGCCCTATCGGGCAACCGAATCTGACCGGTACCATTAAGGTGTTCGTGACCTCTTGGACTAACACAGCCGAATTTCCTGATCCGGCCGCAGCCGCAGCGCCCGTTGATCCGGCCGCTGGAACCGGAACCGGGACTATTGCGACCCTAGTCGGTGACACCCACTTCCGTGTCATGATTATCGATGCAAACATCGATCCGTTGGAGACCAGGGGCGAATTGGTCGGCTTGAAGCTTCGGGCCACCAATCTGACAACGGTGGATCCTATCCTGTATCAAGTGCCCAATGTGGATGCGATTCAGACGACCTATCCGGATGGATTCTCGGGAGCCTCTTCGATCTCAGGCAACGAACAGGTCGCTCCCATTACCGAAAACTGGACTAACCAGGGCAGTTTTGAATTGGTTGGACCGATCGGGGTCTCATCCCGAACCTTCCCAATGTTGAAGACTCTTACCAATAGCTCTGACATCATCGGCGAGCGGGTGGCACTTGGTGTGGGACAGTCCAAGCCCCTGAGTTACATTGCCAACACAGGGTCCATCATCTCGTCCGGTTACATGGGCTTGGGTGCCTCTGTTCTCCACCATGCTGGGCGAATCGAGGGCGGCAACGTCATTGATCTAGCGGTGGATTCGTTGGTGTTGGCCGGAACCAGTAGCATTGTGGCCGGCGGCGGTTTAAATATCACTGCCAAGGATTTGGATGCCAGTGCTGGTGGTGCCATCAGCACCCCGAATTTGATCACTCTGAACGTCAGCGACAAATTCTTGGCCCCCGCTGGTAAAGTGCTCGCCCTAGAGGCCGCCGGAGTAACGTTGACGAGTAATGCGACGTCCAACGACCTTAGCGGCGTGAGCGTTTCTGTGAGTGCCGGGCGCTTCCAGACCGCCTTTGTGGACTGGCCGGGTCTGGATCGTGGGACTGAGGCAGCAAGCTTTACGAACAACTCGGCGATCGCCGCCCTGGTGTTGACCATTGGCGAATACGGCCGGGCTGACATTCGGGCTTCCGGATCGGGCGATCGAGCCCTTTACACCAAGCGCTTGGAGTTGAATGGCGACTTCAGCCAGTTAATCAACGTCACTAACAACTCGTTCGATGCCGAAGGGCTCGCCTCGGCTCTGAGCATCGGAAGCAACACCCGCCTTTACTACAGCATCGTCTCGGTCAATGGCATTGAACTCGCCGGACCGGTTCTCGATGGCGAACTGGGTGGCCGTTTGCGCCTGGTGCGTATTAGTGGTGCCAATGGCGGACCGGTCTCGGTGGCCGTCGGCAATGGCTACGTGGTCGAGGCCTCATGGGCGGTTCGGTACTCTGTTTCGCTCGATTCCGATGGTGACGGCCTGGTCAACGCCTTGGATGCCACCCCATTCTCCGGAGCAGTGGTGACCACCAAGGCCATTGAGATTCAGGGTAAGCCGTATTTGGAGATCTCTTGGGACGCAGCCGCCAAGACCGAGTATCAAATTCTGGCGCAGGAGCCTGCAGTGGACTCGACTTGGACTGGCTTGAGTCGCATGTCCAATACTTCAGGATCTTCGAAGGTGCTGAAGTTCTATGATCCGCTCGATCAGGGGACCGGGGCCAAGGCCTATCGTATTCTCTACAAGCCCTGAACGGCACACTTCCTTCGGACTCGATTCCGATCGTTTTCGGGCGCTGGAGAATCAAAGTTCTCCAGCGCTCTTTTTTTAAACATGATCACCATCGGACTCACTGGAGGAATTGGGGCAGGGAAATCCGAGGCCTCCGATCACCTCAAGCGGCTCGGTATTCCTGTCTTAGATACCGATGTCGTGGCCCGTGAGCTGGTGACACCCGGCCAACCCGCCTTGGATGAAATCGTTGCCGCTTTTGGATCGGCTATTCTCGATTCCCAAGGCCATCTCGATCGCACCCGATTGGGGCTAAGAGTGTTTGAAGACAGCTCCGCCCTCCAGCAGTTGGAGGCCATTCTGCATCCCCGGATTTATGAGGGATGGACGGCCTGGATCCGCGAACAAGCGCTTCAAGATCAGCGCCTTTGCGCAGTGGTGATCCCATTGCTCTATGAAAAAGCATATGATTCCCATTTTCAGGTGACCTTGGCCTTGGGCTGTACCCCACAAACGCAGCGTCAACGCCTGCATCAGCGTCACTGGTCCGATCGGGTGATTGACCAGCGTTTGGCAGCTCAGTGGCCTATGTCGGAGAAACTGCAGCGCGCCGACTACTGCCTTTGGAGCGAAGGCCAACGCGAGGCCCTCTACCAACAAATTGAAGTCGTGCTGAAGTCGGTAGGATGTTCGAGATCGACGTAAACCGGACCGGTCGAAGTGGTCGAAGTGACGACTCCGAATCGGATCGATGGCTTTACTTGCTACCGGGCTTGGTTGCGGGAATGGCCGCGAGGTCTGGAGGCAAGTTCAGGGGATCAAAGGTTTCCACATCGAGTCGGATCAGAGGGATCAAGGGAACGCCGAGATCTAGTGTACCATCGGAACGGTCCACCACCATGGTCACGCCCACTACGGAGCCCTGAAGCCCTTGGACAATCTGGACTGTCTCGAGCGCCCGCCCACCCTTGGTGACCACATCCTCAACCACCAGGCACCGTTCTCCAGGTTGGATCTTGAACCCGCGCCGCAAGACCAGCGTGCCGTTTTCCTTTTCGGCGAAAATGAAACGGCAGCCCAGTTGCCGAGCCACCTCTTGACCGATGACGAGCCCACCCATGGCTGGAGCGATGACCGTTTCAACTCCGAGGGAACGCACCTTTTCAGCCAAGGCGGCCCCAAAAAGTTCCACGAGCGGCATTTGCTGTAGGGCCAGAGCGCACTGAAAGAACTGTCGGCTGTGGAGGCCGCTGCGGAGGATGAAGTGTCCGTCCAGCAGGGCACCGGTTTTCCGGAACAGGGAGAGGGCTTCCTGGTTGGTCATGGGCCTTGAGAATGACCGGGTGGCTGGCCCGGAACGAGCGGAAATCCTCAGGTTCTTCGCTGTTTGCAGTGGGAAAGGGGGTGGTGGCTTGACGGCCACACGATGATGCGGAGCGTAAAAATATCTACGACTGCAAGGATGCTGGGAGTGGCCGCAAAACTCACCTCACCCAAGCACCTCCGAGGTAGGGCGATTTCTCCGAAAGCGCCACGTCCGCAGACACAGATCACCACAGACACGGATCGCTTGGATGATTGGTCCCTACCTTGGAAGTCCTCGGGCCGCCTCTGGGTGGCCGAAAACCAACTGTCAGTGCCGGATTAAACACCACTGAAATGAGCGAGGAACCAATCCTTAGGCCAATGGTAGTCGCCAATTGAAGGATGGCCGGTTGGACCCGCGGGTTCATAGAGCGGATGGCCCTGCTCCCCGGCGTGCATTACTTGGAAGCCGAAGGGCACAGGCTGCGGATTTCGCAGCCGCTGCAATCCGGAGACCGAGCTCCGCAGCGCCGCCGGCCGTGCCAGATGAGCCAGTGACTAAAAAGGGTCCAATCGTTTGTGGCGACCCACTGCATGAGGTCCTGTTCGATTTTCTCAGGCTGCGTGTGAGTGGTGAGTCGCAATCGCAGGGCAAGACGGGCCACATGGGTATCGACCACGATTCCGGATTCGATCCCAAAGGCATTCCCTAAAACCACGTTGGCGGTCTTGCGTCCCACGCCATCCAGGGCGAGCAAGGCATCCATCGACGGAGGTACTTGCCCCCCGTACTGTTCTTGCAGCACACGGCAGCAGGACTGAATATTGCGGGCTTTGTTGCGGAAAAGACCGATGCGCCGGACGTCGAGGGTGAGCGTCTCGAGATCGGACTCGGCATAATCGCGGGCCGATGGGTATTTTTGGAATAGAGACTCGGTGACGATGTTGACCTGTCGGTCGGTGCACTGAGCCGAAAGAATGGTGGCCACCAGGAGCTCCAAGGGATTGGAGAACCGAAGTTCACAATGGGCCAGTGGATAGGTTGCTCGAAGGCTCTCTATTAAGGCATCGACCCGCCGCTGCCGGGCCGTCGCAGACTCGCGGGGCATACCAGTAAGTCTTCCGCGAAAACCGTGAGGGTCAATCACCGCCTCTGGTCACTTCCAAGATCCCGGTTGGATTTCTACGGATTGGCTCCATCGTGAACTTCAGAGCTGCTTGAGCAGCTCAACTGTTGCTCGCCATGTCCAAGATCCCTTCCGGTCATCCCGATGCCCTCGGCCCCGTCGCCCAGGGTCCTGCCACTCCCCGCCGTCGTCCGGTCCGGACCGAGAAGGAATCCTGGACCAAGCCGGGAGTCGCCGAGGTGGCTGCCCCATCCGAAAGTTTCACTTTCAAACTCAAGCCCCGAGAAATCGCGCGGCATCTCGACCGCTTTGTCATCGGTCAGACCGAGGCCAAGAAGGTTCTCGGCGTGGCGTTGTGCGACCATTTCCAGCATGTGCGCATGACCCAGGAAGGGGTCGATGCCCCCTTCTATCAGAAGCAGAATGTCCTGTTGCTGGGTCCCACGGGCGTGGGTAAGACGCACCTCATCCGATCGGCGGCCGAACTCATCGGCGTCCCGTTCGTGAAGGCCGATGCCACTAAATTCAGTGAGACAGGCTACGTTGGCGGTGATGTGGACGACCTAGTCCGGGATCTCGTGCGCAAGGCGGGCGGCAATGTGAAGCAGGCGGAGCATGGCATCATCTATCTGGATGAAGTGGACAAGTTAGCGACCCGCAGCGAGGGCGGCGGTCGGGATGTCTCCGGTCGGGGTGTGCAGACCAATTTGCTCAAGCTGATGGAGGACGGTGACGTACCGCTCGTCTCACCCAATGACATGAATGCGCAAATCCAGAACGCCATGACTGCGATGCGTGGCAATGGATCGGCTCAACCCGAGACGATTAATACCCGGCACATTCTCTTTATTGTCAGCGGTGCGTTTGCCGGCATGGACCAGCGCATCCGTTCCCGAATGCTGACGGCGGCCACCAGCGGTGCGGTTGATGTGCCCTCGTCGGCTTCGAAAGTATCTCGGCTGAGCACCGATGAACTGTTTGCTGAGGCCATGACCAGCGACTTCATCCAGTATGGATTGGAGCCGGAGTTTGTTGGAAGGCTCCCGGTCCGCGTGGCGTGCCATGGACTCGATGCTGACGACCTCTTCAACGTACTACGCCGCAGCGAAAGTAGTTTGATCCGTCAGTATGAGCGGGCCTTCAGCGCCTATGGAATCGAAGTTGGTTTCACCGACGCTGGCCTGCGGAGCTTGGCCCGGATGGCCAGTCAGGAAAATACCGGGGCCCGGGGATTGATGACCGTGTGTGAGCGGGTGTTCCGGGATCTCAAGTTCTCTCTGCCGTCGAGCAAGGTTCGGAAGTTCGAGGTGACACCTGAATTGGTGGCCGATCCGCGAGGCACTTTGCGAGAGTTGCTCAAGGGCGGTCGCTGAGCGGTCGAGCAAGTGTGGAATGGGTGTGGAATGAAATAGGGCCTGAATTTTTAGTTTGCTGGCCCACAATTGCCTTCCCCTCAGCCCTCGATTTCGTCGGACGCGCCGATAAGGCCCGCCAAGAGCCCGCCCAAAACCGTGGCGATGGCTCCCACGATGGAGATAACTACCGGGAGTTCGAAGTTGAGCGCGATGGCCCAGATGTGGCCTCCGCCAATGGACAGTCCCAAGCAGCCGAAGATGAGAAGCGTCTTCATGAAGTGAAAAGGTACCGGCGTTTCACGGGTTGTCATCAAGGGTTTACAGTCAGGCTTTACAGTCCCTCCTGAATCCTGAACCGAAGAATTAACGGGCACGCAGAGCTTGAACGGTGGCGATCTTGGAAATGTACCAGCGACCTTCCCATTTTCGGAAGCGCAGTTCGAATTCCTGAGCGGCCTGGCCATTCCGGGAACCCGTGTTGATGGCAGCGACCACAGTGGCCTTCGCCGAGGTGGGCATGAGATCGCTCATCTGGATCTCGCTGAGTTGGACCTTCAATCCGGGGAATTGTTGGGTCATCCCAACAGCGGCCGCCCGAACCTCATCGACTCCGGCAAGATTTCCTGAGAGCCCGCCAAAGACATCCACCTGAATTTCAACATCGCGCGTTAGGCACTGGGTTAATTGGCTCACGCGGGCCAGCAGCGCCAAGCCATCCGCCGAGTTGCCCTCGGAGGAGACGGAAGAGCGAGCCTGCTCGAGGACACGGCGGATGCGCTCTTCCTCGGAGGGGATGACCCACCAAAGCGCGCAGACCGCCAAGGCGATGAGCACTCCGATGAGGGTTTTCCGACGGAACGAACTCATGGGTTCATCAGACGCCCGACAACGCGGTTCTGATTTACGATTCCGAAATAATGGTCGTCCCGGCGCATGGATCGGTTGTCTCCAATGACGTAGAGTTCACCGTCTTGCAGTCGCACTTCTTCTACAATCCATCGGGCGGGGTTTTGGACCCCATTGGTCGGGGGCAGCAAGTACGGTTCTTCGAGGGGTTCGCCATTAATGAGCACGGTGCCTTGCACGATGCGCAATCGTTCCCCCGGCAGACCGATCACGCGCTTGAGCAGGAGTACTTGCTTGCCGGCTTCGCGGATGCCGATCACGTCTCCGCGCTGGGGCTGTGCAGATCGGTAGGCCAGTTTGTTGAGAAAGCGCCGCTGACCGTCCCGGTAGGTCGGTTGCATGCTGATGCCCTGAACAAGAATGGGTTGGATGGACATCCGGAAACCCACGAAGACGATCACCAGCGTGATAGCCAGCCGTACCAGTGTGGTGCGGGGGTTGCGGCCAATGGCCATCACTTGCCACCAAGGGATCGGGGTATCGCTGAGTTGGGACATGCGCTTTGGGGTGCTCAGATCCGGGAGCGGCGGAGTGGATCGCTCAGGGATTCGTCGGTGAAATCGGTAGGCCCGAAGTGGTCGCAAGGCAAGGATGGACCCATCGGTCCGCAATAAGATCCTCCGCATTCACGCCAAGATTTCGCGGATGACGTGGCCTTCGACATTGGTCAGACGCCGTTGAACGCCGTTATGCTCAAAGGTCAGGCGTTCGTGGTCCAAACCGAGCAAGTGCAGGACGGTGGCATTGAAGTCGTACAACGGATGGATGTCCTTCACGGCCGCTCGACCGAGCTCATCGGTCACACCATGGCTCACACCTTTGCGAATCCCGGCGCCGGTCATCCAAGACGTGAAACCGTCCGGGTTGTGATCCCTTCCTTGAGCCCCCTTCTGGAAAAACGGCATGCGCCCGAATTCGGTGCACCAGACCACGAGGGTGTTCTCCAGAAGACCTCGCTGTCGCAGGTCCCGGATGAGGGCGGCGGCCGGTTGATCGAGAATGCCCGCGTGGCGGTCGTACTGTTCCTTGAGTTTGTTGTGACCATCCCAGTTGAGTTCACCGCCGCTGGCATAAGCCCCGTTGAAGAGTTGTACAAACCGCACGCCCCGTTCGACGAGCCGGCGAGCCAAGATGCAGTTGCGGGCAAATCCGGCCTTAATGGGATTGCCGGTGTCTTCGGCTCCGTAGGCTCTCAGAATATGGGCCGGTTCGGTGGACAAATCGCTGATCTCCGGAACGCTGAGCTGCATGCGCGCTGCCAACTCATAGCTGGCAATTCGGGCAGCGAGTTTCTCGTCACCGGGGTGCTCTTCGAGGTGGCGCTGGTTCAACTGCCCGAGCAGGCGGCGGGCGGCTTGATCGGCGTCGCGGGTGATTCCTGGGGCCGACAGGTGACGCACCGGATTTTGAGCGCTCCACGTCGTTCCTTGAAAGGTGGCCGGCAGGAAGCCCGAACCCCAGTTGTTCGATCCATTCTGCGGGACGCCGCGAGGGTCGAGGAGCGAAACAAAGGCCGGCAAATCTTGATTGTCGGTGCCCAACGCGTAGCCAATCCACGACCCGATACTGGGGAACCCGTCGAGTGCGAAGCCTGTGGAGAGGAAATTCTCCGCAGGCCCGTGGGTGTTGCTCTTGCTGGTGAGCGAATGGACAAAGGCGATGTCGTCGGTCAATTCGGCGAGGTGCGGGATGAGGTCCGAGACCATCTTGCCGGTTTGCCCGCGCGGTCGGAACGCATACTGAGGGCGGGCCAAGTTGCCGGCGGGTCCCTGGAACGTCACAGCAGGTCCGCCCGGCATGGGTTTGTCATTCCAGCGGTGGAGCTCAGGTTTGTAGTCCCAAGTTTCCAGTTGGCTGACCGCTCCGGCGCAGAAGATCACGATGACATTCCGCGCCTTCGGGGAGAAGTGCGGCGGACGCGGACGGTTGGGGTGGGCCAGGTCTGCAAGGACAGCGCTCACATCCGGTTGGGCCGCCAGAAGACCCTCTCGACCGAGCAAGTGGGTCAGTGCAACCGAGCCGAGTGCGGTGGCGCTGCGACCCAGAAACCCCCGGCGGTCGAGCAGTCCATGCCCCTGGAAAGAAAGCGATTCAGCCCCGGGGTTCATGGAATGAAGAGAAACTCGTTGCTGTTAAAGAGGGCCCGGCACAGCACCTCGAGATCCTGCCCTCGCAGAGCCTCTAGGGCTTCTTGTTCTTCGGCCCGGGTAGCAGGTCGGGACAGGGTCAGTAGGAAGGCCCGTTGGACTTGGTTTTGCGGCCGGGCTCCCGCTTCGTGTCGCACCCGACGGGCCAAGGCAGACGAGCGTTCCAGCGTGAAGCGGCTGTTCCAAAGATTCAGGGCTTGGATGGGGGTCGTCGATTCACGCCGCCGTGACGTGCTCTGTCCGGCATCGGGGCAATCGAAGGCTCCGAACACCGCCTCGGGTTCTCGGCGTACTTTATGGGCGTAAATCATGCGTCTTAGGCCGTTGGCCGGAAAGGACTCCACCGGTTTGAATCCGCTGAGGCCCCCGCGTTGATCGAAGAGGTCGAAACCCCGGCCACCGCGTTGTCGATTGAGTTCTCCGGCCACCGCGAGCATGGCGTCGCGAATGGGTTCAGAGCCCAAACGTCGTGGTGGGTAGCGCCAGAGAAGCCGAGCTTCCGCGTCCAGTGCCGCAGCCGCTTTCCGATGGCTTGAGGACTGTCGGTAGGTAGACGACAGCACGATCAACCGGTGCAGGTGCTTGGCGGATCCACCGTTGGCGATGAACTCGCGAGCCAGCCTATCCAAGAGGCCGGGATGGGACGGTCGGCTGCCCGTGCGTCCAAAGTCGCTGGGTGTGTCGACCAGGCCGGTCCCAAAATGTCCCTGCCAAATCCGGTTCACCATAACCCGAGCGATCAAGGCCTGATCGGGTTGGGTTAGCCATTGGGCCAGAGCGTGTCGCCGCTCGGGCTCCGGCGCGTCGGCTGGCTGGCGCACGGTTCCCAAGACCTCCGGCACCGATGGAGCCACCTCGGGCCCGGGCTGTTCGGGGTCCCCTCGGTGCAGCAGGTGGATGCGGTCGGGTTTGCGGAAGATTCCGGCAAAGGCTTGTTGCGAGGCCACGGCTCCGGCAATGGCGCGTTCGAGCCGGAGGCGTTCGTCCAGCAAAGTCTGGGTTTGTTGGCGGGACCGAGGATCTAATTTAGCCAGGGCGGCGGCCGGCAATTCCCACTCATCGGCTGTGGGATTTCGGCCCTCAAAGGGTTTCCGGTCACTGGCATCGGCCACCGTGATCCAGTCGCCGGAGTTGGTTTCCACTTCGATGCGATAGGCCGTGGCCAAGCGATCGGAGAATTCTCCCTCACGGTCGCGGGCCCAACTCACTCGGTCGATGCGCCGAGGCTCAGGGAACTCCAGGACGACCCATCCGCGGCCCTTTTCGTGCGACATCCAGCTGTGGGAGTTGCCGTAGTGTCCGTCGTGAATAAAGCGCAGTTCGTGGCGGTTCTCGACGGTGGAGTCGCCCGAGGATCGGACGTGGGTGCCCAGGCTCGCCAAGGCCACGTTCCGAGACTCTAGGTCCCATACTTCTAATTCATCGATGCACGGTTCTAGAGAATTGGTCTCCAGAACGGTGAAGCGAACCCGCCGTGTGGTGACGGCGGCGAAGCGGTCGGAGTTCATTCGGGCTTTGACCGCCACGCGTGCGGCCATGGAACCCGACGGAGAGTTTCCAGTGGGTGTACCCGGTCGAGCCAAGGGTTCCAGTCGGGACAGCGTGACCACCACGGCCGCCTTGCGCTCTTTCCACCGGCGGATGTCCTCGCGGCGGGTTTGGGATTCAGGGTCCTTCAGCTCCCGATCTCCGTATTCGACCCCGGCGAAGAAGGCCTGCATGCCGTAATAATCCCGCGAAGAGATTGGGTCGAACTTGTGATCATGGCACCGCGCGCAGCCGATGCTCAAACCCAGGAAGCTCTGAGCGGTGTTGACCACGATTTCGTCGAGGGCGTCCTGACGGGCCAAGCGCTTGGAAATATCGTCGGCTCCGATTTGCCCGGGCAGAAGCACCGAGGCGGTGACCAGAAAACCGGTGGCCGCATCGCGACCAAACTGGTCTCCGGCCAATTGTTCACGGATGAAGTCGGGATAGGGCGTATCGGCATTGAACGCCCGGATCACATAGTCCCGATACGGCCAGGCATTCGGGCGCTCAGTGTTGACCTCGAAACCATGCGTGTCGGCGTAGCGCACCACATCGAGCCACTGTTGTCCCCAGTGCTCTCCGTAGGCTGGCGACTGCAACAGCGACTCCACCACGCGTTCGGTGGCATCCGGGCGCGAGTCCCGCTGAAAGGCCAGAGTCTCTTCTGGCGTTGGCGGAAGGCCGGTGAGATCGAAGTGGACCCGGCGCAACCAGGCGATGCGGTCGGCCTCGGGTGACGGCTCGATACCCGCCCGTTCCAGCGCATCCAAAACCCACAAATCGGGAACGGTTCGGGCCCACCCAACGGCCTTCGGCTGAGGAGGTTCCCCCTGGCTGAGGGGTTCGAAGGCCCAGTGGGTTCCAGGGTTGTTCGTCGCTTCAGCCAACAACGCTGCGGCTCCCCAGAGCACGGGCGCGAGGTGACGGATCCAAACTGGAATGATGCAGGGCATGCCAAGGACTATCTGGGGAGATGAAGTGCCCCACAGCAGACCATCCTGCTTGCCGGGGTCAAGGGGTTGGCTGTTCAGACTTTCTGCTTGCCTCGGAATGGTTCCGGCCGAACGTGTCACGGATATGAAGAAAATCCTCGCACTCGCCGCCACACTATTGCTCTCCACTTCTGTTTTCGCCGGGGAGTTCCCCGACATCAGCGTCAAGGAGGTCAAGTCTCTGGTGGCTTCCAAGAAGGCCGTGTTCATCGATGTGAACGGTTCTGAGTCCTACGCCAAGGCCCACGTCCCGGGAGCCTTGGATTTCGATGCGATCGAAAAGAATTTCGCCAAGTCGCTGCCGGCCGACAAATCCTCGTTGATCGTCGCCTACTGCGGCGGTCCGCGTTGCAAGGCTTACAAGGCCGCTGCCGAAGCAGCCGAGAAGTTGGGCTACAAGAACGTGAAGCACATGTCCGCTGGCATCTCCGGATGGACCGCCGCTGGCGAGAAGACCGAGACGGCCAAGCACTAATCAGTCGTCGTTCGGCCCATCACCGGTCGCCCTGCCTCAATCCGTCTTTAGGTTTCCGTTGGGAAACCCTTGTACGGTTGCTCTGAGGATGGTCCGGATCACCGCGGCTTCTTCGTCACTCAAGTGGCGGGAAGCCGCGTTTGTTTTTTCGGCCGACAAAGACCGCTGGGTCGCTGGTTCCAAGGCTCGGTCCAAATCTTGTAGGATTCTTCGGCGCAGATCCCGATCCAATCCATCGAAGAAGGGCGTGTGAACCAAATAGCTGCAGCGGAAGCGCAGCAGGCGGGTTTGTAAGTCCAAGTCTTTCAGGGAATTTCCGCCGATGGATTTCCGGTTTCGGGCAAACGCCTCCCGGAAGGCCGGGTCTCCGGGCACACCCGATCGAGGCAGAGAGGCCTCTTGGGCAAAGAGCAAGTAGCTCAATAAATCGGCCAGTTCGGTTTCTAGATCCGGTGGGAGGTTTTTGGGCAGTGCGCCTTGATTCTGGTGACGGAGTTCCCGGAAACGGTACTGGGCTCGGATAAGACGATTAATGCCTCCCACTTGATGCTCATGGAGCAGGTGGGCGAGTAGGTCGCTGGTGGCTACCGGGTACCGCGCGAAGGAGAATTGCGTGCCGGGCTCTAGGGGCGTGGCACTGAGTTCACCTTGGTAGAGTCGCCCCATCCGATTGCCCCAGTGTTTGTCAAAGCCGCCGGTGCCCGTGACGTACCAACCGCCAAAGCGCTCAGCCAGCGGTTGGCTATGTCCCGACTGGCCGGGATGGAAGGTGTCGAGACTGCCACCGCCGGGACCCGGAGCCACCGATTTCAGGGACAATCCGGGGACCTGGAGCGTGTCCTCATTGGCGTGGCAGTTCATGCAGCGCCGGGCCCGCTCCACCACCACCCGGGAGTCGCTCCGGGGAATATCGAAGATGTAGAAGACGGCTCCCAGTTGGGCGTCGATGGTAGCGACCTCGATCTTCCCGCCAGGCACGTAGCCCAGATACAAGTCGTCGCTGAAATAAAGGGCCCGCGGATTGCCGGGGTTGATGAGGCTCAGTTGCAGGCTGGTGTTGGAGAAGACCAGCAATTGGGACGACTCGGGAATGTCGAGAGCCGCCAGCAGGCTCTTGAGGAAGGCCCGTTCACTGGAACGGGCCAAGGGGAGACGCCCTTCCGCGAGTTCAGGAATGCGGCGGCTGAAACGGTCGACGGCCGTTCGTTGGAAATAGCGGTGCGGCTCAGAATCTAAATCGGGCTCCCACTGCGATGAGTGCGCTATTCCGATGAGGCCCATTAGCCCAAGCAGCCCCAGGGATGCGGCTCCGACCGACCCTCTCCGATGCAATGCGCCCTTCATGGGTTTCAAGGTGTCACCGACCCCGGGGTCGGACAAATTTCAAGATCGGATCCATCTGGCTCATTAACTCGGTATCGCGCGGCAGGTTGAATTGGTCCCAATAGCGTTGCTTGAAGGGGTTGAGATAGGTGCCTAGCGCTTGTTCGTTGGCCACCGTTTCGGGAAGCACCTCGGTCCACCAGGCGTCGTAGGCTGTTTGCAGGCGGGCTACGATTTCAGGGTGACGGGCGCTGAGGTCTTGGCTTTCCCCGGGATCGGTTTCCAAATCGTAGAGTTCGCGGTGGTTCACCAATTTGAAGCGAGAGTCCCGGATGGCGCACAGGCGGTAGCGTGCGGCGTGCGCCTCGCCATAGTCCCAGCGACCGAAGTGGGTCACGAGCAATCGGTCTGCCCACGGTGCCTGTGAATGTTCGAGCAGCGGCACCAGAGAGCGGCCCTCGACTTGGTTGCGGACGGGGGTGATGTCGGCTCCGGCCAGCGAGGCCAGGGTTGGAAAGAGGTCGATGTGGGCCGTGAGCGCCGCGCAGTCGGTACCGCCGGGGAGTCGGCCTGGCCAACGCCAGAAGGCCGGCACGCGGGTTCCCCCCTCGTAGGCGGTCCCCTTCATTCCGCGCATGCCTGCGTTGAAGATCCCGTCCACCGAATGCCCGTTGTCGGTCTGGAAAATCACCAGAGTATTTTGGCTCAACTGCAGCTGATCTAAACGCGCCAGCAATCGACCGAGCGCCGCATCGAGATGGGCAATCATGGCATAGTAGGCCACGGCATTAGTAGACAGCCCACGGTTCCGGTAGGGTGCGGCCCATTCTTCGGAGGGAATCACGTAGGGACCGTGTGGGGCATTGGGCGTGACCATGGTGAAGAAGGGTTTCCCTTGAGCTTGGCATTGGGCCATCCAGTCGCCGGCTCGGTCCATGAAGACATCGGTGCAGTAGCCGTGGGTCTTTTCAAAGCGGCTACCATTCCAGAGGGCTGGGTCGTGGTACTGGTTGCCTGGGGCATCACCGCAGCTTCCCGGGAAAGTTTGCCCAATGCCGCCGCCGCCGTGAATTAACACTCGGTCGAACCCGCGTCGTTCTGGCAGGTAAGCGTCTTCATCACCGAGGTGCCACTTGCCGAAGATCCCGGTGGTGTAGCCTGCCTTCCGGAGTACATCGGCCAAGGTGACCGCATCGAGCCGAAGGCGTTCCCGCTCAAAGATGGTGTGGGTGACTCCATTGCGAAACTCGTGCCGGCCTGTCAGCAAGGCTGACCGGGTAGGAGCGCACGTCGGGCTGACATGGTACTGCGTGAATCGGAGGCTTTGCGAATGGAGCCGATCCAGGTGCGGGGTTCGCAGGATGGGGTTTCCGTGGCAACCCAGTTCGCCATAGCCCTGATCGTCACTCATGATGAGGACGATGTTCGGCCGGCTTCCGGCGAGACGACTCGATGGGGGCCGAGGGGATTCTGGCGGACGAGAATTTCTCGGCACCAACTCAGCAGCCGTCGCTGCGAACACGATCCAGAGCCCGATCCATATTCGGCAAAAAAGTTTCATGGCTCTGGCTGTTTCTGGGGAGTTCAGTCCGGGTAACCGTCCGGGTGCTTCACATGCCATTCCCAGGCCGTCTGTACAATTTGGTCGAGGTGCGGGAAGCGCGGCTGCCATCCGAGTTCGGTCGCGGCCTTTTGGGCGGCGGCGACGAGGCGGGGTGGATCTCCCGGGCGGCGGTCTTTCTCCACCACAGCGATCGGCCGACCAGAAATCCGCCGGCAGGCTTCGATGACTTCGCGCACCGAGAAACCCGAGCCGTTGCCCAGATTGAAAAAGCCATGTTTGCCGGGGGCGAGGGCTTGGATATGGGCCTGAGCGAGATCGGCGATATGAATGTAGTCGCGGATGCAGGTGCCGTCGGGCGTCGGATAATCGGTGCCGTAAATATCCACTTGGTCTTTTTGTCCCAAGGCCACTTTTAGCACATTGGGAATGAGGTGGGTTTCGATGCGGTGGTGTTCACCAAACTGGGCGCTGGCCCCGGCGGCGTTGAAGTAGCGGAAGGCCACGAATTCCAGGCAGTGGAGGTCGCGGTACCAGGAGAGAATCCGCTCGAACATGAGCTTGGACTCGCCGTAGGGATTGACCGGCCGCTGCGGCAGTGTCTCGTCCATGGGCATCTTTTCGGGGATGCCGTAGGTGGCGCAGGTGGAGCTGAAGACGAATTTCCGAACCCCATGGGTCACACAGGCGTCGAGCAAGTTGATGCCCGAAGCCACGTTGTTGCGGAAGTACTTGGAGGGATTGGTCATCGACTCGCCCACCAGCGCGTGTGCGGCAAAGTGGATGACGGCCTCGGGCTTGACTTGGCCGATGACCGAGTCGATGAGGCTGCGGTCGCTGAAATCCCCGCCCACGAACGAGGCTCTGGGATCTACGGCGGAACGATGGCCTTCGGAGAGATTGTCGAAGACCGTGACCGAATGTCCGGCATTCAGAAGCTCTTCGACGCAGACCGAACCGATGTATCCAGCCCCGCCGGTAACAAAAACGTTCATGGCTCAGGAAGTATGGGCGGATGGCTCCGTAAAAAGCCAGAAGCCTCGCCGGTGGTCTGGGTCCGGATCCCGCTTAATTTAGGACTGAGAGTTGCAGGCCTCCCAGTTCCCCTTGCCCGACTGGGGTCTGACCCGTTTAAATCCGGTTTTCCCGTGGAAGCCCCACGGCGGTGAATTTTTTCGAGAAAGAACAACCCACATGGCCTACACCACCTGTTCCGTCCCTGACGGCGGCAAGATCAGCATCCAGAACGGCAAGCTCAACGTTCCCGACCAACCCATTATTCCCTTTATCCGGGGTGACGGTACCGGCCCGGATATCTGGGCCTCCGCGGTGCGGGTGATGGATGCGGCCGTGGCCAAGGCCTATGGTGGCCAGCGCAAGATTTCCTGGATGGAAGTCTTCGCCGGAGAGGAGAGCTTCAAGCGCTTCAACAACTGGTTGCCGGACGACACCGTCGAGGCTTTCCGTGAGTTCCTGGTGGGCATTAAGGGTCCGTTGACGACCCCTGTGGGTGGAGGCATCCGCTCGCTGAATGTGGCGCTGCGCCAGATGCTCGACCTGTATGTGTGTTTGCGTCCGGTGCAGTATTTTGCCGGCGTGCCCAGCCCGGTTAAGCGACCGGAGCAGGTGGACATGGTCATCTTCCGCGAGAACACCGAAGACATTTACGCCGGCATCGAATACGCCCCCGGAACTCCGGAAGCCCAGAAAATCTTGGACTTCATCGCCAAGGAATTCCCCAAACAGTTTTCCAAGATTCGTTTCGGCACTACCCAGGCGGCCGCCGACTTCTGGAAGATGGCAGGCAACGAGGGTTTCCCGACCGACATTCAGGTGGGCGTTGGTATTAAGCCGGTGAGCTATTCGGGCTGTGTGCGCCTCATCCAGAGCGCCATTGAGTACGCCATCACCAACGGGCGTAAGTCGGTGACCTTGGTCCACAAGGGCAACATCATGAAGTTCACCGAGGGAGCCTTCCGCGACTGGGGCTACAAGGTGGCCAAGGAACACTTCGGAGCTGTGGAAATTGATGGCGGTCCGTGGTGCAAGATCCCCGAGGGCAAGCCGGGTGCGGGCATCGTCATCAAGGATTCCATCGCTGATATCGCTTTGCAGCAGGTGCTCACCCGACCGACCGATTTCGACGTGATCGCTACTCTCAATTTGAATGGCGATTACTTGAGCGATGCGTTGGCGGCTCAGGTGGGTGGCATCGGCATCGCTCCGGGCGGCAACATCAACTACATCACCGGCCACGCTATTTTCGAGGCCACTCACGGTACGGCGCCCAAGTACGCCGGCAAGGACATGGTCAATCCGGGTTCGGTGGTGCTCTCGGGTGAAATGATGCTGCGTCATCTGGGTTGGATTGAGGCGGCCGATTTGATTCTCAAGGGTCTCAACGGGGCGATCGGTTCGAAGAAGGTGACCTACGACTTCGCTCGACTCATGGAGGGTGGGACCGAGATCAAATGCTCGGCCTTCGGTGACAATCTCATCGCTCACATGTGAGCTTAGGGTGAGAGCTGGGAGGTGGTTCGGGTTGCTCCTGAATCACCTCCCGTTCTTCGTGGATGAACCCGCGAGGCCCTTGTAGGCCGGGTCTCCTGACCCGGCGTCCGGCGCTCGCAGGAAGGCTCAGAATTGCGTTGGGAACGCTGGAGGGGGCTGTGGTCTCGGTGCGGGCTTCGCGGGACGGGACCTGCACTCGCAGCAAGGCACAGACGGAAGAATTTTTCGCTCGGTGCTCGAAGGGACTGAGGGTGTCTGCCTTCAATGCTCGTTCCGGCCCGGTCCCGCTGCCGCCTGGGGTGCCTGGGGTGGTCGGGGGGGAGCGCGGTGGTGATGCCTTAATCAGTGTCGGGGGTTGTCGTTGGAAAAGGACTTTCAGGTGGTCGCTCTGATCTTCATTCGCTCGGGTAGGCTCCTGGGGTTCTCTTCATCATTTCATCGTCTGACCCTCCGGATAAAGCTGTTGCCGAGGCCGATTCCTGTCCTATCCTACGGGTTCAACTGTTGACGCGATGAACTCCGAACTGACCAAGAAAGCCCTCGAAATCGTCGGGAATCCCAGCACCCTGGTGAATCTCATGTCTCGCCGGGTTCGCCAGCTCACCTCGGGCGGCGGCGGCGGCATGTGCCGTCCTCTCGTGGAACCCCCATTGGGTGCCGGTATCGCAGATATTGCGCTGCTCGAGATCATCGAAGGAAAGATTACCTTCGAATCCACGATGGAAGAGTCCTCCGAGGCCGCTGAAGTAGTGGTCGGGAAGCCGGCTCCTAAGCGCCGCCGCAAGACGGTGGCAGCCTAAGAGAAGTTGCTGCTTCGGAGCCGAGTTAATCGGAACCGATTTTTCCTGAGCCCATGGTCGTCGCGCCGGAGAAACCCTTCTCCGGCGTTTTGCTCTTATGTCCGAAATTGTCACCAACTCTAAAGCCCGGCGGGATTACCACATCCTCGATACCTACGAGGCTGGGTTGGTTCTGCGAGGCTCTGAGGTGAAGTCGGTGCGGGCTGGCAAGGTTCAGATCGCCGACGCCTTCGCGAAGGTGGAGCGCGGGCAGGTGTGGCTGCACAACGCTCATATCGAGGAGTACGTCTTTGCGACCCATGAGGTCCATGCACCGAAGGCTCCCCGCAAGCTCCTGCTCAATAAGTCCGAGATCCGGAAGTTGGCGGACTTGGCCAATGTGAAAGGCAATTCGTTAGTCCCTTTGTCCCTCTACTGGAAGGGTGATCGAGTGAAGCTGTTGCTGGCCATTTGTAAGGGCAAGGTTGAGTACGATAAACGTCAGGATGTCCGTAAGCGCGAGGACGAACGCGAGATGCGTCGAGCCAGTGCCCCCCTGCGCCGAAAGTAACTCGGCTTTGGGTAGGCCGCGTTCTAGCGGGTCTTGCTCATCACTTTGTTAGGAAATGAATAAAGCCGACCCCGCCTAAGGCGCAGAGGTCGGCTTTTTCAATGCTAGGATTCGACACTTGGATTTGAGGGCGGATAGAGATCTGAGTGAGGATATCCTCAGTGCTATCTCCTAGGACCTATCTCCTGAAAGCTTCTGCGTGGGTCCGCTTCAGCATTTAGGCTTAGCGTTTGAGTTCCAACACCGAGTAGGCTGCCTTCGGAACCGGTCGCAAATCCCAAATGAGGCCGGTCCACGACATCATTTTCAGCGTGTAGTAAGTGATATCTATCTCCCACCAGAAGAAACCCTGTCGCACACAGGTCATGTGCTGGTGGTGGTTGTTGTGCCAGCCTTCACCGAGGGTGATGAGCGCGAGGATGAGGCTGTTCTTGCTGTCGTCGTCTGTCTTGTAGCGGCGGGATCCAAACACATGCGCCAGCGAATTGATGCAGGCTGTGGCTTGGAAGAGGGCAGTGGTGCTAATGAAGAAGCCCCACACCAATAATTGGCCAGCGGTCACCCCCAGAGAGGGCGCGAAGTGATGGAGCAGTGAGCCGATGCCCGTTAGGGAAAGGGCGAAGAGCACTGGGACCAGCAAGTCGTAGCGATTGAGAAACACCAGTTCTGGGAACTTGGTCAAATCCTTGATGCGACTGTAGTCGGTCGGGAAATTCTTGGAGCAGGTAATCCAGCCAATGTGAGCCCAGAGGAAACCCTTTTGCCGCACCGAGTGCTTGTCATCGGGCTCATCGGAGTGCTGGTGATGGTGGCGATGCGACGCAGCCCACCACAACGCCCCGCGTTGGACGCAGGTGCCGCACATCACCGCAAAAATAAACTGCATGAAGCGGGAGGTGCTGAAGGTGCGGTGCGAGAAATACCGGTGGAAGAAACCGGTGACGGAGAACATCCGAATGAAGTAGAGGGAGACTGCCGTGAGGACGGCCGTCCAACTCCAACCGGTCCAGATGACACCCAGGCAGCCCAGGTGCAGGAAGAGGAACGGAAGAGTGCGGACCCATTCGACTTGTTCGGGCTTTTCCTTCAGGGCCAGAGCGCCGCCGGGGATGAAGTCGGAATCCACCCATTGGGCCATGGATATTCGGACATGTCGAAGAGCTCGGATGATGACGTTATCAGACATGAGTCACAGACTGTTTTCAGTGTTTCCCTCCGGCCAGTCGAGTTCATCACCAGACCGACGAAGTAACCATAAGCTGTCAGAGTATAGAGATTTTTCCAATTCTCTTTGATGTAAAAACCCTGCAGCACTTGCTTTAGCCAAAACAGGATCCGGTGTGATGACTTCAAGACACTGGCGAGGTCGCTCCTTGGATTGAAGATCTAGGGCCCGGTATTTTTAACGGACTGCGGTAGAGCGGTGCGCTTTCGATTTTATCGCTCGTGTCTGAGGTCCTGAGGTCGTGAGAGGCTGCGTTCAGTGGGTAGCCGTGCAAAGTAGGTCGGCACTGTTTAGGCCGAGCCGGAGGCAGAGGCGGGCAATAGTCTGTCGGCCCACGGAGTCGGTGGTTTAGGGGTGGAGAGGTTTTAGCTCGAAGATTTCTCCGGGTCGGGTCGCGAGGCTGGCCCGGTTTGCAGGGAGCGCTTCCAAGGAGTGTCCCTTCCGCAGCACTCCCCAGGGCTGACCGGGCCAGGGGTTTTGGATGACGCATTCGCGCCCCCGCTCGCTGCGGATTTGGACGGACTGAACTCGTCCTTCTCTGAATTGGCTGCTCACCAGAAACGCGCCTCGGGCCCGCAAGTTTCCAAATTGGGCGGCCCGATCTCGCGGCCAGACCGGGAATAGCCTCAAGACTCCATCGTGCGATTGCAGGAGCATCTCATTGATCGTGGCGGGCACGCCTGAGCAGTTCTCGATGCCACCACCTCCGCCAAAGATCATGAGATTGGGAAGCCCGAATTCGGTGACTTGGCGGCGCAGTTTGCGGAGGAGATCCTCGGGATCATACCCCACTCGAGCGGCTCCCGGAAAGGTGATGCTAAATCCGTTGAAGTGTCCGATCCATTCGCTCTCAGCCCAGCCCCGGGCGTCGTCTTGCAACAGGCGCAGCATTGCAGGATCGGAACCCAGGCCGAGGACTCCCGTGGGCCAGACCATGCCCATCCATTCGAGGCGGGTGTTGTTGCGCGACGGCCCGATCCGACTCGCGGCAGGCCCGGCCTCGGCTCCCCGGATGCGTCGGATGCCATCGACCTCCACCGTGGGGAAGTCGCTGAGCCGCCCGAGAATATCCCGCCATCGGTCGCGCCGGTCGGCATCGGTTCCCAACTCCGTGCTCACGTCCAGCATCCCTTGGAAGAGCATTCGTACGAGTCCTAGGGACAGGCAGTTGTTGCGGTCACTGCCGCCGTCGCCGACCTCGCCGGAGGCATCGTTGCGGATTACGTAACGGCCTTTGTCTAGGTGCAGGTAGTCTTCCCAGAACAGGGCTGTTTCGCGCAGGAAGGGATAAACTTTCTGCGCATAGTCCCGGTCGTAGGTGTGATAAAAGCGCAGGAACATGTTCACCGCGGCGAAGGCGGCATTGCTCTTTTGGCCGAGGAACATCCGGCGGCCTTCACCAGGAATACCATGACCATCGGGCATAAAGGAGGTCTCTAGGCCTCGGGGTCCCACGCCGACGTCGTAGTACACTCCCCGCACTTTCAGGAGTTCTTGGGCGTTGGTCCGCGCGGTCGGCAGGTAGTCGAGAATGGGCGCATCGTAGGGCTCGGCCAATTCGGGATGGTTGGACGCGAACACGCCCCACCACGGAGCCTGATGATTGTAGTTCAGGTGGTAATCGGCCTGCCACGAGGGACCGTCCGTCGTCGTCCAGTTGCCGAAGAGCGAGGGCGGAAATTTTGGATTTCGACTGCAAGCAGCCATCAGGTAAAGCGAACCGTAGTAGTACCGCTCGAGCAGCGGGTCGCCGATTTTCACAAACGACTGCGACCAGAAATTCCGCCACCACTGACGATGTTCCGAGCGGAGGGTCTCGAGGCGTTCCGGGGTGAGAGCAGCGATCCGCTTCTTGGCCTCATCGAGCGGATGGGCGGATTCCTCATCAGTGACCACGGCGGCAACTAGCACGATGGGTTGCGCCGGTGAGAGCACGAACCGATCGGCCGACCAGCCATCGCCTCGGCTCCACGGCAGTCCGGGTTTGCGGTGATGGAACAACCGCATGGCAACCGCCGCCTCGCTGGCCTTGCGCAACGGTTTCTGTTCGAGCGCGAGGGAGCGTTCGGTGGAGACGAACTTCCGGACCGACCAGTAGCCATCCGGCAAATTTCCTGAAGCGGTCTCCGCCTCATTGCCGGTGATGGGGGCGAGGGTGGCGTCGATGCCGATCAGGTCGGTAGGACCGAAGGGATTGGTATCGGACGCTTGTCCATCGACCGACAACTCGATGACGAGCAGGTTTTCGGTCGCCGCGACCCACGAGCGCATCCGGAGGGTGGCTCCAGCCCGGGTGAAGGGCGGTGGATCTTCGACCCGTTGAGTGGTGCGTAAGGTGTGGAGGACCTCGCCGGTCTCTAGTCGTTGTTCGGCGTGGTAGATCCCGTTGAACAATGCAGGAATGTTGAGGTCGATCGCCGCGATGGGACAGGGATGGCCGTTGGGGTAGATCGACTTGGTCTTCCAGAAATCATTCTTGGCGATCCAGAAACGGTGGCGTTCCGGGCTGTTGGTCGCCGTCGTGAAACGGGTGGTTACCTTGGCGCCTCCGTCCTCCCCTAATCCGTGGTAGCGCCGTCGTTCGGTGACGGTGCCGATGGCCACGCCCAGGTCGCCATTCCCCAACAGCGGACCGTCCGGCAGTTTGCGGGTGGGCATGAGCACGGGCGGTGCGTGAAAGACCCCGGAGTGTCGAGCCACCTGACGGAGGGCTTCTGCGGCCACGTCAAAATTGGGCTCTTCTTGGGCGGCGCACGGCGAGCTCAGGAGAAGCCCCAGAAACAGCACCCAGAGAGAACGGCGAGAAATGGGGAAGGTGAGCATGGGGCGGTGGTTCTGCAGGCTGACCCATGGACGGGCCCTGGCGCAACCCCGAGGGATTTTAGGGCTGCTGATGCTTCCCGGGCGAGCTAGCGCGGGACCGGTCCTGCGCTCGCAGGGAGGCTCGGGGGAGGAAGTCGCTTTCGCGCTGCGCGCGAGGGGTTTGGGTGATCGCCTCCAATGCTCGCTTCGGCCCGGTCCCGCTGAAAACTTTGGGGCGCGTAACCGGATTGTCACACAGAGGTCTATCCGTTCATAGATGAAGAGCCGTGCTTCCCTCCTGTTCGCTAGTCTGATTTCAGCGGGTATCTCTGCCCTGGCTGGGAACCCCACGTCTCCCCAAGAGTTGTTTTCACTGCAAAAGGTCTGGGATGTCCGTCTCGAGTTTCCGGCTGGGCAGTGGCAAGCGCTCGAGCCCAAGGGAGGCGGTGACGGGCCCTTTGGGGGTCGAGGCGGCTTCAACCCAAACCGTTTCATGGCGCCCGTATGGTTGAAGGCCCTAGACGCCAACCAAGACGCCTCGGTGACTCGGGAAGAGTTTTTTGGAGCCTTTCGTCGCTGGTCTTCGGAATGGGACAAAGAGAAGAAGGGGCATTTGGATACCGATGCCCTGCGCGAGGGCTTCAATCAGGCTCTGTCGATGAATCCCGGTGGCCCCGGCGGTCGTCCGGGTGGCGGCGGCGGTGGTTTTGGTCCGAAGCTCCTAGCTAAGGACGGCGGACGCAACGGACTCAGTGGTGCTGCGGGTCTCGTTTTCGAATACGTCCACGCTGATTTGGAGATCGCTGGTACTCGCTTGACCAATGTCGCCGTGCGTTACAAGGGCAACGGCACCTACATGGGTTCTCGTATGAGCGACAAAAAATCTCTCAAGCTCGACCTCAACGAGTTCGTCTCCAACCAGCAGTTTGCCGGGGTGGCCAAGATCAATCTCCACAACAACGTCACCGACGCCTCGTGGATGAATGAGCCCTTGTCGTACGCCTTGTATCGCGATGCTGGAGTTCCGGCGCCGCGCACCACCTATGCGCGGGTTCGGGTTACGGCATCGGGAGCCCACACCAACGACTATTTGGGTCTGTATTCCATCGTCGAAAATCCCGACAACCACTGGGCGGACGGGCATTTCGGCACCAAGAAAGGCGCCATCTTCAAGCCGGTGACACCGACCTTGTTTCAACACTTGGGGGACGATTGGAAGGCCTACCAGCAAATCTACGACGCCAAGTCCGAGCTGACGGCAAAACAAAAGCAACGGGTCATCGACTTCGCGCGACTCGTCACCCAGGCCAGCGACACGGACTTCGCTCGTCGAGCCCCAGAGTTCCTTGATGTTGAGGCCTTTGGTCGTTTTATGGCGGTGACTGTGTGGCTCAGCACCCTCGATTCGATTCTGACCCTCGGTCAAAATTACGTGATGTACCTGCATCCGAAGACCGATCGGTTCCAGTTCGTACCGTGGGATCTCGACCATTCCTTCGGCAATTTCCCCATGCAGGGCAGCCAAGAGCAGCGCGAACAACTCAGTGTTCAGAAGCCCTGGTCCGGCCAGAACCGCTTTTTCGAGCGAGTCTTCGCGGTACCTGCATTTAAGGATGCCTACTTGGCCCGCATGAAGGAGTTTCAGGGCACGATTTTCCAACCGGAGCGTCTGACTCGGCAGGTGGATGAAGTGGGCGCGCTGCTGCGCCCGAGTGTGGCGGAGGAGTCGCCCGAAAAACTGGAGCGCTTCAACCAGGTGGTTTCGGGCAAAGCTGTGGCCGGCAACACGTTTGGCGGCGGCGGCCCGGGTGGCCCTCGCGGCAACGGACGGCCAGGAGAGAATGGTCGACCCGGCGGCCCAGGAGGTTCCGGAGGCTTTGGAGGTCCTAGCGGCCCCGGCGGCCCTGGCGGTCCCGGCCGTGGAGGTCCCGGCCTAAATCCCTTTGGCGATCCTCCCAAGCCCATCAAGGGTTTCGTGTTGCTGCGCCATCAGTCGGTCGCAGCCCAGTTGGCGGGAACGTCGCCCGGGATGGAACTCGGTATGCCCGGCGGCCCCGGTGGTCGTGGAGGTCGTGGAAGTCGTGGGGGTCCCGGGGGTCCAGAGGGCCGTGGTGGTCCGGGGGGTCCGGGTGGAGGTCCAGATCGTGGCCCTGGTGGTGGCCCTGGTGGTTTTGGTCCGGGTATGTTCATCGCTCAGCCCGTGACGGAATCGGCCGATACGGATCACGACGGCAAGATCACTGCCCGCGAATGGACAACCATGGCTGAGCATTGGTGGACCCAGTGGGACAAGGCCCAGAAAGGTTCGGTCAACGAAGAGCAAATCGTCGACGGACTCTCCGCCATCTTCCCTCAGCCCCGCTAATCCCGCCGGGGTCGGTCCCACACATTTACACAAAAGGGGCCACTCTCGCTTATTTTTAATTATTGGAGACAGGCTCCATAAGGAGAGATTTTTGGGTGCGCGGGCGGGTGGTGGCTCCGCGGGACCGGTCCTGCGCTCGCAGAGAGGCTCGGGGGAGGAAGTCGCCTTCGCGCTGCGCGCGAGGGGTTTGGGTGATCGCCTCCAATGCTCGTTCCGGCTCGGTCCCGCTGCTGCCCCCAAGTTGGCTGTTAGCCCCCGGATGTCGCCCTAGGATCTCCTAGGTAGGGACCGATCTCCGAGCGGCCCGTGTGTGCCGACGCGGCGCTTTCGGAGAAATCGCCCCACCTCGGAGGTGCTCAGGCGAGGCCGAGTTTGTAGCGGGAATCCGGGATGTAGCCCGATGAGGCGCCCAGGCTGATTCTGCTTCTAGGTAGGGACCGATCTCCGAGCGGTCCTGTGCTGTGGCGGGCCTGCTCTGCGGTGTTCCATGCCCGCAGACATTGGCGCTTTCGGAGAAATCGCCCTACGTGTGAACATGAAACTGAAACGACTAACCGGTGAAAGACCGAGTACGGTGCTGGCATGGCGCCGTGTAGCTGAAGGTAACTGCGTCGCTGAGAGGCGGGGTGGGAAACAACC